>MFRW01000011.1:556-87442 GCA_001786575.1 Candidatus Moranbacteria bacterium RIFCSPHIGHO2_01_FULL_55_24 | reverse complement strand
TGCGAGCCTGGACGCTTCGGCCCGTGAGCAGACGTTCTCGATGCGGAGGCAGGATGACGGTCCATTCCGAAACAGGTTGGAGGAGGAAAGAGGCTTGTGAGAATGAAGAAGCGAGGAATAGGCATAGTGGGTTTCCTGAAGGAGGTCTGGAGGGTTCTCCGGGATGGTGGTGAAGGGGCTCTGAAAGGGCATTTTTTCTCCATTTATAAGCCAAAAAGAGCATTGCTTTTTCCCTCGGAAAAGGCTATAATGGAAAGGAAAAGAGCGCTCTTTCCGGAGCTTGAAAAACACGCTATGTCGCTTGCTGTCTACCAATGGGGGATCCGTCTCTTTACGCTGCTCGCCCTGGTAGCTTGGGCGAGCGTCTTTATTACGGTTGACCCTGATGCGGCAGGCCTGACTGGAAGATTCCTCTTTTTCGGAAGTTTTTTCGCCTCGATACTCGGCATGCTGACGCTTTTCGTGACGTGGGTCTATGTGAAGGGTCTCGGGGAGGAGGGGGCGGCTCATCATCTGGGCGCGGCATTCCGCCAAGCATTTCTCTTGGCCGGATTCGTACTCGGAAACGCACTCTTCCAATTTTTCGGTTTCCTCACGTGGTGGGATAGTCTGCTCCTCTTGGCATTCGTGCTCTTGGTGGAGCTCTCTCTCCGGAGCCTCATGAAGCCGCGAAAAGAAGTGCAGGAAAAATGGTAAGGATTTTTTGAAGCAAACAATACCTATGGCAAAGGCAGCAAAGAATGAATCACAGAGTTACGGAGCGAAATCGATCCAGGTCCTGGAAGGCTTGGACCCGGTCCGCAAGCGCCCTGGCATGTATATCGGAGGCACTTCTTTGGAGGGCCTGCATCACCTTATCTGGGAAGTGGTGAACAACTCGATCGATGAAGCGATGGCCGGATACTGCACCGAGATCAAGCTCCGCCTGCTGCCTGACAATTGGATCGAGGTAGAAGATAACGGCCGCGGTATCCCGGTCGAAATACACCCCCAGACCAAGAAGTCTACTCTCGAAACTGTCATGACCGTGCTCCATGCGGGCGGAAAGTTCGGCGGCGAGGGCTACAAGATTTCCGGCGGACTCCACGGCGTCGGCGTTTCGGTCGTGAACGCTCTTTCGGAGCATACGAAAGTGACCGTTGAACGCCAGGGAAAAAAGTGGCTGCAGGAGTATAAGCGCGGCAAGCCCCAGGGGTCGGTGAAGTCGATAGGAAAATCTGATCGGATGGGGACGATAGTCGCTTTCAAGGCGGATCCGGAGATATTTCCCGAAATCAGTTACTCATGGACTAAGATCCTCGAGTACCTCCGCTACCAGGCATTCCTTACCAAGGGCGTACGTATCATGATCGAGGATGCTCGCGAAGCCAAGGACGAGAAGACAGCACATCTGGTACGCCGGCACGGATTCTATTTCGATTCCGGTATCATCTCTTTCGTGAAGTTCCTGAACCGCAAGAAGGAAGTGAAGAACCAGACACTGTTTTATGCGGAAAAGACTGTCGAGGGCGTCGCGGTAGAAGTCTCGCTCCAATTCACAGAAGGGTACAAGGAACATCTCTTCGCCTTCGCGAACAACATCCTGAACCCGGGTGGGGGAACCCATGTGACCGGATTCAAGATGGCTTTGACCCGCGTGCTGAACGACTACGCGAAGAAGAACAATCTGATCAGGGAAAAGGAAGGATCGTTCACATCCGATGACCTGCGCGAGGGGCTGACAGCTGTCGTCTCCGTGAAGCTCGCCAATCCGCAGTTCGAAGGCCAGACGAAGGACAAACTCAATAACATCGAAGTGCGCGGAGCCGTGTCCTCGGTCTTGACTGAAGGCTTGAACGAATACCTCGAGACTCATCCGGCCGACGCGAAGGCTATCGTTGAGAAGTGCCTTCTGACTGTGCGGGCCCGCATCGCGGCGCGCGCCGCGAAGGACGCCGTGCTGCGAAAGGGCGCACTCGAAGGGATGACGCTTCCAGGGAAGCTTGCGGACTGCACCAGCCGGGATGCGTCGCGTTCCGAGCTCTATATCGTAGAGGGTGATTCGGCAGGCGGCAGCGCCAAGCAGGGCCGCAACCGCGAGTTCCAGGCGATTTTGCCGCTCCGCGGAAAACTCGTGAACGTCGAGAAGACCAGTCTCGACAAAGTCGTGAAATCCGATACCTTGAAGCCGATCATCATCGCGCTCGGAGTCGGTATCGGCGAGACGCTCGATATCTCGAAGCTCCGTTACCACAAGATCATCATCATGGCGGATGCCGATGTCGACGGATCGCATATCCGGACGCTTCTTCTGACCTTCTTCTATCGCTACTACGAGGATCTGGTGCGGGGCGGGTACATCTATATCGCCCAGCCGCCGCTCTACCGCCTCCAGAAGGGCAAAGATGTCCGCTACGTATTCACTGACGAAGAGAAGAATCGGGTCATGGAAGAGATGAAACAGAAAGTCGCCGAGAAGAAGGCTTCGAAAAAGAAGAAAGCCGATGAAGAGGTCTCTCCCGATGAGACAGCGGCTCCGGATACGGAAACAGAAACAGTCGGAGGCATCGGTATCCAGCGCTACAAGGGTCTCGGAGAAATGAATCCGGAACAGCTTTGGGAGACGACTATGAATCCGGAACACCGCGTCATGCTCCGAGTGGACATCGAGGATGCCGAAGAAGCGGATGAGCTCTTTGAGGTGCTCATGGGAAATGAAGTCGAGCCGCGCAGACGCTTCATCCAGACTCATGCCAAGACAGTGAAGAATCTGGACGTATAGGCCTCCGGTTCGAGCGTCATATTGACGAGACCCCTTCCGCATGATAATCTGTCCAAACTCGTGCCGCTCCGTTAAAGCTCTGGTAAGGGCGGGTAAATGGTTCCTTTTCTTCCCTCTATAACGATATTCTCAACATGAAACTCTCGCTTGAGAATCTGCAGTCACTGGTTCGTTGCATGGTATGCAACAAAAAGCATCGTCCTGCCAAGATGGTGGTTTTAGAAGAGGATGAAAAGCGGACAGCGCTTCATCTTTCCTGTGACGGTTGCGGCGCTTCATCGCTCGTCTTCCTCTCTTTGGGGCAGCTCGGCGTGATGAGCCTGGGGGTACCCACGGATTTGGAACAGGCAGAAGCGCGAGCGCTCTACCAAGGCGACCCGGTTTCCTTGGATGACGTGCTCGAAGTCCATGAATTTCTCAAAGGGCACACGGGCGATATCAGCGCCCTTTTCTAAATCTGTTTTTCACTAAATGCCATTAATCGATAGTTGTATATGCAGGAATTTACGCTTACAGTCAAGAATCGCGAAAAGGTGAGCACCAAGGAATTGGAACGCTCCCGCAAGGAAGGGAAAATCCCGGCCGTCATATACGGGCGCGGCACAGAGAACCAGCTCTTCTGGCTGGACTACCTGCCTTTCTCGAAGATTTTCAAAGAGGCTGGCCAGAGCAGCATCTTGAGCCTCGCGCAGGAAAAGGGCAAGGCTTTGAATGCGATTATCCACGACGTGACTTTCGATCCGCTTTCCAGCCGTTTCACACATGTCGATTTTTTCCAGGTACGCATGGATGAAGAGCTGGAAACGCATGTGCCGTTGGAATTCATCGGCGAAGCGCCGGCAGTCCGCGAGCATGGAGGCATCCTCGTGAAGACGCTCGAAGAAGTGCTGGTCAGCTGTCTGCCGAAGGATCTCCCGCACACGCTTCCTATCGATCTTTCGATCCTGAAGACGTTTGAAGACCATATCCAGATCAAGGATATCGCGCTTCCGAAGGGAGTCACTCTCCTTGGAGAACTGGAGACGACCATAGCGCTGGTAGAGCCGCCGCGCACCGATGCCGAGATGGCTGCGCTCGACGAGAAAGTCGAGGCTGATGTCACTAAGGTAGAGGGTGTCGTGAAGGAAGAGGTAGCTCCGGAAGGCGAAGCCAAGCCCGAATAATCGGAGATCTCCTCAAAAAGAAAACCCCGCTTTCTGCGGGGTTTTTACTTGACAATTATCGAGGGTTTGGCTAGGATAGAACTTCGGAAATGTTCATTGGTTCGCCTCTGTCCACAGGGCGGAAGAAGGCATCCCTCCTAGCCTTTTTCCGCTGAAATGCGCCGGGACTTCGGTTCCTGCCGGCTGTGGATAGAATCGAGTCAAAGACTTTCTCAAGAACAAAAAACCGCTCCTCTCAAGGGCGGTTTTTTTGTTGTTCAGCCGGCGATCTTTTCCAGGACGAGCCGTTCGATTTCCGGGAGAAGGCTTGTAAGTTTCTCCTGCTCGTCCTTCGTGAATCTGTCTAGGACATAATCGTGATGCGGCTGGCACGCACCCAAGACCTCGGTCGGTTTGCCGATGCCGATCCGGATGCGTTTGAAGTCCTGGGTCCCGAGGCGGTCGATGATGTTCTGGACGCCATTGTGGCCGGCAGCGCGCGAAGACTCTGTGAAGCGGAGCTCTCCGGAAGGAATGTCGAGATCGTCATGGAGCACCAGAATGTCTTTGGGTTCCAGCTTATAGAACTGCATGATAAGGGCTACTGCATCACCGGAGAGGTTCATCAGGGTCTGCGGTTCGAAAAGAGTGATCTTCTCGTCATCCTTTTCGCTGCTCGAAAGGCTGCCGCGAAATTTCTTCTCCCCTTGCCAGAGCGGGAATCCCCAAGTCTCCCGCAGGTATTCCAAAGCAGAAAATCCGGCATTGTGCCGGGTGTTCGCGTATTCTTTTCCGGGGTTTCCCAGTCCGATGATGAGTTTCATAAGGAGGATTAGAGGGCGGGTAAGAGCGGGGCTTCGAAGAGGGCCTCATTCGTGTCATCGAGGCTGCCGAAAGCGTCTTCGGGAACTTCCCGGGCGAGCGCATTCCCTACCAGAATGACGAAGTCTGAAGACCGGTCAAGCGGGAGGCCGCCTGGCAGAGAGTCTTTTTTCGCGAGGGGGAGCTTCTTCATAAGCTCATCCAGGCTCCAGGGTTTCCCTAGGGAGCTTCTGTCTACAATGATACTCTGCTCCGGCCACCTGTCCAATGTTCCGACCTGGATCCGGATAGAGCGGATGCCGGTCTCATCCTGGAAGAGGCGCTTCAGCCTCTCTGCGGCCGGGAAGTCCCGTCCGGAAACCAGAAGGACTACTTGAGGATCCTCCCGTTCTATCTCGGATTTCCGTTTCGCGAAAGCTTCTTGTTCGAATATGTGCTCGCTTCGGTCCCGGATTTCGCTCCAGTTGCCGATGCGGGGCACCAGTACGAAGGCGCGTACCCCGTTCCATTCGACATGTGAGACGCGGAGCAGACTTTCTTTCTTCCAGGCATCGATGACCACCGTTTCGATGTTCCGCGTATCCACGCTTCTGGAGAGGAACAGGAGGCTTTCCAGTTCGGCGAGGGAAGCGTCGGTTTTGACGCTGTCCCCGAGCGTATCCAGAAGACTGTTCAGCGTTCCCGCATTGAGAAAGGTTCCGAGCGAGAAAGCCTTGTTTTTCATCGCCTGGAGGACCTGCTGCTGGCGCCGGGCGCGGCCGAAGTCGCCATCCGGGTCATCATGGCGTTCGCGGACGTATTTGAGCGCAGTCGCTCCATCGAGCGTCTGCCAGCCGCGCTTGAGCTCGAAGGTCTCGTAGCTGTAGTTCTTACCGGGATAACGGGTATCGTAGAAATCCTTCACCACATCGACTTCGATTCCGCCCAAACTGTCTATCGCTTTTTCGAAGCCGTCAAAATCGAGGATAAAGAAGTAGTGGATAGGCTGTCCGGTGATCGTCTCGACGGCTTCTTCGATGGGTGCCGTGCTCCGGCTTGCCGAGAGGCCGTACTGATAGAGCGCGTTAATCTTCGTGTATGTCCCGGTGCCGGGGATTTCGGTATACAGGTCACGGGGGAGGGAGAGCAGGGCGACTTTTCTCTTTTCGGTGTCGATGCTCATGAGCATGACGGTATCCGTCAGGTTGCGGCCCGGATACTTCTCGCCGGCGCGCCCCAGGAGGAGGATGTTTATACGCCCGTTCTCGTCTTGCTTGAGCGAGACCCTCTCTCCTGAACCGAAGTTCTTCGCGAGACCCTTAAGCTCTGTCCAGAAGCTTGCGGCGCTTCGGTTCTCGATCTGGATCTTCTTGCCGGTTGTGATGCCTTTCCAGAGAAAGAAAGCGAGGAAGATGAAGGTGCCGAGCGCGAGCGCCGCCAAGAGGGAGAAAAAGATCCTTTTCCAGTGAAACAAGCGTTCCGGCTGTCGAGACGGACTCTCCCTCTCTGGTTCTGGCTGCCGGATAACACTTTTTTCGGCAGATTCTTCCAGGAATCGGGGTTCTGGCTTCTTGGTGGGGCGGAGGCTGTCCATGAGGGTAGTTTTCGGCTTTAGAAGGGGGATTTCGTCTCTTGCCAAGAGGGGAAAAATCTGATACAATAGCAGATGTTTATTCGCTTTTCGTACCTATGCAGAATCCGGAATCACATCAGACCCAAGAAGAGTACCTCGGTGTCGGCGGTCTGCTCTTCGAGATGGTAAAAGTCTTCCTTTTGGCAGTAGTCATCATTATACCGGTTCGGGTATTTTTATTCCAACCGTTTTTCGTCCAGGGTTCGAGCATGGAACCGAACTTCGAAGACGGCGAATACCTGATCATCAGCGAGTTCGGCTACAAGGAGACGAACTTGGGCCTCAAAGCCGACGCCAGTATGACCGTCGGAGGCTTCCGCGAGATGGTGCGCCAGGACGCGGTCGTCTTCGAGTATCCGAAGAATCCGGACCAATTCTTCATCAAGCGCGTGATCGGTCTGCCGGGCGAAGCGGTAGAGATCCGCAACAACAGAGTCCATATTTACAATGAGAGTCATCCGGAAGGATTCGTTTTGGATGAGACGGCATACCTGTCCCGCACCATCGTGATGCCGGATATGCCGAAAGTCGCTTTGGGACCTGACGAATACTTCGTCATGGGGGACAATCGCATGTTCAGCTATGATTCGAGGGGATTCGGCCCTCTCAAGAAAGAATATATCATCGGACGCGTCCTGCTGCGGGCCTGGCCTCTTTCCAAGACGGCATTCTACTAGAGTTTTAAAGAGCAATCTCATTTTTTAATGCGTATGGCACAGAAGAAAACCTCTATGACTAAGAAAGACAAGAAGCCGAAGGCGGCGCCTGCCAAGAAAGCAGCCGCTCCGAAGAAAACCGCTCCGAAGAAAGCAGCCGCACCGGCCGTGATGCAGGAGGAGATCCTCATGCAGGCGCTTCGCGGTATGAGAGACATCCTTCCGGATGAGCAGCCGTATTGGGAACGGGCGCGCAAAGTGCTTTCCCATGCTTCCCAGGAGTATGGCTTCCAGCGCATCGACCTGCCGACGCTCGAGTACGCGCATATCTATCTGCGCACGATCGGAGAGGGGACGGATATCGTCGACAAGGAGATCTACCTCTTCAATACCCGCGGCGGCGACCGCGTGGCTCTGCGGCCGGAAATGACCGCTGGTCTGTGCCGCGCCTATATCGAGCACGGCATGGGCGTTCTGCCGAAACCGATCAAGCTTTTCTCGATGGGACCGCTCTTCCGCTATGACCGTCCGCAGGAAGGCCGCTATCGGGAGCACTGGCAGGCGAATTTCGATATGTTCGGCGAAAGCGACCCGATCCTCGATGCGCAGACGATCCAGCTCGCTTACCGGGTGGTACAGCAATTGGGATTGAAGAATATCGAATTCCAGGTGAATAGCATCGGCACCCCGGAAACGCGCCGCGATTATGAGAAGGCTCTGGTGCGCTACCTCGAATCACAGAAGCAGAAACTCTGCCAGAAGTGTCGCGAGCGTCTGACTTCGAACCCGCTCCGCATCCTCGACTGCAAGGAAGACAAGTGTATCCAGCTGACGGCGCACGCGCCGCAGTCGCTCGATTACCTCGATGTCGAATCGCGCGAGCACTTCAAGAAATTCCTCGAGTACTTAGACGAGCTGGAACTGCCGTACTCGATCAATACCCGCTTGGTGCGCGGCCTCGACTACTACACCCGTACCGTGTTCGAGATCCGCTCGACTGACAAGGACGGCAAGAACTACTCGCTCGGCGGCGGCGGCCGTTATGACCGCCTCATCGAATCGCTCGGCGGCGAGCCGACTCCGGCGATCGGCTTCGCCCTCGGTCTCGACCGCATCGTCCTCGAGATGAAGCGCACCCAGGTAAAGCCGTACGAACAGCCCAAGCCGAAAGTCTTCCTGGCACAGCTCGGCGAGATGGCCAAGAAGAAGAGCCTCAAACTTTTCGCGGAACTGGAGAAGAACGGCGTACTCATCGCGGAAAGCTTCGGGCGCGGCAGTCTGAAATCGCAGATGCGCGTAGCGAATCGCCTCGGCGTGGAAGTGACGATCATCGTCGGCCAGAAAGAAGCGCTCGATGAGACTGCTATCGTAAAGGATATGGTTTCCGGAACCCAGGAAACGGTGACGCAGGAAAGATTGGTGGATGCGGTGAAGAAGATCATCAAGGCTAACCAGATCTTGAACGCATAATCCCAAGTCAGAAGCGTATGGAGGAAACGATATTCCAAAAGATCATCCGTAAGGAGATTCCGGCAGACATCGTGTATGAGGATACGGATATCCTCGCCTTCAAGGACGTCCGTCCGATCGCACCGGTCCACATCCTGATCATCCCGAAGAAGCGCATTACGAGCATCGCCGAGATGAAAGACGAAGATGCAGCCGTCGTCGGGAAGATGTTCCTCGTAGCGCGCAATATCGCCAGAGACTTGAATATTTCCGAAAAAGGGTATAAACTGCTCATTCGGGTAGGGAAAGGCGGCGGCCAGGAGGTAAATCATCTCCACGTCCACCTTCTCGGGGGAGCCCGGCTTACAGAGAATATCCACCCGGTAGGAGAAGAATAGTATTAACAGAAACCCAGCGAGTGGTGTGACGCCGTCTCCTTTTACGGAGCGGCAGATGAAGAAAGGAGGTTTTCCTTATGATCCAAGTAAAGAAGAAAGAGAAGGAGACAGCCGAAAGCCTGATCCGCCGTTTTTCACGGCGCGTCCAGCAGTCGGGCGTCCTGCGACAGGTTCGTAAGAAGCGTTTCCATCAGACAGAGAAAAGCCGCGACAAGCGCCGCGACGAAGCTCTCTACAAAGTGGATATCCGCAAGGAGATCAGTCGTCTCAAGAAACTCGGAAAATTCAACGATGAAGCTCTTCGCGAAATCAAGAAGCGCATGAACCGTTAAGAAGAATCCCCGCATCAAGCGGGGATTTTCTCTATGAGGAGGAGATTTTGAGAAATGTCCCGAGAATCTGGTACACTAGAAGAAATTATTAAGAAATATCCTATGGCTTTGTATGGAACTTTGACCGCTGAACTGAAAGATGCGATGAAAGCGGGAAACGCGGAGAAGCGCGATACGCTCCGCATGCTTCAGAGCGCGGTCAAGAACTTGGCGATCGAGAAGCGCGTCTCACCCGAGGAGCTGTCCGATGCTGATGTGGAGAGCGTGATCAAACGCCTCGTCAAGCAGCGCAAAGACAGTATCGAACAGTACCGCGCCGGAGGCAGAGAAGACCTTGCAGCCAAGGAAGAAGCGGAGCTTTCCCTCCTTTCCGCCTATCTTCCGGAGGCCTTGCCGGAAGCGGAACTGACCGCTCTCGTAGAAGCCGCTCTCAAGGAAGGCGGATTCACCGAAAAATCCCAAATAGGGCAGGCGATGGGAGCTGCCATGCAGAAGGTCGCCGGCCGCGCTTCGGGAGACGATGTGCGCCGCTTGGTGATGGAACGCCTCCAATAAAGAACCTATGCAGGTCATCGTAGAACATATCGAAGAGACAGCAACTCCCTTCTCGGCAGCATTTCTCCAGGATGTGGCGGAGCGCACCCTCTCCAGAGTGCAGGGGCTCTTTCCGGAGGAAGCGCGTACCTGCGAGCTTTCGGCGATAGCTGTCAGCGAAGAGAAGATTCGCGAGCTGAACGGAGAGTATCGGGGAAAGGATGCTGTGACGGACATCCTCTCTTTTGCGGAATACGCCGACGCCGAAGCGCTTAAAGAGTCAGCCGAGAGCCAGATAGTTCTCGGCGAGCTGTTCTATTGCCCGAGCTTCATCCTCATGGCCGCACAAGAGGATGGCATCAGCCAGGAGCACGAGATGGCCTACATCTTCTCGCACGGGATCCTGCATCTCTTAGGCTACGATCATACTGACGAGATGTTCGCGCTTCAGGACAGCGTGACGGAAGAAGTGGTTCGTGATAGCCTGGAAAAAAAGAAAACCGTATGAAACGAGTCTTGAAAAGCTTCATATACGCCTTCCGCGGCCTGTGGTTCACATTCCGGCACGAGCCGAACTTCCAGATAGAATCGATAGGAGCCATAGTGGTCTGCCTGCTCTGTCTTTGGCTTCCGGTCACTTCCGGAGAGGCAGCTATTCTCATGCTGACAATCGGATTGGTGTTGAGCATGGAGCTCGCCAATACCGCCATCGAGCGCATGACGGATATCTTGAAGCCGCGTGTCCACCCGTATGCCCGTGTCGTGAAAGACACCATGGCAGGAGCGGTGCTCATCGTTTCCGTGACGGCGCTTGTCGTAGGCGTGGTCATTTTTCTTCCTTACTTCTACCCTTCCGTGATATGAGGGGAATGAACGCGAACCATGAGGATTCTTCCCGACTCCTCTTTTTTGCAGATGAAGATAAATCGAGGTATAATCACCGATATGGAAAGCTCTTCCGGGAGAGCCTCGCTTTTTAGCTGAAAAGATTATTTTGTAGTATGTCAAAAGGGCACTACTATGTAGGTCTCGATATCGGTTCTTCTGCTATTCGGGCGGTTATAGCCCAGGAATTGTCGCAAGAAGAGGCGCTTCGGATAATCGGCGTAGGAACAGCGCCTGCTTTCGGTATGCGCCGCGGAGCGGTGACAGACGCCGAAGCGGTTGCCAAGGCTGCGAATGCCGCTTTGGAACAGGCCGAGCGCATGGCGGGACATGCGGCGGAAGAAGTGGTCGTCAGCGTTTCAGGAGCTGAACTCGAATGTTTGAATGCTCTCGGTGTCGTCGCTGTAGGCCGGGCAGACGGCGAGGTGACGGAAGATGATACTGCGCGCGCCCTGGCTGAAGTCCAGGCACGTCTGACGATGCCATTAAACCGGGAGATCATCCATGTCATTCCGCGCGACTATCGTCTGGATGACCAGAAGAATATCAAAGACCCTCTGGGGATGCGCGGCGTGCGGCTCGAGATGAATGCCTTGGTCGTGAGCGGGAGCGCCTCCCATTTGAAGAATATCCACCGGAGCCTCGACGCCGCCGGGACCAGCGCGACACGCATGGTGGCGGAGCCGCTGGCTTCCGCAGAAGCGGTCCTTTCCGCGAAACAGAAGGAACTCGGTACGGTGCTCATCAATATCGGAGGGAGCACCACCTCGCTTGCGGTTTTCGAAGACGGCGATCTGCTCCACCTGGCGGTTCTCCCTGTGGGGAGCAGTCATATAACGAACGATGTCGCGATCGGACTCCGTACTTCGATCGAAGTCGCCGAAGCGGTGAAGCTCCAATACGGGAGCGCCCAGGCAGACGGCATCTCGAAACGCGAAGAGATCGATCTGAACCTCTTCGACTCCGAAGAAGACGGACTGGTTTCGCGCTACCATGTAGCGGAGATCATCGAGGCGCGGCTCGAAGAGATTCTCGGCCTCGTCAATGCGGAATTGAAGAATATCGGCCGCGAAGGCCTGCTCCCGGGCGGAGCGGTATTGACGGGCGGGGGCTCTCTCTTGCCTGGTGTCGTGGATTTCGCCAAGGAAATCCTGCGCCTACCCGTCCATATCGGTTATCCGAAGCCGCTGGGCGGTATCTTGGATGAAGTGGACAGTCCGCAGTTCGCGACAGCAGTAGGTCTGGTCCTCTATGCCCAGGAATCAGGGCCTCGCGAGCGCGGCTTCTCGCCTTCCAGGATGTTCGGCGCGATGCCGGAGAGCATGCAAGGGATGGTCGGGAAGATCCGGCATTGGTCAGAGCGCTTCCTGCCGTAACAGAGGCGGAATTTGGCTTAAAAAGAGAAGAAAAAGGGGAGGGAGGGTGCCAGGATGGATTCTTGACACTCGTTCTTCGTATATGATAGATTTGAGTTTCAAGTGCCTGGGACGACTTGTACGGGTTTTTGAAAGAACAGTATAGTTAGGAGGCAGTAATCAACCTGGGTTAAAGGGGATACATATGGCAGAGATCAAACCTGATATCGAAACCTTTGCGAAGATCAAAGTGGTAGGTGTAGGAGGTTCTGGAGGGAACGGCATTTCCCGCATGATTGATGCCAAGATCAAGGGAGTCGAATTTGTCGCTATCAATACCGATGCGCAGGCGCTTCATAATTCCAAGGCACAGGAAAAAGTGCATATTGGGAAAAATCTGACGAAGGGCCTCGGTGCCGGCATGAATCCGGAAATCGGCCGCCAAGCAGCAGAAGAGAATCGCGATGAGATCCAGGAAGTCCTCAAGGGGGCAGACATGGTTTTCGTAGCTTGCGGACTGGGCGGAGGAACCGGAAGCGGTGCCGCTCCGATCGTAGCGGAGACTGCCAAGGAGCTCGGCGCGCTGACCGTCGGCGTCGTCACCAAGCCATTCGCTTTCGAAGGCTCGCAGCGTCGCTCGATCGCCGAAGAAGCGCTCGAAAATTTGAAGGACCGCGTCGATACGCTCATCACTATCCCGAACGACAAACTGCTCTCGATCATCGACCGCAAAACCACTCTGGTAAACGCGTTCCGCATCGTGGACGATGTGCTCCGCCAAGGCGTGCAGGGCATTTCTGACCTCATCACCAAGCCTGGTATCGTCAATGTCGACTTTGCCGACGTACGTGCCATCATGGAGGACAGCGGCAGCGCGCTCATGGGTATCGGTATCGCCTCCGGTGAGAACCGGGCTACCGAGGCCGCTCAAGCCGCTATCAACAGCCCGCTTCTCGAGCTTTCGATCGACGGCGCGAAGGGTGTGCTCTTCAACATCTCCGGCTCTACGGATCTGACCATGCTTGAGATAAACGAAGCCGCGAACATCATTACGGAAAATATCGATCCGAATGCCAAGGTCATCTTCGGAGCGGTCACTGATGAACAGATCCGCAAGGGTGAGATCCAGATCACGGTGGTAGCGACTGGTTTCGATGTCGCCCGGGTCAATGAATCGGTCGGCCTCACGACCCGCGCAGGGAGCTCGCGCAAGCGTGAACACGAGGGCGCTCCCAAGAGCCCGACCATCGCTTCCCTCGAAATACATACCTCGTCCGAAGAGATCGAAGAGGAGATCTTCTTCCCATCGCGGAAAATCGAGCAGCCGGTCATGATTATCGAAGAAAAGGTCCAGCCGCGCCAGACGAACTCGCGAGTCGAATCAAAAGAGCTTTCAGACGATGACGACCTGGAAATCCCGGCGTTCATCCGGAGAAAGATGAAGAAGTAAGAGCTCTCTTCAGAAAGCTCTCCGGGTCCGGAGAGCTTTTCTTTTTCCCGGAACTTCTCTACAGTAAAGGAGAAAAGTTATGCTTTGCCCCTATTGCAATGCCAAGGATACGAAAGTAGTGGATTCGCGCGAAACCCAGGAAGGGAGAGCGATCCGCCGCCGCCGCGAGTGTGCGAAGTGCCACCGCCGGTTCAGCACGTATGAAGTGCGGGAAACTGCGCGCCTGCTTATCGTGAAGAAAGACGGTACGAAAGAGGAGTACGACCAGGCCAAGGTCGAGCGGGGCCTGCGGCGCGCCTTCGAGAAGCGCCCGGGAGCGGAGGAGAAGATCGAGAAGATCCTCGGCGAAATCGAATGCCTTCTCCAGGAACGCCAGACGAACGAGATCTCGAGCCGCGAGATCGGCAATCTGATTCTCCAGAAGCTGAAGGAAGTGGATGAGGTCGCCTATATCCGCTTCGCGAGCGTTTACAAATCCTTCGGAAGCGTGAAGAGTTTCCGCAAGATTCTCGAGACTATCGGGTAAGGTATGCGCGCCGCTCTGATTATCGGAAGCGTAACGGCAGGGTTTCTCTTGGGGACAGCATTCGGATCATTTTTCGGAAGCGTGCTCCAGCACGCTTTTCTTTTTTCCGCAGTCGCACTGGTGGCTGCGCTGGTTTTTCTTCGGAGGGAGCTGCTTCTTCTCTCGCTCTTCTTTTTCATAAGTTTTCTCTTCGGCGGCGTTCGCGCGGCAGAAGAGGTAGAGCATTGGCAGTCGCTTCGCCTCCCCGAACCCACGTTTGCCGGAACAGTACGCGTCATCGGATTTCCGGAGCGGAAAGATGCTTATCAGGAGGTCGGACTTGAAACCGTTTCCTGTTCTCCGGGGCGGACCTGTCCCGAAGAACGCATACTCTGGCGGACGAATCTTTCAGAATCGGTCGCTTTCGGCGATCGCTTCCTGTTTGCTTGCGTGCTTGAACTTCCCGAGAATCGGAGCGAGACATTCGATTACCGCTTCTTTCTGGCACGCCGCGGCATAGGCTTTCTCTGCCCCAAGGGGGAACGGCAAGAGATTCTGCCGCCGGATCCTACGGGGAGATTTTTCGGCGCCCTTTCCTTTTTCCGAGGGGCTACCGAGCAGGTTTTGCGGGAGGCGCTTCCGGAACCGGAGGCAGGGCTTGCCAAGGGCCTTCTCTTAGGTGGCAGCAGCTATATGGACGCCAGGAACGAAGGCTTTTTCGAGCGCATCGGGATGACGCATATCGTGGCGGTGTCAGGCTATAACATCATGCTGGTAGCCGAACTCTGTCTTTTCTTGGGTCTCTCAAGCGGTCTCTGGCGGCGCCAAGCGCTCATATTCGTGGCGGTCGGGATCTGGCTGTTTGTCATGCTGGTGGGGGCTCCGGCTTCGGCGCTCCGGGCAGGTATCATGGCTTTCGGGGTCTTTATGGCCATTCATCAGGGCAGGATGGCACGGCCGTTCTTTCTGCTCGGCCTTGCGGCAGCGGCGATGCTCCTCTCGAACCCGCTTCTTCTCCGGTACGACATCGGTTTCCAGCTCTCTTTTCTGGCGCTCGCAGGGATCCTTTTCGGCGCAAGACCGGGAGAAGGGACGGGAGAGAGTTTTTCTGGCGCCGCAATCCGTGAAGTCTTCCGCATGACGCTCTTCGTCGAGCTTTTCGTCCTGCCGCTTATCGCCTATCACTTCGGTCTCCTCTCCTGGTTTTCACTCATCGCCAATATCGTTCTCCTGCCGTTGGTACCATTCGCTATGGCAGGAAGCCTTGCCGTAGCTTTTTTCGGAGGAGCTTTCCCTGTAGCTACCCCGCTCTTCTCTTGGGTAGCGTATGTGCCGCTCTCTCTCATTACCCATTTCGCCGAGTTCTTCGGAAGCCGCGCGATGATCGCTTTCGAGCTGCCGCCGTTTCCTTTCGCCTTCCTGCTCATATGGTATGCTCTTCTTGTAACTTTCTGTCTTGCGCGCTTGCGCGAGCGTAAACGTCTCTGGTATGCAGAAGCATTTTTGGTGGCTCCTCGGCGGGCTTCTTTCGGTTCTCGTCTGCAGTCTCGTCTGGCTCCCTTTTGGGAAACATGCCGAGCCTGGAAGGACAGACATCGTCTTTCTTGATGTCGGCCAAGGCGATGCCATCCTTATCCAGCAAGGGGAGTACCAGGTAGTGATCGATGGCGGGAGAAGCGGAAAAGTCCTCTTGGCCCGCTTGGGAAGACACATCCCTTTCTGGGACAGGCAGATCGAAACGCTTATCGCCACTCATCCGGACAGCGACCATATCGGCGGATTCCCGGAGCTCTTGCGGGCCTACCGAGTCCTTTCTGTCTTCACGAACGGAGACACAAGCGAGACGGAAACCTCGCGTCTCTTCGAGACGCTCGCAGCCGAAGAGACCGGCGAGATGCAGGCTATCGCACGCGGAACAGAAATCGTCTTCCCCGAAGGCGGAACGCTGACGCTCGAGTATCCGCTCCGTCCGCTTGCGGAAGAGAGCGGTACCGAATCGAATGAAGGCAGTATCGTTGCGCGCTTCCAGTTCGGAGAAACGAGTTTTCTTTTGACCGGCGATCTCCCAGGCGAGGAAAAGGCGCTTCCGGAAGAGAGGCCGGTAACGGTGCTCAAAGTAGCGCACCATGGATCGAAGTATTCATCGAGCGCGGCTTTCCTGGAGCGGATCGGCCCGGAGGAAGCGGTCCTCTCCGTAGGCGAAAACAGCTATGGACATCCCGACCCCGGGGTCCTGGCGCGTCTGCGTGAACGGTCGGTGCTTGTCCGGCGCACGGACGAAGAGGGGGACATCCGCTACCGCTGTCTGGAATTGACCAGCCGGTGTACCTATGCTCCTGCCCGTTGACCGTTGCAAAGTTCCGGTTTTCATGTCATAGTTTTCTAAGTTGTAAGTTTTGTAAGAAGAGAAGGCATTATGAGTGAGAAGCATCCTAAGAAAGAACGTACTCTCGTAATCATCAAGCCGGATGGCGTACAGCGATCCCTGATAGGCGAAATCGTCAGCCGTTTCGAACGCACCGGTCTGAAATTCGTCGCTCTGAAGCTTCTGGTGCCGAAGGCGGACCAGTGTTGGGCCCATTACAATAAGGATGAGGAATGGTTCTTGAAGAAAGGGAACCGCATCATCGAAGACCGCACCAATCAGAAGCTTCCGATCGAGAAAGAAGCTCTGGAATACGGGAAGGACATCATCCAGTCGAATGTGGACTTCTTCACCTCGGGGCCGGTTTTGGCTTTCGTCATCGAGGGCAACCAGGCGGCAGCTATCGTGAAGAAGATCGTGGGCGGTACCGAGCCGACGACTTCCGATGTCGGTACGATCCGGGGCGATCTGACGGTGGATTCCTATGCGCTCTCGAGTATCGATAACCGCGCCGTGCGCAATCTCGTCCATTGTTCCGATAGTCCCGAAGAGGCCGAGCGCGAGATTCCGATCTGGTTCGCTCCGGAGGAGACCGTCTCTTACCGCCTCGTGCAGGATGCTATCCTCTACGATGTGAACCTCGACGGCATTCTCGAGTAATCTTCTGCAAGCTTTCCGGCTCCCCGAGGTACCCCTCTGGGAGCCTTTTCTTTTGGTTTCGGAAATGCTAGGGTGTTTCAGTAGCAGAGCGAGCAATCGCTCGGACGGAGCGTAGTATACCGGCAGTACGCGCCCATGGGGTGGGTGTAGACCGGGTTCGATTCCCGGCGCTCCGACAAAGAAAAAACCTCCCGAGAGTCCGGGAGGTTTTTTGTTCCGAAGATTTCCCGCTTACTTCGCGGTTTTGGCTAGGGTGCGGATAGCACGCGTCGAAAGGCGCAGCTTCATGCCTCCGATACGCTTGGTCTGGAGGTTCACCTTGAACTTGCGGCGGGTTGCGATATTGGAGTGGCTGCGGGAATTGCCAGTCTGGGTTCCGCGGCCGGTCAGTTCACATACACGGCTCATATCTGGAGGGTTGAAGTATTACTCGAAAAAGGTTACCATGTCCCTATAACTTTGGCAAGCCGCTGTGCTTTCTTATGGCAAATGAACTCGTTCTCGTCGCTTTCTACTTAACGACGCTCCTCTATTCGGTCATCATCCACGAAGTCTCCCATGGTGTCGTAGCCCTGTGGCTCGGGGACATGACCGCCAAATATGCCGGACGCCTCAATCTGAATCCTGTAAAGCATATCGACCCGTTCGGATCGGTCATTCTGCCGATCCTTCTCTTCGTGAGCACCGGATTCGCGTTCGGCTGGGCCAAGCCGGTCCCGTATAATCCTTACAATCTCCGGAATCAGAAGTGGGGGCCGGTCCTAGTCGCGCTCTCGGGTCCGGGCTCGAACCTCCTGATCGCACTTATCGCCGCTTTCCTGGCCAAGCTGATGCCGATCGGCTCCCAGGTGAAGGCCGACATCGTGAACCGCTTCTTGGGGATCATTATCGGCCAAGGAGGCTTTCTCGAGCGCTTCGGCCTATTTTCCGAAGCTATCGCAGGCTCGCTCCCGGCTATCTTTTTCGGACTCTTCCTCCTGATCATCTTCTGGAATGTCGTCTTGGCCTGCTTCAACCTGCTGCCTATCCCGCCTCTCGATGGCTCGAAGCTCCTCTATGCGCTCCTGCCGATCCGCGAGCGCACCCAGATGCTTCTGGAACAATACGGACTTATCCTCCTTTTAGGCGTTATTTTCTTCTTTTCCCAGCCTATCAGCATCTTTATTTGGAGCGTTCTCGGGCTTTTCATCGGATTGGCGCGCTAGACTTGACAAATGGGAGTCATTTGCCTACTATACGGGATACGGAAAAGCCAAGGGCTTTTTTAATTTACCTTACTGAAGATTTTCTCTCCTCCATCTAACTATTCATAGAGACCCTCCTGTGGCAACGATCAATCAGCTCATCAAGCGCCCGCGCACATCCATCAAGAAAAAGTCCAAGTCTCCGGCTATGGCGTATTCGATCAACACGCTCAAGAACCGCGATACGCTGCACCAGAGCCCATTCAAGCGCGGCGTCTGCCTGAAAGTCTCCACGACCACTCCGAAAAAGCCGAACTCCGCCCTCCGCAAGATCGCCCGCGTGCGTCTGACCAACGGCATGGAAGTGACCGCCTATATCCCGGGTGAGGGACACAACCTCCAGGAGCACTCGATCGTCATGATCCGTGGCGGCCGCGTGAAGGACCTCCCGGGCGTGCGCTACCACGTCGTCCGCGGCGTCTTCGACTCCGCCGGTGTACAGCGCAAGCAGAGCCGCAGCAAATACGGAGCCAAGAAGGAGAAGAAGAAAGACTAGCCTATTTGAATTTCTAAACTATGCCACGCAGAAAGAGACAATATCATCGCGAATGGAAAGCGGACGCCGTGTACGGGAATCCGCTCGTCGGCCATTTTATCGGCATGATCATGTGGGACGGCAAGAAGAGCGTCGCTGAACGGATCGTGTACGATGCTTTCGATATCATCCATGACCGCACCAAGAAGGGCGGTCTCAATACCTTCGAGCAGGCTATCAAGAACGTTTCGCCGCTTCTCCAGCTGAAGAGCCGCCGCGTCGGCGGTGCCAACTACCAGGTCCCGGTCCCGGTTTCCGGCGAACGGCGCCAGGTGCTCGCGATGCGCTGGGTGCGCGACGCATGCCGCGGCCGCAAGGGCAAGTCTATGGCTGAAAGGCTCGCGGACGAGCTTCTCGACGCTTCCAACAAGACCGGTTCGGCCATGAAGAAACGCGACGAAACGCACCGTATGGCAGAGGCCAACAAAGCTTTCGCTCACTTCGCCTAACGGAAGTTTGAGATTTACGATGAGAGATGGAAGAATAAGGACTATGAGTTTTTCTTCATCTGCGGGGTCGTAAATCTTTTTTATTCATCGATATCCGTATCATAAAATCATAAATCGCATCCCTTTATGCCACGCACTATCCCTATCGAGCGCTATCGCAATATCGGCATCATCGCCCATATCGATGCTGGCAAGACCACGACGACTGAACGTGTGCTTTTCTATACCGGAATCACGCACAAGATCGGCGAGGTGCATGAGGGAGAGGCGACTATGGACTGGATGGAACAGGAACGCGAGCGCGGTATCACGATCACTTCGGCCGCGACTACCTGCTTCTGGAAGGATCATCACATCAACATCATCGACACTCCGGGACACGTGGACTTCACCGTAGAGGTGGAGCGTTCTTTGCGCGTCTTGGATGGCGGCGTGGTGGTATTCGACGGCAAGGAGGGTGTCGAGCCGCAGTCGGAAACCGTCTGGCGCCAGGCTGACAAATACCAGGTTCCCCGCATCTGCTTTATCAATAAGATCGACAAAGAGGGCGCTGTTTTCGAGGATGCGCTGGCATCTATCTGGAACCGCCTCACCCCGCATGCCGTCGCGGTTCAGCTCCCGATGGGCGAGCGGAGCGATTTCTACGGCATCATCGACCTCATGAAGATGAAGTCCTACACTTTCAGCGGCCAGATGGGCGAGATCATCGAAGAAGCCGAGATTCCGGCCGAACTCCTCGACAAGGCCAAGGAGTGGCGCGAGAAGATGGTGGAGAAGATTTCCGAAACCGATGACGCGCTGACCGAGAAGTATCTGAACGGCGAAGAGATTTCCGTCGAGGAATTGAAGGCCGCTCTCCGCAAGGCAGTCTGCGAGGTGCGCCTGATCCCGGTGTTCACCGGGACTGCGCTCCGCAACAAGGGCGTCCAGCTCATCCTGGATGCCGTGGTGGACTATCTGCCATCGCCGCTCGATATTCCGGCTATCAAGGCTATCGACCCGAAGACCGAACAGGAAGTGGAACGAAAGACCGATGACAATGAGAAGTTCTCTGCGCTCGCGTTCAAGATCGCAACCGATCCCTTCGTAGGGCAGCTTACCTTCTTCCGTGTCTACTCCGGTACCGTCAAGGCCGGTTCGTACGTGCTCAATGCTACCAAGGGAGAGAAGGAACGTATCGGACGTATCCTGCGTATGCATGCCAATCATCGCGAAGAGATCGATGAGCTCGGAGCAGGCGACATCGGTGCGCTCGTCGGCATGAAGGTGACCACCACCGGAGACACGCTCTGCGATCCGGAAAGCCCGGTCATCCTCGAGTCTATCGTCTTCCCGGAACCGGTGATCGATATCGCGATCGAGCCGAAAACCAAGGCTGACCAGGAGAAGATGGGTGTCGCTTTGAAGAAACTTATGGAGGAGGACCCGACTTTCCGCGTCAGAAGCGATGTCGAGACCGGCCAGACCATCCTTTCCGGCATGGGCGAGCTTCACTTGGACATTCTCGTCGACCGTATGAAGCGTGAGTTCAAAGTCGAAGTGAACGTCGGACGGCCGCAAGTGGCTTACCGCGAAACTATCCGTGAGAAGGCGGAGGCAGAGGGCAAGTATATCCGCCAATCCGGCGGTCGCGGACAGTACGGCCATTGCTGGCTGCGCCTCGAACCGCAGGAGCCGGGCGAGGGCTATGAGTTCGTCGATGAGATCAAGGGCGGTGTGATTCCGCAGGAATTCATCAAGCCGATCGACAAAGGTATCCAGGAAGCCATGGAAACCGGCGTGCTTGCCGGCTATCCGATGGTGGACATGAAGGCCGTGGTCTTTGACGGTTCTTACCATGACGTCGACTCTTCGGAAGCCGCTTTCCGTGTCGCAGGATCGCTCGCGTTCAAAGAGGCTGCAAGAAAAGCGAAACCGGTCATTCTTGAACCGGTGATGAAGGTGGCAGTGACGACCCCGGAGAACTTCATGGGCGATATCGTCGGTGACCTTTCCTCCAAGCGCGGCGTCATCAAGGAGATGGTCGGCCGGGGCGAAGGAGCTTCTGCCGTGAAGGAGATCCATGCGGAAGTGCCGCTCTCCTCGATGTTCGGCTACGCTACCCAGATGCGCTCCATGTCACAGGGCCGCGCGAGCTATGTTATGGAATTCAGCCACTATGCTGAAGTGCCGAGCAATGTGGCGCAGGAGATTATCGGATCCCGCTCGGCAGGGAATGAAGGGAAGTAGGGAAGCCTCGCTCTTCTCTTGACAAGATCGAGCGAGATTGATACCATATGAGCGATGCTTTTTCCCAAGCTTTTTTGTTTATTTTTACGAAAAACTTGGGGAAAATCGAGAGAAATGAAAAGACGTAATTTGTATAATTTTTTAGGAATACGCCGGAGCGTTCGTTCATAGAGCCTCCTGGTTCCGCAAAGTTATGGCAGAGCAATTTCAACGAACTAAGCCGCACGTAAACGTCGGCACAATCGGTCACGTCGACCACGGTAAGACTACTCTGACCGCTGCGATTCTCCATGTGTTGAGCATGAAGGGTTTGGCGAAGGAGCGCGGTGTGGACGAAATCGACAAGGCTCCTGAAGAGCGCGAGCGCGGTATTACCATCGCGACGGCTCACTGCGAGTACGAGTCGGAAGCTCGTCACTACGCGCACGTCGACTGTCCTGGTCACGCTGACTATATCAAAAACATGATCACGGGTGCTGCCCAGATGGACGGCGCTATCCTCGTGGTTTCCGCGACTGACGGTCCTATGCCACAGACCCGCGAGCACATCCTCCTCGCTTACCAGGTGGGCGTACCGGAAATCGTCGTCTTCCTGAACAAGGTGGATATGGTGGATGACCAGGAACTCGTCGAGCTCGTCGAGGCTGAAGTCCGTGAACTCCTTTCCAAGTACAACTACGATGGCGACAACGCAGTTGTCATCCGCGGCAGCGCGCTCAAGGCTCTCGAGTCCAAGTCTGCTGATGATGCTGATGCCAAGCCGATCTGGGACCTTGTGGCCGCTCTTGACGCCAAGATCCCTGAACCGGTTCGCGATACTGACAAGCCGTTCCTCATGCCGATCGAAGACATCTTCTCGATTGAAGGACGCGGTACTGTCGTAACCGGCCGTATCGAGCGCGGTGTAGTGAATATCAACGAAGAAGTCGAAATCGTCGGTCTCCGCGACACGGTCAAGACGGTCGTTACCGGTATCGAGATGTTCAACAAGCAGCTGAACCGTGGTGAAGCCGGTGACAATGCCGGTCTTCTGATCCGCGGTATCAAGAAAGAAGACGTAGAGCGCGGACAGGTTCTTGCCAAGCCGGGTTCTATCACTCCTCACACTGAATTTGATTGCGAAGTCTATATCCTTTCCAAGGAAGAAGGCGGTCGCCACACTCCGTTCTTCAAGGGCTACAAGCCGCAGTTCTACATCCGTACCACGGACGTAACCGGCGAAGTAGAGCTCCCAGAGGGAACCGAGATGGTGATGCCTGGAGACACGGTGACTCTCAAGGTCAAGCTGTTGGCTCCGGTCGCTATGGAAGACGGCGTACGCTTCGCAATCCGCGAAGGCGGACGCACGGTAGGTGCCGGTGTCGTTACCAAGATCTTGAAGTAACTCTTCGAGTGAAGAGCGTGGGAATGAGGCTTCGACCTTGTTCCCATAACTCTTCTCTTGAATGGACGGGAAGAATATTGTAGATTACAAGAATGAAAAAAACAGAAGCGGCGCAACAGAATAATCTGCGCGTCAGAATCAAAATCAAGGCGTACGACCACAAGATTGCGGACCAATCGGCTCGCAAGATTGTCGAGACAGCTGAACGTTCTGGTGCAGAGATTACCGGTCCAGTGCCACTCCCGACGGAAGCGCACAAAGTGACGGTGAACAAGTCCACCTTCGTGCACAAGAACTCTCGCGATCAGTTCGAGATGCGGGTGCACAAGAGACTGATCGATATCCTGAATCCGACCGCCAAGACGATTGATAATCTAACGAATCTGGATTTGCCAGCAGGAGTCGACATCGAAATCAAAATGTAGAAATCTCGTTCAAGTCCTTTCCTATTTGTCTGTATATGGGTGAAGGGAAAGGATACTAAGCGGGCCAGAGTTTGCAGGATACTGGAAACTGGCTATGCTTGAGAGTCAGTTTTTTGTTTTTTAATGAAGTGAGTGACCATACTGCCATGAAGTTTCTGCTCGGAAAAAAACTAGGAATGACGACACTCTTCGACGAAGCGAAGGGTGCTTTGAACATGACGCTCGTCGCTTGCGACCCGAACGTCGTGACGCTTCATCGGACGGCTGACAAGAACGGCTATCTGGCAGTACAGGTAGAGACCAAGAAGACCAAGAAGAAGAATGTCGCCCACGAATTCCGTATCGGCAAGGACTTGGATAAGGAAGCGTTGGCAGGCCTCGCCTCCGAATTGGAAACATTCGCTCCGGGAACGGAGCTCAAAGTCTCCCAGTTCGAAGTCGGCGAAAAGGTCCATGTGACCGGCGTGACCAAAGCGAAGGGATTCCAGGGTGTCGTGAAGCGTCATGGTTTCCGCGGAGCTCCGGCGAGCCACGGCCGCAAACATGATATGCGCAAGCCTGGTTCTATCGGCGCGACATTTCCGGAACACGTTATCAAGGGACGGCGCATGGCCGGCCGCATGGGCGGCGAGAACCTGACGGTCCGCAATCTCTCGGTCGTCTACGTGAACGAAGCCGAGGGTCTCATCGGGCTCCGCGGTGCGGTCCCGGGAGTGAACGGCCGTATCGTAAAGATCACGAGCGCCAAATAGCATTTCAAATATATATGATCAAAGTTTCTGTCAAAAACCTGAAGGGCGCCGAAGTCAAAGAACTCACTCTCAAAGAGTCTCTTTTCGGCCTGCCTTCGAATGACGCGCTGCTCCACCAGGTATACGTGGCGCTTCAGGCCAACCTGCGGCAGCCGATCGCCCATACCAAGGATCGGAGCGAGCGTCGCGGTTCCGGCAGGAAGCCTTGGCGGCAGAAGGGGACCGGCCGCGCCCGCGTCGGCGAGGTACGCAGTCCGATCTGGCGCAAAGGTGGCGTCGTATTCGGTCCTACGAGCGAACGCAACTATTCCAAAGACGCGAACAGAAAGATGCGCCAGAAGGCCGTCATGATCGCGCTTGCTGACAAGATCCGCGAAGGGAAGTGCGTCGTAGTAGATGCGCTCGCCTTTTCTGAAATGAAGACCAAGCATTTTGCGGAAGCGAAGCAAACCCTCGGAATGGGAGAGAAGAGCCTCGTAGCAGGACTGACGAAAGAGGAGCTTCCGGTCGCTCGCGTCATCCGCAACATTCCGAAGGCTGACAGCACGCTTGCGGAAAATCTGAACGTACTCGAACTGTTGAACCACGAATTCGTCCTTCTTTCTGAAGCGAGCCTGGCGCGCTTGGAAGAGCGTTTCGCTAAGTGGGAGAAATAATACCAGAGAATTATGGCACTGTTTACCAAGACAACGAAAAAGAAGAAGAAAGCTGCTGCTCCGAAGGCTCCGGTAGTCCAGAAAGAGAGCGCGCTCGCTGCGAAGGTGCTTCTGAAGCCGCGCATTACCGAAAAGAGCTATGCATTGAATGCCAACGGCCAATACGTGTTCGAAGTAGCGAAGACATCCACGAAGCAGAGTATCACCCAGGCGGTCCAGGAAGCCTTCGGCGTAAATGTCACCGATGTGCGCGTCGTGAATCTTCCGGGAAAGAGCAAGGCCTTCGGCAAGAAACAGATTATGGGAAAGCGCAGCGGTATCAAGAAGGCCCTGGTCCAGCTCGCAGAAGGGCAGAGTATCGAATTATTTAAGGGAGGCCTGTAAAGGCGCTGTTCTAGAAGCATATGGCAATCAAGATCTACAAACGAAATACTGCCGGGCGCCGCAACATGTCGGTGGTCAAGCCTGAAGGCGTGACTGACCGTGCTCCGGAGAAGTCCCTCCTGGCTCCGCACAAGAAGAAAGCCGGCCGTTCCGCCGGGAAGATTTCCGTCCGTCACCAGGGTGGCGGCCACAAGCGGCGCTACCGCTTGGTGGATTTCAAGCAGGACAAACTGAACATTCCGGGCCGCGTAGCGAGCCTCGAGAAGGATCCGAACCGCTCGGCTCTTATCGCTCTCATCTATTACCGTGACGGCGAAAAGCGCTATATCCTCGCGACCGAAGGTATGCGCGCAGGAGACGAAGTGATTTCCGGCGAAGAGACCCCGATCCAGAACGGGAACCGTCTCCTCCTGAAGAACATTCCGCCAGGCACCATTATCTGCAATATCGAGCTCAAAGTCGGCAAAGGCGGGCAGATCGTCCGCAGCGCCGGCACCCAGGCGACGCTTATGGCGCTTGATGGTCCGATGGCCCAGGTGAAACTCACTTCAGGAGAAATCCGCTTGATTAGCAAGGAGTGCTATGCTACGCTCGGTCAGGTAAGCAATTTCGAGCACAGTGCCGAAACGATCGGAAAAGCCGGTCGCAGCCGCTGGAAGAATCGCCGGCCAGGCGTTCGCGGAAGCGCGATGAACCCGGTAGACCATCCTCACGGAGGTGGCGAAGGGCGCCAGCCGCTCGGTATGCACCCGAAGACGCCTTGGGGCAAGCCAGCCCTCGGCAAGAAGACCAGAAGCAAGAAGAACCCGAGCAACAAGTATATTATCCGTCGCAGAGTCAAGAAGTAATAACATTTCGATCCCCATCCTAAAGAATCTCCTATGTCACGCAGTCTGAAAAAAGGCCCATACGTAGATCAGCGTCTCCTCAAGAAACTTGAGGGGAAGAAGCTTGGCGACCGCACGGTCATCAAGACCTGGTCGCGCGCCTGCGTCATCTCTCCGGAGATGGTCGGATTCACCTTCGGCGTGCACAATGGCCGCGATTTCATCTCCGTGTCCGTGTCGGAGGAAATGGTCGGACACCGTTTGGGAGAGTTCTCTCCGACGCGCAAGTTCTATCGCCATGGAGGAAAGATGCAGAAGGAATTGGAATCTGCCGCGAAGCAGCGCGAATTGGATGCCGCGAAGGCCGCTAAGGCTTCGACTGCGGCTAAGAAATAAGACCTATGAAAGTACACGCATCATTGAACAATCTCCGAGTCTCACCGCGCAAAACGCGCCTGGTGACGCGTGCTTTGGTGGGCGTTGATGTGCGCGAAGCGCTGCTCCAGCTTTCGAAGGCTACGAAGAAGTCAGCGACTCCGCTTCACACGCTCCTCCGGAGCGCGATCGCGAATGCGACGAACAACTTCGGCCTCGATGAAGCCAATCTCTATGTGGCTGATGTACAGGTCGGGGACGGGCTCCGTCTGAAGCGCTGGCTGCCGCGGGCCTTCGGCCGTGCGACCCCGCTGCTCCGCCGCGGTTCCAAAGTCACCGTCATACTCGAGGAGAAGATCGAAGGCAAGAACCGTGTGAAGAAGGCGAAGAAAGAGACAGTCGATACCGAAGCCATCGAAACTCCGGCCGCTCCTGCAAAGGAAGAAGGGCAGCCGAAGCGCGCGGGCGTGATGAAAACGAAGGAAAAAGCCGCTCCGGTTCAGCCGAAAGCAGCTGCCAAGAAAATATTTCAGCGTAAAGCTGTCTAACCTCTCTACTTATTATGGGACATAAAGTCAATCCAACTGGTATCCGTCTCGGCATCACGACTAACTGGCAGTCGCGCTGGTTCGGCGATAAGAAACGCTACCGCGAGCAGCTCCGGAAAGACGTGGAAATCCGCGATCTGATCATGAAGAAGTGGAAGCAGGCTGCGATCGCCTCTGTCGGTATCGAGCGCTCTGCAAATGCCGTCCGCCTGATCATCGAGACTTCCCGCCCGGGTGTGCTCATCGGCCGCGGAGGGACCGGCATCGAAGACCTGACCCGCGTTATCAAGAAGCGTTTCTTCGCCGGCAAGAAAGTGGATCTCAAGGTGGAGGTCCAGGAAGTGAAGCAGGCTGAAGCGAATGCCATGCTCGTGGCCCAGCAGGTGGCCGAGCAGCTCGAGCGCCGTCTCCCGTTCCGCCGCATCCTCAAGGGAACACTCGACCAGGTAGAGGCCAATAAGGGCATCGAAGGCGTGAAGATCGAGATTTGCGGCCGTTTGGGCGGAGCGGAAATGTCCCGTCGCGAATGGTTGTCCCGCGGAAAGATCCCTCTCCATACGCTTCGTGCAGATATCGATTTCGCCCGTTATGAAGCGAATACGACCTACGGAGTGATCGGGGTGAAAGTCTGGATCTACAAGGGAGAGAAGTTTAAAGAAGCCAATCAAGAGTAATGTGCCAGGGCTCTCTCGGGAGTCCGCACGACAGATACGACTATGTTGTTAATGCCACGCAAAGTAAAACATCGGAAGCACCACCGCGGAGGATGGTCCGGAACTCCGGCGACCCGCGGAAGCGAAGTGAGCTTCGGCAGCTTCGGGCTGAAATCCCTCGAAGAGGGCCTGATTTCCGCTCGCCAGATCGAGTCTGCCCGCCGTGCTATGACTCGCTCGATCCAGCGTGGCGGCAAGGTGTGGATCCGCGTGTTCCCTGACAAACCGATGACCAAGAAGGGCGAACAGACCCCGATGGGTAAAGGTAAGGGAAGCGTCGACCACTTCGTGGCGAAGATCCGTGCCGGAAAAGTCCTGTTCGAACTGGAAGGCATCAGCCGCGAGGCGGCCCAGGAAGCGATGCGTCTCGCTTCGCACAAGCTCCCGGTAAAGACCCGTTTTATTGAAAAACACTAAGAGCGCGCGTATGAAAGCCAAAGAATGGATAGAAAAGAATACTGAAGAGCGCGCGAAGGCGTTGGTGGAGCTCCTCGACAAGACGCGCAAGCTGCGCTTCGATTTGGCGACTCGCGAGGCGAAGAACCACACCGAGTACCGCAAGATGAAGAAGGATATCGCCCGCCTGAAGACAATCGCCCGCATAGAAGAAGTCGGCCTTGACGAAACCGGGAAATAAAGGTATTCTTTCAATTTACTACGAGAACATTCCGTATGGAAAACCAGAAGACAGCAAAAGTGAATAAGGCTCCGAAGCTGAAGGGCGTCGTCGTCTCCGACAAGATGGACAAGACCATTGTCGTGAAAGTCGATACCTTGAAGACTCATCCGAAGTATCTGAAGCAGTACCGCTCCAGCAAGCGCTACAAGGTGCATGACGAAGCGAACGCGTATAAGATCGGAGACGTGGTCATGTTCCAGGAATGCCGTCCGATCAGCGGACAGAAGCGCCACAGCGTGATTTCAGAGAAATAATCCAAAAAGAGAAGACCGATTAAGATAGCCCTATGATCCAAGTAGAAAGCATGCTCAAAATTGCGGATAACTCTGGTGCCAAAAGCATCAAGTGTTTCAAAGTGCTCGGAGGTACCCGCCGCCGCTACGCTGCTTTGGGGGATATCATCGTGGCTTCCGTCAAATCTGCCGAGCCGCGCGGCATGGTGAAGAAGGGCGACAAGGTGAAGGCTGTCATCGTCCGCCAGAATCGCGCTTACCGCCGCAAGGACAATTCCTATATCCGCTTCGATGAGAATGCCGCAGTGATTCTCGATACGAACGGCACTGATCCGAAAGGTACCCGTATCTTCGGTCCGGTCGCTCGCGAATTGCGCGAAAAGGGATTTGCCAAGATCGTCTCACTCGCTCCGGAAGTATTGTAAAAGAAACGTATGAAGATCAAGAAAGGCGACCAAGTAGAAGTGAGGGCTGGCAAGGACCGCGGCAAGCGCGGCGAGGTGCTGGCTATCTTCCCGAAGGCAGAACGCGTCATCGTGAAGGGAGCGAACATCATGAAGCGCCATATCCGCGCGAAGCGCGAGGGACAGAAGGGTGAGCGCGTCGAGAAAGAGGCGCCGATCCATGTCTCGAACGTCATGCTGATCTGCAAAGAGACGAATAAGCCGACCCGCGCCGGATACCGCATGGAGGGGAACGAGAAAGTGCGCATCAGCAAGAAGAGCGGCAAGGCTCTGTAAAGCATAAAGAAGAATCATCGTAGACTATCGATATGAAAACACCAGGGATCAAAACAGTATACAAGGAGCGTGCCATCCCAGGCATGAAGAAAGAGCTCGGCATCAAGAGTCCGATGGCTCTTCCACGTGTCTCGAAAGTGGTGGTCAACGTCGGTATCGGCAAGATCCTGAAGGATACCAAGAAGGTGGAGGAGATCGTCGAAGCACTCGAGACGATTACCGGCCAGAAGGTCGTCATGACGAAGGCGAAGAAGGCTATTGCCGGATTCAAGATCCGCGAAGGGCTTGAAGTCGGCGCTCGCGTTACGCTTCATGGTGAGCGCATGTGGGACTTCCTTGACCGCTTCTTCAATGTCGCTCTTCCGCGCGTTCGCGACTTCCAGGGACTTTCGAAGAACGTAATCGACCAGGGCGGTAATGCGAACATCGGCATCAAGGAACACGCCGTATTTCCAGAAATCGTCCCTGAAAAAGTGCAGCACTTGTTCAGCTTCCAGGTGAACATCGTGACGACTGCGAAAAACAAACAAGAAGGAGAAGCGCTTTTCCGTCTCATCGGACTGCCGCTCCAAGGAGAAGAACCTAAGCAATAGAGAACAATCTCGTTATGGCAAAGACATCAACCCACGCGCGAGCGCTCAAGACACCGAAGTTTTCTACCCGTATAGTACGGCGGTGTTGGAAGTGCGGTCGGAAGCACGGATATTTGCGCCGTTTCGATATTTGCCGTATTTGTTTCCGTGAGCTCGCGCTTACCGGACAGATCCCGGGAGTGAAGAAAGCTTCCTGGTAAGCCCCTCAATAGGTTATAAATGACACATTCGTATGCTTGATCCAATCGCAGACATGCTCACAAGAATCCGGAACGCCCAGGCCGCAGGCCACACACGCGTTTCTATTCCTGCGTCCAAATTCAAGGCCAAGATCGCAGAGATTCTCGTGCGTGAGGGTTTTGTCGAGGGTGCAGAGACCGAAACCGAAGGCGTGAAGAAGAATCTCGTCCTTTCCCTGAAATACAACAAGGTTTCCCCGACCAAGCGCCTGCCGGCTATCCAGGAAATCACCCGCGTGAGCACCGAAGGCTGCCGCATCTATGTGAAGGGACATCAGGTAAAGAAGGTGAAGAACGGATACGGTATCGCGATCCTTTCGACTTCCCAAGGAGTCATGACTGGCGGCGAGGCTTACAGCAAGGGCTTGGGAGGCGAGTACGTGTGCAAAGTCTGGTAAAGAAGCAAACACTATGAGTAGAATCGGCAAAAAACCAGTACAGATCCCGAACGGCGCAGAACTGACGCTCTCTGCCAACGTGCTTACCGCCAAGGGACCGAAAGGAACGCTCACGCTCACGCTTCGCCGCGAGGTGAAGGTATCCATCGATGGAGGAGTCGTGGCTGTTGAGAAGATCGGAACGACCAAACTCGCCCAGGCACTCTGGGGGACGACTGCGAAGCTGATCGACAACATGCTTTCCGGCGTGACCGAAGGTTTCCAGAAACAGCTCGAGTTGAACGGCGTGGGCTACCGCATGGCTGCCCAGGGCAATAAGCTGAACCTCGCATTGGGATTCTCTCACCCGGTAGAAGTCGCTGTTCCGGAAGGGCTTGAAGCGAAAATCGAGGGCAATGTGATGACGGTTTCCGGCATCGACAAACAGGCGGTCGGCCAGTTCGCTGCCATCGTCCGCAAGCTGAAGCCGGTTGAGCCGTACAAGGGCAAAGGCTTCCGGTACGTGGGCGAAACCGTTCGCCGCAAGGAAGGCAAGAAAGCTGCTTCTTAAAGCTTTGAAGTGAAGAAAATCCTATGTTGAAACGCACAGAAAGAAAAGAGAATCGCATCAGCCGCAAGCGCCGAGTCCGGGCGAAGGTTTCTGGTACCGCGACTTGTCCGCGTATCGCTGTTTTCCGCAGTCTCCGATCCCTCTATGTTCAGGCCATCGATGATGTCCAGGGCGTGACGCTCGCGCAAGCGACCCTCGCCGAGACTGGCAAGACACCGAAGCATACCCAGGAAGGCGCGGAGAAGGTCGGCAAGATGCTCGCAGACCGGCTCAAGGCCAAGGGCATCGAGGAAGGCGTTTTCGACCGTGCCGGATACAAGTATCATGGGAAGGTGAAGGCGCTCGCAGACGGGCTCCGCTCCCAAGGCATCAAGATCTAATCAAGCATTAAGGAACTTTCCGAGACCACAACCATATGGCAAAGCAGGGCAGAAAAACAATGAGACGCGAGAAGCCGGAGTTTGAACAGAAGCTCCTGAATTTGGCGCGCGTGACGCGTGTGGTGAAGGGTGGACGCCGTTTCCGTTTCCGGGCGACGCTCGTGATCGGCAATCGCAAGGGGAAAGTCGGCGTAGGTGTCGCGAAGGGCTCCGATGTTTCCGATGCTATCCAGAAGGCTTACAATGATGCGAAGAAGAACCTGGTAGATGTGGCGCTCGTCGGGACCACTATTCCTCATGACATCCAGGCGAAGCTCGGAAGCGCCAAGGTACTCCTGAAGCCGGGACGTCCAGGACAGGGCGTAATCGCCGGCGGTGCCGTGCGTGCCGTCGTGGACTTGCTCGGAGTGAAAGATATCGTTTCGAAGTCTCTCGGGGCTTCGAATCCTCTCAATGTAGCGCGCGTGACCGTAAAGGCTCTTCTGCAGCTCAAGGCTCCGAAAGAAGAAGTTCTCCAGGAACCTGTTTCAGAAAAGACAGAAGAAGCCACCGCCTAATGTATCCTAAAGAATAGTGCTATGCAGATCCATCAACTTTCAGTAACCGGCCGTAAAGGCAAGAAACGTATCGGCCGCGGCGGAAAGCGCGGTACGACTTCCGGTCGCGGCAGCAAGGGCCAGAAAGCGCGTTCCGGCGCTTCGGTAGACCCGTTGTTCGAAGGAGGACGCTCGACCTTCGTGGAGCGCCTGAAGAAGGTCCGGGGCCGCAAAGCCGTCAATCCGCAGAAGTATACCGTAACGCTTGCCGAAATTGACCGGGCGTTCGAGAACGGTGAAACCGTGACCGTCGCACTCCTCGTAGAGAGGAACGTCGTTTCCAAAAAAGCTTTGTCTGCGGGTGTCAAGATCGTCGCCACCGGCACGACCAAAAAGAAGCTTTCCCTCGAAGAGGGCATCAAAACTTCAGAAAAGGCGCGCGAGGCGCTCGGGGTGGCTGGCTAGACCAGCCACCTTTTTTTAGGATATACTGGCTGTACAACCGCTTTTTTGATTTTTCCTATGTGGCAAGTGCTTGCAAATATCTTCCAGGTGCCGACGCTCCGCAATAAGCTCCTCTTCATCTTGGGAATCCTGGTCGTGTACCGGGTAGCGGCCAATATCCCGCTCCCCGGAGTCGACGTATTCGCTCTGAAGCAGCTGTTCGAAGAGAATGCCTTCTTAGGTCTTCTCAATATCTTTTCCGGTGGCGGACTTTCCAACATCTCGATCATGCTTTTGGGCGTCGCGCCCTATATCACGGCTTCGATCATCATGCAGCTTATGACGACGCTCGTGCCTTCGCTGGAGCGCCTCTATAAGGAAGAAGGCGAGCAGGGCCGCCAGAAGTTCAATATGATTACCCGCTGGCTGACGGTGCCGCTTGCCGCGCTCCAGTCATTCAGCATGCTCTCGCTCCTCCGCAGCCAGAATATCCTCGGCACGATCGAACCCTTCACGATGGCAGTCATTATCGTCAGCGCGACTGCCGGTACCATCTTCCTCATGTGGTTAGGAGAGCTCATCACCGAAAAAGGTTTGGGAAACGGCGTATCGATGATCATCTTCGCCGGTATCGTCTCGAGTCTCCCGACTGCTCTTTCCCGCGTCATCGCGACCTGGGATCCGTCGCAGTTCTTCACGTATCTGCTCTTCTTCGCAGTCGGCGCCGTTACCATCGCCGGAGTGATCTTCGTCAATGAAGGCCAGCGTACCATCCCGGTCGCCTATGCCAAGAGAGTCCGCGGAGCGGAGACTTATGGAGGCAGTTCCACACACTTGCCGCTCAAGGTGAACCAAGCCGGCGTGATCCCGATCATTTTCGCCGTCTCGCTCATCCTCATTCCGACGATGATCGCGAATTTCCTCGCCCAGAGTGCTTCCGGAAACGTCGCCGCGTATGCTCTCTCGATCGGCGCGTGGCTTCAGAACCAGTGGGTCTACGGATCAGTCTACTTCCTGCTCGTCGTGGTGTTCACATATTTCTACACCGCCGTCGTGTTCGATCCGAACAAGATCGCCGAGAATCTGCAGAAGCAAGGCGGTTACATCCCAGGCATCCGCCCGGGGAATACTACGGCCGAGTATCTCTACCACATCATCAACCGCATCACGCTTGCCGGAGCGCTCTTCCTCGGGGCGATCGCAGTCATGCCGTTCATTGTTCAGGGCATGACCGGTATCCAGTCGCTCTCCTTGGGCGGCGTCAGTATTCTCATCGTAGTGTCGGTCGTGCTTGAGACGATCAAGCATATACAGAGCCAGGTGATGATGCGGAGCTACGAAACATTCTAAGCCATGGTCTCATCTTTGGAGCATAACTACATCCTTCTCGGTCCTCCCGGGAGCGGGAAAAGCACCCAGGCCGAGCTCTTGCGCAAGGCTTTCGATTTGGTGCATATCGATATCGGTTCCGAACTGCGGGCGGCTGCGGAACAGGACACGTCGTTCGGACGTGAACTGAACGATATCGTGAATCGCCGCCGCGAGCTCGTCCCTGACGAAACCGTGAGCACGGTGCTGCGGATGGCTCTGGAACGCGTACCGCAAAGCAAGGGCATCCTTCTGGATGGTGCGCCGCGCCGCGTTTCGCAGATCCAGCCGGTCCTGGCTGTGCTTCAGGAGTTCGGCCGCTCGCTCACCAAAGCGATCTTCATCGAGATTTCCGAGGAGGAGTCCATCGGGCGCATCTCGCGCCGCTATCTCTGCTTCGGCTGTCATCGCCCGTACATTCTCGGCAAGGACCTCCACGATGAAGCCGGCGGCACCTGCGAAGCTTGCGGCGGAAAGATCGGCCAGCGCAAGGACGATACGAAAGAGGGGGTGCGCAAGCGCTTCCAGATCTTCCAGGAGGAGACTCTTCCGGTCATCGAGTACTTCGAACGCGAGGGAACGCTCGCCAGGATCGATGGCAATCAGGGTGCGGATGCCATCTATCGCGACATCCTTGCCAAGACCAGTAAGCACGACCACGCATGAATCTTTTCATAAAGACCGAATCCGAAATCAAAAGCCTCCGTGAATCAGGGAAGCGTCTCGCTTCCGTGCTCGCGGCTGTCATGCGCGAGGCGCGCCCTGGCGTGAGTACATTCGAACTGGACGCGCTCGCGGAGAAGCTCATTCATGAAGCTTCAGGCACCCCGATCTTCAAAGGCTATGGAGCTTCAAGCGGCCGACCGTTCCCGGGATCGCTCTGCACGTCTCTCAATGACGAGGTAGTGCACGGTATTCCGTCGAAGAACCGGATCTTGAAAGACGGAGATATCTTGAAGCTGGATATCGGCATGCGCTTCGAAGGCATGGTGTCCGATATGGCCAGGACAGTCGCTATCGGCAAAATCTCGCCGGAAGCCGAGAAGCTCATGCGCGTGACAGAAGAGAGTCTGCTTGCCGGAATCTCCGTGCTCCGGCCCGGGGCGCGGGTGAAAGACTATGCCAGGGCCGTCCAGGACCATGTCGAGCAGAACGGTTTTTCGGTAGTGCGCGACTTGGTTGGGCATAGCGTCGGCCGCGAGCTCCATGAAGACATCCAGATTCCGAATTATGTGACCAGGGACCTGCCGAACGTAACATTCGAGAAGGGGATGACGCTCGCGCTCGAGCCGATGGTGAATGCCGGCAAGTTCTATGTGAAGATCGCTTCCGACGGATGGACTTTCGTTACGAGCGACGGCAGCCTGTCCGCTCATTTCGAAGACACGATCGTTATCACGGATGATGGCGCAGAGAACCTCACGCGCCTCTAGGCTTTTTAAAGGGGATTCCCTTATAATTGAATATATGGAATCCAAGAACTTCTTAGGAATCGACTGGGGGAAGGCCAAAATCGGGGTGGCTTTGGCGCACGCGGAAACCAGGATCGCTGTCGCTTACGGCATCTGGCCGATGGATACGAATTTCTGGCCGACCCTCGGGGAAGTGGTCCTCATGGAAGAGATCGGAACGGTCATCTTGGGCGATCCGGAGCATCCGGAAGCGAATACCGGAGCGGAAATCCAGGCATTCCGGGAGAAACTGGAAAAGGAACTCGGCGTGCGAGTCATCATGCAGAACGAGATGTTCACGAGCAAGATGGCCCAGGCGAATCTGGCTGAAACGCAGAAGAAGAGCATCAGCGCATACGACGATGCGGAAGCTGCTCGTATCCTCCTTCAGGAGTGGCTGGATAAGGGCGAGAGCGAGGCTGCCGACGCTGATTTTTGAGAAGAGGGACAGGAGCTCCTTGAGCACTCTCGAATGAGGAGGTTATTCCGATAGATAACCTCCTTTTTTCTTTGGAAATACGCATGATTATGGTAAAATATTCTTGGAATCCATAATTTTTTGAATTCTTCTCTTGACCTATGGAACAGCCGTTTCTCTCTGTCATCATACCTTCCTATAAGGAAGGTGAGCGTATCGGACGCAATCTTCTCGAAATCGACAAATACCTCAAAAGCAAGAATTACACCTACGAAATCCTCATTGTCGTCGATGGCTCCCCGGACAATACTGCTGAAATCGCGCGCAATTACGCCCTCCAGATCCCGCATGTACGCGTTATCGATAACAAGGAGAACCATGGCAAGGGCTACGTCGTCCGCCAAGGGCTTCTCGAAGCCACGGGCCGGTACCGGGTATTTCTCGATGCTGACGGCTCTACTTCGATTACTCATCTCGACGCATTCCTCCCGCAATTCGAAGAAGGCTACGATGTGGTTATCGGCTCCCGCGACATAGAAGGCGCATTCATCCAGGTACACCAGCCGAAACACCGCGAGATCATGGGCGATATGGGGAATTGGCTGATCCGAATCGTTCTCGGACTGTGGGCGTATCCGGATACCCAGTGCGGGTTCAAGATACTCTCGGCCAAGGCGGCCGAAGCAGTCGCGAATCGCATGGTAGTGGACCGTTTCGGATTCGACTTCGAGCTCATCGCGCTTTCTGAAAAGCTCGGGTTCCGAGTGAAACAGATGCCGGTACGCTGGATGAACGAAGAAGGATCGACTGTCTCTCTTACCGGCAAGAACGGGTTCATCCAGGTGATCATCGATCTCTTCAAGACAAGGTGGCGTTTCCTTACAGGAGCTTACCGTGTCCGCGAGTATCGCAAATCGCAAGCTGAAGCGTAAAGTTCGGCCAGGCTCATTCCTTTCGAAACCAAAAAGAAAAAAATGCCAGTCAAAAAAGGAGAAAACAAAAAAGCACATCCCTCTGAATCGGAAATCCGCCAGGATATCGTCACGGGGGATTGGGTGGTGATAGCGACGGCGCGGGCGAAACGGCCGGACGATTTCGTGAGTGCGGAACAGCCGGTACAAGAGCCTAAGAGCGATCCTTTTGAAGACCCTGAAGCGAGCGGACAAGAAAAGGACGTCCTTATCTATCGGCGCGATGACGGTGATTGGAGCTTGCGGGTTTTTCCGAATAAGTTTCCGGTCGTGCAAAACAGCCGGACGGCGAAAGATCTCTCGGAAGGCCCATACTTCGCGATGAGCGGTGTCGGACACCATGAGATAATCGTCACCCGAGACCCAAAGCGTTCGCTCGCGCTCCTCGATACCTGGCAGGTCGCTGAAGTGATCGACGCTTATCAGGAGCGCTACTTGGCGCTCATGAACAAGAAGACGGTCAAATACATCCAGATTTTCCATAATCACGGCAAGGGTTCCGGAGCATCGGTTCTCCATCCGCACTCCCAACTCATCGCGATTCCAGTCGTTTCTCCGGGGCTTTCTTTGGATCTTGCCGGTGCCGAACGCTACTATCGGAGCACGAAGCAAGACGTTTTCAGTGTTATCGTGGCGCATGAACTGGAAGCCAGGAAACGGCTGATTTTCGAGAATGAACACTTCGTGGCATTCTGCCCGTTCGCTTCGCGAGCCGCATTCGAAATATGGGTAGTCGGCAAGCGCCATAACCCGTACTTCGAGCGCATTACCGATGAAGAGAAATTCGCCTGCGCCGAGGCGCTTCAGGCCAGCTTGCGGGCCCTTCATCAAGGACTCAATGATCCCGGGTATAACTTCTATATCCACACCGCTCCTTGTGACGGAAGCGATTATCCTCACTACCGGTGGCATATAGAGATCATCCCGCGCACGGCCACTTGGGCGGGCTTCGAGCTCTCTACCGGGATCGAAGTCTCGACTATCCTGCCGGAAGTCTCGGCAGAATTCCTCCGTAAGCAGCTTCAATAATTTTCTGATACTCTGTTATGGCACGTTTTCTCATTGTCGGGAACCTGAAGATGAATCCGTTATCGCGTGAAGAGGTGAGTCAGTATCTCTCGGTGCTTCAGCGTGAGATGAGCGGAAAGAAGTTCGAACATGCGGCTGGCGTTCTTTGCCCGCCGGCGCTCTATCTGAACGAGTTTTCGGAATTGCCGCAAGGTATCGCCAAGGGTGCCCAGAATGTCTTCTGGGAAAAGAGCGGCGCCTATACCGGCGAGCTCTCGCCGGTGATGCTCAAGAATGACGGGGTGGAATACGTGATTGTCGGTCACAGCGAGCGGCGCCAATACGGGAATGAAGACGACCGGATCGTCCGGGAGAAGGCGCATGCCGTACTGAAGGCGCTCATGGTGCCGATCGTCTGCGTAGGAGAGACCGGAGAAGAGCGAGCGCAGGGCGAAACCGATCGCGTCTTGGAACACCAGGTGCAGGCGGTTTTCGAAGGCCTTTCCAAACTCCAGGCCGAAAAGATCATTCTCGCCTATGAGCCGCGCTGGGCCATCGGAACAGACACGCTCCCGACGACCAACGAGATCCTTCAAGTGAAAGTGCTCATCCGGAAACTTCTGGCCGAAATGTTCGATAGCCAGGCCGCGGAAAGGGTGCGGGTACTCTATGGAGGATCGGTCAAAAGCTCTTTCCTCGGAGCGGTATCCTGGGAAGCGGGGATGGACGGGGTTCTCGTCGGCCGCGAAAGTCTCTTCCCTTATGAGATCGTGAAGATGCTTGCTCTCTTCGAAGAACAGGCGCTTTCTCTCGAAGCCTGAAATGCTCTACCTATGCTGACCAATGTCAAAGACATCCTTGCGAAAGCGAAAGAGGGCGGATACGCCGTCGGCGCTTTCAATACCATCAACCTTGAAACGACCCAGGCTATCATCGAGGCGGCCAAAGATCTGTCTTCCCCCGTCATCGTGCAGGTGACCGAGAAGACGTTCGAATACGCCGGCGGACGCGGGATCTACCACCTCATCGCGAACATCGCCGAATTCTATGCCAAGGATATCCCGGTCGGAATCCATCTGGATCACGGCAAAAGTTTCGAAGTCGTCGAGCGGGCCATGGATATCGGATTCACATCCGTGATGTATGATGGGTCGCGCAAAGAATATGCCGACAACGTCATGATGACGAAGAAAATCGTCGAGATCGCGCATGCCCGCGGAATCACGGTCCAAGCGGAACTGGGAAATGTCCCGTATATCGGGGAGATGCAGATGGATACGGTGGACTGGAACCAGTACATGACCGATCCCGAGCAGGCGAAAGCTTTTGTCGAAGAGACCGGCATCGATACGCTCGCAGTCGCTATCGGCAATGCCCACGGATTCTTCCGGGAACGGAGCGAGCCGGACTACGAGCGGCTCTCTAAGATCCAGAGCCTGGTCTCGCTCCCGCTTGTCCTCCACGGAGCATCGGATTGGGACAATGAGCGTGTCGCGGAGGTGATCAAACGCGGAATCAGCTGTTTCAATGTCGATACGGCGATCCGTCTCGCTTTCATCGGCGGGATGCGTGAGATGCTCCAGTCAGTAGACGAGACCGATCTGCGGAAAGTTCTCGGAACAGCGAGAGAGTACACCAAGGAAGCGGTGAAGAAGAAAATCGAAGCCTTCGGCAGCGCGGGGAAGGCATAAAAAGGAGTAAAGATAAAACGTATGCAGAAAAAAAGGATTGCTATCAACGGGTTCGGCCGTATCGGCCGCGCGGCCTTCAAGATCGCTCTTCAGAAGCCGGACTTGGAAGTCGTCGCGATCAACGACCTGACCGAGGCGGGAGTGCTGGCGCATCTCCTCCAGTACGACACGGCCTACGGGCATTTCCGCGAGAAGGTTTCCGTGGAAGGGACGGAGCTTGTCGTTTCCGGCAAGCGTTACCCGATCTATGCCGAACCGGTTCCGGAGAAGCTGCCGTGGGGGAAACTTCAGGTAGACGTGGTGCTCGAATGTACGGGAAGGTTTACCGACAAGGACGCCGCTTCGAAACATCTTGATGCCGGCGCCAAAAAAGTCATCCTCTCCGCTCCCTCGAAGGGTGAAGAAGGGAGCGTGCCCACCTTCCTTATGGGGGTGAATCATGACCGCTACGGGGAAGAGAAGGTGATTTCGAACGCTTCCTGCACGACCAATTCGCTCGCTCCGGTAGCCCAGGTGATCCACGAACTCTTCGGTATCGAAAAGGCACTCATGACGACGATCCATTCTTATACGGCCGACCAGAACCTGCAGGATGGGCCGCACAAGGATCTCCGGCGCGCCCGCGCAGCCGCGCAGAACATCGTACCGACGACCACCGGTGCTGCGATTGCAGTCACCCAGGTGATGCCGGAGCTCAAAGGCCGCTTTGACGGACTGTCGATACGGGTCCCGACAGTGGTCGTCTCGCTGACGGACTTCACTTTCCTGCTCAAGAAAAAAACTACTGCGGAAGCCATCAATGAAGCGCTCAAGACGGCTGCCGGATCGCCCCGTTACAAGGGAGTGCTTGCGGTAACGGAAGAGCCGCTGGTTTCTTCCGACTTTATCGGCAATCCGTTTTCAAGCATAGTCGATCTGTCGCTTACGAAGGTCATCGATGGCGATCTGGTGAAAGTGGTGGCGTGGTATGATAACGAATGGGGTTACTCGAACCGCCTGATCGAAATGGCGGAGCATATTGCCGTCTAGTTTTTGGAAGGAGGGCCTATGGGAAATGCACCAGATGAAACAAAACATCACGAACGTCTAGCAGAGATACGCGAGACAAAATTCGGGGACTTGTCAGATGAACAGGTACTCGAGTTTTTAGCTGAACGGAAGCGTCTCGATGAGCTGCGCCAAGCCTATGAAGCGAAACAGCACGAAGATGAGGCGAAAGCGGAGCTCGAAGGCAAGCGCGCGAAGCTTCTCCAGGAAATAGGGACCCTCAACAAGGACATTACGCCGGACAAAGAAGACGAAGAACTCTTGGCTCTTATCAATCAGCGGAAGAAGCTGGAGGATGAGCTCGAAGCGCTTGGCGGCGAAGTGCCGGAGAGGCAGGAAGAGGCTGTCCCGGAAAAGAAGAAAGCTCCGAAAAAAGAAGAAGCACCCCAAGAGGCGCCGAAGGAGGAGGCAGCGCCAGCTCCCGAAGAAGCGCCGGAGGCAGCCGAAGAAACGAAAGTTCCAGAGCCGCCCAAAAGCATCTTCAAGGAAGATTCGGGCTTCGGCCAAGAAGCCATCGTTCAGGGAAGTCCCAAGGAAATCGGCGAGTTCAGCCGTTTCCTCCATGAGCTCGAAACGAACCACGATTCGCTTGGCAGCTTCCTGCAGAATCTTCCCAAAGAAGCGAAAATGAACGAAGCCTTCATGCTCAAGGTGGCCGAAGTGGACCCGGCCTATGCGATGCACTATGCGGATCAGACGCTCAAGCATGACGAGAAGTGGAATGTCAAAGTGGCCAGTATGAAGAACAGCCGCAATTCCGGCAATGCTCTCGCCGAGATGCTTCCCGAGGCCCGTACGGGGCAGGTAGTCCTCGCAGGCACCACCCAGGATTTCCGTAATGTGCGCTTCGCAACGCCGGACATGGCCGAATACGACCGGATTCTCGAGGTCGCGAAGGGGGGCACGCTCGCGAAGGTGAAAGATCTGAAAGAAGCGGCAGATGCGCATCTCCTCGTCCCGAAAATCCTCCAGAAAGACAAGGCCTTCATGCAGGAGGTAGAGAAAATTATCAAGAACGGGAAAAAGTAAGCGCGAGCGGCGCTTCCTTTTCCGAAATCCCATGTACGACATCCTCATCAAGAACGGCACCATAATCGATGGCACCGGCCGGCCGATGTACCGGGCTGATTTGGCTATCAAAGAGGGAGTAATCGCCGACATCGGAGAGCTGCGCCATGCCCAGGCGGAGAAAGTCATCGATGCGGCAGGGCAGTATGTGACTCCCGGATTTGTCGATGTCAACAACCACTCGGACACCTATTGGCAGCTCTTGGCGAATCCGAGCCTGGAGAGTCTCCTCTATCAGGGAGTGACGACGATCATCGGCGGGAATTCCGGAGCGTCGCTCGCGCCATTGACCGAGCCGGGCATCATACGGTCCATCCAGAAATGGACCGACATCCAGAAGATCAACTTCAACTGGCTTTCGATGAAGGAATTCCTGGCCGCTGTCGAGCGCCGCCGCCCAGCGACGAATTTCGCGACGCTGGTGGGCCATGGCACGCTCCGCCGCGGGGCGATGAAGGACGAGACGCGGACGATCACTCCCGAGGAGATTTCTGTCATGGAACGCCTACTCAAGATAGGCCTCAAAGAAGGAGGGATAGGGCTCTCTACCGGCCTCCGCTATACGCATGCCCGCGATGCCGGCGCTCGCGAACTGATGACGCTCGTTTCCGAGGTAGCGGAACGGGATGGCGTCTATGCTACGTACGTGCGCGATGAGGAAGCGGGTCTGGTAAAGGCCGTCGAAGAGGCGATCACGATCGCCCGCGAGACCAAGATTCCGCTTCACATCTCCCATCTCAAGGCAGTCGGGGAAGAGAACTGGCACCTCATGGACGAAGCTTTCAATCTCATCGAGACGGCTGCCTTGAACGGTATCGACGTCTCTTTCGATGTGTACCCGTACACGACTACCGGTTCGGTTCTGTATACGCTCCTTCCGGAATGGATTACCCGCGACGGCCGGAAAATGATGCTCGAACGGCTGAAAGACGGACAAGTCCGCGCTGCGGTGCTCCGGGACATGCGGAAGAAACCGACAGACTATTCCCGGATTCTCATCTCCGCATCGACGTTGAGCAAGATGCTTTCGCGCCGCCGCATATCCGAAATCGCGGCGCTCCAAGGGAAGTCTCCTGAAGAGACTGTTCTCGATTTCCTGTCTGCCAGCGATGGCCGTGCCATCGTATCGCTCGAAGTGCTCTCGCCGAAGAATGTGCTCCGGGCTATCCAGCACCCGTTCTCGATCATTTCGAGCAACGGCGCCGGCTATTCGATAGCGCATAAGGCTACCGGCGATCTGGTGCACCCGCGGAACTTCGGTACCTTCCCGAAAGTCTTCGCGGAATACGTGCGCGAAAAGAAAGCGCTTTCGTGGGAGGAAGCGGTCCACAAGATGAGCGGGCTTCCGGCGAAGAAATTCCGTCTGGAGAAGCGCGGCGCACTCGTAAGGGGATTCGCGGCCGATGTCGTCGTGTTCGATCCCGAAAAGATCCAAGACTTGGCGACGATGGAAAACCCCTATCAGTATGCCGTCGGCATCTCTCATTTGGCTATCAATGGAATCCTTGCCCTCGAGAACGGTACGCTCGGAAAAGTGCGCAGCGGAAAGGTCTTGCGCTCGAAGCAAAGCTGGTTCTCCTGGTAGAAAAATAGCTGGAAATCAGCCTCTTTTTTCTCGAAAATTCGTCTTGCCAAGAGGGAAATTTTCCTGTAATGTTCGGTTCTCACAGACCCTGCTATGCAAAATCCGTCTTTCCTCAAGAATAAGCGTATTACGGTATTCGGCCTGGGCCTCAATATGGGGGGCGTAGGCACGGTCGCGTTCCTGGCAGAAGCCGGGGCGCGGGAGATCATCGTGACCGATATCAAGAAAAAGAGCGAACTTGCGGCATCGCTCGAGAAGCTCAAGAAGTACAAGAACATCACGTATGTCTTAGGCCAGTACCGACCGGAAGATTTCACCCGGGTGGATATGGTCGTGAAGAATCCCGGTATTTCGTGGAAGAACGAATATATTCTCTTGGCGAAGAAGCACAAGGTTCCCGTGGAAATGGATTCGAGCCTCTTCTTCCGTTTCTGTCCGGCGCCGATCATCGGCGTTACGGGCACGAAAGGGAAAACGACGACGGCTTCCCTCATCGCACACATCCTGGAGCGTGCCGGCAAGAAGGTGGTGCGCGCCGGGATCAGCCAAGTCGGCGTACTTTCCCAGCTTTCCAAGGCGACAGCCGATGCGGTCGTAGTATTCGAGCTTTCCTCTTGGCGACTCTCGCCGCTTCAGGATCTCAAGAAGAGTCCGCACATCGCCGTCTTCACGAACTTCTATCCTGACCACCTCAATTACTACAAGACGCTTGAAGCATATCTGGAGGACAAGAAGAATATTTTCCGTTTTCAAAAGGGGAAGGATATACTTGTCGCGAATGCGGATAACCCCGCTGTGCGCGAGGCGGCAGAGGAGGCCCCCGGTTCCGTGCTCTGGTTTTCTGCCGGAGGGAGTATCCCTGGGAGCGGCGCTTGGATAGAGAATAACGTCCTCTTCGTGCGAGAAGCCGATCACGATAAGGTTTTGTTCCCGCTCGAGAAGATTTCTCTTACCGGAGAACACAACCGCGGGAATGTCTTGGCGGCCGCACTTGCGTGTCTCGCTTATGGACTCAAGCCGAAAATGATCCGCGAAGGCGTCGAGACGTTTGCCGGCGTGCCGCACCGGCTGGAATTCGTGCGTGAGAAGGACCAGGTGCGCTATTACAACGACAGTGCCGCCACCATACCTGAAGCGGCTCTTTCGGCACTCAAGGCGTTTGCCGGGTCACCGGTCATTTTTGTGGGAGGAGGGAGCGACAAGGAACTCGATTTCGAAGCTCTCGCCATCGCTCTTTCGAAGCAAGCGAAGAAAGCGATTCTCTTCGCAGGGGGCGGTACCGACAAGCTCGAGAAGATCCTGGCGCGGCTCGGCGCCCAGGAAAAGTATGTCGTGGTGCGTTCCATGGCCGAAGCCCTCGCAGAAGCCGAGGCGGCGAAGGCGCCGGGGGATGTCGTGCTGCTCTCTCCCGGAGCGGCCAGTTTCGGGGTGTTCTCAAACGAATTCGACCGCGGAGACCAGTTCCGGAACCAGGTCAAAGCCCTTCTTTAGGGGTTTTAGACACTTTTTCTTTTGGGCGGTAAAATAGGAAAGCGGCAGAGGAAGCTTTTGAAAGTCAGTATTTCAAAGACCGTATCGTTCTCTCGCATCCGCTGGACAAGGGCATTCTGTTAACTTTTGAATTTCTGAATACTATGTACGACGTGGTCATTATCGGAGGCGGACCGGGAGGAATAGCCGCGGGCGTGTATGCGGCGAGGAAGCAGCTGAAGACGCTTTTCATTACCGAGAACTTCCAGAGCCAGTCGACCGTATCCGCAGGGATCGAGAACTGGATCGGGACAGAATCGATTACCGGCTGGGAGTTCGCCCAGGCTTTGGAGAAACACTTGCGCGCGCAGGAAGGGATAGAGATCCGGACCGGCGAGCGGGCCACCAAGATAGAAGAGCTGCCAACCGGCGGATACCGGGTCATGAGCGAGAAGGGCGAGTATGAAACGAAGACGGTGATCATCGCGTCCGGCGGGCGCCATCGCCACTTGGATGTGCCTGGCGAAGAGAAGTTCGCGGGGAAGGGTGTCGTCTATTGCTCGACCTGCGATGCCCCGTTCTTCCGTGACAAGAAGGTCGCGGTCGTAGGCGGCGGGAATGCCGGTCTGGAAGCGGTAGAAGATCTTCTTCCGTATGCCAAGGAAGTCGTTCTCATCGTGCGTTCGGGCGAGCTGAAGGGGGATCAGATCACACAGGAGAAGGTATTGGCGTCGGAAAAGGTGAGCGTCATCTATCAGGCCCTGACCCAAGAGATTCTCGGAGAGCAGATCGTGACCGGACTCCGCTACCAGGATAAGGAAAGCGGTGAGGAAAAGACGATTCCGCTCGACGGCGTGTTCGTAGAAATCGGCATGATCCCGAATACTGAATTCGCCAAGGGATTAGTGGAGATGAATGAGCGCGGAGAGATTATTGTCGACGGGAAGACCGCTGCCACTTCGCAGCCTGGCATATTCGCCACGGGGGACGCGACGGATGTGCTCTACAAACAGAACAATATTTCCGCAGGCTACGGGGTAGTAGCGGCCCTTTCGGCCTATGACTATATCCGCAAATCCGCCTGAAAGAGAGGTCCGGGGGGATCGCCTCTTTTTCCCGTACAGCTTGAACTCGGCATAAGCCGTTCGAATTCCCTGGAAGTTTCTCATACGAGAGGCTTCCGGGGCTTTTTTTAGCCTTTTCTACCCTTGAAAGAAGCCTTTATTTGCGCTATGCTGACTAAGCTACTAACCAATCTTTACCCATGGAAGTTTTTGAAATTACCGGCGGAAAACGCCTTTCTGGGACCATAGAAGTCGGCGGATCGAAGAACGCGGCGACCCCGATTCTCGCTGCGACGCTTCTCTCCATAGAGCCATGTACCATAAAGAATATTCCTCTTATCGAGGACGTGTTCCGCATGCTGGAAATCCTCGAAAGTCTCGGAGCACAGGTGGAGTGGGTCGGGAAAAAGAGCGTCCGGATTACCGCGAAGAACCTTTCTCTGAAAAAAGCGGATGCATCGGCAGTGCGGCAGATCCGCTCCTCGATCCTTCTTCTCGGGCCCCTCGCGGCCCGTTTCCGCTCTTTCTTCTTGGCCCAGCCAGGAGGCTGCGTAATCGGCGCCCGGCCGGTGGATACGCATGTCGATGCTTTCCGGAAGCTCGGAGTCGATATCCGAGAAACTGCGAAAGGCTATCAGGCCGACGCCTCCAGGCGTCATGCGGGGAAAGTGGTGCTCAAAGAGCTCTCGGTCACCGCGACCGAGAACGCCATGATGCTTGCTGCCGCGCTTCCCGGGAAGACTGTGATCAAGATCGCTGCTGCCGAGCCGCATGTGGAGGATCTCGGCCGTTTCCTCATCAAGCTCGGGGCCAAGATCAAGGGACTCGGGTCGCACACGCTCGAAATCACCGGCAGCCGGAAGCTTTCCGGAGGAGAACACACGATTATCCCTGATCATAACGAAGCGGCTACTTTCCTTATCCTGGGCGCCGCTACCGGGAGCGAGATCACCGTAAAGCATGCTCGCGAAGAGCATCTCGACCTTGTTTTGGAAAAGCTTCGCGAATTCGGGACGGATTTCCGGATCACAGGGGATGCGATTACGATTATCCCTGCACGAGTTCTCCGGGCCGTACCGAAGGTCGAATCACGGACGTACCCTGGGCTTCCGACCGACATCCAAGCACCGTTCGGCGTGCTCGCCACCCAGGCGAAGGGCTCGACGCTCATCTTCGATACCCTGTTCGAAGGGCGCTTCAGCTATGTTTCCGAGCTAGAGAAGATGGGCGCCAAGGCCACCGTACTCAACCCTCATCAGGTGGTCGTCCACGGGAAAACTCCGCTCGAGGGGACGGTTATCAAGAGCTATGATCTGCGGGCCGGAGTGGCGCTGATTATCGCGGCCCTCGCGGCCAAGGGCACGACGACCATCGAGGATATCTATCAGGTCGACCGCGGATATGAGCGCATCGAGGAGCGCCTCCAGAAGATCGGGGCGCGCATCGAACGGAAAACACGGGCATAATATATACTGAAAGCATATGAAACCAGTCTTTCTGCGGAAAATCGGAATCGATCTCGGAACGGCGAATACGCTGGTATTCGTTCCGGGGAAAGGCATCGTGGTGAACGAGCCGTCGGTAGTCGCCATCTCTCTTCTGGAAAACAAGGTGCTCGCGGTCGGCAATGAAGCGAAGGAAATGCTCGGCCGGACGCCGGACACTATCGTGGCGCGTCAGCCGCTCCGTGACGGCGCGATCGCGGACTATCGCATCACCGAGGCCATGCTCAAGTATTTCTTGAACCGCGTCGGCGGCCGCGTGCGCTTCTTCCGCCCGGAAGTCGTCATCTCGATTCCGGCTGGCATCACCTCGACGGAACGCCGCGCTGTCATCGATGCCGCGCTCAAGGCAGGCGCCAAGAATGCCTATGTCGTGAAGGAGCCGATTCTCGCTGCGATCGGCGCCGGCATCCCGATCCATACCGCCCAGGGGAACATGATCATCAATATCGGCGGCGGCACATCGGAGATCGCCATCATCTCGCTCGGCGGCGTGGTGGCGGCGCATAGCGCGCGCGTCGGCGGGAACCGCATCGACCAGGCGATTTCGGATTACATCAAGCGCAAGTACAGCCTGGCGATCGGCGATCGGACCGCCGAAGACATCAAGATGAAGATCGGCTCGGCGCTGGCCCAGGTGAAGGAAGACCATATGGATGTGCGCGGGCGCGACCTTATGGGCGGCCTGCCGAAGACGGTCACTATTTCCTCGAACGAGATCACCGAAGCTATCCAAGATGAGCTCCGGGAAATCATCAACGTGATCAAGCAGGTGCTCCAGGAGACGCCGCCGGAGCTCGCAGCGGATATCATGGACAAGGGCATGGTGCTTTCGGGCGGAACGGCCCAGCTCCGCCATCTGGACCAGCTCATCGCCAAGACGATCAACGTGCCGTGCTATGTGGCGGATGACCCGGCCTTCTGCGTGGTGAAAGGGACCGGAATCGTTCTGGAAAATCTGGAGGTCTACAAGCGGACGATTATGGCAGCGAAGTAGTTTTTTATTTGTACCAGCTCTGGATTTTGAGAAATCTTCGTGCCGCCCGAACCCCTCAAAAATTTTCATCAGGTATCCTCTTCTGGTTTGTTGAAATACATATGATTATCGGTATCGATGCATCGCGGGCGTTTCTCCGCTATCGGACGGGGATAGAAGAATACGCTTATCAGACCATCAAGCATCTGCGCGAGGCATTGCCGCGCGAAGCGGAGGTGCGGCTGTATGTCAGGAAGAAGCTTCGGATAAGGAAGGGGAAACCCGTTTTTCTGTATCCGGAGATCGATTTTGACCTGCCGGCTAATTGGAAGGTGAAGGGTATCTGGGCACCGCGCTTCTGGACGCAAGTAGGGCTGTCGATCGAGATGCTCCTCTCCGAGCCGGACGTCCTGTTCGTTCCGGCGCATACGGTGCCGCGCGTCCATCCGGAAAATACGATCGTTACGGTACACGGACTGGAATATGAATTCTGTCCGGAAGCCTATTCGTTCTGGGATCGTCTCTATATGCGGGCCTCGATCCGCTATTCTTGCCGCGCCGCCGAAAGGATTATCGCGGTGTCGGAAAACACCAAGCGCGACATCATGCGCCTGTACGGCATTCCCGAAGAGAAGATTTCCGTGGTGTACGAGGGATACGAAGTCACCAAGAGCCAAGCGCCGAGAACCGGGAGCCGGCAGGCGGTCGAGAGGCCGTATCTCCTCTTCATCGGAAGGCTCGAACAGAGGAAGAACATTGTGAAGATTATCGAAGCGTTCGAACTCCTGAAAGACAAATTGCGGATCCCACACCGGTTAGTACTGGCGGGCAAATGGGGCTATGGGGCGGAAGCCATACGAAAGAAGCTGGAAGCTTCCCGTTATCGCCAAGATATCCTCATCCCGGGCTATATTACCGAGGAAGAGAAGTGGTCCTTGCTGAAAGAGGCGGATGTTTTCGTTTTTCCGTCCCACTATGAGGGGTTCGGCATTCCGGTCCTGGAAGCCCAGAGCGTCGGGGTGCCGGTAGTCACTTCGGAAGCTTCTTCTCTCCCGGAGGTAGGGGGCGAGGGAGCGGTGTATGTCGACCCGGATAGGCAAGAGAGCATTGCCGAGGGCATCCAGCTGGTGCTCACGAACGAGGGAGTGAGGAATGATATAATCGGTAAAGGGATGAGAAATGTAGAGCGTTTCAGTTGGGAAAAGTGCAGCGCGAGGATCGCAGAGTTTTTCAATATCGCAAAGTAGATCCGATATGGAACAGCATCAGGGAAAGAAAGGGGATAGGAGGATCGCACTCGTGCATGATTTTCTTGTCAGTTTCGGGGGAGCCGAGCGCGTACTTGCGGCGCTCCATGAGCTCTACCCGGAGGCACCCATCTATACGCTCTTGGCAGATCCTGCGGTTACGGAGCGCGTAGTGCCTGGGGCTACAATCCGGACTTCCTGGCTTCAGAAGTTGCCGGGATTTCTCCGGAGGCGCTATCGCCTGCTCTTGCCGTTCTTTCCGGTGGCGGTCGAGACGTTCGATCTTCGGGAATACGATGTCATCCTGTCTTCTTCCGGCGCCTGGAGCAAAGGCGTCGTGACGCGGCTCCACACCTGGCACATCGCCTATCTTCATTCTCCGATGCGCTACGCGTGGGACTACCACGAGGCGTATCTCCGCGAAGCGCGCCCGTCCGGCCTCTTCCGTTTCCTGGTGAGGCTCTTCATGAGCTACCTCCGGGTCTGGGATGTGCAGGCGGCAGACCGGCCGGATATCCTTCTTTCTAATTCCTTTTTCACAGCTGAACGGGTCCGCAAGTACTACCGCCGGGAAAGCGAAGTCATCTATCCGCCGGCGCTCGACTTGGCCGAACGTTTTCCGGACATTTCTGCAAGCGACGCCGGGAAGCGCGAACACTTCCTCATGGTGGCGCGCCTGACCGCTTCCAAGAAGGCGGATGTCGTGATTGATGCAGCGAACAAGCTGGGAGTGCCGCTCGTGGTCGTCGGGAGCGGGCCGGAAGCGAAGCACCTGCGGAAAGCCGCGGGTAAGACGGTGCGTTTCGCAGGGAAGGCGGATGACGCAGCTCTGGCGGCGCTCTATCAGAAAGCCCGGGCGCTCATCCTCCCTTCGGAAGAGGATTTCGGCATGGTGGCCGTCGAAGCGCTCTCGTTCGGTGTTCCGGTGATCGCCTATGACTACGGCGGTATCCGCGAGATCATCGAGGACAAGAAAACCGGCCTCTTCGTCGAATCCCAGACACCGGAAGTCTTTGCCGCCGCTCTCGCACGCTTCATCGCTTCGGAATCATCCTTTGACCGGACTCTCGTCCGCAGGGCTGCCGAGCGCTTCTCGAAGCAGGCCTTCCAGGAAAAGATCAAGGCCGTTCTCGCCTTGGAAAATAATTCAGCAGGCTAAGCGATTCCCTATGCAGATCATCGGACACGAAAAAGAGCGAGCGCTTCTCCGGCAATTTGCCACATCCGGCAACATCAGCCAGAGCTATCTTTTCTCCGGACCGGAGAGCGTCGGGAAGGCCCTTGTGGCTTTCGAGTTCGCCTGTCTGCTTGCGGGCGAGCCGGATTTCGAACCGACCGAAGCCTTGCCGCACCCGCTCGATGTGATGATTCTTTCGCCTCGCCAGGAAAAGAAGCGGGGGGTGACGAAAGAGAAAAGCATATCCGCCGAAGAAGCGCGCGAAGGCATCCAGTTCCTCTCGAAAAGGCCCCAGTCGGGCTATCGGGTGCTCATCATCCGAGATGCCCATCGCCTTTCGCATACGGCGCAGAACGCACTCCTCAAGTTCGTAGAGGAGCCGGAACCGCAGGCGGTGATCATCCTGGTAACGCATGATGCCGGGAGTCTCCTCTCCACGCTCTTATCACGCGTAGCGACAACACGGTTCCAGTTCGTGCCGGAAGCGCTTCTTGCCGAGAAGTTCACGCCGCTTTTCCGATCCCAGGGAGAGTCTCTGCCGGATTTCTTCTTCTCTCTCGGGAGACCGGGAATCCTTTTCCGAGCGCTCGAAGACAGTCAGGGGTTTGCACGGGACAAGGAACTCCTCTCTCTCTTATTCCGCCTCTCCGCGCTTTCCTTGAGAGAACGGCTCAAGCTGGCGGAAGAACTGGCGAAGGACGTTCCCCGGGCTATCCGTCTTCTGGAGTGGTACTTGCCGGGGATCCATCGGCAGGCGGCGCGCGAAGAGCAGCCGAAGCGAATCAGCCAGTTTTTCCTCTTTCTGGAGAATGTGAACCAGACACTCTCTCTTTTGAAACACAGCCAGGGCAATGCGCGCCTGGCACTCGAATCGCTTTTCCTAGCTCTCTAACCAAGATGCGTGTGTTCCGCAAGAAAAAACCAGGAGCTTTCCATAAAAACGTTTTTCTTCCGAAGCGCAAAGAGAAGCGCGCCAAGCGCGGAGCTTCGGAAGAAAAAACCGGCCGCCCGGGAATGTTTTTCCTCTCGCTTTTCCTGTGGCTCGTGTTTCTCGGGACGCTCGGCTACCTTTTGCTCGTTTCCCCGCTCCTTCTCTTGGAGCGTTTTTCCGTATCGGGGAATTCCCGAGTGAGTACGGAAAAGCTTGAGGATTTCTTCTCCCAAGCGACTTCTGACACGTGGCTCGGCGTCTTCTCGGCGAAAAATTACCTCCTCTTCCGGACCGAGAAGTTCTCGGCCGCGCTTCTGGAGACCTATCCGGAAATCCGCTCCGCCAGAGTCGAGAAGCGTTTCCCGGCGAGCCTCTTCCTCCGGGTGGAGGAACGGGAAGCGGGAGTACTCTGGTGTTCCGGAGGACCGTGCTATCTCCTGGATGAGGAGAACCGTACGCGTGAGAGCCGTGCCATAATCGGACTTCCCGAGGAACGCCTCCCGGTGTATACCGTTATCGACAAGAGCGGGCTTCCTGTCGATCTCGGCCAGCCGGTCTTCAGCTACCCGTTTTCTACACGCCTTCTCGCTCTCTACAGTCTTCTGGATGAGCGCTTCGGAATCAAACTGGAAAAAGAATCTGTCACGCCTTCGCGCTTTTCCGATGAAGTGCGGTTCCGCGCAGAGGGCGGGTACGAACTCTATGTGAATACGAGCCTTGAGCCGCAAGAGACGATCGATTCGCTCGCGCTTTTTTTCGACGGCGAATTGCCGCAGGAAAAGCTCGGAGAACTCGCCTATATCGATCTCCGGACGGAGAACCGCATCTACTATGCTTTCAAGAATGCGCCCGAAGAAAAGAAATCCGAAGAGAACAAAGAGAACGCCAAGGACCCCAAAGAAGGAGAGAAAGCCAAGAAGAAAGAGTAGTGAGCGAGCCAGAATAAAAAATCCGCCCGATCGGGCGGATTTTCCTACACCCTCTCTATTCGCTCTCCGGAACTTCCGGAACGTAGAAGATGAAGATGGAATCTCCGGCCCTCGCCACGGGGGCATATTTTGCCAGCCAGCGGTAATTGAGATCGCCCGGCTTCGCCTCCGTGTGGATGTTCTCCTGAAAGAAGCCGATGGAGATCGCGTACCAGCCGGCTTCCGGCGGGCTGTAAGAGTGCCAGGAAACGAATTTGTCTCCGAGGTAGTATGCCGGACTGGAGCCGCCGAAGTAGTCGACGCGGATCCGGTCTATCGGAGGCAGGGTGCCGGCAAGCGTGCAATCATCTCCGGAGAACGTCATGCCGCTTTTGCAGCGATTGTGGCTATCGACGAAGACTTTGAGGCGCTTGACGTCCTGTCCCCAGTCGTAGTTCGAATCAGTCACGTAGCGGTAGCCGGTCTCATGTCCGCCGAAGGCTCCGTTGAAGTAGGAGAGATAGCTCGGGTAGGTCAGGATCGGGATAGCCATGATGATGAGCGAGAAGATGCCTAAGATGATGAGGGAAACCTTCTGGGTGAAGGCATCTTTCTGGCGCCGGATCATGTCGAAGAGAGTTTTCCCGATGAGCATGTAGAGGAACGGCAGGATCGGGAAGAGGTGACGGAAGCCGATGTTGAGGTTCCCCGTGATGCTCACGTAGCTGTAGAAGAGCACGAAGAAGACGCTCAAGTACTGGACGATCCTCGATTGGAAAGAGCGGCCGAGGAACGCGAAGAAGTCTTTGGGTGAGCGGAGATGGGCCTCGCGGAAGCTCTTCCCGATGCGGTAGAACGCGTAGAGGGAGGTGGCGACGAGCAGGAAGAGGAAGGGCAGGGTCTCCTTCAGGAGGAAGACGACAGGGAAATACCAGGGAGAGGCGTGGTTGGAAACGTTCCCGAGGAAGTAATAGGTATTGCCGCCAGCGACGCGCGCGAACACCATGAAGACGCCGAGGAAGTATTCGGAATAGGGCTTGATAAGAGGGTGTGCATGGGTCGCTTCGATGAAATCCTTTGCGAACGGGCCGAGGCCTTTGTCCGGGAACATGACATGCGCTACCTCGACGAGTTTCTCGCCGGGCATGTTCATGGTGTTCGGGTAGTAGAGGAGCCAGATGAGCGCGAAGCAGATGACGACGCTTCCTATGAATTTGAGCCCCAAGAGGAAGATTTCCTTGATCTTCCAGAGCGGCGTGGCAAGCGTTACGCCTGCCGGCTTGGCCTTGGAGAGCGCGTAGAGGATGACGAAGAGCCCGAAGATCGGGAAAAGGAGAACGGCCGAGAATTTCGCGAGCTGGGCGAGGCCGAGGAAAATACCGCTCCAGAAAATGTTCTTGGCACTCGGATTCTGGAGGAAGCGCACGAAGAAATAGAACGAGAAGAAGAGGAAGGCGGCGATGCCGATGTCGGTCGTGACGTAGTGGCTGTGGGCGATGATGTTCGGATCGAAGGCGTAGAGGATGAGAGCGAACAGGCCCGCCAAGGTCCCGGCAAGCTCTTTGGTCCAGAGGAAGAGCATGAGGCCGAGGAGCACCGCGATGATGATTATAGGGAGGCGGGACCAGAAGGTGACGGCGTTCGGATCGTTGCAGGCTTCGCTCGGAGCGGAGCAGTTGATGAATTTGTCTCCCAGTACCCACTGTTCGTTCACGCCCTCTTGCCATTCTTTGGACTGGAGAGGGAATTCGAGATCCAAGAAAAGAAGCGGCAGTCCGGCGAGGTCTTTCAAGAGGGGCGGATGTTCAGGGTTGAGACGCATGTCGCCGTAGCGGACGTAGCTATAGGCGGAGGGGATATGCGCTTTCTCATCCATCGTCGTGGATTCTTGGAAAGAGATGAAGAGATTCAATCCGAAGAATACCAGAAGGATAGCCGCTACCAGTTTGGAAGCATGCTCTTTGAGGAAATCCATAGGGTGTACAGAAGTAATGAGTTAGCGTTCTTTGCTTATGGGATCACGATCGAGAGGAAATCGCTGCCGAATCCAGGGTGCAGGTCGATCTTCTGGATTTCCGCTCCCGGAGTCCGTTTCAGGATGCGTTCCGCGATTCCGTTATCGTAGTTCATGAGGATGATGACGGCCGGGCGGACGATCCGCGTGTCCGGATTCAGGAATTCGAGGTTCTTGATCTTCCCATGCGTGAGGAACGTAATCGACTGTGCTGTCACCGGGAGGCCGTTATCGATATTCGTGCCGCCGGCGTTGGCATAGACGTATTTATGGGTGTCTTCCGGCAGGCTCAAGAGGTATTTGGCCATGTTCGTGTAGTTCTCGTTGAAGGCGCCGTGCTGGTGAGGGCTTGCTGCGAAGAAGACGAAGTATTTGGTGATATTTATGACGGCGCTTCCGGCAAGGAGGATGGTAAGCAAGGAAAGGAGCGCGAAGCGTGTGGAAGGGAGCGAGCGATAGGCTTTCTTGACGATCCAAAGGGCCGGAAGGGCGGCGATGAGGAAGACCGGTACCTGGGTGCCGATAGCGCGCAGGGCGTGTGGCAAGCCTTCTTCGGTCAGGAATTCCGGCATGAGCATGACGAAGAAGGTCCCGAGAAGGAAGGCGTTCCTGACGAGGCGGGTGTCGCGGTCGCCTTCGCGGATGCGCCGGCCGAGGAGCGTAATCGTCTGCCAGATGATGTAGAGGAAGCCGGCGAGAAAGAGCATGCCGACGAGAGGGTCGAGGATCGGGTAAGGCGGGTAGTTGTGCCGCCAATTCTGATCGCCCCAGAAGTTATACTTCGCCATGCTCAACCCGAAGGTTTTCCCGAGCGTTCCCCAGAAGTCGCCCTTGTTTATTTCCGGGGAGAAGATAGAGACGGCAGCGGAACGGGAAGCGAAATCTTCCGGGTGAGCTACGAAGAAGTGGTAGAGCATGGGAGCGGCCGCGATGAAGGCGGCGGCTGCGAATACGAGCGCATGTTTCCAGAAGCGCTTCAGGAATTTCTCATAGGAAAGCATGAGGAAGGGCAGGAGCAGGATCAGGATGAGAGGGGTAAGCCGGAAAGCGATGTAAGTGTGGATTCCGAGGCCGAAGAGGAGGCCTGAAATGGTGAAATCCAGGTAGCGGTGCCTGCGGAGCCCGCGGAAAAAGAAGTAAAAGGCGAAGGACAGCAGGAAAGAGGTCATGATGGCCCGGAAGCCGATGCGCGAGAAGTTGATAGCCCAGAAGGAGGTAGCCAGCATGAAGGCGGCTATGAGGCCCCCGGAGCGCCGGTGGAAGAGCTCTACGCCGAGCAGGTAGATGCCGAGGATACTCAATGAGCCGAAAACGATCGACCAGAACTTGAGCGCGGCGATGCTTATTCCGAAAGTCTGGAGAGCGAGGGCTTGGAGATTGATGAACAATCCTTCGCGGCCGTAGTTGTTCGGGTAGAAGAGAAGGTAATTGCCGGTTTCGATCGCATGGATCGCATCGGTTCCGTTCGTGGCCTCGTCGGGGTAGAGTCCGGCCGGGATGGACTCGATCTGGTAGCTCCGGAGGAACACCCCGAGAGCTATGATGAACAGGAGTCCGAGCCAGAGGAGGGGGCGATGGAATGCGCGTGAAGGCATAGATTTTTCCGGATCTGCAAAGTATGGAAAAAGCAGACGCAGATCCTTTTTTGTTTTTTGTTTGTTATGCTAAAATTATACCAGAAACAGGAGAAAATAAAATGATATGCCCGAAGGAGAAGCTGCCGGCGCAAGGAAAATGACTGAAGCAGAATCAGCGGAGGCTGTTTTTGATTCTCCGGAAAAAGCATCTGGGAAAAATCCCGAACAGAACTTGCCCGAAAAATCAGCGGAAGGAGAGGGGCTCCGTGTCGGAGATCGATTCACTTCTGCGGAAGGCACGGAGATACGTATCGACAGCGTCTCGGATCAAGGAGGTGTGGAAGCGCATGTGGTAGAAGGCGAAGACGATGCGCTCCACCCAGGAAGCACGCTCCTTTTCGGAAGCCAGTCCGAGGTGAGGGAAAAGTACACATTTTTGAAACATCCTAAGGGAGAAGAGCAGTCTTCGGGCCCGGAAACGCCACAGCCGGAGACCATGCCTTCGGAGCCGATGCCGGATGCGGAGGAAGGAAAGATACTTTCGCTGCGGCGGCGCGGGAAAAAGCCTTCAAAGCAGGAAGAGACTGTTCCTGGTGTCGAGATACCTCTGGTTGCGGAGGAAGTTTCCGACCGGGAAGAGGGGAACGCCGTGAAGCCTGAATCCGCTCCCGAGCCGGAAGCGCAGACCGAGGAGGTTCCGAAGCCGACTGAAGCCGAACCGGCGTCTGTCGAGTCTCTCGAGAAAGAAAAGGAATCCGTTCCGGCCAGGAATCTTAACGAAGAGATCGCTCTCCGCCGGGAGGAGGTTTCCGATATGCGGAGGCGCTTCGCGGAAGAAGACTACGAAAAATCACATGCCTGGAAGCAGCTCCGGGCGTTTTTCCGCATGAAGAGCGACACGGAGGAGGACCAGGATACGCGCTATCGGAGGGAGCAGTACGAGGGCGCACTGACTGCTCTTCAGGAGCTCGAGCTGGAGCAGCTGAAGAAAAGCGGACTGAAAGGAACCGAACTCAAGCACGAGATGGCGGCGCTCCTCCGCTATTTCAAATTCGAGGAAGCGAAGAATCTCGTAGCAACGCGGACTGATGTGCGCATGGAGCGGAAAGGTCTGGGCGGGAGGGCCCTGGATGCATACGAGCGTCTTGGCAAGGCCTATAACAGCCTTTCACGTCCGCAGAAGTTCGCTTTGGCAGCGGCTTGCTTCGCTGGCGCAGGAGCGCTCTCTCTTTCTGGCGGAGCCGCGCTGGGAGGCGCAATCGTGACATTACGGCGCTTCATGGCCGGTGCCGGCGGCGCAGTAACGGGAGAAGTCCTCATGCAAGGATATGCGGAGAAACGGGCCGAGAAAGCGGCTGAAAAGGAGATCGATGAAGAACTCTTGGCGCTTACCAGAGAGACACACACTTTTTCCGAAGCTCTGCCGACCGCTGAATCTTTTGAAAGACTCAAAGAACTTCTGACGAAAGACATCGCTTCGCTCGACAGCAAGATGCAGCAAGCCAAGCGGGCCGCGCTTTTCCGCAAGGGAGCAGCTGTAACCTTCGGTACGGGAATAGCTTTCGCTTCGGATATTCTGCAAGCGGATACGCCGGGAGCAGAGGCAACCGAGCCGGCACTTGCACCTGAAACGCCGCCGCAAAACGCCCTTGATGAAGCGATCGCAGCCGAGCCGGCTCCTGATCTGGCTGATGAGGCGGTTCCTTCTCCGATAGCCCCGGAACTTCCAGCGGAAGGAGTTCCGCATGCTATTGCAGAAGGAATCTCTGATCCTGACAACGTGGCGCAGGCGGTAGCAGAAACGTCTCCGAAGGCTCTGCTCGCGGAACATCTGGTAACCGCTGCCGATAGCGGCAAGGGCCTCTGGGGAGTGCTCGAAGCGCGTCTGCCGGCCGATATGGATCCGGGAGAGAAGGCACGCGTCATCCAGGCGCTTGAGAATGCGATTGCCAATAAACTACCGACTCTTTCGCCGGAAGAACTCCAGGCAGCCGGATTCCCGAGCGGTGATATCAATGCTATCCATGTCGGAGATACGCTCTCGCTTGAGAAGATTCTCTCTCCGGAAGAGACTCAAGCGATTCTCGATGGCAAGGCTGTAGCAGCTCTCGAAGCGGCTGGAGCAGAGCCGGTGGAAGCAGTAGCGAAAACCTCGCTCGATCTCGATACCTATTTGGAGAATCATGAGACGCCCGTAGATACCCCGGGCCAGGCCGAAGGAAAGCCGGAAAATCTCCTCCCGGAAAATCTCGGAGGGACAGGAGAAAAGAGTCTTCCTTGGTCGGAGCAGGACTTGAGCGCGCGGGAGCTCCAGGAATTGAGCGACCACAAAGCCTTTTTCAAGGAGCATCCGGATCTTTTCAGCACAGCCAAAGAAGAGCTGATCCAGACGCGCATGCATATCTTCGAAACGCCGGAAATCCAGTCTCTCGGAACGGATCAATTCAGCTTCGGAGCGAAGAACCTCGGAGGCATCAAGGTGGACCGGGTGCTCCGGGTGCATGAACATCTGCTGGAGAACCCGGAATATGATTACAGCCGCCGCCTGAATCCTCTCCACCCGAGCCAGATGGAGCGGCTGGCATCGTTTACCGATGCGGCACGGGAACAGTTCGGCAAAGCAGCGGATCTCAAGAGCCGCGAAGACATCAATAGCTACACGCTCCGGATCACGACGCTCATCATGCGCCGCCGCATGGCTGATCCGGATTTCGATTTCAAATTCTAAACCATATATTTTTTGCGTATGACTCCAGATCTCCAAGCATTGAAGAAGCAGTTTGCAGAAGAGTTCCAGCTTGAACAGGTGCCCGAAGAGCGCCGGGATGCGCTGCTCGAACAGATGGGAGAAGCGTTCATCAAACGTCTCTTTCTCGCGACGATGGAAAAAATCGGCGAGAGCGGCGTGACGGAATACGAAGGTCTTCTGGACCGGGGCGCTTCTGCGGAAGAAATCGAAGCCTTTTTCGAAAAGAGCATTCCGGGATACAATGTCTTTGTGCGCGAAGTCGCGCAGGAATTCACGGAAGAGATGAAGAAAAATCTGGGAGGGCTGTAATCTTTAGGTACAACGCTATGGCAGAAGAGTTCGGCAATGGGATTAACCATGAACAGGAGGATATCCTCGACGCTCCAGCAGAGGAAATCCGTGAAGAGACGCTGGAAGCCGCTGTCTCCTATGAGCATGAGGTGAAGAGAGAAGAAGCTCCTGCGGAAAACAGGGATTTCCAGTCGCTTTTGAAAAGGGTGGAGGCACATGCCCCGAATCCGGTCGCACCGATTCAGGAAGTGAGGAGCGATGCGGACCGGACCGCCGCGCTTGATGAGGAAAGCCGCATCACGCACCTCGTTTCGCTGGCAGAAACCAAGGGGGTCCCGCACGCGGTCCAAGTAGCGCGCTCGCTCAAGGATTTCTATGCGCTCGATATGATGCATGATGAGCTTGCGGAGCAGTTTCATGCCGCACTCGATAAGGGGAACGCTTTGCGCTAACACATACGTGAAAAGGAGGGTTCATGAATCAGTTCGATTTCAATAGTATTTTCATTCCTTTTACCTGGTTCCTGGGGTTCGTCACCCTGGGGAGCGGGGGGTTTCTGGTCGCGAGGAGCTTCATACGCTTCCGGCGGCAGGTGAACCAGTCGCTCATGATGGAACTGGAGGTCGTTCAAGTTGTCCGCAAGCAGGATGCCGGCCAGAATGCTGATGCTTGGAAAGAAGAGATTCTCGCCATGGAGCAGCTTCTGGTTTCGCTTTCCAATCTGAAGCATCCGGGGAATTTCCTTTCGCGCCTCCTCTATCATGCTCCGACGATCGTTTTCGAAATCGCCAATCCCTCTTCGAGCGAGGAGATCTTTTTCTATCTCGGCATCCCGAAGCGCTTCCGGGAAAGCGTCGAGAAACAGGTGCATAGCTTTTTCCCGGAAGCGACCATAGAGCGCGTCCCTGACTACACGATTTTCGCGCCGGGGAGCAAGGTAGCGGTGGCAGAACTGGAGCTTGCTCATCATCACGCTCTTCCGCTCGTGACCTATCGCGATCTCGGGGTCGATCCGCTCAACGGGATATCGAATTCATTAAGCAAGCTCAACACCGCGAGCGAAGGCGCGGTGATGCAGCTGGTGCTCGCTCCGGCCGGAGCCGTCTGGCGCCAAGAGGGCAAGCAGATCGCCCGGCATATCCAGGAAGGCAAGCGGATCCAGGATCTGAAGAAAGGCAAAACGATGCAGAGAGCCGGCAACGAAATGGGAAAGGATATCATGAGCGCTCTTAGTCCGGCCAATAAGAAGGGCACGCTTGATCGCGAGAAGAAGCCTGTCATGCTGACGCCTCACGAGGAAGAGCTTGTGAAAGCGATCGACCAGAAGACGAGCAAGAGCGCCTTCCGCGTCAATCTGCGCCTTTTGGCTTCTGCTGATACCCAGTCTCGCGCCGATGAGATCCTCGGACACATGGAGAGCGCCTTCGGTCAGTTCGAGAACCACGATATCAACCGTTTCCGCGTCAGGAAGCGGATCAAGACGCGCGAAGCGGCTTTCCACTATGTTTTCCGGAATTTCGATGAAGACCATTCTTTCCTTCTGAACACCGAAGAGCTCGCGAGCATTTTCCACTTCCCGATCTCTACGACGGCTACGCCTAAGATCAAGTGGCTGAAGGCCGGAGCGGCTGCTCCGCCGATCAACATCCCGAATGAAGGGATGCTCCTCGGCTTCAATGACTACCGCGGTACGGAGACGGAGATCCGTATCACGGATGCCGATCGCCGCCGCCACATGTATGTGGTGGGGCAGACCGGCGTCGGAAAGTCGAATTTCCTCCAGGAAATGGCGAAGAAGGATGCCCGAGCCGGCAAAGGGTTTTGCTTCATCGATCCGCATGGCGATGCGATAGAGGATATCCTCGCGTCCATCCCGAAAGAGCGTGCCGAAGATGTCATCGTCTTCGATCCGGCAGACACCGGCAAGCCTCTGGGTATGAATATGCTCGAGTATGACCCGGCTCACCCCGAGCAGAAAACGTTCGTCATCAACGAGATGATCGGCATCTTCGACCAGCTCTACGATATGAAGGCGACGGGAGGCCCGATGTTCGAGCAGTATATGCGGAACGCCATGCTCTTGGTCATGGAACATCCCGAGAGCGGTTCGACGCTCATGGAGATCCCGAAAGTGCTTGCGGATGAGAATTTCCGGCGCATGAAACTCTCCCACTGCGAGAACCCGATCGTACGGGATTTCTGGCAGAAAGAAGCCGAGAAGGCCGGAGGCGAAGCCGCTCTGGCCAATATGGTTCCCTATATCACTTCGAAGCTCACCGCTTTCATTTCAAACGACCTGATGCGGCCGATTATCGCGCAACAGAAGAGCGCCTTCAATTTCCGCGACGTCATGGACCAGAAGAAAATCCTCTTAGTGAATCTCTCCAAAGGGCGTCTGGGAGAGATCAATGCGCGCCTTCTCGGTATGATCATCGTCGGAAAGATCCTCATGGCGGCTCTGTCGCGCGTCGATATGCCCGAAGAAGAGCGTTCGGATTTCTACCTTTACTTGGATGAGTTTCAGAATGTGACGACGACTTCCATCGCACAGATCCTCTCCGAAGCTCGGAAATACCGCCTGGTCCTGGTCCTGGCACACCAGTTCATCGGCCAGCTGAAGGAAGAGATATCCAAAGCGGTATTCGGGAATGTGGGTTCGCTCATTTCCTTCCGCGTAGGACCGGATGATGCGGAATTCCTGGAAAAGCAGTTCGCACCGGTCTTTTCCGCGCAGGACCTGGTCAATGTAGACAATTACCGCTGTTTCGTGAGGCTCCTTCTCAACAATGAGCTCACGAAGCCTTTCAATATGAAGACGTATCCGCCATCGAATGGCAATCAGGAAGTGGCGAATGCCTTAAAAGAGCTCTCGCGTCTCCGCTATGGGCGCGATGCTTCTATCGTGAAGAGCGAGATTCTGGAACGCATCAAGATCCAGGAGGCTGCCTAGATCCCGTTTCCGAGAGAGAAGGAGAGGATTTCCCCATCGCTCCCGGCTACGAAGAAAGTCTTGCTTTTAGGATCGACCGAAAGTGCGCGGGCTCCGGCAAGCGCCTCATGGAAATACTCTGCGATGATCTTGCCGCTGGTATCCCAGACGATGATACGTTTCCCTTTGCTGTCGAGTCCGTAGATCTCCGGCGTGTCAGGATCGGTATAAAGCGCTGCGAGGGAAGCTTCGCTTCCAGGCATCTCGAAAGTCGCATTGGTCTTTCCCTGGAAAAAGCCTTTTATCTCGCTCGGCGTAAGCGTGATGATGATGCTCTCGTTGACGGCAAAAAGGGCATTCTCTTCTATAGTCACTGATTCTCGGAACCAGTTCGTGGGCGCTCCGAAACCGCCTTCGGCCCGGGGGAAGCGGTAGATCTGATCGTTCGAAGTATCCAATACATAGAGATAGGTGAGGTAGGTCCCGATGCCGCCGACCGAGGAATTTTCGGGAAGCGCAATCTCATTCTGGGAGAAAGTCTTACTGATAGGACTCCAGGCATAGACCAGCTTGTTTTCGGTGAAGAGGAAGATGAGCTGCAGGTCTTCCATCGCTGCCGCGAAGCGCACGGCGTTTCCTCCGGTCGGGGGAGAGTAGCTCTTGTTTTCGCGGACATCGATGAGAGCATCCCGGGTCACGGCATAGGGCTGGCCATTCAAGGTCACGAGACGCGTTTCTTCAGGCAGCCCTTTTTCGAGAGAGGTCGGCGCTCCGAGAACGTTCGCATTCTTTTCGCCGTTTGCTTCTTGAGAGAGGGAATTCTCTTGGGGGTTCAGGTTCGACTCGTCTGCATTCCGGCTTTCGAGCCCATCATCTTTGAGGAGGAAAAAAGCCGAAAGACTGATGGCGATCACGAGCCCGAGAGCGAGATGCCACTTCTTGAGAGGAGAGATATCGAACGAAGCGAGTGTTCGAGGAAGAGTCCTCAAGAGCAGGCTTGTCTTCCGGAGAGTTTTTTTGGCTGAAGCAAGGAGGGATGCCAGAAAAGTGTTTCCTCTTGGAAGCGCTTGGCGGAGAGAGGGTGATTCTCCAGGAACGGAAGAAGGCCTCCGGGAGCCTTCCTGGGTATAAAAGGAGCGGAGCTTCTGCTGGAGTGCTCCATGTTCGCGGCTTTTTGGGAGAAAAGGAGCCGCTTGCGGACGGAAACTAGTCTCTTGTCTGTCGGATAACGGCTCCTCGAGGTCTCTTTCGAGTGAGGCGGGTTTTTCGGGCGCTTTGAAATCAAGATCGGCAAAAGAGGGCTCTTCCGGGAGCGTTTCGAATGTTTCCGGGGAGTATGTTTCCGTGGGAGCTGCTTTCTTCTGACGTTTCTCCTCAAGCGAGCGCCAAAGCTTCTGCAGAGCGCGCCGGCTCTTTCTGGTGAGCTGATGCGTCTTTTCCTTCCCATTACGGGAAAGAACCCAGAGCGAGAGCGCTGCCTGCTTCCTTGTTTTGCGGAGCGAACGGCCCCACTGGGAAGATGATTTTCCGATGACGAGGGCGAGACCCTGGAAACGGAGCGAGAGTTCGTCAAAGAAAGCGCGATGGGACGGGATATCCTCCGGGAGTTCCCCTTGGACATAGATATGTCCGGTTTTGCTGTCGGTGTATTCGGAACGCGCCGGCTCGGCATGCGGCTGGAATACGTCTTCCTCGGAGCGTTCTTTCGGCTTCGGGGTGAAGGCCTGTTGGCTGAAGGGATTGAATGAGGCAGCATCCGGAGAATCCTCCTTCTTTGCTCTGCGTTTAGCGGGGCTGGATTTTTCTTGGGCGGAAAAGTCCTTCTCGGTGATATCTACCACGAGAGTCGCGGCCATATCGAGCTCATTTACGAGCGCGGTCTTCAAGAATTGGCGGAAGCCGGGAATGCCGAGGCGCTCGCGGTTTTTCGCGAGACTGTCCTCTGAAAAGAGCGCTTGGAGTTCCGGGGAGGATAAAATAAGGGTATCCCCGAGCATAAGCCGTCCGCTTGAAACTTCTACGAACGTCTTGAGCGGATGCTCCTGGGCTTCCGGGGAGGCCAGCCCTTCGCTGATTTCTACAAAGGAATTATTCCTGAAAAGCAGGATGGCGGCTTCGCCGCTGACGGAAAAATGGAAGTTGTTCTTCTCGAATACGCCGAGCGCTCCATGGAATTTCCCCAGCCAGGCGATATTGCCGTGCTTCACGAGTTCGGCTAATGCGACATTTATCTTGTGAAGCGCCGCTTCGAAACTCTCGATGGCTCCGCGCCGCGGATTGCTGAAATATTCTTTTTTGGCTACGGAAGCCAGGAAGTTGACGATGTAGGCGGAGTCTTCGCTCTTTTCGTCCACCTCGAATACCCCGACCAGGGTGCCGAGATCGAGTTTCGAAACGTTTTCACCGACATAATTGAATGTCTTGATGAACGGTTCGTTGGAGCGTTTTTCCGCTACGAGAATATCGGTGATGACCCGGTCGAGATCAGAAATTGCCCGCATTTTTTGTTCGCGTTTTTTTTCCGCCATATACTCCCATAGTATACCATAAAAACAAGCCAAGGAAGCTTTATTTGGAGGCTTTATCCTCGCATTTTCCGGGGAAACGGCTGCTTTGACGGAGCCCTCTTTTTTGCCTATACTGCATAAAGAGGAATGGAGGCTTTTAAATGCATGTAAGGAAGGAAATCTATGTCGCTCGCACTGTTCGATACTCTGTTCGGTTCCAAAGCTCGTTCCCGGTTGCTCCGCTTCTTTCTCTTAAATCCCGGCGCTGACTACACGGTTGCGGAAATTTCAGAAAAGACGCTCGTGCCGAAAACGGATATCACCCGGGAGGCTGCGAAGCTCGTGAAGATGAAATTCTTGTTCGAGCGTTCCCGCAAGGGAAAAAAGGCGTTTATCGTGAATGAGAATTTCCCTTTCCATACGGAGCTCAAGAGTCTGGTCTCGAAGCTGAATGTCCACGCCCAGTCCCAGATCTTCCGGAAACTCAAGACTGCCGGAGAGGTCAAGCTTATCCTGATCAGCGGCTTGTTCCTGAATTATCCGAAGAGCAAAGTCGACATGATTCTGGTGGTGAACAACGTCAATCGGACGAAGCTCCGCCACGCGATCACCCACCTCGAGGCGGAAGTCGGCAAGGAGATCCGATTTGTCCTTATGAATAACGAAGAACTGCACTACCGGCTGAATATGCTGGACCGTTTCTTCATCGAATTTCTCGAGGGGCCGTACGAGGAGGTAGTGAACAAGGTCCCGGAATTGAAACGTTTTATCGCCGGTCTTAAGAAATAGCGCATTAGAGTCTTTTTTCTATGGAACCCTGGGGCTTTTTTCTCATAGGAGTTTTCCTGGCTAGCCTCGCTTCCTGGCTAGCGTTTTCTTTTCGCGGCAAAAAAGGCGCAATTTCCGAAGACGGCCTCGAGGAACGGGTGGAGCGTATGAGCAAGGGCTTCGAAGAGAAGATGCATTACATGGCTACCTCGCTGAACCAGCAGCTGGCGAGCTTCCAGACGACGCTTGACCAGCGCTTGAACAACAATGCCGAACGCCTGGATCAGCGCCTGGATGGCGCGGCACGCTCGTATGCCGATGTCCAGCGTACTTTGGAGACGATGCGCCATTCGAGCGAGAAGATCCTCGAGGTAGGAAAAGAAGTAGCGAGCCTTCAGGAGATTCTCAAGGCACCGAAGATCCGCGGAGGGTTCGGGGAGCTCCTTTTGAAGGACCTGCTGACACAGATGCTTCCGAAAGAGCACTTTTTCCTCCAGCATGCCTTCAAAAGCGGCGAAATCGTCGATGCCTTGATCGTTCTCAAGGGCGGGACGATCAGTATCGATTCGAAATTCCCGCTCGAGAACTTCAAACGTATCGTCACGGCGACCGCGGATGGAGAGCGCCGGACTGCTCGCAAGGTGTTCTACCAGGACGTGAAGAAGCATGTCGATGCTATCGCGCGCAAGTATATCGTGCCGGAAGAAGGGACGCTCGACTTCGCGCTCATGTATATCCCGGCCGAGAATGTCTACTATGAGACGATTATCAAGGATGAGGATGATCAGGGATTGCTCTCATACTTTGCCGCCCGGCGCGTCATTCCGGTTTCCCCGAATTCTTTCTACGCGTACATGCGGACGATCCTCTTCGGGCTCCAGGGGATGCAGGTAGAGAAGCGTGCCAAGGAGATCATGTCGCAGCTGGGGCGCCTTTCCCGCGAGCAGGAGAAATTCTCACGTGAATTCGAAGTGCTCGGCGGACACCTGGGCAACGCACGGAAGAAGTACGAAGACGCCGAGAAGCATATGCTGCGCGTAACGGATTATCTCGAAAACGCTCGGATCGGTGGAGGGGAAGAGGAACTGGAACTTCCCGCGAGCGAAGTGAAAGAAGAATAACAGTGCCATGAAATTCTTCTCAAAGACAAAAGAAGTGTGGGAAGCTCCGGTCAGCGAGGCGCTCCGCGAGACGCGTTTCTTTGAGAACTCGCTTGTTCGGAGCCTACTTATCGGGAACGGGTTTTTCCTTCTGGGAAGCATCGTGGCACTGCTTTTTTTCATCCAGCCGCGCGAAGCGCCTATCGTTCTTCATTACAACGTCTATTTCGGAGTCGATTTGCTCGGCGTCTGGTGGCAAGCATACGTGCTCCCTCTGATCGGGATAGTGCTTCTCTTGGGGCATGTCTTTCTGGCCTATTCTTTCTATAAGGAGCGCGAGCGGGTAGCGGCTTATCTGCTTCTCCTCGCGATGGGTTTCATGAGTGTCGGCGTGGCGATTGCAAGCGCAAGCATCGCCTTCATCAACTACTAGGGAATGCCTATGGCCCTCTATATACCGCCTTTCCTGATCGCACTGGCGTTCTGTTTGGGAAGCATTTCTCTCTTTCTCCTGCTCCCATTCTTCCGGAAGAGCGAGTGGCGCCAGGGATTGCGGCATCGAGACAAGGCAAAAGTACCCCGTCTGGGAGGGGTGGCTCTTATCATCGCGTTTTCTTTGGCAGTATTCCTCGATCCGCACCTGGTTCTCACGAAAGAGATCATCGGGCTCATCGTCTGCTCGCTTCTCATTCTTTTTTTCGGCCTTTGGGATGATTTCTTCGAAGCCGACTGGAAACTGCAGCTCTTCTTCCAGGTAGCGCTCGTAGTTGCCATCTTCCTTTTCGGCGTCCGCATCCTCTCGGTCACGAATCCTTTCGGAGGGGCATGGTTCTTCACCAGCGAGGCGCTCCTTCTCCCGAGCTTCCTTCTGCTCTTAGCTTGGGTGCTTCTGGTCTTGAACGCGGTAAATTGGCTCGACGGCCTCGACGGCCTTCTCGGCGGGGTGAGCTTCCTGGTATTCCTTACGATGTTTCTCTTGAGCCTCCAGCCGGAGGTGAATCAGCCGCCGATCGCTATCCTGGCTCTCGCAGGGGCTGGGGCGGCATTCGGATTCCTGCTCTTCAATTTCTTTCCGGCACGTATCCTTGCCGGCACGACCGGCGCGCTTTTCTTAGGCTTTCTGGTCGCTATCCTCGCAGTGATCGCCGGTACGAAGATCGCGACCGCGCTCCTCGTGCTTTCTCTCCCCATAGCCGATGCTCTGTGGGTGATCTTGAAGCGCCTGCGTTCACACACTTCGATCTTCCAGCCCGATATGCGCCACCTCCACTATCGGCTCCAGGCGCTCGGCTGGTCAGAGAAGCGGATCGCATGGTCTTTTTACGGGGTGACGACGTTCATTGCCGGCGTAGCGCTTTCTACCCAGGCGCTCGGGAAATTCGCGGCACTTATCCTGGTTTTGGGCACCATCTTCTCTTTCCTCTTTTTCGTGGAAGTAAAGACGCGGACGCTGGAAAGAAACAAAGACAGCGTATTATGAACCAGCCGAATGCTGACTTTCAAAGAGCGGACCGGAAGAAGCTGATTTTCCGGGCATTTCTTTCTGCGCTCATTGTCTTCTCGGCGGGAGGCTGCCTGCTTTTCCTGGGAAAGTTTTTCCCCGAGAAAGCGGAACAGACGGCAACCCTTTCGTTTTCGGGGAAGGAGTACACCCTCGAAGTTTCCAGGAGCGAGGCGGAACGCGCGAAGGGTCTTTCGGAGAGAGAGGATCTTTGTACAGGCTGCGGGATGCTTTTCGTCTTCGAAAAGCCGGGACGGTACTCTTTCTGGATGCGAGGGATGCGCTTCCCGCTGGATATCATCTGGCTTGATGGGGAGAAGGTGGTCTGGATCGAGCGGCGCGTTCCGGCCGAGAGCGAGAAGATCATGGTGTCCGATGTCCCGGCCGATGCGGTCGTCGAGCTCCCCGCCGGTGAGGCTGACGGCCTGGAAAGAGGGGACGAAGTAGTGCTCCAAGGGCGTTTCCGGCCATAATAAAAGCTCCGCCGTTGCGGAGCTTTTATTCTGTAACTGTAGAGAAAGAACGGTTTTTCAATCGATACTGACGATTCTAGCGATACGCACTGACATTTCGCGAATACTGTTTCAGGTTATTCAGCTGTCTGTCGTTTAAGGTTTTCGAGTGGTCGATAGCTTGCTGGATGAGGTCTTTGGAGAACTCGATCGAAGTATCGGTGGTCACTCTGCCGCTGAAGCCGACATTCTTTCGCAGATAATCCTCGATGTAGACCTTGTGCTCCGCGGTAAGCGAAGAGTCAGGGTTCTTTTCGAGCTGATGGAGAAGCGCGCGTCTTGCTAGGTGCGTCGTGCCATTGCCGCGCTCTGCCTGCTCGATGAAGGAAGTTTCGGTCTCGCGACTCAATTCCGGAGCGACGGCCTTGGCTCCCGCCTCACTCTTTACAGTAGTGGCAGAAGTCACTGCGCCGTCTTTATCCATGTCTTGAGCTGTTTCTTCCTCACCACCCTTCGTGTCGAGGAGTTGGGCGATCTCGTCTTCCTGACTGCCGATTTCGGTACGCTGCGAGTACGAGTAGATGCCGAGAGCGATAGCGGCGACGATGAATACGCTGACGATGATGCGGAGATTTTCCTGAATCCAGGCTTTCGCTTGGCTCTGCGCATCCTCGTGTATTTCTTGGTTGTCCATGGTGTATGCACCTCTCTTTCTAGTTCATTATGGATGATTGGAAAAGTACCGCTTACGTTGAAGCGATGACGCCGGCCGGATCGGCCGGCGTGATCGACCTCTTCTGTCTTCTATGGTAGGGTTTTTCGTTTTTCCGCGCAACGGAGACAAAACTCCCGTTTTATGGGCTAATAAAGACTCTTTTCGGAGGTTCCGGCCGCTTCTTTCGGAGACTGCCTATGAGTCGCACGCTCTCCTCTTGTGCCGAAATTTTTTCATAACTCTTTAGCGCGAGAAAAATTTTCTCTTTCAGAAATATTTTTTGATTATGAACGATCCGCGAAACATATTCTTGAAATTTTTTCTTCTTGACGCTTGCAAAGTATTGACAGTATTTATTTTTCTCTTTGCATTTGCAAAAAAAAGAGTATAATAAAAATATACAGAAAACATTCTGTATCACACATCGATAGAAAATAAATCGTGTGGTGAGAAAATAAAAATACTTCGTCTGTCTGTTGCATGAACTCATGCATGTGCAGAGAAGTTTTAGAAGGAGGTGAGTACTATGGCAGCAAAAAAGAAAGCAGCTAAGAGAAAGAAGGTTGCAAAGAAGGCAACCAAGAAGAAGGCTGTAAAAAAGACCACCAAAAAAGCAACCAAAAAGAAGGCTTCTAAGAAGCGCAAATAGTTTCTGATTCCTCGTTTGGTTAAAATGCAAAAAGTCCCCGTTATGGGGATTTTTTGCGTCTAAAAGGCCTTATTTAGGAAGAGATGTGACAGATAGCGACGCGCGCTTTGCCGCTTAGATCAGGAATAATGCGGATAGCGGCGTGAGGCCAGGCGGTCTCGAGCATGTCGCGTATGAGAGGCGCTTGTTCGGGACTTATCTCCAAGAAAAGAGAGAGGCGTTTCGGTTTTGCAAGGAGGCATAATTGTCCGATGAGCGATCGGTAGTGGTCGAGGCCGAGTAGCCCGCTTACGAGAGCACCTTTCGGTTCGAAGAGGCGCACATCCGGCGCGCATTCCTCGTATAATGATTCGCTTACGTAGGGAAGGTTGGCCGTGATGACGAGATCGCGATCGGATGATGCGAAGGGTATGAAGGGTTCCAGCAGATTGCCTTCGAGGAATGTCAGAGTGTTTTTCGTACCGATACGCTCCTGGTTCTCGCGCGCTACAGCGAGAGCGGCAGCAGACAGATCGCTCGCAAAGAAACGGAAACGTTCGTCCCCTGTGTTTTCGGGAGCATGATTCGCAAGCGTGATTGCGATCGCGCCGCTTCCAGTGCCGATATCGACGATGTCGAGCCCGCGCTCGGTCAAGCGGGCGCGCTCCTTCAGGTATTCTAGTGCCGTTTCGACGAGGATTTCCGTTTCCGGCCGGGGGATGAGGGTATCTGCAGTCACTTTGAAGCGTTCCCCGAAGAATTCCTTGCTGCCGATGATGTATGCGACCGGCTCATGAGCGATTCTACGGGTGAAAAAGCTCTCGGCTTTCCGGAGCTCCGCGGCGCTTAAGGCGTATTCCGGATGTCCGAGGAGAAAAGTCTTGTCTTTCCCTGTGGCGCATTCCAACAGCACGAAAAAGTCCTCGGGAGCGAGGACTCTGCTTTGAAGGAAACGGTTTTGGAGTTCTGCGACGGTCATGCGCTTTTTTCGGCCTGCTTTTCGAGCTTGCGGCGGATGTCTTCGTTCTCAAGGGCGGTGAGGATCTGGGAGAGATTGCCGTTCAAGATGTCGTGGATACCGCTCCAGGATTCGTGGATGCGGTGGTCGGTGATGCGGTCCTGGGGGAAATTGTACGTGCGGATCTTCTCGCTCCGGTCCCCGGTGCCGATCTGGCTCCGGCGCGCGTCGCCCAATTCCTTGGCCTGCCGGTCTTCTTCCAGCTGGAGGAGGCGGGAGCGCAAGACCTTCATGGCCCGTTCGCGGTTCTTGATTTGGGATTTCTCGTCCTGGCAGCTTACGACCAGTCCGGAGGGAAGGTGGGTGATGCGGACAGCGCTGTAAGTGGTGTTGACCGACTGTCCGCCTGGGCCCGATGAGCAGAAGGTATCGATACGCAGATCGCTCGGATTGATGGAGATTTCCACATCCTCGGCCTGCGGCAGGACAGCTACGGTAGCGGTGGAGGTATGGATGCGGCCGGATTTCTCGGTTGCCGGCACGCGCTGTACCCGGTGCACCCCGGACTCGTACTTCATGTGCTGGTAGACGGATACATCGCTTGAGCCGCGGGTAATCTCGAAAACCGCTTCCTTGAAGCCGCCGACTTCCGTCTGGTTGGAGTGGAGGAGCTCGGTGCGCCAGCCCATGCGTTCGGCGTGATGGAGGTACATGCGATAGAGCTCGGCTGCGAACAGGCTGGACTCGTCCCCGCCGGCTCCGGCCCGGATTTCCACGATGATGTCTTTGTTGTCGAAAGGATCCTTCGGGAGGAGGAGGCGCTTGAGGATGCTTTCGAGTTCGGTCTTTTCCTCCGCGAGGACGATGTTTTCCTCCATAGCGAGATCTTTCAATTCCGGATCCGCGCTCTCATCATGCGTCAGTTCCGCATTGTCATGCATGCTTTTCTCGATAGCGCGGTAGCGGACCACATGCGCCATGACTGTGTCGAGATCGGTTTTCTGCTTGCCTAAAACAGCGATCTTTTTGGGATCGCTCAAAATGGCCGGGTCTTCGAGTTGTGCGGAGACATCGCGATATTCTCTCTCGATGTCGCTTAGAAAGTCATACATAGGATGAGTCGTTTATAGAGGCATTATACCCCGGAATCCTACAAAAAATCCCGACCAAGGAGGAATGTGGGTCGGGATCGGCGTTGTAGGGGATAGGGGAGAAGGAAACAGGAAAAAAGGAACGCCGAAAAGACGCTACTTCTTGGCAGCGGCCTTTTCCTGGGCCTTTTCAGCCTTCTTCTCGGCTTTCGGCTTCACGGTCTTCTTACGAAGGGTACGGGTAGCTGCAGCCTTTTCGGTCAGGCGCTTGAAGCGGTCGACGCGACCGGTCGTGTCGATGAACTTCTTCTTGCCAGTGTAGAACGGATGGCACTGGGAGCAGATTTCCGTGTTCATTTTCTCGACGGTAGAGCCTGTCTCTAATACGGCTCCGCAGACGCAAGAAATAACCGATTTTTCATGATACTGGGGGTGGATTCCTGTCTTCATAACGAGGGTTTAGTAAATAGGCACTAAAAAGTATGCTGGTTTCTCCAAACGTATGGCCAAGTCTAACACAGGAGGAGAAAATTGACAAGAGAGCAGATTTTGCTATACTTCTCCCTGTATTTTCTCTTTATTCAGCTCCTATCCTTTCGGGCAGAGCAAGAGCAGAAAATCAGTCATACTTTTCTTTTGAAAGCCCTTTCCTGACGCTTTTTCCTTTGTGAGGGAGCGTTCCGGGCCTTCGTGCAGGAAGAGTAGGTGTTAATCAATCTAAGGAAGAACCATTATGACCGAGGCTAACCAAGCCACGACGGATTCGGCAGCGCCGCAAAAGGTTGCCAAAGAGGTGAAAGAAGCCTATTTCGCTTCGTTTGATTTTGCTTCCCTCGACGGAAGCCTGGAGTCGCTCCTGAAGGCAGGTGTTCATTTCGGCCACTTGAAGTCGCGCCGCCATCCGCAGATGGACGAGTACATCTTCACCACTCGGAAGAACATCAATATCATCGATCTCGAAAAGACGGCCCAGAAGCTGGAAGAAGCGGCGAATTTCCTCGCCGAAGTCGCCAAGAACGGCAAACCGGTACTTTTCGTGGGGATGAAGAAGCAGACGCATGAGACTGTCCGCTCGCTCGCGAACCGTCTGGGGGAACACTTCGTTACCGATCGCTGGCTCGGCGGAACGCTGACGAACTGGAAATGCATCCGTGGCCGCGCCAAGCATCTCAAGGATTCGGAAGAAATGCTCGCTGCCGGTGAATTCAAGAAGTACACCAAATTCGAGCAGGCCAAGAAGATGGAAGAGATCGAACGTCTCGAGAAGAAAGTCGGCGGCATCAAGGAAATGACCGAATTGCCAGGAGCGATCGTCATCGCTGATGCCAAAGAAGCCGAGCTCGTCATCCAGGAGGCGCGCAAGTTGAAGATTCCGCTCGTCGGTATCGTCGATACCAATACGAATCCGAGCTTCATCGACTATCCGATTCCCGGAAACGATGACGCGCTTTCGTCACTCCGCCTGCTTTTGGGCTACTTGGGGAAGGCGATCCTCGCGGGCAAAGAAGCGCCAAAGAAGGCATAAAACCCTGACTAATTGGCAGATAAAAAGAAACACGCTATGAGCCAAATGGAACAAATCAAGGCGCTTCGGGAAAAGACCGGTGCCGGTATCGTGGATGTGAAAAAGGCATATGATGAAGCCGGGGGCGATGAAGCGAAAGCCTTGGAGATTCTGAAGAAGCGCGGCCAAGACAAGGCCACGAAGAAGGGCGACCGCGAGACGCACGAAGGTATCGTTACTTCCTATGTGCATTCGAACAATCGCATCGGGGCGCTCGTGAAACTCTACTGCGAAACGGACTTTGTTGCGCGGAACGAGGAATTCCAGGAACTCGGACGCGATATAGCCATGCACATCACCGCCGCGGCGCCGGCGTACGTAAAACCGGAGGAAGTGCCGCAGGAGCTTATCGACAAAGAGAAGGAAGCTTGGCGTGAGCAATTGGCCCAGGAAGGGAAGACAGGGGATATGGTTGAAAAGATCCTTTCCGGCAAGGAAGAGAAATTCCGCACCGAAAATGCCCTTCTGACGCAGAGCTTCGTCAAAGACCCTTCCAAAACGGTCCAGGAGCTCCTGACGGAAAAGATCCATAAAATCGGTGAAAATATCCAAATTGGCGGGTTCGTGCGCTTCGAGGTATAGATGTAGTAGAATAGAACTGTAAGCATTGCCTGTTACCTCCACTTCCATGTGGTATCTGATTGTCCCCCCTATCGTTATCGTCGTAAGCCTCGCGTTTCTTCTCTGGTATCTCTCGCGGAAAGGATCTGATCCGGCAGTCGCCGAAAAGATCTCACGCATGGATCAGGAAGGACGGGTACGACCTCACTTTTCCCGCACGAAAGAATTTTTCCTGCGCCTTCTTGAAAAAGCGGCGCAGCGCTCCAAGACAAGATCGCTCCGCATGCACAACAGGCTCCATGAATGGCTTCAGTCTATCCGGGCAAGCCGGAAGAAAGTGAGCGAAAGCGTCGTGCGCGAGAGAGAGCAGAAGACAGCCGCTCCTCTCGTAGAGGAAAAAGAGGAGCGCCGCGAAGAAGCGGCAATCGCATCGCAGCCGAGAATTTCTTCCGGACTTGAGATGCCCATCTTTCGCCGTCGGAGAGATACTGGAACCGCGCCCCTGCAAAAAGCGGTTCCGGAAATGGAAGCGTTCGGAAGGAGGGAGATGGCCGTAAGAGAAGAGGGCGAACGGATCGAGCGGCCCATGGTAAGCGATCAAGCAGCCGAGCCGGAAGGCAGGAAGAGACGCCTGCGCGCACAGTCTCCCGAAGAGGATCTGATCGCGAGGATCGCGGCCAATCCGAAAGATTTCTCCTCGTACGAAGCCCTCGGTGACTACTACATGGAGACAGGGAACGTGAAGGATGCCAAGGAATGCTACCGCCAGGTGCTGAAGCTTTCCCCGGTACACCGCTTGGTGAAGATCAAGATCCGGCGGTTGGAAAAATTCCTGACCCAGCGTTAGGGTCTCCCTTGATAGATTTTCTGAAGTTGGATATTCTTAAGAGTATCCAAAAGCCACCCTAGCTCAGTTGGTAGAGCAACGGTTTTGTAAACCGTGGGTCGTCGGTTCGAGCCCGACGGGTGGCTCATAGGGAATAAAAGAGAAAATGGGTAGGTGGCGGAGTGGTCAATCGCACCTGACTGTAAGAAAATTGCAGCTCTGAAAGGGGACTTTCAGATGAACTCTCTGGGATAACGGTGAAGGCTAAGTTCTCGTAAATAGAGAATATGCGAATACCGTGGGAACCCTAGCATTAGGCTGGGGAGCGCCGTAGAGACTAGATACCAGAGCACCTAGAACAGGTGAAGATATAGTCCATGCCGAAGAGAAATCTTTGGATTCCATGAAATCAGGCGGCTTATGCCTACGGGGGTTCGAATCCCTCCCTGCCCACAAGAAGCATACCCGGCCCCATGGGGCCGGTATGATTTCAGCCGTTGTAGCTCAGCTGGTAGAGCACCACCATGGTAAGGTGGGGGTCACCGGTTCAATCCCGGTCAACGGCTCAAGTAAGTTCAGAGGTTAGTATATTCATAAATCATGCGACCCATAACTTGCTCAATCGAGGGATTGAACGGGAAGGGGTCGGGAAACGGGAGTTTCCCGTTTGGGGTGACCTGCGGAGCAGGACTAGAGGGCGGAAGCCCTATAGAGAGCGAAGCGAGTGAAATCCCGGTCAACGGCTCAAAGAGTTGACGAAACCCTGTTTTTCACGTACAGTAATAAAGTTTTAAATTTGACTGCGAGAGAGATATTATGGGCAAGATCAAGGACACGATGGCGAAGATGAAGTGCAGCGAGTGCGGCCGCATCACGCATTACACCAAGCGCAACAAGAAGAAGGTAAAAGAGAAGCTCTCTCTTTCCAAATACTGCAACTTCTGCCGGAAGAATACCACCCATACCGAGAGCAAATAAGTTCTCGGTTTTTGGTGGGGCGTCGTGCTAAGCAGAGGCAGTAGAGTAGTTTCGTCAAAAATTCTCTGGTAATATAAACCGAGAAAATCCCGATAAGGATTCGGGGGCGTCGTATAGTGGTAGTACAACGGTCTCCAAAACCGTTAGCGTAGGTTCGATTCCTACCGCCCCTGCAAAGAAACAATATGGCCCTATCGTCTAGCGGCTAGGACATCTCCCTCTCACGGAGAAAACAGGGGTCCGATTCCCCTTAGGGCTACAGTCATTACAAAAGGCTACTCTTTATGGGTAGCCTTTTGTAATTTGCTCCTAAGGGGAAGCGAACAAGGAAGGGGGTCGGGGAAACACTTGTTTCCCCGTATGGGGTGACCCGGAGGGGCTAGAGGGTGGAAACCCTATAGAACGCAGTCCGCCTACTGGCGGACGAGTAGTTCGATTCCCCTTAGGGCTTAGTTTAGATTTGGTATGTGATATAATGTGCATAAATATTTGATTTACTAATAAAGTTTTTATGGCACTCTCTTTGCCAAATATTTTCCGATCGTCCAACTCTACTTCCAAAGAACTGGAATGTCAGGTAAGCAATTACTATTCCTTGTCATGGATGAAGTCCTATAGAGGACAGGCGATTTTAGTCTATCTTTTATCTTTCTTACTTGCGGCCGCTATTAATATATATACAAATAACTTACTTGTAAGCGAAGATCCTTCTATGAGCTTCCCTGCCGGTATAGTTTTTTTGATGATTCTTATATATGGTATTGGTTGGCTAGTGTTTTCAATCCCTTTTTTGGTTCTTCTTAACTATGGATCTACATGGGCCTATCTGATTCTCACACTTGGACTGTTTGTCTATTTTGGGTATCCTGCTCTAATAATAAATTTTGATCTCATTCTGGGATCAACTTTTGGGTCACCTTTTTCCGCGCTCTTTGTCAGAATTCCTTTGCTGCTTATCTGGCTACTAATTTTTGGCATATTTATAAGAAAAGGCAACCTGGCAGCTAAGGTAGAGACTATTCGTTCTAAACAATCACTCGAATCAGAAAGCCAAATACCACCTTCAAAGAGACACGGTAAGGGTTGCCTGATAGCTTCAATAGTAGTTGTGGTCCTAGTTGTGGGTTCTGTATTCGGCGTGATGTATGTTGGGCATAAGCAGAGACTTGCCATACCATCAGGATTACTTGGTCCTACGAAAGAAACCTTTCCGGAGTACAAAGTAGCCTCATCTCAGAGCATGACGATTGATCAGCCCAACGGAAGAAAATATTATAGTCAGACATATTACAGCAAAGAAAAGACTGACCAAGCTAAAGTCAACATCAGCAGTAACAATGAGCAGGGCTATGATGAGTCTATTGCAGAAATAGAAGCAAAATTAGCGCCTGATCCTACTAAGACCTCAAGCCCTTGTGGATACAGTATTCCCCAAAGAGCTTGTAAAGTTTCAACCGAGACATTTAAATGGAATGGGTCCCAGGGTGTTGTCTATTCACATAACTCTTCTTACGGTATGAAATATGACCTACATTACAATGATAATGGTTACGATCTGAATATCGCTTTTTCCGATGTGCCTTCTGGAATATATAACACGCAAAAATTAATTGGAGTGCTCGATACTCTTAAGAGGTATTAAGTAGTGAGATTTCCCCTTAGGGCTACAAACAAGAAATCCCCTCCTCGTGTGGGGATTTTTGATTATGCTAAAATAGGGTTATAGCAAAGAATGTATGGCAACCTTGGTATTCGATATAGAAACCGTCGGAGAGGATTTCGAGAGCTTGGATGAGATGACCCAGGAGGTTTTGACGCGCTGGATCAAACGGGAAAGCGACAGCGGAGAGGGATATACGGCTGCTCTGACCGATCTGAAAGACGGTCTCGGATTCTCGCCGCTGACCGGAGAAATCGTCGCCATCGGCATTTATGACGTGGAACGCTCCAAAGGAGCGGTCTATTTCCAGGCGTCTCCCAAGGGCCAGGAAAAGAGTTTCGAGGAGGATGAGTTCAAGCATGAGGTGATGACTGAAAAAGAGATGCTCTCGCGCTTCTGGGAAGTGGTGGAGAAATACGATACCTTCGTCACGTTCAATGGCCGGGCGTTCGACGTGCCCTTCCTCATGATCCGTTCGGCGATCCATGGGATCCGGCCTTCCAAGAATCTTCTGGCGAACCGCTATCTCAACTACCAGCCGGGAAACGCCCGCCACGTCGATCTCATCGAGCAGCTCTCCTTCTATGGAGCGCTGCGTCGCAGGGGGAGTCTGCACCTCTGGTGCCGGGCCTTCGGGATAGAGAGTCCCAAAATCCAAGGAGTGGCCGGGGATGATGTGAAGGAGCTCTTCGAGAGCGGGAAAAGCGATGCGATCGCGCGCTATAATGCGAGGGATCTGCGCGCTACGGCAGCTCTCTATGACCGCTATCGCCAGTTCCTCCAATTCGGTTGAAAAGGGGAGAGCCAGAGCGGGCATTCTGTGCTATACTCCCACCTGTATCTATTCGAGAAAAACCCGAAACTTCTATGCAGGCGAAAGCGCTTATCAAAGATTTCCAATCGCAGATCGGCCCTCATATCGAGGCTTTTTTTGATTCGATCGCCCAAGAGGCAGTTCATGAAGACTCGCTGATCCAGGAAGCGATCGACCATATGCGGGATGTAGTGCTTTCGGGCGGGAAGCGTCTGCGGGCAGCACTCATGTACTATGCCTACCTCGGCGTCGGCGGAACCGACCGCGAAGAGATGCTCCGGACCGCGGTGAGCGTGGAGCTCATCCATGCCTTTCTTCTGGTGCATGACGATATCATCGACCGCGATGCGCTCCGACACGGAGTACCCACGCTCCATGAGCGCTATCGGACGCTGGCCGAGAAGATTTTCCCCGGCAAAGATGCCGCTCATTTCGGAAATTCTATCGCCATTATCTTAGGCGACATGCTCTACGCATTCGGGAACGATGTCATCTTCCGCTCGGCTTTTCCTAAAGAGCGGGTATTCGAAGCCCTTTCGTGCCTCCAGAAAATCGTCTCTTATACGGTAGTCGGCCAGGCCCGCGACGTCTACATGGAATACCGCCGCGAGGCGAGCCAAGAGGAGATCCTCCGGATGTACGAGAATAAGACAGCCCGCTATTCCCTCGAAGGGCCGCTCCACCTCGGAGCGCTTTTGGGCGGCGCCAAGCCGGAGATACTGCGGAGATTTTCCGAATATGCCATTCCCTTCGGTATCGCCTACCAGATCCAGGATGATATCATCGGAATCTTCGGCACGGAAAAAGAAATCGGCAAGCCGGTCGGGTCCGATATCCAGGAGGGAAAGATAACACTCCTGGTATCGAAGGCGCTCGAGCTGGGGACGAAAGAAGAACGCTCCAGGGTGAAGGAACTTCTGGAACGGCACGACGCCTTGACCGAAGAAGATATCCTGGAATTCCAAGCGCTCATCAGGAACACTGGGGCTCTCGAGGCCGCCCAAACCCTCGCGAACGGGTACATCGAAAAGGGGATGCAGGCACTCCCAGCGCTCCAAGAGGAGCTTGTCCCGGAGGCCTATACTTTTTTGCAAGCGCTTTCAGAGTACATGATGAAGCGCGAACACTAGTTTTATGGAAAAGAATACTTTTTTACCGAATCACGTCGTGATTATCCCGGATGGCAATCGTCGCTGGGCCAAAGAGCGCGGCCAAGAACCCTGGGAAGGGCACGAAGCCGGCGCGAAGAATACCGAAGCTCTTGTGCGGGCTGCGCGGAAGCTCGGCATCAAGACGTTCTCTTTCTGGGGATCATCGCTTGAGAATCTTTCCAAACGTCCGCTTGCAGAGACCCAGGCCCTGCTCCGCATCTACGCGAAGCATTTCCAAGATCTTCTCACGAACGAGGACATCCATAAGGACCGGGTGCGGATCCGTGTCATCGGCCGCTGGAGAGAGCAGTTTCCGAAGCAGCTGAAAGCGACTCTCGAAGAGCTCGAGAAGGCCACCGAGAGTTACGACCAGTACAGCCTGAATTTCTTCTTGGCCTACAGCGGGGATGACGAGATGCGCCAAGCGGTAGAGAGGCTCATAGCCGAACACAAGTCCGGGATAGCGATCACCGATGCCGATATCAAAGGGGCGCTCATGACCCGCGATCTGCCGCCCGTCGATCTGCTTGTCCGTACCGGAGGCGAACCGCACCTCTCGGCGGGCTTCATGATGTGGGATATCGCCAATGCCCAGCTCTTTTTTTCGGAGAAACTCTACCCGGATTTCGGCCCCGAGGACCTCGAAGAGGCTGTTCTGGAGTACGTCTGGCGGGAACGGCGTTTGGGGAAGTAGGAATCCCGAAATACGCCCTTGACAAAGCTTTTCTATCTGCTACAATGCCAAGTACGTTTGAAAAATTGCATAGATAAGCGAAAGAGGGTTGTGCGAACGCCGCATACAGGATCGAGGATTGAATGAGCTTACCGAAACCATACCTCCTCTTTTTTTGCGTTACTAAAGACATTCTTTCTTTATCTTGCGGAGTATTTTTAAGGCAAACATCAGTCCACAATATGGCCAATAACAAAGATATGATCCGGGTTGAGGGTGAAGTGATCGAAACGCTTCCCAGCACCACGTTCCGCGTCAAGCTGGATAACGGTCATGAAGTTCTAGGGCATATTTCCGGGAAAATGCGCGTCCACTACATCCGCCTTCTGCCTGGTGACCGCGTCATCATCGAAATGAGTCCGTATGACCTTTCGAAAGGCCGTATTGTGCAGCGCTTAAAGTAAAGTATTCTCTATGAAAGTACGGGCTTCTGTAAAAAAAATTTGTGTCCATTGCAAGGTGGTGCGCCGTCGCGGAAACGTGTACGTGATCTGCACCAACCCGAAGCATAAGCAGCGCCAGGGCTAAAGCTAAAGAACACTATGGTAAGAATCGCAGGTGTCAACATCCCGGATAACAAGCGTGTCGAGATCGCCCTCACGTATATTTATGGTGTCGGTCTTGCTACGAGCCAGAAGGTTCTTGCCGACCTGTCTATCGATCCGAATATCCGCACCAAAGATCTGACTGACGTCCAGGCGAACAAGCTTCGCGAAGCGATCGAGAAGAAGCACCGGGTCGAAGGCGAGCTCCGTCACCTCATCAAGCAGAATATCAAGCGCTTGAAAGAGATCGGCTGCTACCGCGGTACCCGCCACCAGAAGGGTCTTCCTTCCCGTGGACAGCGTACCAAGACCAACACCCGTACCGTCCGCGGAAACGTCCGCAAGACGATGGGCAGCGGCCGCAAGAAGTCGGATAGCAAGACATAAACCTACCTCTCAATATGGCAGAAGAACTGAAGACAACTGAAGTAGCAGAAGAGACTGGCACAGAAACGAGCGAGGCTCCTGTTTCCGCGCAAGCTCCGGAGGAAGAAGCTCCGAAGAAGCGCAAGAAGCTGAAGCGCCAGATCTTGAAGGGCCGCGCCAATATCAAGTGCACCTACAACAACACCATCGTGACGATCTCCGATCTGAACGGCGCCGTACTCGGCTGGTCCACCTCCGGCCATATGGGATTCAAGGGTGCCAAGAAGTCGACTCCGTACGCTGCTACGCAGGTAGTCGCAGATCTGACCGAGAAGGTGAAGAAGTATGGCGTGAATGAACTCGAAGTATTCGTGAAAGGTGTCGGAAGCGGCCGCGAGGCAGCGATCCGCGCTCTCGCGAACAACGGCTTCACCCTTATCGCTATCAAAGACGTGACCCCGGTGCCGCACAATGGCTGCCGTCCCCGTCGTCCCCGTCGTATCTAGAAGAATATTATGGCAAGAAACCTCGATTCCAAATGCAAACTCTGCCGGCGCGCCGGTGAAAAGCTCTTCTTGAAGGGAGACCGTTGTCTTTCTCCGAAGTGTGCTATGACACGCCGTCCGTATGCGCCAGGCATGCACGGCAAAACCCCGTCTCGCGGCGGGAGCGAATTCGGCCGCCAGCTGGCTATGAAGCAGAAGATCAAGCGCCTCTACGGCGTATTCGAGCGCCAGTTCCGCCACCACTTCGAGGAAGCATCGAAACTTCCGGGTATTACCGGAGATCAGCTCCTCTCACGCTTGGAGCGCCGTCTGGACAACGCTGTCTATCGTCTCGGTTTCGCCGCTTCGCGCGCCCAGGCCCGCCAGCTGGTGAGCCACAAGATGTTCGAGGTGAACGGCAAGCGTCTGAACGTGCCTTCAGCTGAAGTGAATGTCGGCGATGTCATCAGCCTCAAGGCTTCCAAGCAGGGCAAGATGTATTTCAAGAATCTCGAAGAAACCCTCAAGAACAAGAAAGACGTTCCTCATTGGCTCGAGCTCGACGCGGACAAGGGAATCGGCAAGATTGTCGCCCTTCCGACCCGTGACGATATCGGCGTCAATGTCGATCCGCAGATGGTTGTCGAGTATTATTCCAAGTAATCCAATTTATTAACTAACTACCTTATTTACGTTTCCGGTGGCCCGTCCATGAGAAAAGGTCCGACGGTTCATCCGAAACAACACAAGTAGTATGGCAGCAATAACCTCACCCCAGAAGCCGAAATACACCGCTCTCGGCGAGCACCACGGGAAGTTCGAGATTCTCGGATGTTTCCCAGGCTATGGTACGACTCTCGGCAATGCGCTCCGGCGCGTGCTCCTGTCTTCGCTCGAAGGCGCTGCAGCCAAGTCGATCAAGATCAGCGGCGTATCGCACGAGTTCTCGACGGTCGACGGCGTCCTGGAGGACGTAGTCCAGATCATCCTGAACCTAAAGCAGGTGCGCTTCAAGCTTTTCGGCGACGAGCCGGTAAAGGTAGTGCTCAAGAGCAAGGGCGAGGGCCCGGTAACGGCCGCCCAGATCAAGGCTCCTTCGAACGTCGAGATCGTCAATCCTGACCAGCTGATCGCGACGATCACTGACAAGAAGACCGAGCTCGAGATCGAGATCGAAATCGACCAGGGTCTCGGCTATGTGCCGGTAGAAGCCCGTGAGCGCGAAGAGCGCGAGATCGGCCAGATCGCTATCGACGCCATCTACACCCCGGTGAAGCGCGTGAATTACGAGATCGAGAACATGCGTGTCGGAAAGCGTACTGACTTCGACAAGATCACGCTCGAGATCGTGACTGATGGCAGCATCACTCCCGAAGAGGCGTATCAGAAGAGCGTCGACATCCTCGTAGAGCAGTTCAATGCTCTTTCTCTCGGCGAGAGCGAGGTGGCAGCCGAAGAGGCTCCAGTCGCAGTCGAAGCAGAAGCAGAAGCAGAAGTGGAAGTAGAAGCAGAGAAAGAAACTCCGAAGAAGACTGTCCGCAAGAAGAAGGCTTCCGCCAAGGAAGAGGCATAGGGCAGTAAAACGCCTAGGCATTTGAATCTAGAACCGTACTATGAAGCACAGAAAGACCGGACGCGTATTGAGCCGGAACAGCAATCAAAGAAGGGCTCTTCTCAAGACCATGTTGGGAAGCCTGGTTCTGCATGAGCGTGTTTCCACGACCGAGGCCAAGGCGAAGGAAATGAAAGACTTTATCGACCAGCTGGTGAACAAGGCTAAGCGGGCCCGGACCGACGAGAACCAGAAGGTCGCTATGATCCGCGATCTCCGCAAGCATCTTCCGCTCGTCGCGGTAGAGAAGCTCGTCGGCGAGTTCGGTGCCCGGTTTGAGGGCCGGAACAGCGGCTACACCCGCATTACCAAGACCGAGAACCGCAAGAGCGATTCCGCAGCGATGGCAATTATTGAATTCGTATAATCCTATGGCAGGCAAGAAGACCATCAGCTCCAAGAACATCGACCGCAAATATCACCTCTTCGACGCGCAGGGCAAGGTGCTCGGACGCTTGGCGACCGAAGTCGCTACCACCCTTTCCGGGAAGCGCAAGGTGAGCTATGCTCCGCACATCGACGGCGGTGATTTCGTGGTGCTTATCAATGCGGACGGCATCGCCGTCACCGGTAACAAGCGGAACGACAAGATCTACCACCGTTTCAGCGGCTACCCAGGCGGCATCACCTCCATCGCTTTGAAGGACCAGCTGAAGAAAGACTCCCGCAAGGTGCTCCGCCAGGCTGTCTACAACATGCTTCCGAAGAACAAGCTCCGCGACCGGATGCTCCGCCGTCTGTTCATCTACCAGGGAGGCGAGCATGATAAGAAAACTATCCACGTGACCCACGAGTAATACTATGGCAACACCCAAGAAGACCATTATCAAGAAAGCTGCTCCCGCCAAAAAGAAGGCTGTCGCAACCAAAAAGGCTGTTGCAACCAAGAAAGTCGCTGCCGTTAAAGAGGTTGTGCCCGCTAAGAAGGCTGCTCCTGCCGAGCGCTATCTCTACGCGGTCGGACGCCGTAAGACGGCTGTAGCCCAGGTGCGTCTCTACCCGCTCGCGACCGCAAGCGAGGAGAAGGTGCTCGTGAACAACCGCGAAGCGCGCGCTTACTTCGGTACCCCCGCTTTGGAAGCGAATGCTCTGGCCCCGCTCAAGACCGCAGGCCTCGAGAGCAATTTCCGCGTCTCGCTTCTGGTGCGCGGCGGAGGGATGAACGGCCAGTCCGATGCCTCCAAGCTCGCGATTGCTCGGGCACTCCTGAAGCATGATGAACTGCTTCGCCCGACGCTCAAGGCTGCAGGGTTCCTGACCCGCGATGCCCGTTCCGTCGAGCGCAAGAAGCCAGGCCTCAAGAAAGCTCGCAAGAGCCCGCAGTGGTCAAAGCGTTAATCTTCGCTTCGATACCTACTACAAAAAACTCCGGTTCTGCCGGAGTTTTTCTTTTTCTCTTGATAAGAGCCTCTATTGTCCGAAGCCGAGGAACCCGGTCGGTTCCGGGAACTGGATGTACATGAGGACGTCTTGTCCCTCCGGCTTCTCTTCGGCGAAGTAGAGAGCGTTGTCCTGGAACTGCGAGAGTATCTGGAGAGGAGGCTTTTCGAAATTGATGAGATCGAGGATATTGCGCCGGTCGCGGTTATCGAGCTCGGCCACCTTGACGCTTCCGCCCAGAGCGAAGAGTACATGCTCGTAGTCTTTGGTCCATTGGGCGAACTGGAGAGGCTGGGAAAAACGCACGATCTGGAAGGTGGAATCGGCCTCGCGGACCGGCTGGACTTCCCATTCGCGCAAGAAGACGACGGAAATCTCGGTATCGGTGTAGTAGAGCACTTTCTTGCCATCATCGGAGAATTGGGTGCCGCGGACCCCGGAAGGCAGGACTTCGCGCATCGGAGAAATGGAAGCGGCGTTGCCGAGGTTGTTGTAGAGCCAGAAAGCTCCGAGAGTACTTTCCAAGATAACCAGGCGCGTATCGTCGTAGACAACGAGCGAGTACGAGCCGTCCGAAGCGAGCGCGATAGGAGCGGTCGTCACCTGGGTGGCGGAGGTATCCGGCTTCGCGCTGATCGGCAGGCGCGAGACGATGCCATTCGAGGCGTTCAGGACGTAGAGATACTGGGAGGAAATGTCATAGGTCTCGATATTTTCCCGGACGAGCGCGGCTTCGCCTTCCGGCTGGCTGACATCGAACTGATAGAGCTTCTCCTCATTGAGGTAGAAGAGGATGTTGCGATCCCGAGGGTGCCAGCGGGCGTATTTGCGCTGATTGTCTTTTGTGAGGCGGGGAAGTTCGAAAGAAGCCTTGGTTCCGACATCGACCACGAAATAGCGCCGCTCGCCGTTTTCGAGGAGGGGAATGAGAATCCTTTCGCCATCGGAAGACCATTCGATACCGTCATCCCGGTCGGGAAGGAGTTCTCCATTCGGAAGGGAGAAAACCTGCTCGCCCGAGAGCTTGCTCGTGTCGTAGACATCGAGGGTCAGTTCGCCGGCGTGCTTCTTGACGATCGCGAGGATATTGCGGTCGGGGGACGGGTAGGCTTTGATGGCGGAAGCGGTGCCGGGCAGGGTGATGTGCTCGGGGTTCTGGGGAGTCAGGAGGACATTCCAGAATTCCGTGGAACGGCCGCTCTCCACGACGGCTTTCTTCTGCCAGGTAGTGTAGCCGGGAGCGGTCACCTCGACGAAGTGTTCGCCAGGAGGGAGCCCGGGGATATGCGCCGAGCTATTGAGGATGCCGAGGCGGTTTTCCGGCACGTTGACGCCATCGAGGGAGATACTGACGCTCTGGGGGTTGGAATCGACGGTAATCGACCCGGTATAGACGAAAACGCCCCGTTCCGGGCTGAAACGGTAGCCGAAGGTATAAAAGAGGACGAGAGCCGCAGTAATGAAGAAAAAAGCGACGAACAGGAGAAATATCAATGGGCGGAAACGCTGCATAGAAAAATGTGGATATACGCCCATTATAGCGGAAGCCGGGCCGCGCGTCACGGAGCCCTGGAAGGTGGAGAATCGGCCTTTTGACAGGGGATATCCGGAAAGCTAGACTGGGGAGTAGAATACCTCTATGGAAGATATCCTTTCTTTTCTCCCCGGTTTCGAGCTATCCAAGAACTTTGCCGGAGACCTCTCGCTCCTCCTCCTCTTCGTAGGCTTGAGCCTGATCTTCGGATTCGTTTTCGGGCGTTCCAAACTCATCTCTGTCCTGATCGATGTCTACGTCGCGCGGGCGCTCGTGGCTATCCTGCCGCATGACTGGATCTCGTCTGCCTCCTACAGCAATGTGATCATCTTCGCGCTGCTCTTCCTGTTCCTTCTGGCGATGGATCAGCGTCTCTTCGATATCCATATCTCGAACGTCGGAGCGGACTTCTTCTGGCGTATCTTCGTGACGAGCATCCTGGTGACCGGTCTGGTCGTCAGTTCGTTCTTCTTCTTCCTGCCGAAGGCGGTGGCGCTCGACTTCATTTCCGTTACAGCTTACGGCTATTTCGCCTCTCCGGCCGCTCTTATTTTCTGGATGGTGACGCCGCTCCTGTCCCTCCTTTTCATCAACAATCGGCTGAAATAGGAGGGATTTCCGGCAGGGCTTGGGAAAGCCAGAATCGGCTCCAGGCAAAGCCTTGACAGGGATTGGAAACCCCCCTATACTAGGTAAGCAATCTAGAGACATCCGGATTGCTTTTGTTTCTCTTTACTTTTCTCAAAAAGTACCGAAAGAGAGTAGAACCTTAACAATTTCTACCAGAGCAATAATCACAATTTTTTGTGGTTAGTCCTTGTTGTTTCCATCTCTCCTCACGGAGAGACGGAAGTACAAAAGACGGAGATCCTCTTCAAATCGGTAGCCACCGGCTACCAAAAACCGAGACATTTCTTCGGAAATGCTCTTCCACCGAGATGGCGTGGAAGAGTAACCATCTCATCCATCTTTATTGAGAGTTTGATCCTGGCTCAGGATGAACGCTGGCGGCGTGGATAAGGCATGCAAGTCGAGTGGGTTTAGACCCACGGCAAACGGGTTCGGATAACATAGGAATCTACCCTTGAGTCGTGAATAATTCGGAGAAATCCGGAATAATACACGATATTCTCTACGGAGGAAAGATTTATCTCTCAAGGAGGAGCCTGTGTCCTATCAGCTTGTTGGTAAGGTAACGGCTTACCAAGGCAATGACGGGTAGGGGGTGTGAGAGCATGACCCCCAACATTGGAACTGAGACACTGTCCAAACACCT
>MFRW01000011.1:0-543 GCA_001786575.1 Candidatus Moranbacteria bacterium RIFCSPHIGHO2_01_FULL_55_24 | reverse complement strand
GACACTGTCCAAACACCTACGGGTGGCTGCAGTCGAGAATATTCCACAATGGGCGAAAGCCTGATGGAGCGACGCCGCGTGCGGGATGAAGGCCTTAGGGTCGTAAACCGCTTTTCTTAGGGAGCAATTTCGATGAGAGTACCTAAGGAATAAGAGGCTACTAACTCTGTGCCAGCAGTAGCGGTAATACAGAGGCCTCAAGCGTTATCCGGATTTATTGGGCGTAAAGCGTAGGTAGGTGGATTGATTAGTCAGATGTTAAAGCCCGGGGCTCAACCCCGGACCAGCATTTGAAACGGTCAGTCTAGAGAATGTGAGAGATTAGTGGAATTTATGGTGTAGTAGTGAAATGCGTTGATATCATAAGGAACACCCAAGGCGAAGGCAACTAATTGGCACATTTCTGACACTGAGCTACGAAAGCGTGGGGAGCGAATAGGATTAGATACCCTAGTAGTCCACGCCGTAAACGATGCATACTAGGTGCAGGGAGAATCGACCCTTTCTGTGCCGTAGCTAACGCGTTAAGTATGCCGCCTGGGA
>MFRW01000010.1 GCA_001786575.1 Candidatus Moranbacteria bacterium RIFCSPHIGHO2_01_FULL_55_24 | reverse complement strand
CTGATCAGCGCTTTCCGCTCGGGCAAGCGCCTCTTCGATCGATCCGGCTGTCTCTACTCCTGCAGCCGTGAAAGCCGGGTTGTCCGAAAGGACGATATTGGTCCGGTTCGGGAGAGGACGCCCGATAGAATAGAATGTTTTCTCTCCCATGATGACCGGGTGGCCCGAGGTCACTTCCTTGAAGTGCGCCAAATCCGCCGGGATATTCCAGAGCAGTCTGTTGTCCTTCCCGATCGCTCGATTCGACCGTGCGAGAGCCGCAATAAGGCTGATTCTTGGCTTATTCATACCTTTCTAATGTACCTTATTCCGAGGGATTTCCCAAATAATTTTGTTGTTCCTGTTCCCTAGACACCAGCTTCGCTCGCCTCAAATCTTCACTGTTTCCCCATCAGTCTCTTTCCGAAATCTGTGCAATCCCATCTCCAGCAACCCTCCAGGGAGACGTGCACTCGCTCCGGCGTGCTCGCTTACTTCATTCCAGGACGGAAAACTTTTTCTGAAAGAAAAAGACCATGCTTTTCCGTCCTTCCAAGCCTCCCTGGAGGGTTCTGGAGAGGGATTTGGAAACAGAGAAAGAATCCAGTCTCTTTTCTTTCTTTTCGAAAGACCCTTCGGCGAGGATCTTTTCCGGGAGGCTAAAAAATCTGATGAGCTCGGTCTCTTGTCTGCAAGAGTCATCAGATTTTTTCGGAATGAGCTCTCCGCTGGAAGAGAGCGAATGTCTCTCGGAAAGGTCGCTCGCCGAAGGGTTTGCGGAGATGGGATGGGATGAGAAACGAGAGGGATGAGGAAGGTCGCTCGCCGAAGGGTTTTCGGAGAGAGACCTGGAGGGTTGCTCTGGGATGGGGTTTCAAAAGAGGCTTGTTGGAAAAAGAAAGAATCCCTCGTCTCAAAGAGAAACGAGGGATGGGAGTTACACCGCGATAGGTGCTTTGATGCTTGGGTGCGACTGATAGTTGTCCAGCCGGAAGTCATCGATTGTGAAAGAAAAGATGTCCTTCACCTCCGGGTTGATCCAGAGCGTCGGAAGCGGCAGCGGCTCGCGAGCGAGCTGCGTCTCTACTTGATCGAAATGATTGTTGTAGAGATGCACGTCTCCTCCGGTCCAGATGAATTCGCCCGGCTTGAGGCCGCAGACTTGCGCGAACATCTGGGTCAGGAGCGCGTACGATGCGATGTTGAACGGCACTCCCAGAAATGTGTCGCAGCTCCGCTGGTAAAGCAGACAGGAAAGCCGGCCTTCAGCCACATAGAACTGGAAGAGACAATGGCACGGCGGGAGCCCTGACTTCGTCATCTCTTCGATATCGGCCACGTTCCAGGCCGAGACGATCATACGCCGGGAGTTCGGAGATTTCTTGATCTGTTCGATGACTTCGGATATCTGGTCGATACGCCGGCCATCCGGTGCCGGCCAGGAACGCCACTGATAGCCGTAGACCGGTCCGAGCTCGCCGTACTGCTCGGCGAATTCCGCGTCTGCCTTGATCCGATCAGTGAACTCCTTGATGCCCGCCTCCCATTCCGGAGTATTCGGCTGCGGTACCGGGAGATTGTTCTGCATCAGGTAGCTCTTGAAAGGCCAGTCGTCCCAGATGTGCACGTCGTTGTCGACCAGATACTTGATATTGGTGCTTCCTGCCAGGAACCAGAGAAGCTCGTGCGCGATCATCTTCCACGGCATCTTCTTGGTGGTCATGAGCGGAAAACCCTTCGAGAGATCGAAGCGCATCTGGTACCCGAACACGCTCCGCGTGCCGGTACCGGTCCGGTCGCCCTTGTCGGCGCCATCGGTCATGATATGGTCCAGAAGTTCAAGGTACTGCTTCATAGATTATTCCTTCTTTTTTTGAGAAAAATCCTTGATTAGAGCCTAGCAGAGAACACTTCCCGAAGCAAAAGCCCCATTTCCGGGGCTTTTCTCTAGAAATTCAGGTGCATTTTGGAAGCTTGGGGCTTGGAGTCGCCTTTGTACTTGCTGTTGAGACCTTTCGAGCCGTAGGGCCGGTCACAGGACGAGGAGAGGTATTCGAAGGCCATCTGGCCGATCGGCATCTTGTAGTAGAGCTTGATCGGAAGCTTCCCGGCATTGTAGAGCTCGAGCGTCATCTTGAGCGAATTGCCCGGATCCAGGTAGCCGGCGGTCGTATGGATGATGAGTCCTAGGCGGCCGAGCGAGCTCTTGCCTTCCAAACGGCCTACCAATTTGTCCGATACTCCGGTCTCTTCCAGAATCAGGCCGAGTGCGAATTCCTGCGGATGGAGGATGAACGCTTCGTCACTCTTGATCTCCACTTCTTTCATGAGGCCCTTCGCCGGAGTCTTCGGATCGATGACGAAATTCCTGGTCGTATCGAACACGAGGAAATGCTTGTCGAGGTGCAGGTCGACGCTTGCCGGCTGGACATACTCTTTCTTGAAAGGCTTGAGGGTGATGTTCCCTGCCTTCTGTTCCTTGATGATATCCCTATCTGAAAGAATCATAGGTGTATTTTATCGAAAACAGTCCGCCAAGAGGCGGACCGTACTTGATTACAGCTTGATAGGGAGGCTTGGGCCCATGGTGGAAGAAAAATACATCGCGAGCACCAGCTTGCCTTTCATGGCTTCCGGCTTGGCCTTGTCGAGCGCCTCACGGAAAGCGGCGTAATTCTCGAGAAGCTGTTCCTTCGTGAAAGAGACTTTGCCGATAACCTGATGGATATTGGATGTGTCATCGTTCTTGAAGCTCACTTTTTTCCCCTTCTTGAGCATCTCGACGGTTTCCTTGATCTTCGGCGTCACCGTCTCGGACTTCGGCGATGGCATGAGGCCTTTCGGACCAAGGATCTTCGCGATCGAAGCGAGTTTCGGCATCACTTCCGGGGTCGCCAGGAGGATATGGAAATCCGTTCCGGGAACCACCTTGTTCGTCTTGATGTCTTCGATCAGCTCTTCGCCGCCGACGATATCGGCTTCCGCTTCCTTCGCTTCCTTTTCCTTGGTCGCAGTCACCACCGCCACCTTGAGGAGGCGTCCGGTGCCGTGCGGGAGGACAGCGGTTGAGCGCACCATCTCGTCGGACTTCTTCGGGTTCGCGCCGACGCGCACGTGGACTTCTACGGCCTCATCGAACTTCGCGATCTTGTTCTCGGTCAGGAACTGAAACGCTTCTTCGGGAGTATATTCCTTCCCTGCTTCGATCTTCTCTACGACTGCGCGATACTTCTTGCCATGTTTCATACGTTTGTTCGTGGTCCTAGCGTCCGCCTGCTCCCGGACTGCCACAAATTAGATTATTTACTCTACCTTGATACCCATCGAGCGAGCGGTTCCTTCGATGATCTTCATCGCCGCTTCGACATCATTCGCGTTCAGATCTTCCAGCTTCTTCTCGGCGATCTCGCGGACCTGGTCGCGGGTGACGCTCCCGACTTTGTTCTTGAGCGGGTTGCCTGCGCCCTTCTCCACCTTGGCCGCTTTCTTCAGAAGGTCGGAGGCTGGAGGAGTTTTGAGGATGAAGTCGAAAGTCCGGTCTTCGTAGACGGTGATTTCCGCCGGGATGATATCTCCCATGCGATCCTTGGTCGCGTCATTGAAGCGCGTGCAGAATTCCTGGATGTTCAAGCCGTGCTGGCCGAGTGCCGGACCGACCGGAGGAGCCGGATTGGCTTTGCCAGCCGGGATCTGGAGCTTGATGACTGTCTTGATTGCCTTTGCCATAATTGTCTCGAGCGGGATAAGAAGCTTCGGATATCTCGCTTTGGTTTAAAATAGATTACTACACTTTCCGTACCTGGAGGAAGTCCAGTTCCACAGGCGTCTCGCGTCCGAAAATAGACACGAGTACCTTGATCTTGCCTTTCTCTTCGTCGATTTCCTGGATCTTGCCGTCGAAATCCTTGAACGGGCCGTCTGCGATCTTCACATTGTCGCCCACACGGACATCGATTTTGTATTTCGGTTCCGCGACACCCATGCGTTTCTTCAGGCCTTCGATCTCGGCCGAGTCGATCGGAGTCGGAGTCGTACCGAGGCCGATGAAGCCCGTCACGTTAGGGGTATTCCGCACCACGTACCAGGAAGCATCCGTCACGATCATATCCACCAGCACATAGCCGGGGTAGATGCGCTCCTCGACGACGACGCGCTTGCCGGCCTTGATCTTGATCTTCTTCTCTTTCGGTACGAGGACATCGAAGATGAGATCCTGCATATCCATGGATTCGATACGCTGCTTCAGATTGCGAGCGACATTGTCCTCGTATCCGGAGTACGTATGGAGCACGTACCAGGCTCGTCCGTGGTGTTGGGTCTGCTTTGCCATAGAAAAAGCGTTAATGCGGTAAAATTATCGGGTCAAAAGGAAATTTTCGACAAGGTAACTGAACAGATAGTCGAGGGAACCGAGAAAAATCGCTACTACGAGACTGATGATGATTACCAGCATCGTATAGCGGACAATCTCCTGCCGCTTCGGCCAATTCACCCGGAGCAGTTCCGCCTTGGCTTCTGTGAGAAACTCAACAATCTTATTCATAGAAGAAGCTGCCAGTTTTTACGCTTAGATTTTTGAAAAATCAAAGGTCTTAAAAAAAGCCCCGAGGGCTTTTTGGTGTCTGTAGAGTAACAGAAAGCAGAAGGAATGTCAATTGAAATGCGCGCCAGCTATGAAAAAAGCTCGATTTCATCAAAAAACCGTCTATATTGGCTCAAACAAGCCTCTGTTTCCTCTTTGGTAAGCGTAAAGCTCTCTTCGTTTATAACGCGGTTCCGGACAGCATGAGCCGCCTCCAGGCTGTCTTTGGACTCCAGCTGAGATACTTTGGCTTGGTCCAGGCGCTCGCGCATATTGACCCCTTTGTAGCCCATACTGCGGAGCATTTCGTCCGCGAAGGCATCCGCTTCGAGCACTGCCGCCTTGTATTGCGACTCGCTGCCGCTTTCCAATCTCGAGAGGATCGCTTCCCAGCGGCGGATCACCTTGCTCCGCTTCACGAGCGGCCGCTCCGCCCCGAGAAGAGTCATCTTCAGATCCGCGGCGACATCCCGCATGAGAAACAAGAGAATGATATCCACCAGAAGAACCGCGCAGTAGACGAAAAGGAAGAACTTGATAAAGGCGAACAGAAGCGAGTCGTTGAGAAACGCATCGATGCTTGAGAAGAGTCTGCTTGCGAGTATTCCGAGATCTACCTCCATAGTGTTTGTGTTCTTTATGCGCTCGTCTCGAACGCGTGGGCCGCGCGAAGGAGCGTTTCTTCATCGAACCACTTCCCCATGAGCTGCCCGCCTACCGGAAGACCGCTTTCTTCGCCGATCGGGAAAGAAATGGCCGGCACGCCGGCGAGATTCGCAGGTACAGTGAAGATATCCGAGAGATACATCTTGATCGGATCAGCGGATTTGGCACCGAGCGGGAATGCGGTTTCGGAAGTCGTCGGAGAAAAGATGAGGTCGACACTCTCGAACGCCTTTTCAAAATCAGCCTTGATGAGCGCGCGCACTTTCTGGGCCTTTCCGTAGTAGGTATCGTAATATCCGGCCGAGAGCGTATAGGTCCCGAGCATGATGCGGCGCTTCACTTCGGTACCGAAGCCGTAGCCCCGGGTATCGAGATAGGTCTCGAGAAGCGTACTGTTCCCCGCTTCCCGCTCTTTGGCATCATTCACGCGCATCCCGTAACGGATGCCGTCGAAGCGCGCGAGATTCGAGCTGACTTCCGCCGGCATGATGATGTAATACACCGGAAGCGCGGATGCGCTCTGCGGAAGAGAAATCTCTACGGTTTCGGCCCCGAGCGTCCGGAATTTCTCCAAAGCCTCTTCGGCGAGTTTCTTTATGCCCGGATCGAGATCCGCCGAGAAATATTCTTTGGGAATGCCGATCCGCAAGCCCTTGATGCCGCCGGAAAGATAGTTTTCGAAAGGCTTGTCCGGGGCCGCTTCGGCGGTCGTGGCATCCAAGCGGTCGTGCCCGGCGATGCGCGAAAAGACGATAGCGACATCTTCGACGCTATTTCCGAAAGGCCCGATCTGATCCAGGCTCGATGCCATCGCGATGAGTCCCGAGCGTGAGACGCGCCCATAGGTCGGCTTGAGACCGACGATGCCGCAGAAGGCTGCCGGCTGACGGATAGAGCCTCCGGTATCGGAACCGAGAGACCAGACGGCCATACCCCCTGCCACCGCGGCGGCAGATCCCCCGGATGACCCGCCTGGGACACGGGAAAGATCTTTCGGATTCTTCGTCTTCTGGTACGCGCTCGATTCCGTAGAAGAGCCCATGGCGAATTCATCCATGTTCGTTTTGCCGAGGATCACCGCTCCCCGGTTCCGAAGCTTCTCTACTACCGTCGCATCATAGGGAGCGATGTAATTGTCCAAAATAAGCGAACCAGCAGTGGTACGCACTCCGGCCAGAGAGATGTTGTCTTTGAGAGCTCCCGGGATACCTTCCAGAAGGTCGATTTCCTCGCCGCGCGCGATCTTCTCATCCACCGCTTTGGCGGCGGCCAAAGCCTCCTCGCGCGTCACGGAGAGGAAAGCCTGGATATCTCCGTCATGCTCTTCGATGCGTTTCAGATACTCTTCCGTCAGGCCGACAGAAGTGATGGCACCGCTCTTCAGTTGTTCGTGGAGTTCCCGGATCATACGTTGAGTATCGAACGGACCATGACCGATCCGCCCTTCTTTTCCGGAATATTCTTAAGAATGCGTTCGCGTTCCTCCAGGGAGGCGCCTGTCTCGGCATCGCTCCGCGCTTTGGCTATCCGGCCGGTGATGTGTCCGATACCTTCGACAGCATCGGTATCCACCGCCTTGAGCGCCTCGAAAAAATCCAGAACGCTCGAGAGGTCTTTCTGATACTTCTCTATTTCCTCTTCCTCAAGGCCGATGCGCGCCAGATGAGCGATGTGTTTCACTTCCTCGCGTGTGAGCATAATATTCCTACTTTCTTTTTTCAAGCATGTTCTTAAAATCCTCCTCCGAGAGGATTGCGATGCCCAATTCCCGGGCTTTGTCGAACTTGCTCCCAGGATTCTCGCCAGCCAAGACAAAGCTCGTCTTTTGGCTTACTGACGAGGCTACGGAGCCGCCATTTTTCTTTATCATATCTTTGGCCTCTTCTCTTGTAAAGGAAGAGAGCTCTCCGGTGAGGACGAATGTCTTGCCTTGGAATATCCCTCCCGCGACAGGAGCCTTCCCGTACTCTATCCGCACTCCGCTCTCTGTCAGCCGGCGGAGCAAGTCTTCATTCTTCGGATCATCGAACCAGGCTGCCAGACTCGCCGCTACCACATCCCCGATTCCCCGCAACGCGACGATTTCTTCGTATCCGAGAGAGCGGACCAGCGCGCCGAAGGCGTTCGGGGTCTCGTGCTTCGGCCGCGGGAATTCCCGGACCAGAAGCTCTGCCGTCTCTTCTCCCACATGGCGGATGCCGAGCGCGAAGAGGAATTTCTTCGCCGGCACGCGCTTTTTCTTCGCTATCGCTTCCGCGAGCTTCTCGGCCGATTTCTCGGCGAAGCGTTCGAGCGGCTCCAGGTCTCCCGCCGTCAGGGAGAAGATATCCGCGCTGTCATGGATCAGTCCCTCGTTGATGAGCTGCTCTACGATCTTCTCTCCGAGGCCCGGGATATCGAATCCTTTTTTCGATACCGCATGGATGACATGCTCCCGCTCGATTGCGAAACAGTTCGGATTAGTGCAGTAGAGAGCAGCACTCTTCTCCTCCGCGCTCCCGAGCTCTTCGCGCCGCACCGGACTGCCGCAGATCGGACACGTTTCCGGCGGGACGACTCTTTTTTCCTTGCCGGAACGCAGGTTCTCGATGACCGACACGATCTCGGGAATGATATCCCCGGCTTTCTGAACTACGACCGTATCACCTATCCGTACATCCAGCCGCTCGATCTCATCGAAATTATGAAGCGTCGCGCGGCTTACCGTCGAGCCGGCGATGCGCACCGGCCGGAGATGGGCGACCGGGGTGAGCGCTCCCGTGCGGCCGATCTGTACCTGGATATCCTCTACTACCGTCGTAGCCTGCTCGGCGGGAAACTTGTACGCTACTCCGAAACGCGGCGCCCTGCCGGTATAGCCGAGCGCTTCTTGGAGCGCGATCTGATTCACTTTGATGACGATGCCGTCGAGCCCGTACGGCAGCTCATGCCGCTTCTTGCTCCATTCCGCATAATACGCTTCCACTTCTTGAGGAGTCTTGCAGAGCCTATGTTCGGGATTCACCCGGAAACCCAAGCGCCCGAGAAGATCGAGCTCTTCCGTCTGGCTCTCCAGTACCAGACTCTTGCCCTGCTCATCCGACAGGACATCGATATCATAAACGAAAGCATCCAGGCGCCGGCGCGCGGTCACCTTGGAATCGAGCTGGCGGATCGACCCGGCTGCGGCATTGCGCGGATTGGCGAAGAGCGGCTCGCCAGAAGCGGCTCGCTCCTTATTGATCCGATCAAATTCCTTTTCTGACAGCCAGGCTTCGCCGATGACGGCGCCGCTGACCGCTCTCTCGAGCCGGAGCGGGATGGAGCGGATCGTCCGCAGGTTCTCGGTCACATCTTCTCCGATCGTCCCGTCTCCCCGGGTCGCACCGCGTACGAAAAGCCCGTCCTCATATGTCAGGATGATCTTAAGACCGTCGATTTTCAGTTCGCAGGCATATTCCGGAACTTCGTCGATACCCTGCTTCTCGAGCATCCTTCTGATGCGCTTATCCCATGCCTCGAATTCGGAAGCATCGAAAACGTCATCGAACGACCACTGCGGATGGGCGTGAGCGACTTTCTTGAAAGCGGCGATAGGCTCGCCGCCGATCCGCAACGTCGGGCTGTCCGGCAGACGGAACTCCGGATACGCCCGTTCCAGACGTTCCAGTTCCCGTATGAGCGAGTCGTAAGCTTCGTCGGAAAGAGTCGGGGCATCATGGACATGGTAGCGCTTCCGATGCTCATCGATCTCTCGGGAGAGGCGCTTCATGCGTTCTCGGGCAGCAGTGGGAGTGAGGTCTGGCATAGAACATTAAAAAAGCCTTCTACAAGGCTTATTATAGCACCTTTTCGTCTTTCTTTTTAGAGACCTACGTTGCCATAGTCGCGGAGCGAGGCTGTCGTCTGGATCGTTGCCGTATGCGCCGATCCCTCCCGGACTTGGAGCGCAATCGTAATCTTTCCGACCACCAGCGGCGAGTCGTCGCTCGGTCTCACATAGAAGTCTCCTGTCACGGTGCCGGTACTCACCACCGAGTAGCCTCCGAGCGAAAGCGACCGGCAGTCGGATACTCCGGTCGAGTTGGCTTTGGCTACTTCCAGATTGCCTCCGGTAATGCGGTAATTGAAGCAGATTCCCTGCGAATGATCATAGAACTTCACCGAGGTCACCGTCGTCGGCCCCCCGGAAGCCGGATTCACGATAGAGCTGGTCCGCAGTTCCTTCGCGATGCTGTTTAGGATAAACTGGGCGTTCTCGATATCCCGCTGGATGTACTTGGTATTGCGGTAGCCGGCAAACGCCCGCGTGAAGATCTGCGACGAAGCCGTGATGATGAGCGTAAAGGCGAACATCGCGACCATGATCTCGATGAGCGTGAAGCCTTTCAGTTTTGGATTCTTTCTGATCATAGTTCTAGCGCCAGCTCGTTAGGAACGCTTCGGTATAGACGCATTTGTTCACCAGAGTGCAGTTGGCCGTATTTCCAGTGCGCGGGACATACGAAGGCATCGAGCTGCTCGTCCAGTTCCAGTAAACGAAGCTTTTCACTTCGGCTGTCTTCTGGCCATTGTCGTAGTCGATGTAGATATAGCGAGAGAACCGTTGAGTGGAACTCGCATGCGAGTAGTGGCCGCCGGAAAGCTGTAGGTAGTATCTGCTCGACCCGCCCTGGGTTGCCGTGCACGTCATCGAAGAGCTGTTATAGCTCATGTGGCAGTGGCGTCTGGAGGTAGAAAATCCGGTGCTGAATCCGTCGTTTCCTGCAGCAAAATCATTATCGCGGATATTTCGGATGAGTTCGACTCCCTCCTGGGCAAGTTCGGAAGCGATGATAGCATCGCGGTTCTCCATGGAATGACGCATACTGCTCGCGATCAGAGCCGTCACAGCAAGCAGTCCCACAGACAACACAAAGGCGGAGAGCATCACCTCGCCTAATGAAAATCCTCGCAATGTCCGTTTTTTCGTTGCCATATCTCTTTCCTTATGGACAACTGCCTCCGGAAACATCCTGAATCCTCCCGTCGGCATAGGTGCAGGCAGTCCGCGTGATACCGGCTTTGCTTACGATAGCGCCCGCGCTTGCACCGCCGAAGGAGACTCCGGCATGCGGGAGCGTGAAGTAGAAAGCGCTCGTATTGCTGAACGCCACGCCGCGTTTCAGGGTATAGGTACCGATAGCCGAGCTCTGGTTGCAGACGCCCGAACTGTCCTTGTACCAGTACGTGAGCGAGTAGGTCCCGCCGCCCCAAGACACCTGGAAGCGGCACGGGTCCGTGTTGGCAACTATCTGCCGGCCGGTAAGGGCATAGCCCTGGGCCTCCCGAAGAGCCCCGACCAATTCGCGCGAGGCTGCTTCCACTTCGCGCTCCGCTTGGCCGGTGCCGAGACCGGTCAGGAGGATTCCGGAAGCTACGCCGATGATAATGATGATGATCATTATCTCGAGCAGCGTGTATCCGGGAAGGGTTTTTGTATGGGTTTTTCGCATACGGAATAACCCTATTGTATCAGAGAATCACCACAAAAAGAATCGGGTCAGCCAGCTTGCGGTCCGTTCCAAGAAAAGCGTCACGAGCGTCCCGCTCACGAGGAACGGAGCGAACGGCAGCTGCGCCTGCATGCTTTTCTTGCGAAGAGCGAGCAATCCGATACCGACCGCAGCCCCGAGCGCGAACGAGAGCGTGAGGAGGAAGAAAGCGAGCTGCCAGCCCACAGCGAGCCCTGCGAGCACCCCGAGCCACACATCTCCCCAGCCCATCCACTTCTCATGCGACAGGAACACCAGAAGAAAGAAGAATCCTCCCACAATAGCCGCACCCATAAGTCCTGTTCCGAGTGCGGTCGTCCAGAACGGCCATGCGCGCTCAAAAAGGAAAAAGGTGGCCGAGAGATAGATGAGCGCTACCGCGATCCCGAGAAAGAGAAGCGTGACCGGGATCTCCATGTTCCGGAGATCGTAAAAAGCGATCGAAATGAAAAGAGAAACCAGGACGAGGAGCCAGAGAGCTTCCAAGATCCCGAACGGGGTCGGCGAAAAAAAGAACATGCCGACCAGCCCGTAAAGGATGCCGGTCAGAAGCTCGACTGTCGGATACTGCCAGGAGATCCTCTCTTCGCACTGCCGGCACCTCCCGCCCAAGACAAGATACGAGAACACCGGGATATTGTCATACCAGGCGATCTGCTTCCGGCAGCTGCGGCAGACGGAACGGCCCATAAGCGTTTCCCCCTCCGCCATGCGGCAGATCACGACATTCAAAAAACTCCCGATGAGGAGCCCGAATATGAAAAAAAGAATCGTATGTTCCATAGCGCTATTATACCTTGTACTCTTCCGAAACAACAAAAAACCTCCTCTCTCGAGAAGGTTTTTCTGCATCCCTTATGAGGATTTGCTAGCATCCTGCACCAAGGAATGTGGTACCGGTATTGGTAATAGTCGCATTACATACGATGCTCGTATTCACCGGCGATGCAGTGACCGTAAACGTGCCGCTTCCGGCAGGTCCGCAGCTTTGACCTGTAATCGCTCCGTAGTTCGTGGTGGTCGTGTCCGCAGGAAGAACGATGTTTGCTGAATCGCACTGAAGCAACAGACCAGCCACCGCTCCGGATGTCTCGGATTTGAATGATGCCACCTGCGCCTTCGTACGCGCGTTGGACAAGCTGACCAATACGATCGACGCCAAAATACCGATGATAGCGATGACGATCAAGAGTTCGATCAGGGTAAATCCTTTGAGTGTTTTTTTCATAGTCCTTACCTCCTCTCAATTATGAGGATTAGCGAGTTATAAACCTCTGAAACTTACGGACAGCTGGTGAAATCAGCTCCGGCTTCGGTCACGGTCGCGCCCGTGCAGCCAGTGATAGTAGCTACCGGCGTCGCACCGATAGAGAACGTAGCGTCTCCGGAAGCTCCGCAGCTGGAAGTCAACGAAAGATCGTTCCATGTCGTCACGGTAGTATCACCAGGGGCAGCGATAGTACCGTCATCGCACTGGATAGTAAGACCGCCGACTGCCCCGCTCACCTCGGCTTTGAACGCCGCTTTTTGAGCTTTCGTACGGGCACCCGAGAGGCTCACGAGAACCACCGACGCCAAGATACCGATAATGGCGATGACGATCAAGAGTTCGATCAGGGTAAATCCTTTGAGTGTCTTTTTCATATGCTCACCTCCTTCTTGTTTTTATTTTTATTTTTTCTTTTCTCTGCCGCGCATCTTACCGTGCTTAGCATACTTGTATTCTATAACTGTCCGGCCAAATTGTAAATCGGCATCAGCACACCGACCACCAGGATTCCCACGCCGATACCCAGAAACACGATCAGCACCGGTTCGATCAGGGTCGTAAGGCTCCTTGTCATGTTATCCACTTCCTGGCTGTAGAACTTCGAGACGCTCTCCAAGACATTCGCAAGCGTTCCTGTCTCCTCGCCGATCCGCATCATCTGCGAGACGATCGGGGGCATCTCCGGCGTCCGGATGAAGACCGTGCTCATGTTCCCTCCGGACTTCACTTCTTCCACTGCTTTGATCATGATGCGCTCGAACACCTGATTCCCTACCACCTCGCTCACGATGATGAGCGCCCGCACTACGGGGATGCCGCTGTTGAGAAGCGCGGAGAGGTTCTCCGCGAAGCGGGTGATGTAGATATTCTGGGCCAGCGTCCCGATGACCGGAATCTTCAGGATGATCTGCTCCCACTCCCTCCGCCCTGCCGGCGTGCGCACATAGTAGTAGAGCCCGCCGATCCCCGCGATGATGACCATGAGCACCACCCACCAGTACTGATTCATGAAGTCTCCGAGCCAGATGAGCGCATTCGTATACCATGGCACCGGGACGTTCAGGTCCTTGATGAGCACGGTGATCTTCGGGAGGATGAACGTCACTACCAAAAAGCCGATGATGAAAGCGACAACCAGAACGAAGACAGGGTAGTAGAGTGCGCCTTTGATCTTCGAGGTCAGCTGGTAGTTCTTTTCGATATTTTCCGCGACGAATACCACGGATTTCTGAAGACTTCCGGATACCTCGCCCGCTTTGATCATATTCACCGTGAGAGGAGAGAAGATATCGGGATGCTTTTCCATAGCCTCGGAAAAAGGCATGCCATCCTCGATGTCGTCGGCCATTTCTTTGATGATGGACCGGAGATGCCGGTTATTGGACTGTTCGCCGATAGTGGCAAGCGATGAGACGATCGGCACGCGCGCCTCGATGAGCGTCGCCAGCTGCTGGAAGAAAACCATGAGTTCTTTCTGACTCACGCCCTCCCACAAGCGCTCTGCGGCCCTCATGATCGCCATGCTCCTCTCGGCCTCTTCACGGATGCTGATCGGGATCAGATTGTTCTTCTGGAGGATCTGCACCGCTGCACCGCTGTCGAGCGCTTCCACAACGCCCTCACGGATCTGTCCGGACTCATTTTTCGCTTTGAAGACGAATTTCATACGTTCCTGCCTTATTTATCCTTGCTGATGAGCATCTGGAGGTAATCCCGGTTCTTGGCGTAGGTGAAGGCGTCATTCAGGGAGACCAGCCCGCGGCGTACCAGATCGGCAAGCGCCCGGTCGAGAGAAACCATACCCTCCTTGAGACTTGTCTCGATCACCGAGTCGATCTGATGCACCTTGTTTTCGCGGATGAGGTTCTCGACAGCATGGTTCTTGAACATGATTTCCACGGCCGGCACACGGCCGCCTCCTTGCTTGGGAATGAGGCGCTGCGAGACGACTCCCAAAAGCACGCTCGACAGCTGCGCGCGGATCTGGTTCTGCTGGTGCGCCGGAAAGACGTCGATCACGCGATCGATAGTCTGGGCCGAGTCGTTGGTATGGAGCGTCGCGAAGATGAGGTGTCCCGTTTCTGCGGCCGTCATAGCCGTACTGATGGTCTCCAGATCGCGGAGTTCTCCCAAGAGCACCACGTTCACGTCCTCGCGGAACACTGCGCGGAGCGCGTCCGGAAAGTTTTTGGCATCCCGGCCGATTTCGCGCTGATTGATGATGCAGCGATCCTGATTGTAGACGAATTCGATCGGATCCTCGATGGTCAGGATGTGCTTCTCGAGATTGTGGTTGATGTAGTCGATGATAGCCGCGAGCGTCGTCGACTTTCCGTGTCCTACCGGCCCCGTCACGAGGACGAGCCCCTGGGAATAGTTGGTGAAGTCGTAGAGCGAAGTCGGGATAGAGAGCTCTTCAAGGTTGCGCAGCCGGTCCATAACGAACCGCATAGTAACGCTCACGTAACCTTTCTGGAAGAACACGTTGGTACGGAAGCGCACCCGGTCCTCGAAATTGTATGAAAAGTCAGAATGTCCGACAGAGAGCAGCTCTTGTTTCTTGTCCTCGGTGAGGAGTATGTCGGACAGCGCCTTCGTATCGGCAGGCGTCAGCACTTTTTCCTGGGTGATCGGATGCAATTTGCCATCGATTCGGAGCGTCGGATACCGCCCGACGACGAGGTGGAGATCCGAGGCACCCTGCTGTCCCACCAGGAGAAGCAGGTTCTTCATTCGCTGTTCCGCATGCAGTGATTCCATAAGCCCGTAGTTTGTTTTTGTATTCAGTACACTGGCACTATATCATATCCTACTCTTCATCGACCAGGATTTTCCCTTCAGTGACGCGCTCCACTTCTGCAAGCGTCGTAATGCCCTTCAAGACCTTGAGGATGCCGTCCTGCTTCATGGTAATCATGCCCTGGTGCGCGGCCGCCTTGCGCACTTCGCCCTCATTGCCATGCTTGTCGGAAATGATCAGATGCATCTCGTCATCCACGTCGATCACTTCATAGATAGCGATACGGCCCTTGTATCCGGAGTTCCCGCACTGTTCGCAGCCCTTGCCCTTGTAAACGGTGATTTGCATGTTCGGCTGGAGCTCGTAGAGCTTCACTTCTTCGTCCGGGATCTCTTCGAACACTTTGCGGAACATTTCCCGCTGGCCGGGAGTGAGCTCCTGCTCTACTTTGCAGTTCTCGCAGATGCGCCGCACGAGACGCTGCGCTGCTACCGCTTCGAGCGAAGAGGAAAGCAGGAAAGGCTCGATGCCCATATCTATCAGACGGGGAATAGACCCGACCGCATCGTTCGTATGGAGGGTCGAAAGCACCAGGTGTCCCGTGAGCGCCGCATGGATCGCGAGTTCGGCCGTTTCGCCGTCGCGGATTTCTCCTACCATGATGACGTTCGGGTCCTGACGCAGGATAGAGCGCAGTCCGCTCGCGAACGTATATCCTATTTCCGGTTTGATCTGGCTCTGGTTGATGCCTTCGACGAAGTATTCCACCGGGTCTTCGAGCGTGATGATGTTGCGCTCTTCCTTGTTCAAGATCTGGAGGAACGCATAAAGAGAAGTCGACTTTCCGGAACCGGTCGGACCGGTGATGAGGATGATCCCGAACGGTTCGCGGATCTTGCGCTCCAGGATCGTCCGGGCACGCCCCCAGAGGCCCAGCTTATCGAGGTCAGCCACGTTCGAACTCTTGTCGAGAACACGCATCACTATCTTTTCTCCTTCCATGACCGGAAGGCTCGAGATACGCAGGTCGATGAAGCTGCCATCGGCATTCTCGAAACGGATGCGGCCGTCCTGCGGCTTGCGCTTCTCATCGATCTTCAGGTTCGAAAGGATTTTGATGCGCGAGATCACCGCCCTTCCCACTTCGACGGGAAACACGAGCTGCGATCGCAGGATACCGTCGATCCGGAAGCGTACACGATAGCTTCCTTCGATCGGTTCGATGTGAATATCGCTCGCGCGACCGTCCAACGCATGCTGGACGATCACTTCGACTAGTTTCGCGATCGGCGCATCCTGGAAGACCTCCGCTTCCTTGCTCACTTTCTTTTCCTGGCTCACCTGCAATTGGAGTTCGTCTTCCTTCTTGAGCGACAGGATGGCTTCTTTGAGAGCGCTGTCTGTCCCCGTGTACTGCTTGATGATATTGGCAAAGACATCCTGGTCAGTCAGATAGACTTCTATGCCGACATGCTCCTTTTCCGCCAGGAAGCGCAGAACGTTCAGCGCCTCGAAGTTCTGCGGGTTGAGCATCGCCACCGACAGCGTGTCCCCGACCTTCTTGAACGGGATCATGCCGTATTTCTTGGCCGCTTCCTCGGGAATGACATTCAAGACCGTCTTATCGAAATCCCGCGGAGTGGCGTCCAGATAAGGAACACCAAGCGCCTTAGCCTGCGCCGCAAGCGGGCCGGCTCCTGGTACGGGAGCAGCCTTGCTTTGCTCGGGCAGAGCCGCTTCGGATTGTTTCTGTATGTCTTCAGCCGCCATGAGAGATAGGAGAATGGATAGGAAGAATGTTTACTGGAATGGGTTCGGCTTTCCGGTCTGTCCTTTGTCGAGGTCGGGTACTGCGGAAGTAGCGCGCGTCATCGCCTCTTTGGCAGCTGCGAAATCCAGAGACCCTTTCTCAAAGACCGGGACGTGGAGCGCATTCACCATTTTCTGGGCCGGCAGATAGTCGAAGCGCGTCTCGAACATCACGACCAGTTCGGAAGCGGCTTCTTCCGACACGGCCTCGCCGGCATCGATCGTGCGGAGTGCCTCCTCATTCAGCCCGACAGAGAAGTTCTTCATACCATGGATCCGATCCAAGCGCATCATCCGCTCTACGAATCCTTTGACGTTCTCATAGGATCCGCGCGCCTTGACGAGTGCGGTGTAGGAACGCGGGCGCGGAGCCTGGTACTGGGGAACGGGCGGGATTTCGGATCCGGCAAGCGATGGGTCCGTGGCACCCCCCTGGAGCGAAGTCATCGGCACGTTCTGAATAGCTTCTTCAATCGCTACCGGAGGCAGCTCCTTCAGCTCCACGCTGGTGATGACGAGCCCTGATTGCAAGGCCAGGAAGTTGAAGGCATCGATAACGCGTCCCTGGTCGATAGAATCCGGATAATACCGGAGAATGAAGCTTTCGGTTTCCTGGTCGGCATCGAGCGAAGCGTTCAGTTGCTTGACATTCGCGATGATCGTCGCGACATTGGCAGCCTCCGTCTCTTTCTGGACGAGTGTCGCACGCTTGATCTTGAGCGTGTCGTAGTCGGGCTTGATGAATCCGATGATCAGAATGATCGAGATGATGATGAGCGACGGAACGATGAGAAGTTTGAGTTGCATAGGCGTCTTTTTAGTTTGATGTTGGCAAAGAGGAAGCTGCTGTCTCTTCTTTGATATCCGCCATCAGCGTGAAGGCGATCTTTCCGTCTTTGGTATTCACGATCTTGTCGACTCGGATATTTCCGAACGGCGCCTCGCTCTTGAAACTGATGATCTGCTGCGCCAGAAACTTGAAATTATCCGTCAGGCCGGAAACCGCCACTTTCCCTTCTTCATGATCGTATTCATAGAGCGTCAGATGCACCTCCGGCACGGTCAGGCGCTCCAGCTGCGAGAACAGAGCAGCCGTATCCGCGTCCTTACCCTCCGCTGCACTGATATTCGTGAGGCGCGTGTCGCGATCGACGATACGGTCGACATCCTCGCCCAGGAGATCGGCATTCGCACTGTCTATCGTTCCCTGAAGACCCGCTATCTTCTGGTCTGTAGAGTAGAGGAACCAGCGGATACCGCCCCAGATCGCGGCGACGATAAGCGCCAAAACCACCACGAACATGAACCCCTTGTCGAAGAGGCTCTGCTTGGAGGATGTCCGCTTCTCCCCGAATGATTGTGAAAGGTTGATGCCAGCCATGGACGTATGTCTCAATGTTTATGTTTATTTTTATCGCTTTTTAGCTTACAGCTTCTTGTTAAGGAATTTCTTGAGCGAAGAGCCTTCTTTCTTCTGCTCTTCTTTTTTCACATCGAGTCCGCTCAATGCCAATCCGAGCGCCACGGAAAATGATGTCCCGAGACTTTCGATCTGCTCTTTCTGTTTCGGTGTGTGTTGGATTCTCTGCCACGGGTTACCGATCGCGACCGGTATGCCCAGCTGGCGCGTGTAATAATCAGTCAGCCCTACGAAGTACGCCGTGCCGCCGGAGAGGATCACCTGCCGGCACTCCGCATCCGGATACTTCGCCTTGTATGAATCGAGCATTCTCTTGGCTTCATTGGAGATCATATCGAGTACCGGGAAGACCAGGGCGGATTCCGGCTGATTGAGGAAGTCTTTGCCGCTCTTCTTGAGACTCTCGGCCCGGTCGGGAGTGATGTCCAAGCCTTCGGCGAGCGTCCGCGTGACATCCTTGCCGCCGGCATCGAGATTGCGGCTGACACGCACGATACCGTTTTCCGCCAAGACGAGATTGGTCGCCCGCGAGCCGATGTCGATAACCAAGACCAGTCCCGTCTCATGTCCCACGATTGAACGGACGAGAGAAAACGTTTCCAGCTCCAGAAAATCCATTTTGAGGCCCGCTGCCATAACATAGCCGCGATAGCGCTCGACTTCTTTCTTGAGCGCCGCCACGACGAGTATCTCCAGCTTCGGACCGCTGCCGTCCGTCGCCTTGCGCGTACCGACTACTTCCCAGCTAAGCGCTATGTCTTCGAGCGAAGACGGGATGTAGCGATGCGCTTCGAATTGCACCGCTTCTTCCAGCTCATGTTCTTCCATCTCGGGGAGTTCGATGAGCGAGATGAGCCCGATGAACGCCGGCATCGCGACAAAAGCGGAGTGCGTCTTGGGCTTGAGCTTCTCCAGAAGGGCCCGCAGATACAATCCGACCTCCTCGTCATAAGAACGCCCGGATCCCGTGACCCCGTTTTCCAGCTGTGCCAAACTCACCTGGCCGTAATTGAGAAGCTGTACGGCGCCGTCTTTTTCTGTCAGTTCCACCGCCTTGATAGAAGAGGTACCGAAATCAATACCAAGGTAGGAAGGTTTTGAAAAACCGAACATGTTTTTTCTATTGCTTTTTGATACCTATAAAATAGCATAATTCCGGCGATGGAGGAAGCTTTGAAACAGGCTATTTCCCCTTTCTTACCGAATTGACAGAAACCTCTCCGGAAAATACAATGAAGCATGATCTTTCACCTATGTCAGAAACGCTTTTCAGTCACAAACTGACCTTCCACGCACGGCACAGCATGAAGGAAGCGCGCGATATCGCCCGCTACACCCGCAGCCGTTCCGTCGAGCCCGAGCATCTGCTCCTGGCCATCTTCATGGAACACGGAAGCCTGGGAAACAGCCTCCTCCAAGGCATGGGTTTCGAAAAAGAAAAGCTCGCCAAGCTCTGCCTGCGCAAGAAGAGCCGCGGCAAGACCCTTCCTGCGACAGATACCATCGCGCCTTCAGATACTCTCAAGGAGATCATGAAGCGTGCGTACGCCATCGCCAACCAGTTCCACTTCCCCTATGTCGGTACCGAACACCTGGTCTACGCCCTCATAGAGTCCGAACACCCCATTCTCGACGAGATCTTCATCACGCTGGAAATAGACGAGAAGAAGATCGAAGCGACCCTGGCATCCCATATGAATTTCGAACACTTCCCCGAACTCTCCAAGATGTTCGACATGCCGGAGACCCTCGGCCCCAAGGCCAAGCCGCGCGACACCGGAGACCTCGCCACGCTCCGCCAATACGCCATCGACCTTTCGCACCCGAAGCACCAGCGGAACCAGATTCTCTTCGGCCGCGAGGCCGAGCTCGGCAGAGTCATCCAGATCCTGCTCCGCAAGCACAAGAGCAATCCGCTCCTCTTGGGCGAGCCTGGCGTCGGCAAGACCGCTCTCGTCACGAAGCTCGCGGAGAAGATCCTCTCCGGAGACGTGCCTGAACAGCTCCTCGGCAAGCGCATCTTCGCGCTCGACCTGGCACTCGTAGTCGCCGGAACCAATTTCCGCGGCGAATTCGAAGCGCGCCTGAAGGACATCATCCGCGAAGCTTCCGAGCACCCCGATGTCATCCTCTTCATCGACGAGATCCACACTATCGTCGGTGCCGGCAATACTTCCGGTGGCCTGGATGCGGCCAACATCCTGAAGCCGGCGCTCGCGCGCGGCGACATCCAGTGCATCGGCGCCACCACCTTTACCGAATACAAGCGCCATATCGAGAAAGACCCGGCCCTTGAGCGCCGTTTCCAGTCGGTGTTCATCGAGGAACCGTCTCCGGAAACGAGCAAGGCCATGCTTCGGGCGGCCAAGCCTGCCTACGAGGCCTTCCACGGCGTCAGCTTTCCGGATAACCTCATCTCTCTGGTGGTCGACCTTTCCGTGCGCCATATAAGCGACCGCTTCCTTCCCGACAAGGCTCTCGACATCATCGACGAGGCCGCTACCCTCGCGAAGCAATCCGGCTCCACGACCTCCAAAAACCGGTCCCGCGCCAAGCTGGAGCAGGAATTGAAACACGTGATCGATCTCAAAGAATCCCTCATCCAGAAAGAAGCCTACGATGAGGCCGCCAAGTGGCACAACCAGGCCAAGGCTCTCGAGAAGAAACTCGGCAAACTGAAAGAGCATGCGGATACTCCGAAAGAGAATATTCCCGTGGTCACTCTCGAGCAAGTGCTCGTGACCCTTTCCCGCATCTCGAATATCCCTCTCGAGAAACTGCGTTCCGAAAACCCGAAAGAGCGGCTGGAGCGGCTCCGGAAGGCGCTCGCCCGGCACGTCATCGGCCAGAGCGAAGCGCTCGATACGGTCGAGAATGTCTTGCTCCGCTCGCTAAGCAATATCCACGATCCGCGCCGCCCGCTCGGCTCCTTCCTGTTCTTGGGCCCGACCGGCGTCGGAAAAACCCTAGTCGCGAATGTCCTCGCCCAGGAATTTTTCGGCGACCAGAAAGCGCTCATCCGCCTCGACATGAGCGAGTTCATGGAGCGGCACAGCGTCGCGCAGATCCTCGGCGCACCGGCCGGCTATGTGGGCTATGGCGAAGGCGGCAAGCTCACCGAGCAAGTCCGTCGCAAGCCCTATGCCATCGTTCTCTTCGATGAGATCGAGAAGGCACATCCGGATGTCTTCAATATTCTCCTCCAGATCCTCGATGAGGGACAATTGACCGATGCCGAAGGCCGCAAAGTGAGCTTCCGGAACACCTTGATCGTCCTCACTTCGAACGTCGGGACGGAAATCTTCACCAAGGACACCCGTTTCGGATTCGCCAAAGAAGGCGCTCTCGAAAACCTCATCGAGAAGCGCGAGTCTGTTCTCGCTAACCTGAAAAAAGAGATGCGTCCCGAACTCCTGGCGCGCCTCGACCACACCGTCATATTCCAACCGCTCGACAAAGTGGCTGTCCAGAAGATCGTAAAGAACGAACTGAAACGCTTCGTCTCCCGCCTCAAAGAGAAAGGCATCACCCTCTCGATCGCCCCGGCCGTGCCGCGCTTCCTCGCCGAGAAGAGCTTCTCCAAAGAGCAGGGCGCGCGCCTGGTCCGGAAGATCCTCGAAGAACACGTCGAGAAGCCGGTAGCGATAGCCCTGATAGAACGCCCTGCTGCCAAGAAGCTCCGCCTAGAGGTAAGCAATGATTCGATCATGTGCCGCTGATACGTACCCTTCTCTCTCGAAAAGAGCGCCTGCGAAAAATGTTTCTGGACGCTTTTTTCCCACTCGCTTGCCTCGGATGCGGCGCTCCCGATAAATGGCTCTGCGAGACCTGCTTCCGGAAAATCACCCCGAGCATCCCCGCGCCGCTCGCGAGAGACCCTTTCGATTCCCCTCATTCCCCGCTCGACGGCATCTTGGCCGCCACCGACTATCGGCTCCCGATCGTCAGAAAACTCATCCACACTTACAAATATCGTTTCATTCCGGATACCGGCATTCCGCTCGCGGAACTGCTCGCCCGGACCCTTCTCCAGTCGCCGCTCCCGCTCCCGGACATCCTTTCTTTCGTCCCGCTCCACCCCCGCCGCCTGCGTTTCCGCGGATTCAACCAGTCACAAATCCTCGCCGAACGCTTGGCGCCGCTTCTCACGCCGGGAGCAGCTATCGTTCCGGTCCTCCCCACCCTGACACGCACCCGACACACCAAGCCCCAGCAGAAAACCCGTTCCCGCGAAGAACGTCTCGCCAATCTTTCCGGCGCTTTCGCGACGCTCCCGGACACCAAGCGTCAGATCCGGGGCAAGACTCTCTGGCTTGTCGACGATGTCGCTACCACCGCCACTACCCTCACCGAATGTGCCAAAGTCCTCAAAAAAGCCGGTGCCAAACGGGTTTATGGGATCGTCGTAGCGAAGTAGTCTTGATTTCTTTCCTCATCATTGGTAGGCTATACAAGATGCGATTGGAGAGGTGGCCGAGCGGCTGAAGGCACCACACTGCTAACGTGGCATGGGGTAAAACTCATCGAGGGTTCGAATCCCTCCCTCTCCGCCAAGTAAAGAATGACGCCCTCGTGGCGTCATTTTTGCTTTTGCTGTAGGATGGATTCGAACGGGGAAAGGGTCGGAAAACGGGAGTTTTCCGTTGGAGGAGAGCAGGCCTTTAGGCCGCTGAGAACCGTGGGTTCTCAGAAGGATTCGCCTAATGGCGGATCCGCGTTCAATCCCTCCCTCTCCGCCAAAACAAAACTCCCTCGATTTGAGGGAGTTTTTTCTTTCCGGAAGAGGACTATACCGACATCGGTGCCTGCGAGGACTGGCCGCGGCCGAAGCCCAAGTACAGGAATATGACTGCCAAGACCAGATGCAGCACGTCGTCTGCCAGGTTGGCTTCGAACAGACCTAAGATCATGTCTCCAGGCATGAGGAAGCCCAGGACCGCCACTAAGCCGTACACGATACCGAACACTCGGCAGAATAGCCGGGTGGCACTCGCACCCATGCTCACTGCCACGAGCGCCAGAGCGCCGGAAATGATATGGATGATATTGTGCAGCGCATCAACCTCGAAAATACCAAGAAGCGGGTCGTTCACAAAGCCCAAAACTCCGATAGCCAAAAAAACGACACCGAGAATGGTAACAATTGTTTTGTCCATAGACTTGAAAGTTATAAGTGAATGATAATCCCTGGGACGGGCCGCATCGACCTCGCTTGCGCAGCCGCGTCATTCGCATCGAAAGTACTTTGAGAAATGGCTTTGCGCTATTTCTTACTTCAAGTATACACCACGTTTTCGGCTCTTTCCCCGATCTTGTCAAGAGGAATTATGAGCGACAAAAAAACAGCTCTCTTGCGAGAGCTGTTTTCTTTTGGAAACTACCAGCGGTTACCGCCGCGGTCGCCTCCGAAATCACGACCACCACCGCCAGTGCGAGGACGCTCTTCCATAGGACGAGCTTCGTTCACAGTCAGCGTGCGGCCATCGAGTTCCTTACCGTTCCAGAGTTCGATAGCCTTCTGGGCTTCTTCTTCTGACGCCATTTCGACAAAGCCGAAACCGCGAGAACGGTTGGTCATCCGATCGATGACGATTTTCGCAGAGGTGACATTACCCGCCTGTGCGAAAGCATCCTGGAGACCTTGATCAGTGGTGTTGTAAGAAACACCGCCGACGTACAATTTTGTTGCCATATCAAGCCTTCTTTTTGAATTATCTCTGTAAGGCGACCTTCTGACTCCTGGCCCTACTAGACGAGAGGCTTGAGCGGCAACTCAAAGCTTCGCGAGCGTTTCTCCAGAACGAAAACTTACATCACCCCCATACTACCATAAAAAGCCTTTTTTGCAACCCCCTCCAGACCCGGGGATCAAGCCCGCAGGCCGCGGCCGGTCTTGAAGAGATAGAGCGTGAAGAGAAGCGCGGCAAGGCTCATCGCCGCAAGCATCGCCAGACTGAAGGCGATATTCACATCGGATATGCCCAGGAACCCGAAACGGAAGCCGTTCACCATGTAGAGGATAGGGTTCAGAAGCGAAACCTTCTGCCAGAACTCCGGCAGCATATGGATAGAGTAGAAGACGCCGCCGAGATACGTGAGCGGCGTCAGGACGAAGTTCGGGATGATGGAAACTCCGTCGAAATTCTTGGCGAAGATCGCGGTCACCAATCCGAGAAGCGAGAAGAAGATGCTTGTCAGGAGGATGAAGACGAGGATCATGAACACGCTATGGATGGCTAAGTGAGTGAAGAAAAGCGCGATCGCCAGTACCAGGATGCCGGTCAGGAGGCCGCGCACCACCCCGCCGGTCACATAGCCCGCGACCACGATCAAGGGAGACACCGGGGACACCAAGAGCTCCTCGAGCTGCTTCTGGAACTTGGACCCGAAGAACGAGCTCACGACATTCATGAAGGAACTCGTGATGACGGTCATCATGACGAGTCCCGGCACGATGAACTGCATATAGCTGAAATCGCCCACCGGTTCGACTTGGCTCCCGATGAACGCTCCGAAAATCACGTAGTAGAGCGTGGTGGTGATCGCCGGCGGCAGGAACGTCTGCGTCCAGATACGGAAAAAGCGGCCTATTTCCAGGCGGACGATAGTCATATAGGCGATCCACATCTTTTCCCAGGTCATACTTCTTTTTTCGTCAGGCGGATAAAAAGCTCTTCCAGACGGTTCGCTTTGTTACGCATGCTTTTCACGTTGATCCCCAGGCGGGCAAGCGCCAAGACCATCTCGGTCAGCGTCTCTCCCTCGGCCAGATCCACCTCTATCGTCTCTTCATCGATCTTCCGCACTTCGAACTTGCGGATCAACTCCCACATCTTCTCATCCAGAGGCTTCGCCAGATCGAAGATAAATGTTTCCATGTGGAGCTTCCCGAGAAGATCTTTCACCCGGCCATGTTCGACGATCTCTCCCTTGTTGATGATCGCCACTTCCCGGCACAGCTGTTCGGCTTCCTCCAAGTAATGAGTAGTCAGGATGATCGTCGTCCCTTCCGCATTGAGTTCGCGCAGGAAATCCCACATCCCCCGACGGAGTTCGATGTCCACTCCGGCCGTCGGCTCGTCTAGGATGAGGAGCTTCGGCTCGTGCACCAGAGCACGCGCGATCATGAGGCGCCGCTTCATCCCGCCCGAAAGCGTACGGGCCTGGTCATTGCGCTTTTCCCAGAGGCCGAGCTTCTTTAAGTATTTCTCGGCATGCTTCAGAGCCTCATCCCGGGGAATCCCGTAGTAGCCGGCTTGGCCCAAGAGGATATTGATCACTTTCTCGAAAATGCTGAAGTTGAATTCCTGCGGCACCAGGCCGATCGAAGATTTGGCCAGGGTCGTCTCGGCCTCGATATCATGCCCGAAGACAGACACTTCTCCCCCGCTCTTGTTGGTGAGTCCCGTGACGATGCCGATCAGCGTGCTCTTGCCCGCGCCATTCGGCCCGAGAAGTCCGAAGAAGTCGCCTTCGGATACCGAAAGGCTCACGCCTTTGAGCGCTTCTACCCCGGTCGGGTACTTTTTCGTCAGATTTTTGATTTCAAGCGCTTGCATAGAAACTCTATTGTACTCCCGAAAAAGGAAAAATAAAAGGCAGCCAAGAAGTTATTCCTGACTGCCGAAGGTTCATTCGACTGTGGCTGTGATCAAGGCGAGGCCGACAATGTTTCTTAATGGCGCTTCACCTCTCAAGCATTGCAGCGCTTCCAGGCAGAACTCGTCGAAATCGCGTTTGTTCTGTAAAGGAAGGCTTGCGAAGTCTTGTTCGCGTATCCAGTCCAGGGTGTCGATCGGCTTATACCTGCCATTCACAGTACCCAGATAAAGCGGTCTCTTGTATGCCTTATAGATGTGCCGCCGTTCTTCTTCAGTCGTACACTCGGCAAGCACATACTGGATGCCGTACATAGGCGTTCCCAGCATATTGACCGTACTGCCCTCGGTATCGAGCCAGCGCACCAGCTCGGATACCCCGAGACAGCCTTGGGAATCATAAAACTCTATCAGCTCCAGCGCTTTCTCCGAAAGCTCTGTCGTATCGGTCATAGTAGGCCTCCCTCATTGCCGAAAAGAACTCGTATCAAGATTTGCTTGACCCAGGATAATACTGAAAATTCAACTGGGAGTCAAGTGTTCCGGTCTACAATGAAAAAACTGCCCGAAGGCAGTCGTTTCATTTTGCGGAGGAAGAGGGATTCGAACCCCCGGTACCGTTTCCGGTACTGCAGTTTTCAAGACTGCTGCCTTCAACCACTCGGCCATTCCTCCGGATATTTCACTTTAGAGAGCATCTCCGTTTTCAAGACTGCTGCCTTCAATCCGCCGGCTGGCGGACCATTCCTCCGGATATCTTTTCTAAAACGTACCCATACTAGCAGGCAGAGGAACATCTGTGAACCCCGCGCCATTTCATGATATAGTATGGATATTCTCAAAATACTATGGAACCCAAACCTTCCGACACTTCTTTCAGCGGCATAGGCACGCCACTCTTCCAGTGGCAAGCACCGGAGCATGAGGACTTCGAGCTCGGGCCCCGCTCGCGCATGATCACGACCTCGCTCCTGATCGTCATTATCGGCTACGCGCTCCTCACCAACAGCCCGCTCATGGCGATCACTTTCATCTTAATCGGCGTCGTCGGCTACCTGCTCCAGCACCAGGAGCCGCGCATCCTCACCTATGCTCTCACGACAAAGGGCGCCGTCCTCGGAAAAGACTTCTACCGCTACAATACGATCGAGTCTTTCCATATCTACACGGAATACCCTTTCGAGAACCTCTTGAGCCTCAAGGTCAACGGCACGCTCCTCTCCCATGTCCATGTCCCTTTGCCGGAAGGCGAACGCGACACCATCTACCGCTCGCTCCGGGAATTCGTCCCCGAAGACACTCACGAGCCCAGCTTAGTTGACACATTGGAGAAATTCCTGCATATTTAGAGGAGCTTTCCGCCACATATTTGGAAAGTTTTTGTTTTCTTATCCGTCCTTTTGTAAAAAAGGCTTCGGCAAAATATACGTCCTTGTAGCTCAGTGGATAGAGCGTTTGGTTGCGGTCCAAAAGGTCGCAGGTTCGATTCCTGCCAAGGACACAAATGTAAAGCCCCTGGCGCGATGTTCCGCGACAGGGGCTTTTGAAAGGAAAGGATCCTTGATCCTTAATGGACTTTTCTGGGTTGGAAGAAAGCGCGTCCCGGAATAAGATCCTCGACTTGCTTTTCCCAGGTGGTGCACGCCACTTGCCAGCCCTCGCAGACCCGCAAGTGCTCGTTCGGCCCACGCTTCTCGAAATAACCGAATTCCTCGTGGAGGAGAAAATCGAGCATATGATTCAGAACTTCAACTTCTTCCTCAAACATGAGGATCTTATTATCAGGCCCGCGTTTCCGCTGCTGGCTGATAAAATGCTCTTCGTCGAGTTCCATTTGTTTGAGCTCGACGAGCGAATAGAATCGCTTGAGAAAATCGTTGTCAGCAATCGAGCCGATTATCCGATCGTTGTCCAGAATGGGATCCTCCGGCAGAATGAGTTCCGGCGGATAGACCCGCAGAGCGATTTCGGCGAACGGCTTCATAACAGCCTGGCCGATCAGCTGCAATTTCCCTTCCCGGGTCTCTTCCTCTTCTGCCCTGGTATCTTCCTCGATCATCAAGAGTCCTCCTTCTTCAGATGTGAATGAACTATCGGGAACTACTATTATACGGGAAATTCCCCTTTTGTCAATAAAAACCCTCGCTCCTTTGCTGGAACGAGGGTAAGGATTTTCTTCCGGAAGGCACTATTGCGGCCATATCCATCTCTCGGAAACGCTGCTCTCGTCTTCACCTCCATCCGAAGACACATCAATGGGAACGACTTCGTCTTGCGAGGCGATCCAACCGCCATGGAGAGAAATACAGTGCGTGCGGTCGAACTTGTCGAGAAGGTCAAAGGAACGATGGAGCTCGAACTGGAGATAATGAAAGACGACATTAGTCTGCCAAGTGAGCTCGAGAAACTCTTGGTAGGCTTTTCTGGCCGCCGCAGGGCTCTCATGCTTGACGCTCGCGTAGAGCTCTTGCATCGACAGAGCGTCTCGGATAGCTAACCGATAAAGAGTGTAGGTCCGCTTGACTTCCAGGTCATTCACTCGGCCGAGAATTATCGCACAGATATCGAAATCCATATCCGGCTCGATAAGCTCCAGCAGCCCTTTCTCTAACAGTGTTTGACGGGTGTGATGAGTTCCCCAAAAAAGCGTAGACATGGGTCTCCTCCTTTCAGAACAAAGGATGCCAAAGAACTCGCCTCCATCATGCCACCCCGGCAGAAAAAGTCAATTATTGCTGTTTTCGAAGACTTTCGCTACCATAGGAAAGCCGTTCGGACTTAGAATACAAGCAAAATATGTCTCCGTAGCTCAGTGGATAGAGCGTCTGGTTCCGGTCCAGAAGGCCGCAGGTCCGATTCCTGCCGGGGACACAAAAGAATGAAAGGTTCGATTTTTATCGGGCCTTTTCATTTTTTATATTCGACACGCCTCAATACTGGGACGTATACTCACGGTATTTTTCTATGAGGCGTTTGGTGAGCGGCCCGGGAACTCCTGCTCCGATCACGCGCTCATCGATCTTCACGATCGGTACGATTCCCTTGTTGCTTCCTGTGAGGAAGACTTCGGGCGCCGCCAAGAGTTCTGCCAGCATGATCGGTCGCACTTCTACCTCGATACCGCAAGAGGCGGCGATCTTCTCGCAGATGATCCGTTGCGTCACGCCTAAGAGAGAACTCTCTGTCGTCGTAATGAGCTTCCCGTCCTGGATGCAGAAGATGTTCGACTGCGCGCATTCGGAAATCTGTCCGTCCATGACGTAGAGCGTTTCCGTCGCTCCGGCCGCGTGCCGCTTGGGAAGCGAGCAGATAGCCGATACATAATGGGTCATCTTGACTCGCGGGAACGTGCGCACATGCTCGAGAGTGACGATCTTCGTTCCTGTCTCATAGACAGCGGGAGGAAGCGGGTGCGCTGCTTCCGCGAGAACCAGGAATGTTTCCTTCCCGGGAACCGGAGTGAACGCGTCTTCGGCAGGCCCGCCGGAAAGGACCGTCCTTACGATGATGTCATAGCCTTCATTGCGCTGGACCAGTTCTTCCAGGATTCTTCGGTACTCATCCCGGCTGACCGGGATCTTGAGGCACAGCTCTTGCGCCGACTTTTCCAGGCGTTCGAAGTGCCATTCCCAGTGGAACGGCTTCCCATTCACGATCGGCATGACATCGAAAACACCGTAACCGCGCAGATACCCCAAGTCCCAAGGCGAGACCGCGATATCTTGCGAGGGCAAGAAACTTCCGTTGCTGTACGAGACGAGCAGCTGGTCCGTATATTCCATATATTTTTTCTTTCTCAAGCGGATTTCTCTCTCATTGTAGCGGAAAGCATCGTCTGCAGGAACACTTGACTTTTCCCATAAAATGGTGTATAATGTCTTTTGAAGTATCTTGAAAATCGAAGAGGAGAAAAGCCGTGAAAATCGCTGATTCTGCACTTTCTTTCACCGATGAAGACAAGCCTTTCATCGCCCTCACCTTTTACGACGACTGTTCCGAGCCGAAAGTCGTGGAAGAGATTCTGGAACGTCTGACCAAATTCGAGAAGACCAGTGGGAAACACGTTACCTATGCGATCGAAGGACACCGGGTCCATATCGTGCCACCGGAAACGAATATGGTCGAATTCGTGAAGCTCGCGGAGAAGATCATCGCCCACCTCACGGATTCGATTACGCCGATCGAGCTGCCTATCCGGCAGAACATTCGCTACATCAATGACGAGTTCCGGCCGAAAAGTTTCGAGCCTGATGCCGGCACGCCTTCTCCGGCGGCCTGACCGGTACCGACCCTCAAAAGCCCTTTTTCCAAACTTGGAAGGAGGGCTTTTTTCTTTCGCCTTTTCCGGTCTCCCTGATAGGCTATACTGGAACAAAGCCTATGTCCTCACTCGATACCCTTCTTTCTTCCATTCCGAGCATCAAGAAACCCGTGCTCGCCAAGCTCCAGAACATGGGGCTCTTGACCGTCGGAGACCTCTTTTCGCATCTGCCGCACCGTTATGAAGACTACGCGACGATCCGCCCCATCGCGTCACTTGCAGCCGGCGAGAAATGCACCGTCCTCGGCACCGTCACCAAGCTCCACTCGGGGAAAAGCTTCCGCAAGCGGATGCTCGTAACCGAGATAAGCGTGGCGGATGATTCCGGGACGCTCCGGGTCGTCTGGTTCAACCAGCGCTTCATCGCCACAGCGCTCAAGGTCGGATCAGCCGTCCGCCTCTCCGGCAAGGTGACTGCCGACAAAGGCGGCCTCCTCATGACCAACCCCGAACTCGAACGCGCCGAGCGCGACGCCACCCACACGGGCCGCCTCGTTCCCGTCTATCCGGAGACCCGCGGACTCACCTCGCGTTTCTTCCGCTGGCAGATCACCGCCCTGTTCCAGAAGATCAAAGCGATCCCCGACCCGGTGCCGCAGGAAATCCTCGAGCGGCTCCATCTCCCCTCCTACCACCAGAGCCTGCGCTACCTTCACTTCCCCAAGAACGAAAAAGAGATTCTCCTCGCGGAGAAGCGTTCCGCCTTCGACGAGATGTTTCTCGTCCAGCTGAAGGCGCTCCAGCTGAAGGCGCTCTTCGAGACGAGTCTTGCCGAAAGCCTGGAGCTCCCGCCGCAGATCCTCGAGAATTTCATCGAGACTCTCCCTTTCTCCCTCACCGGCGCACAGAAGAAAGCCGTGGGAGAAATCTTAGACGACCTCGCCGGGCCGCACCCGATGAACCGTCTCCTAAACGGCGACGTCGGTTCCGGCAAGACCGTAGTAGCTGCCGTCGCCGCTCTGGCCGCAGCGGGACAGGGCTGCCAGGTGGCGCTCCTCGCGCCGACCGAAGTCCTCGCCCGCCAGCACTTCGAGAGCCTCTCGAGCCTCTTCGCTCCGGGCGGCGAAACGGTCTCGCTCTTCACCGGGAGCTATCGCCTCCTCGACGGAAAAACCGTTACGAGAAAGACCATGCAGAAAGCGATCGAGAGCGGCATCCCGAAAATCATCGTGGGTACCCATGCCCTCCTCCAGGAGGACGTGCGCTTCCAGAAGCTGGCGCTCGTCATCGTCGACGAGCAGCACCGCTTCGGCGTCGCCCAGCGCGCCAAGCTCCAAGACATGAGCTTCGGAAGCCAGGATGGCCAAGCAGACCGCGTCCCCCACTTCCTCACCATGACCGCGACCCCCATCCCCCGCACCCTCTCCCTCGCCTTCTTCGGCAACCTCGAGATCTCGCTTCTCGACGAACTCCCCAAGAATCGGAAACCTATCATTACCAAACTGGTGAAAAACCAGACAGCCCGGGAAAAGGTCTACCAGTTCATCAATCAGGAAATCAAGAAGGGCCGTCAAGCCTTCATCATCTTCCCGCTCGTCGAGGAATCCCTCGCGCTCAAAGAAGTGAAAGCGGCCGTCAAAGAGCATGAGAAGCTGACGCACAAGATCTTCCCTCATCTCTCCGTCGGCCTCATCCACGGCAAGCTCAAAGCCAAGGAAAAGGAAGACATCATGCATGCCTTCCGCGAGAAAGACTATGATATCCTCGTCGCGACCGCGGTCGTCGAGGTAGGCGTCGACGTGCCGAACGCGAGTATCATCCTCATCGAAGAAGCCGAGCGCTTCGGCCTGGCCCAGCTCCACCAGTTCCGCGGGCGCGTGGGCCGGGGCGAACACCAATCATACTGTTTCCTCGTCCCGGGCGAGAACGCCAAAAATCTCGAGCGTCTAGAAGTGCTTGAAAAAGAAGCGAGCGGCTTCGCCATCGCCGAGGCCGACCTCGCGCTCCGCGGGCCCGGTGCCTTCTTCGGCACGCGTCAGTCCGGCCTCCCAGACATCGCCATGGAAAACCTGACCAATATGAAACTCGTCACCATCGCGAGAGACGAAGCCAAGGGAATCCTCGCGAACGATCCGCACCTCGAAAAGCACCCTGCGCTCCGCGAAGCCTTGAAGCGTTTCGAGGAACGCGTCCATTTCGAATAAGCAGTCCCTGCTACCACCAGTTGGGCCGGTAATTGCCGGGGCCCGGTTTTTCGTTCCAGCCGGAGCGGAGTCCGATGAGCGAAGCGAAGAAGAATGCGAAGAAGAGCATGCTCCAGAGCACCCCTTGGGATACGGGATCGATCGCAAAGAAGCGCGGAAGGAGGAGGAAGGTCCAAGCGGAGGTCACGAAAAAGACGATCGTATTGAGCGTGAACGTCACGAAGAAGAGATCCAAGCGGCGCTTGGCCACGGTATAGCGGACCAGGAAACTTTTCTCATCCGGCTCTGCCCGGCGCAGGCGCTTTTTCGCACTCCGCTTGATGACCGCATAGATCCCAGCCGAGACACCCATACCGAGAGCGAAGGCCAGGTAGAGAGCGGAGACCTTCCCGCCAGGGAGACCCGTCGGAAGCGTCCAGATCTTGTTCGCCAGGAAGAAGAACACGATCATGAATCCGGGAAGGGTCGCCACGAAGAGCTTGCGCATCGCGGCGTTTACGGTGTCATGGAAAATCTTTTCGGTCGATTGCTGCCAGTAGGCATGCTCGGGCTCCACCACGTCCCAGCAGTTGAACGTGCAGCCGCTGCAGCTCATCACCTTTCCTACTTCCCGATTGAAGAAGTGGCAGCGCGTATTCTCTATCTGGAAGGCCGGGTTCATGCCGTAGGCCTTCTCGGCAGCGGCGATCGGACAGATGCTCGTGCACCAGCCGCTCTTCACCGGGAAAAGCGCTCCGAAAACGAATGCAGCCGCGAAGACGGCCACGATGAGCCAGAAGGTGGAATGGCTGTCGGCATTGAAAAGCGCGAGGCGATACGGGACGATAAGCCAGAAGAGGAGCGCGCTTATGACCAGGCCGCGCTTCCGGATCAGATCATAGAGTTTGCCATGAAGGCCGGTAAGCTCGTTCGCTCGTATGCCGATCCGCGAGAGCTTGCGCCGTCCGAAGAGCGTGAAGCGCCACAGGCTGACGGTCGAGAGCGGACAGGTGTTCCGCCAGAGCATGGGCGAGAAGTACATGACAAGAACGATCACCGGCATCAAGATCAGCCAGAAGAACTGAAGCATCGTGACATTCCCGAACCAAGAAAGCCTGGCGCCGGTCCACAGTCCCCAGAGCACCCAGGCGACGCCCAAGACCATGGCCGCACGTATAGCGAACCACAGACCCTGATATCGGTAGAGTTTTTGCATATTGGTTTTTCTCTTCCAATTGTAACGAAAGATGTTTCTTTCCCCAAATCACTTTGCGATCTCGAAACGCCACAGATATTCTTTGCAATGCCCGGCATACTCGACACCGATCCGTTTCGTCGCCTCGATCTCCTCTCCCTTGCCGAGCCTGCCCCGCTCGACCCAGAGTTTCTCGCCCCGGGTCACATCCCACGCATCGAACGTCCGGTCGATTTCCAAGAAGCGACAGAGCTTCCCCGGTCCGTCCGTTTCCTTCTTCGGAACATCCTCTACCTCGACCGCGCGAACGAGCACCGCTGCCGGGAAGCCGCCCTTCTCGGTCACGATATTGAGACAGTGGTACATGCCGTAGATCAGGTAGACATACGCGTGTCCCGGCTCGCCGTACATGGTCTCCGTCCGTTTCGTCCGACCCTTGCTCGCATGGCACGCCAGGTCGTCCTCTCCCACATACGCTTCGACTTCCGTGATCCGCGCCCGCCACGTCTTGCGGCCGATTTTCCGTACCAAAAAACAGCCGAGTAATTCCTTGGCTGCTGTCAGGGTATCTCTTTCATAAAAACGCTCCGACAAAATCCGTGCGGCCATACCTACTTTCTCCTCACCTTCTCCGTCACCCAGAACTCGCCGAAATATTTCTTGATCAGGAGCCGGGTCTGCGAATCGATCGCGGGAATGGCCGAAAGGAAGGCGACGAGCGGCAGGAGAATCCACTGGAAGAACATGAGGAAGTAGCGGGACCAATGGTAGCGCTTCGGCCGCGGAGGGAGCGACATGAGGGAAAGCGGGATCGAAACGAGAAGGCCGGCCATACCCATGGTCATGAGCGTGCGCGTCACGAACGGCAAGTTGTGCGCGATGACGCTCTCGCGGAAGGCCGCGCCACCCAGGATAAGCGGCAACCATCCGAGGAACGTGAGGATGAACGAGGTCGTCGCCCATGAATAGTGGCCCTCCACCATCTCGAAACTGATGCGGAGCTTGGTCCGGAGCTGGATGAGCTTGTCCGGCCAGATGGCGCGCATGGTCACCGGGAAGTTCTCGATGCCGTAGGCCCAGCGGCGTTTCTGCTTGTACTGGTTCTTGATCGTCTTCCAATAGGTTTCGGCGAGCACGGCATCCAGAGAAATCGGCAGATGAACGGGCTGCACCCGGTAATCGCCGTGGAAGTACGAGAGGCACTTCCAGTAGATGATGGAGTCCTCGCTGATCATGTTGACCGGCCAGAAGCCGACCTTCACGAGCGTGTCGAACGGCTCGGAGTGCGAGGAGAACGTCACCATCTCGTGGCGGGTCGACTGGTAGAGGTGCCAGAACGACGAGCCGGTGACGATCAGACGCACGAAGGCGTTGGTATCCCAGATGTTGTTGTGGTACATAGGGAGCGGCTGGTAAGCGCGCTGCAGGCGCTTCGGATCGATCACGTATTCATAAGTCAGCGCAGCGAAGTATTCCGGGTGCACCACGCTGTCGCAGTCGAAGTTCGAGAAGATGACGCGCTTGTAGTCGATCCCACGCTCGTCCAGGTACTTCACGAGCTCGCGCGCGGCAAAGCCGGCATTGGACGCCTTGCACTTCATCTCGCCATCCGCGACGATGTGCGTCGTCACAAGGAAATCCCGGAACTTGTCGCCGAACTTGGCCTGAAGCGCTTCTACTTTCGGGATGCGGGTTTCCGGATCTTCCCGCTCTTCGGTCGCTAGAAGCACGATCATCTGCTCTTTGGGGAAATTCGCCGCAACGAGCGACTCGATCGCGGGCTCGATCACTTCCACCGGCTCGCCGGCGGTCGGAAGGAGCACGACGTGGATCACCTCGCGCCAGTCCATGATCTCTCCTTGGAGCGGGAGAAGCTTCTTGGTCTCCCGGAGGATTTTCTGCGTGCGGCGGATCTCCTTCCGGATGATGCCGCGCTCCTTGATGCGGAAGAGCGGCATTTCGTAGAGGCTCTCGTAGAGATGCCGGATGCGTTCCGCAAGTTCTGCGACATACAGATCAGGATGAGCGGTATTCTGCGCCCGCTCCCACCAATTGATGCGCTTCCCTTCGTTTACCTGGATATGCGCTACTGTCGAGAAAAACGACACATAGATAGCCCGGTAGATCCAATAGATGTCGAAAACGATGATGAACATCGCCATCCAGAGGGGGGCGAAAAAAGAAAAGGCGAGCATGCCGAGAAGCGTGCTCCACGTGAGCGTCCCTGGAATCATCTCGAGCGCACGCTGTACGCGGCGCTTTTTCGGATCGATTGTCTTAGGATCAGGGAAAGAGAATGTGTCCGGTTTTTGTCCTGCCATCAGTTTTTTCTAGTATACACCTGTCTTGCAGAAGAATTTTGCTATACTATCAGAATATAAGCTTTCTGGCAATCCTCGCTATGCCTACATTCCGCTTCCCGCAAGGCTTCCTCTGGGGCTCTGCCACGTCCTCGCACCAGGTGGAGGGCCACACGCACAACGACTGGTCCGAATGGGAGAAGAAACATGCCGAGAGACTCGCCCGCGAAGCGCATCTCAAATTCGGGCATCTCCCCCACTGGGAACAGCGCCGGCCGGTCGCCGAAGATCCCGCCAACTATATCTCCGGTGCCGCCTGCGACCACTACAACCGCTTCCGCGAAGATTTCGACATCGCCCGCGAGCTCGGCCACACCGCGCACCGCTTTTCCCTGGAATGGTCGCGCATCGAGCCGGAAGAAGGCCGCTTCGACGAAGCCGCGATCCAGCACTACCGCGAAGTCCTCGAAGCTCTGCGCGAACGCGGAATCGAACCCTTCATCACTCTCTGGCACTGGACGAATCCCGTGTGGATCGCCGAGATGGGCGGAGTGGAAAACAAGAAATTCGCCGAACGCTTCGAGCGCTATACCCGTTTCGTCGCCGGGCGCTTAGGCGACCTCGTGAAGTTCTGGGTGACGCTGAACGAACCGACCTCTATCATCGGCGCCGCCTACTTGAACGGCAACTGGCCGCCGCAGAAGAAAAGTCTGCTGTCCGCCTACCGCGTCTATCATGTGCTGGCCGAAGCGCATAACCGCGCTTTCCACGCCATCCACGAAAACGATCCGGACGCCCAGGTCGGCTTCGCCAATATCCTCCAGTCATTCGTCCCCTACAAGAAAGACTCCTGGTCCGACCGCGTGACCGTCACTCTCGCGCATTTCTTCACCAACAAGTACATGCTGCGCCTCACGCGCGACCACAACGACTTCCTCACCGTGCAGTACTATTTCCATACCCGCTTGCGCTTCATCCGGCGCACCCACAATCTCGACCATCCGGAAAGCGATCTCGGCTGGGAGATCTACCCCGAAGGCATCTACCATATCCTCCGCTGGCTCAAGCGCTACAACCTCCCGATCTACATCACCGAAAACGGCCTGGCTGACGATGTAGACAGCCGGCGCGCCGAGTTCATCAGAAACCACCTCTGCTGGATCCATAAGGCCATCTCGGAAGGCGTAGATGTGCGCGGCTACTTCCACTGGTCGCTTCTCGACAATTTCGAATGGGACAAGGGCTTCTGGCCCCGCTTCGGCCTGGTCGCTGTGGACTACGCCACCCAAGCCCGGACCCTCCGGGAAAGTGCCCGGATCTATGCCGAAATCTGCCGCACCAACACCCTTGTCCTCGCCGACCCCTACCTCGGAGAGCGCTCTGAAGAGAAAGAAAGGGCCACTGGTACGGCCCCTGAAATCCCGGCTTCTCCGGGCACTTGACAAGATTCTCCGCTTTCTCTATAATACGTTCACTCTACAGTTCTTTGAGACAGAAAACTCCGGCAAGACCCCACTCGAGTCCCTGCAGGCCACAGACGGACTAAGCCCCGCCTCTGTGCTACTCGGTTTTGAGAAGACGAATCATTAGGTGTGGATCAGAATACCATGCCGAAAGAACGGTCAGGGTTATCCCCCTTTCACTGACCCTTTCGTCAATAAGTCTCCCGGAGTCGGGAAGGAGGCGCGGCGCCCCAAAGCCCAAACCTCCCGCGGCAAGAAAAGCGCGTGTGCCAGTATCAAGCGAGCATTCAGACCCCTCCATGTATCGCAAGACTCTGGCGCCCAATATTTTTGCGCGACCTCCTTCCCACCCTTTCACCCATCCAAAGCCCCCAAGGTTTTGGCCACTTCCCTCGTTCCGGCATCGTCCAGCGCGAGGGATTTTTTTACCCAGAAGCTCTTGCTTTTTCTTCGGAAAATGCTATGATGCCCACGCAGTTACGGCTGCTTTTTCTTTATACAGACAAAAGAATGGCCCTATCGTCTATCGGTTAGGACATCAGGTTTTCATCCTGAAAAGCGGGGTTCGACTCCCCGTAGGGCTACAAAAAAATCCAAACCGAGAACCTCCGCTTTCCGGGGGTTTTCTAGTACAATATAGGCTATATGACCAAGATTCTCGCCATCGAAACCTCCTGCGACGAGACCGCCGCTGCCATCCTGGAAAAAACCGAGGGTGGCATAAGCGTGCTCGCAAATACCGTCCAGTCCCAGGCCTCGCTCCATGCCAAGTGGGGCGGCGTCGTGCCAACCCTCGCCTCGCGGGAGCATATCAAGAACATCGTCCCGGTGCTTGAGGAGTGCCTCGAACGCGCGCGCGTCACCCCGCAAGATATCGACGCTATCGCCGTCACCCAAGGACCCGGACTCATGCCCGCCCTCATCGTCGGCGTGAATGCCGCGAAGACGCTCTCCCTCCTCTGGCAGAAGCCGCTCTTGGGCATCCAGCATCTGGAGGGCCACATCTACGCCAACCTCCTCCAGGAAAACACCGAGCTCCGCTTTCCCCTCCTCGCCCTCGTCGTGTCCGGCGGGCACACCGAGCTCGTCCTGATGCGCGACCACTTCCAATACGAGATCCTGGGCGAGACCCAGGACGACGCAGCCGGCGAAGCCTTCGACAAGGTCGCGAAGCTCCTCGGCCTCGCGTACCCCGGCGGGCCCGAAGTCGCCGCGCGCGCGGATGCTTTCCGCGAAGCGCATACCGAGGAAGAGCTCCGGCCGCTTGCCGAGAAATTCCCCCGCCCGATGCTTACGGCGGACAACTACGACTTCTCCTTTTCCGGACTGAAGACCGCCGTCCTCTACTCTGTCCAGAAAGAAAGCGCGGAGAGGAAGGCTGATCCGGACTTCGTCCCCGGCATGTGCTATGCCTTCCAGGAAGCTGTCGTCGATGTGCTGGTCGGCAAGACCGAGCGAGCGCTCCGGGAATACTCTCCGCAGACCTTCGTCATCGCCGGCGGAGTGTCGGCGAACGTCCATCTGCGTGCTTCGCTCCAGACGCTCCTCCAGACTGATTTTCCGGAAACACAATTTCTCACTCCTCCCTTCGCCTACTCCCTCGACAACGCCGCGATGATCGGCTCCGCTGCCGTTATGCGCTTCGCCGCTATGAATGAAGAAGAGCGGACAGCGCTCCGTGAAAAGGCGCTTTCCCTGGAACCAGATGCCAATCTCCCCTTCCAAGTGCTTCGTTGACACGGGGTAATTGTCTGATAGACTGGGCGTGGTATGGGGTAATAGCAGTTAAAGACAGTGGCGTCGGAGACGTATCCGAAGCCGGCGGAATAAACACCCGCAACTGGGCCGAAACAGCTAGACTCCCGGGCGAGCTCGAATGGGCGTAGGTCTCCCCATATCCGGCAAGCCGAGGCTCTGGGACTATATCTGCAGCCGCGATGATTCCAACCTCCTGTCATCAGAGGAGTTCCCCATACCACCATCCTCGAAGAAGCCCTTAAGGACACCTTACGGGCTTTTTTTCCTGCCCGAAATGCTTCTCATTAAAAATTTTCTTTTCACTCTTTTAGAAAAAATTTCCTTGAGCTTTTAACTTAAATAAAGCAAATATCGATGCCAGCGGGCTTGAAATGAAGCTTTTTTCCTGGTAACCTGGGCCATATGGACCCGAACGCTCTCCCCAAGAATTACCAGCCGCAAGACTGGGAAGGCAAACTCTACTCCCTCTGGGACAAGAGCGGGTTTTTCAATCCCGACGAATGCATCAAAGCCGGTGTCACGAAAGCCGATGCCGAGCCCTTCTCTGTCCTCATGCCGCCGCCGAACGTGACCGGCATCCTCCACCTGGGCCACGCCATGGAAAACTCGATCATGGATGTCATGGCGCGCTACAAGCGCATGGCCGGCTGTCGCACCCTCTTCCTGCCGGGTGCCGACCACGCTGCCGTAGCAACACAGGCCCGCGTCGAGAAGAGCCTCATCGAAGAAGGCATCGCCAATCCCCGCCAAGAACTCGGTCGCGAGAAACTCCTCGAGAAGATCCGCGCCTACGCCGATCAGTCCAAGGAAACTATCATCAAGCAGGTGCGGGCCATGGGATCGAGCGCCGACTGGTCGCGCTTCGCGTACACCTTCGACGATGCTCGCGTGCGCGCCGTCAATGCGGTTTTCAAGAAGATGTACGATGACGGCCTCATCTACAAAGGCTACCGCGTCGTGAACTGGTCGGTAAAGGGCCAGTCGACCGCTTCCGATGACGAGCTCGTCCATGTGAAACGGCCGGCGAAGCTCTACACCCTCCGCTACTCCAAAGATTTCCCCATACCTATCGCGACGACCCGGCCCGAAACGAAGCTCGGCGATACGGCCGTCGCCGTCCATCCGGATGATGCCCGCTACCAGCAATACATCGGCCAGACGTTTACAGCGGACGTGGGAGCGAAGAACCCTCTGGGGATAAAGGTCATCGGCGATGAGAGCGTCGACCCGGAGTTCGGCACCGGCGCCGTCGGAGTTACTCCGGCCCACAGCCAGGCGGATTTCGATATGTACGAGCGTCATGGCGACATCGCTCTTATCCAGGTCATCGGGCAAGATGGGAAGATGAACGAGAACGCGGGAACGCAATACGAGGGACTCACCGTAGAAGCGGCGCGCGAGAAATTTGTTTCCTGGCTCCGCGAGAATTCCCTCTTGGAAAACGAAGAGGATATCGTACAGAGTGTCGGCACGTCCGATCGTTTCGGCGATGTGGCAGAAGTGCTCCCGATGCACCAATGGTTCATCCATGTCGAAAAGGAAATCCCCGGGCGCGGCAAGACGCTCAAAGACCTGATGCGCGAGGCAGTCACCGTCGGCCATGGCGGGAACCCGGATCAGAAAGTTTCCATCCAGCCCGAACGCTTTACGAAAATCTATCTCCACTGGATAGAAAACCTGCGCCCCTGGTGCATCTCGCGCCAGATCTGGTGGGGGCACCGCATCCCGGTCTGGTACCGCGGCGAAGAGATCTGCTGCGGCACCGAAGCGCCGGAAGGCGCCGGCTGGGAACAGGACCCGGACACGCTCGACACCTGGTTCTCTTCGGGACTCTGGACATTCAGCGCCCTGGGATGGCCGGACGAGACCGAAGACCTCCGGACATTCCATCCGACAAGCTTCATGCAGATGGGGCACGAGATCCTCTTTTTCTGGATGGCCCGCATGATCCTCATGACGACCTACGTCCTCGATACCATCCCTTTCCGCGAAGTCTACATCCACGGCATCCTGCGCGATGAGCACGGCAAGAAATTTTCCAAATCGCTCGGGAACGGCATCGACCCGATCGAAGCCGGCAAGCAGTACGGGACGGATGCGATCCGCCTCACGCTCCTCTCCGACATCACGCCAGGGAATGATTCCCGCTTCTCCTTCGACAAATTGGAGAGTGGCCGGAACTTCGTGAACAAGCTCTGGAACATCGCGCGCTACATCCTCTCGTCGAGCGAAACCGTGACAGCGGATCCTCTCGCCCGCTCCTCGGCCGATCACTGGATTCTCGAAAGACTCGCTGCTACCCGGGAAACGGTCACGAAGCATCTCGAGGCACATCAGTTCTCTCTCGCGACCGAAGCGCTTCGCGAATTCACCAGGGACGACTTCGCCGATTGGTACGTAGAGATCCACAAGATCGAGAAGAATGACGCCTTGCTCCGCTTCGTCCTGGAGACGCTCCTCTGCCTCTGGCATCCGTTCATCCCGTTCGTTTCGGAAGCCATCTGGAGCACGCTCGGCAAAGAGACGCTCCTCATGGTAACCGCCTGGCCCGAGGCGATTCCCCTCCCTTCGGACAAGGCCCAGGCCGAGCGCTTCCGGGCCATGACCGGGCTCGTCAAGGGTATCCGTGCCCTGCGTTCCGTCTACCGCATCGATCCCGCCCAGCCGCTCGATATCACCGCTTCCGGGAAATCTCTCGAGACGCTCCGAGAAAACGAAGCTCTCTTCAAGCGTCTCGCCCGCATAGAGACCCTGCACGATGCGCCGACGGCTCCGAAGCATTCGGCATTGGTCCAGTCCGAATCCCTCCAAGCCTTTGTCCATCTCGAGGGTGCCATCGACATCGAGAAAGAGACAGCCCGCCTCAAGAACGACCAGGCCAATCTCGAGAAGAACATCCGCGGACTGGAAGCGCGTCTCGCCGACCCGCTCTTCACCAAAAAGGCTCCGGAGCATATCCTCGCAAACACGCGCGAGCTCCTCGCGAGAAACACCGAAGAGCTCCGGAATGTCGAGGAAGCTCTCAAGAACTTAACCGCCTAAATCTCATGCCGCTCGTCCTCCCTCTCGTCTTAGGCGTCCTCGCCGCCGCCCTGGCGCTCCTCGGAGAACTCGTCTTTTTCTCGTTCTCGCTCCCGGCGACCCAGGCCGGCGTGTTGGTGCTCGGCGGATCATTCCGCACGCTCCTGGTCCTCGCAATCATCGAAGAGAGCGTGAAGCTCGGCCTCCTCTATCGCGGAAGCGCTCTGGCGGCGCTGGCCCGGCGTCCCTTCGGAGCGGCGCTCCTCTTCGGATTCCTCTTCGGGCTCGGCTTCGCGGCGATCGAAGCCATCCTCCTCTCCAAATTCTCCGGTCTTCTGCATCTGGGGGTCTTGGGGATCTTCGGCGTCCATGCCGTCACCTCGATGCTCCTCGCCGGAGCCATCCGCAAAGAGGCCCCGTCCCTCGCCCACAAGAGCGTCATGGTCGCGGGCGCCCTGGTCATCGCGACCCTTCTCCATGCGCTCTATAACCTGCTGATAAGCCATTTTTCCTAGCCCTTCCCGGCGCCCCGGCATTCTTGCGCTTGCTTTTGAAATATCCTATACTACGAGCGTATTCACACAACACTTTTAAACGCCGAAAAACGTATGACAAAACAAAAAAGGAGCTTTTTTGAGCGTCTCACCGGTGCCCAGAGCCTGGAGAACGAGGGAGGATTCCGCGAGTCTGTTCCCGTGTACAACGAAGAGGAAGAGACTTCGGTAGCGATGCACGAACCGACCGCTTTCCCGGCGCGCGAAGAAGCTTGGACCCCGTCGTACGCCCAGAGCGAGAGCGACGGCAGCGAAGGTCAGCTCACGATCGACGTCTACCAGACAGAGAACGAGATCGTCATCAAATCCACCATCGCCGGCGTGAAGCCGGAAGACCTGGACGTTTCGATCAACAACGACATGGTGACCGTCAAAGGCGAACGCAAGAACGAAGAAGTCGTCGAGAATGGCAACTACTACTACCAGGAATGTTACTGGGGAGGATTCTCCCGTTCCGTGCTCTTGCCGGTAGATGTGATTCCCGAGAAAGCCGACGCCTCTCTCAAGAACGGCATCCTGACGATCCGCCTTCCCAAGGCCGACACCACCAAGACCAAGAAGATCCAGGTCCGCGGTTTCTAGTCTCCGTCCGCTCCTACCATTTCGAGGAAAGCGTTCTTATGCCGGTTCCCTGAATGGTGAATCGGCATTCTGTATTCCAACATAGCCATGAGACTCTTCCTTCCCTCTTCAGCTCTCCATACCAGAAACCTCCTGCCCTTCTTCATCCTGGGGATTTTGATCTTGCCGGGAACCGTGAGCGCTTCGTCTGTCCCGAGCATTACCGTCTCCGCCGGCGCGTATTCGGAAACCGTCCCGAGCGAGACCGTCTCTTCCTGGCTCCACATATCGACCAAGAGCCAATTCGCTCATGACTACCGCTCGGAGGTCGAAAACCCGGCCTTCTGTCCGGTCGGCTATCGCTTCTGCGATTTCGCCATGCCGCGGGAGAAGCGCGCCCAGGTACGGACGGTCCTCCTGTCTTCCGTTTCGGAGGAGAAGATCCAGAAGTTCCTCGATGACTTCGCGGCCAAGGCGGACGTGGATCCGCAAGACGCGGTCTTTGCTGGGGACAGCGAAGGGAAGATCATCGTCGCCACCCCGGAAGCGCCAGGCGCGACCGTCAACAAAGAAGAGAGTCTGGCCATCCTGAAAACGGCGCTTATGGGCGAGCAGTCCGGGAAGGCATTCTCGCTCCGGCTTCCCGTCGAGACTGTCGCCCCGGCGATTACCGCGCGCGACAAGGAACGCCTCGGGCTCCGCGAAATGATCGGTGAAGGCAAGACGAACTTCGCCGGCTCGCCCAAGAACCGCATCTACAACATCAACCGGTCAATCCAGCAATTCCAGGGCGTCATGATCGCTCCAGGAGAGGAATTCTCGTTCGTGGAACACTTAGGCGAAGTCGATGGCGAGCACGGCTACCTGCCGGAACTCGTGATAAGGAACAACAAGACCGAGCCGGAATTCGGCGGCGGCATCTGCCAGGTATCGACCACCGTCTTCCGGGCGGCGATCTGGAGCGGCATGAAGATCACCGAGCGGCGCAATCACTCCTACCCGGTCCAGTACTACAAGCCCTATGGTATGGATGCGACCGTCTATGTCCCGAGGCCTGATTTCAAATTCATGAACAACACCGGCCACTCTGTCTTTATGCAGGCGAGCATCCAGGGTACCGAACTCTATTTCCGCTTCTTCGGCACCAAGGACGGCCGGACGGTTTCTGTGGATGGGCCGCATATCCTCCAGAGCAATCCGGACGGCAGCATGAAGACCGTCTTCACCCAGATGGTGAGCCGAGACGGGAAAGAATTCATCAAGGACAGCTTCTGGAGCAACTACAAGTCTCCGGCGCTCTTCCCGCATCCAGGCGAAGATCAGAAGCTCTCGGATAAGCCGAAAAACTGGTCCAACAAGCAGTGGGCTGAATACAAGCGACTGAACCCTTGATCAAGACTTTTGCTTTATTTAAAGCAAAATATAGATATATTGACAAATGAGTCTTGACAGAGTAAGCTTTTGGGTGTATAATAATTGGTTGTTTAAAAATAAAGAACCGGGATGGCGAAAGGCAGGTGACTCTATCGTCTTCCTCTCGCCATTCCGGTCCCCGCTACCGCAGCAGTCCTTTATACCCATAAAGGGAGCGTCTTCTCGCAAGAGACACGCTCCATACTGCTCCCGGCGAAGGAAACCGTTTTTTCTTTGAATGGCTCACAGCAAAGGAGGCTACGATGTCTACCCAGACCAGTCCGCCCATGGAGATGTGCACCGACACCGACCCTGCCGACGCCGGCGCTGCCGTTATTTCGACCGCCTGATATTCGCCCGTCGGCGCTGGCACGGCCCGCACCTCAAGCAGGAAGCGGACCGTGCCGAGCCACCAGCCCGACGCAATGGTGCCCGGGCTAACTGAATGCAGAAGGAGCGATCCTCATGCATGACCGCGTCGCCACGCATCCTCCGTTCCGATAGCTAGGGCAAGGGATATCTATCCCCACCCGCTGGAAGCATAGCGAGAATTATCGCTCGCCTGTCGCACAGGATGCGACCTCCTCGTTCAGAGGGTTCCAGATCAATATCCAGGCCTCGGGAGCGATATTTCGCTCATCACCTCGGATCGATCGAACCATTCACGCAGACAGGGCCCCGTATGTATCAGTATCAACTGACCACGGGGCCCTTTAATTTTCCCGAAATCTTGACTTGCTGGCATTTTCTTGGTACTATCGCGGTACGCTTTATCCGTTTTAGAAGCGTTTTTTATTTGGGTGTAAGCTTCGGTTGGTAGATCCGCCGGCTGGCGGACTCTCAAGCAAACGGTCGTAGACAAGGATGCGGCTAAAAAGTATTCGGGTGTATAGCTCAGTTGGTAGAGCAGTAGCCTCTTAAGCTAACGGTCGTAGGTTCGAGCCCTACTACACCCACCGGTTTAGAAATATTCGCACGAAAAAGGTTCCGGGATTACCGCATGCTCCGGTAGCTCAGTGGATAGAGCAGTAGCCTTCTAAGCTATTGGTCGTTGGTTCGATTCCAACCCGGAGCACTTGAAAAGCACCCGGTGTGGTGACTATCGTTTCATGGTAGGTCCGCCAGCTGGCGGATTGTGATCATTAAGAAGTGAATAGAGGGGTGACTATCGTTCAATGGCAGGACAATGGTTTGTGGTACCATGAATGAGGGTTCGATTCCCTCTAGTCACCCCTTTGAGCATTTCTTAAGAAGACCCTGAATGAGAGTTCGATCTAGTCACCCTATTGGGTGTTTTTATTTTTTATAAAAAGAAAAAGGCTCGATGCGATCCGCACCGAGCCTTTTTGTTCGCAGCGTATTAGCTGCTAAGAGGGAAGCGCATAGCAGGCCAGAAACGGAGTGCCTGCTTTGAAGAAATCTACGCTCTTGCGTCCCCTGCAGCCAGCGAACACCCATTCCTGGATTTCCGATGCCCAGCGGAGGAAGCTCTCAAGGAAGACTTTCTCATCCTCGCTGCACGCCAGGAAATTCATTTTTCTGTCTTTGATGGGGAGCTTCTCGCGCCGCTGCCAGAAGAGACGGAGCACGTCCGCCATCGTGAAGAAGTTCGGCTGACACAATCCGGCGCCGGGAAAATCAAAACAATACCCGAACTCCTCATTCGTCAGTTCGTAGTTCTGCACGAACAAGAAGATCACCATGCGGCTCGGAACGTCGAGTTCCGCTTCGCCGTGGACGGAAAAAGCGAAATCATGGTCCAAACCGAGGCGTTCTGCGTACATCATTTACCCTCCTGCTTTCTCTCTGAAAAGAACTGCTGTCTGAAAATGTACCACAAAGAGCGCATTCTCAAAACAGGAAACTATAGTAAATTTATAGCCATTTGTCAAGAGCTGCTTCTCGTCTCCTTGACACTCGCTTCTCTTCCGGCAAAGAAAATCCTATACTATGTGTAGACGCTTAATTCTTAACGTGAACACTATGTCACACGGCGTTTGTTGGGGCTCGCGGCATCTCCCGCGCATCCTCTTGTCGCTCCTCTTCATCGTAGGCGGAGCCGGTTTTCTCATGAATTTCGCTGGCACGGTCCAGTACGTAACTATGGGACTCACCCCATGGGGACTCGCCGGGATCGCAACGCTTGCGACCGTCGTCGCCATCGTACTCAAGCTCGGAGGCGGACTGATGCTTCTCTTGAATATCCGTCCGAGCATCGCCGCATGGATGCTCATAGTGTTTACGGTCCTCGCGACCCTCATGTTCCACACCGATTGGAGCGGTGCGGACGCCCAGATGCAGGTCACACAGCTCCTGAAGAACGTCGCTATCATCGGCGGACTCTTCATCTTCGCTGGCTGCCCCTGCGCAGCCTGCCGCGCCCACAGAGCCGAGACCGCTACGGTGTAGTCTCTTCGGGTCAGACAGATTAAAAACCTCTCCTTAGGGAGAGGTTTTTCTTCGGCTTGGAAGACTCCGGGAATCAATTCTTGATCTCGTAGGTCAGCACGACCTTGAGTTTCCCTTTCTCTGTCCCCGGCTCGATGACCGGAGCTGCGCTTTTGACGGAGAGCTCGGAACCGCCCATGCCATAGTTCATATCGGCTGGTATCAAGCCGTTGTCCTCATAGAACGACACGAGCTTGCCGAGGCGGAACCCGCCGGCCTTGGCGATGGATTGAGCTTTCTTGCGTGCCTCTTTGAATGCCTCTTCGCGGGCATCGTTTCTGGCATCCTCATCGTCATCGGTCACGAAAGATACGCCGGAAACGGTATTCGCTCCCTTCTCGACTACGCCAGCAAGGAGCGCTCCGAGGATGTCCATGTTCCGCACCCGCACTTCCAGAGACTGCGTGATGGTGTACCCGCTGATAGCCGGAGGCGGACAGGTCGTCCCAGGGAGACAGTTCGAGTATTGGTAACGAGGGGTGAGCGAGTAGTTCTTGGTTTGGAGATCTTTGCCGCTGATCCCCTGCTCCTTCAGGAAAGCGTTTAAGGCATTCATCTTTTCGGTGTTCTGGGCCTGGAGCGTAGCCACTTCCTTGCCGCCTTCAGTCACCACCGTCGCGGTGAAGGAAGCCACGTCATGCGGCGTTTCGACATCCGCTTCACCGTCGACGGTGAACGTGCGGTTCGGGAAGGCCTGGTTCACGGAACGGCCGTACTGATAGGTATACGCGAGCGCCGCGAAAGCGAGAAGCAGGAACGCACCCGCCTTCACTTGCTTGGTAAGGCTTTCTGACATAGGGCAATAATTTAGGGTTAATACTTCTCCAGTATACACCAGATTGACGCTCCCCCTGGAATACGATACGGTGGAAGGAGCCTTTTCGTCCCGATACCCGCCCGAATCGCTCCGCGAATGCGGTGCGGGCGGGACTCAACGCTTGCCCTCGTAGCTTAATGGATAAAGCTTCGGTCTTCGGAACCGACAATGGGAGTTCGATTCTCTCCGAGGGCACAGAAATCAAGATTCCCTCTCGGGACACCAGAAAAAACAGGTTGAGGAATCGGCCTGTTTTTGTTTTGCGAGATAAAGAAAAGCCCTTCCGAAGCATGTGCTTTGGAAGGGCTTAAGTAGTGAGCAGGCGATATGCCTGGATCAGAAGGAACGAAGCGATAACGAGCGATACGGCCGGGTCCACCAGGGCCAGGAAGCGCGTTTCCGGAAAAACCAGATGGGAAAGCGCGGTCAGGACCACCAGAACGGAACAGGCGAAATCGCTCACGGTATGGAGGATATTGGCACTCAAGATCGCATCGTGCGAGTGCGCATGCGCGCCGTGCTCCTCATGCTCATGCTGCAGGTGTCCGTGGTTGTGTGGAACACGCAGGATCAGGAGGGTCACAGCGTTTGCCGCCAGCCCGAAGATGCCTATCACGAAGAACCAGAGCGTGTTCGTGATGACTGCTCCGCCGGTCTGGAAGCGCTCGACCGCCTGATAGAGGATATTGGCGCTCGCCAAGACGAGGAAAATCCCCATGAGAGCCTGGAAGCGCCTCCCCGGTACCCGGAGCATCAACGCTATGGAGAACCAGCCGATCAGGTATCCTACCGTATCGAAACCGATATGGAACGCATCGCCCAGGAGGGAAATGCTTCCGGAAATATAGCTTCCGAAGAATTCTGCGAGCGCGGCTATGAGCCCGATCACAAATGCCCGGAAGTATGCCTGTGAAAGAACTATCATTTCTTCCTCTCCTGTGAGAGTTTTGACTGCCCCGATAATGGCTTTTTTTCGGGCTTTTGTCAAGGGTCAGCGACCCTTTTATGCCTGGGCGTATCTGGCGATGAACTCGCTCGGGACCTGCCACCATTCCGGCCGGGTGCGCGTATCACCGTCTTTCCAGTATCCCGGGAGCACCTGGTCCTGCCAGGGTCCGGTGTAGATGGCGAAGTGGAGGTGCGCTTCCCACCAGCCGTTTTCGGCGGTAAAGCTCTCCCCTACGAACCCGAGCGGCTCGCCGAGCTCTACCTTGTCCCCGATGCGCTTGTAACTTGATCCCAGGTGAGCATAGAGCGAATAGAACACCTGGCGGCGTACGGGATGACGGTGACGGATGATGATGATATGGCCCCAATTGCCCTTTTCGGCATCCCCGGCATGGAGAGCGCTGTAGACGACCCGTCCGCGCCCGATAGCGCGCACGTCGGTCCCGGCAGGCACCTTCACATCTTCCCCCAGATGGATGCCCCAGAGGACTCCCTCGTAAACAGAGCGCTTACCGAAGGGTAAGCTGTTGACGCGGTATTCCGCGAGAGGGTAGATGACTTTGGGTGTATTGAGATAGGCCATAAATCAGTCTTCCCGCTATTATGCCATTTTTTTGTAAAAGAATCAAGACTTTTCCTCGTATCCGAGAAACAGCTCTTTTCCGGATTTAGAGCGAGGGTTCCTGCGAGCCGCGCCAGACGAACCACAGTCCGGCGACCGCGAAGCCGAGGAAGCAGAGAGCCGACCACTCGGCGATAGAGAGCGTAAGAAAGGTCCAGTCGACGATCCCGCAGTTGCCTGCCCCGCCGAGCGCCAGGATGACCGAATCGAAGAAAGAGCCGAAGGAAACGCCGCAACGGGTCGGATCCGTCACCTGCGGGAAGTGCTGCATCCATACCTGGCGCATCGCTATCCCTCCGCCGAGAAGCGCGAGGGCGGTGATAATGCCCCCGGCCAGGCGCACAGAAAGCTGTCTGATCCATCCGAAAGCCGCTACCAGGGCTGTGACGCCGATAGCCAGATAGAAGCATCTCTGCACGATACAGAGCGGACAAGGCACCAGATCGACGAAAAACTCGAGGATATAGGCGAACACCAAAAGGCCGGCACAAGCGCCTACGACCAGCAAAAAAGCCCGTTTCGGGGAAAAAGTTTTCAGAAGCTGCATAATCCAAGACATATGCTGATTATACCAAACCAGGCACAAAAAAACAGACTTCTGCCTGCACCCAGCTTGGAGAGCTTCGGGGCTCGCCGAAACCTCCAGACAGGCACTCCGAAAACAGGTGTATAATAGAAATAATCCGTTAACATAAAAAATTATGGAACATGCACAGGTGAAGTCAGATATCCTCAATTTCTTGAGAAACAACACGACCGGAGTCGTCTGTACCGTCACCCCGGCCAACTTCGCTCACTCCGCCGCCATCTCCTTCCACGTGGATGATGATATGAACATCTTCTTCCTCACCCGTCTGGACAGCCAGAAATGCAAGAATATCAAGATAAACAAGAGCATCAGCCTGACCACCTTCGAGGAGAAAGTCCTGCCGACGAGCGTCCATGTCGACGGCCGCGCGGAAATCATCGATAGCGTAGCTAAAAAGATGGAGATAAAGGAGATCCTCATCAAGAGGTCCTGGAACGAGTCTTACTTGCCGCCGGTCATGCGCCAAGAAGGATCGGAGATCGTACTCATAAAGATCGTTCCGGAACAGGCTACCTGGTTCCGCTTCATAAAAGACTCCCGGAAAGCCGAACTGGAACGCATCCAATTCCCCAAGATAATAGAAGAAAAAGAAGAAGAGTAAAAAAGGAAACAACGTATTTACATCTGAAAACATAAAAGCCCGTCTTGCGATGGGCTTTTATGACCTACAGCAGGACCAAAAGAAATTCCTTTGACTTTCGGTTCTGTGTGTAAAATCCAGATATAATCGGGATCTTTTGCGGTTAGTCCTTTGTTTGAACGGAGATCATTCGTTGGTTGGACTCTGTAAATCTGCTTTCGCCGAAGCTAGAACAGATATGGAACAGAGTTGCGACCTTCTGGTTGTGATTCTGATCATAGATCAAAATTCGTACACCGATACTCCCTAGAAAGGAGGTGATTCATCCACAGCTTCCGCTACGGATGCCTTGTTACGACTTCACCCTTATTACTGACCCTACCGTCGTCCCCGATTTGACCCGGGGCCTTCTGGTATTGCCAGCTCTCTTGGTGTGACGGGCGGTGAGTACAAGATCCGAGAACGCATTCACCGTTGCGTGGCTGATCAACGATTACTAGTGATTCCAACTTCATGAAGGCGAGTTGCAGCCTTCAATCCGAACTGGGACCGAGTTTTTGGGATTGGCTCCCCCTCGCGGGTTGGCTACCCTTTATTAATCGGCCATTGTAGCACGTGTGTCGCCCAAGGTGTCAAAGGGCCATGCTGATTTGACGTCATCCCCGCCTTCCTCCCTCTCACCTATTCACAAGCTTTCGCTTCTGAACAAATGAGAGGGCAGTCTGAAGTGACATATATAACACTTCACAGGGGTTGCGCTCGTTTCCCGACTGAACGGAACATCTTACGACACGAGCTGAC
>MFRW01000009.1 GCA_001786575.1 Candidatus Moranbacteria bacterium RIFCSPHIGHO2_01_FULL_55_24 | reverse complement strand
GCTTCTGTCATGGACTGCGGGGTGACGATCACCAGGAGCATATCGATAGAGGAATCCTCTTCGAGGATGCGGAGCGCTGCCTCATAGCGATCGGCTTTGGCGTCCCCGAGGACGTCTACCGGGTTCTCAACGCTCGCGGAAGGGGGAAGGACATCCCGTAACGCTTTCTTGGAAGCCTCTCCCGGAGCGGCGAGCGCGAGACCGTTCTTTATCAGGGTATCGGTCGCGAGCACCCCGAGGCCGCCGGCGTTGGTGATGATCCCTACCCGGGAACCTTCGGGAAGAGCGTTCGTCGAGAAGACGCTCAAGGTATCGAGGAGTTCTTGGAAGGTCGCGGCGCGGACGATGCGGGCCTGTCTGAAGAGCGCCTGATAGGAGGCATCGCTTCCGGCAAGCGATCCGGTATGGGAGCTTGAGGCGTGGCTTCCGGCATCGGTCGTGCCTGCCTTCAGAGCGACGATCGGTTTCGCGTCAGCGCGGGTGAGAATGGCCCGGCTCGTTTTGATGATATCTGGAGCGTTTTCCAGTCCTTCCGTATAGAATCCGATCACGCGCGCGTCTTCCTGGTCGGCGAAGTATTGGAGCAGGCTGTTTTCACCGAGCACGGCCTTGTTGCCGATGCTCACGAAGTGGGAATAGCCCAGAGTGTCGCGGGTCATATCCAGGAGCGCGGTGCAGAGGGCGCCGCTTTGCGAGAAGAAAGCGATACTGCCGGCTTGCGGCATCTGTTTGGCGAAAGAAGCGTTTAAGCCGATCTTCGGATGGAGGAAGCCGAGACAGTTCGGTCCCAAAAGCGCGATACCATACTGCTTGGCGATTTCCTGGAGTTCCGTCTCGCGCCCGGCGCCGTCGATTCCGGTTTCCTTGAAGCCCGAAGAGATGACGATGGCTGCCTGGACGCTCTTCTCGCCGCACTGGCGCAGGACATCAGGGACAGCAACAGCAGGAACGATGATGATGGCAAGGTCGACATCTTTCGTGATAGAAGCGATGTCCGGATAACAAGTGAGCTCGAGAAGAGTAGAAGTTTTCGGATTGACCGGATAGACTTCTCCGCCGTAGCCGTTCGCGAGGATATTCCGGAGGACGTCGTTTCCGACAGAGCCGGGTCTGGTGGAGGCGCCGATGACGGCGATGGACTGCGGAGAGAAAAGGGTTGCAAGGGACATAGGGATTTTCCTGAAATTTTATGAAAAGAGATCTTGAAAAAGACCTTTGCGAGAGCCAAACACTCGTCATTGTACCCCAAAAAATAAGGGATTGACAAAAAGGCGAAAATTTGCTATGATCATAGGTCTAAAAATTATCCCATTTTCGGTATGAATAAGCACTCATTTTGGCTCTCTAGAGAGGCTTTTATGGCTTTCGCGCTGGTCGTCCTGATCGCGGTGCCTGTTATCGTCCTCGGAGGCGGAAAAGTCATCTACGTAGACGAAGACGCTTCAGGAACTGAAGACGGAAGCTCGGATCATCCGTACAAGACGATTTCCCGCGCGCTGAAACATGCGAAAGACGGCACTGAAGTGCGCGTCCGGAGCGGCGAGTACAAGGAGAACATCACTATCCCGAAGGAAGTGAAGGTCGTTGGCAACAGCAAGGACAACGGCAAGGTTGTCATCAAGGCCGACCACAGGGATGAAGCGGTCGTCACTATGAAAGATGACGCCGAACTGTTCCACGTGACCGTAAAGAATGGGAAGCACGGCATCCGCGTCGAGAGCGACGCCGAGGTGCATATCTATGATGTCCATATCAAGGACAACAAGAAGGATGGGATCAGCCTGCGGAGCGCTCCCCGCAATAAGAAGCATCAGGCGCTCATTGATGACGTGAAAATCACCGGGAACGGCCGTTCCGGCATCTATTCCGAGAAGCGCAAAGTCATTCTCATCAACAGCGAGATTTCCCGCAACGGGAGCGACGGTATCGACTTCGATCCGGGAACCGAGGCATGGGTGGAAAAGAACAAGATCAATGACAACCGCGGCAGCGGAGCGGTGTTCACGCTGGATGGATCCGCTATCTGGACCAAGAGCAACAGCATCCGCAACAACAAGCGCGAAGGCATCGAGATCAATGGCTATGGCACTCGCGGCGATGTCGGCATCAAGAAGGCTACTATCATCGGCAACGGCAACTACGGCGTAGCGAAAGTGGCTCGCACGACTGCCGGACTCCAGAACATGGCCAATATCATCTTCGGTACCGAAGTGAATGCCAATCGTATCGAAGGCAACCGCGCCGGAAATATTTCAGGGGTACTCCGCGGCTTCTAACCAGAGCTCTCGGCCGGGGGAACTAAATCTCTTGGTCGTACATTCTTTCGGAGGGGGAGGGAGAGCATTAAGAAGAAGCGTATGAAAATCGCATTCATCGGACAAAAAGGGATTCCTGCGGTTTCCGGAGGCGTCGAGAAGCACGTCGAGAATATCGCGGTGCGCTTGGCGGCTCTCGGGCACGAGGTGACGGTATACGTGCGCGACACCTATACCGATCCGCGCCTGACCGAATACATGGGCGTACGGCTCGTGCATACTCCTGCGCTTCATACGAAGCATTTGGAGGCTATTACGCATTCGCTTACGGCGACGCTCCATGCGATTTTCTTCGAGCACTATGCAGTGATCCATTACCACTCGATCGGCCCGAGCGTCCTTTCGATCCTGCCGCGCTTGCTCAAGCCGAGCGCCCGGGTCATCGCGACGTTCCATAGCCGGGATTACTTCCATCAGAAGTGGAACGCTTTTGCGCGTCTGTGCCTGCGCATCGCGGAATGCTTCACCTGCATGGTACCGGAAAAGACCATCGTCATCAGTGAAACGCTCCAGAAATACGCGACAGAAACGTATAAGAAGGATTTCTCATTCATTCCGAACGGCGCCGAAGTGCGCATCGAGACGGATACGCGAAGCCTTTCCCAGTGGGGACTCCGGCCGGGACGCTACGCGCTTTCGGTGAGCCGCCTGGTGCGCCATAAGGGCATCCACTACCTCATCAAGGCATTCCGGGAACTCGAAGAGAAGAGCAAGATCCCGAACAACTTCAAACTGGCGATCGTCGGAAGCCCGGCGAATACTTCCGAGTATGCCGAGTATCTGGAAACCATAAGCGTAGGATGTCCGAACATCGTTTTTCTCGGCGAGCAGAGCGGTTCCGATCTGGATGCGCTCTTCTCGCACGCTGCTTTGTTCGTCCAGCCGTCAGAAGACGAAGGGCTCTCGCTCGCGCTCCTCGAAGCTATGGCTTCGGAACGCCTGGCGATAGTGAGCGATATTCCGGCCAATCTGGAAGCTATCCAGAACGGTGCCGGTGTGTCCTTCCGCAACAAAGATGTCGAAGACCTGAAAGAGAAACTGGCTTTTTATATCAATCGGCCCGAAGAGGCGAAGATGATCGCTCACGTCGCCAAGGAGCGCGCAGAAAAGTGCTATAGCTGGGATGCTATCGCTCGGCGCACGCTCGAGGTATATGAAGAGACGATCCACGCTTACTCCGCAAAAGGAAACTACGTCCATGCTCGTACGAAGTAAACAATTTTTCCAAAGCTCATGGGGGCGGACATATCTCGTCACGCTCTTTTTCGTGACGCTCGCAGCGTTCCTCTTCTGGCTGGATTTTTTCCGGGTCTACGAGTCCGAAACCACGCTGCTCTTCGTAGGGAACGGGAGCCAGGAAACAAGAGAGGTCGCCGGATCGCTTGCGGATATCGCCGAAACCCTCTCGTTCTACAATCGTGTTTTGGAGCAGGACGAAACGCTTGATGACCCGGCCGCCGGAAAGCAGCTGGACAAGCGCAAAGACTACTGGCAAAGCGTCATGCGTTCCGAGAGCGGCTCGGAAGGAAGCACGCTCCGCTTGACGGTCTCCCAATCGAATGCGGCCGATGCCCAGGATCTCTCGAAGGCGGTGCTCAAAGCCCTGCTTCAGACCGCGAGCCTGTATTATGATATAGAAAAGGACGTGAAAGTGCGCGTGATCGACGGACCGATTACCGGGCCGAAAATAGCGCAGCCAGCGCTCTTGGCAGCGGTAGCATTCGTTACCTCTCTGGCGGTAACGAGTATTTTCTTCGGAATCCTGTCTTTCCTCGGAGGTGCTGCTCCGCGGCGCGGTCCTCAAAGCGAGTTCGTCCCGGTGTATAAAGAGGCGCTTCCGAAAAAGAGCGAAGGAAAGCTCCCGGTAGGAGAGAGCGTGCCCTGGATCAATCCCGACAAGTTCGTTCCGGTAAGGCCGGCAGGTCTCTCGTTCGAAAACACCGAAGGCGCTCTACCGCAGGCTGCGGGACCGAGAGTGAGTTTCCAGAAGAAATCGTCCGCACCGAGCAATCTGCCGATACTCGACGAAGAAGCCTGGAGTTCCATGTTCGCAAGCGGAGAGCCCTCTTCGGAAGAACCGGAAAGCGAAGAAGAACCGGAAACGGCCCCGGAGCCGGCCATCGGCCCGGACCAACTCTATAAGAAAGACGTGAGCGAGCCGACGATCGAAGAATACAAACGGAGACTCAACGAATTGCTTCGCGGCAATCCGATCAAGTGAATCTAATTCATTCGTAACGGAACCATTATGTCTCAACAGCGCTCAAAGGGATTTTGGATCGCCTTCGTCATCATTTCGATGGTGTTCCTTTCCGGCTGGTTCGTATTCTGGGAATTGAAGCGCGGCGGCCTGGAAAGCCTGCGGACGCTCCTCGGATGGCTGCCTGCTAAGGAAGAGACGAAGACCGATCTGGACACAGTCGTGACACTTGCTCAAGCTCTCATGGATACCGGCGGTGAGGAGAAAAGTTTCCTCATCCTTTTCCAGAACGATATGGAGCTGCGGCCCGGTGGCGGCTTTATCGGGTCTTTCGGGATCCTCAAGATAAAGGATGGCGATCCGACATCGCTCCAAGTCCACGACACGATCAACTTCGACGGACGCATCCCGGACACGGTACCTGCTCCTTACCCCATGAAGGAAACGCTCGGGGTCAAGAGCTGGAAGCTTCGCGACTCGAATTTTTCGCCGGATTTTCCGACGAATGCCAACCAGGCAGAGGACTTCTATCATATGGGGAAGGGCGAGGAGCGATTCGACGGAGTGATTGCGATCACCACGCATGTGCTGGCCTCGTTCCTCGAGATCACCGGACCGGTGGAAATCGAGGGGTACCCAGGAACCTACGGCTCGGAGAACGCGATTCTCGACCTGGAATACCAGGTGGAGCAGGACTATGTGAAGCAGAACATCCCGTTCGGCGAGCGCAAATCGATCATGGGACTCATTGCCGGCCAGATCATGAGCCGGGCCAAAGATCTGCCGATTCACAAGAAATACGAGCTTTTCAAGGTGCTCCTGGCCGACCTTCACCGGAAGGACATCCAGATTCTCTTCCGCGATGAAGCCCTCCAGGCCCAAGTGGAGAAAGCCGGCTGGGACGGACGCTTCGATCAGGAGTGGAAGGATGATTATCTTTTCGTCGTCGACTCCAACATGAATGCGTTCAAGAGCGACCTCTACATGGAGCGCGCGTACGAGTATACCGTCGACCTTTCGAAAGAGAAACCGGAAGCGCTCCTCCGCATCACCTACCGCCATACTGCCAAGGAGAAGAGCTATCTGACCAAGGACTACCAGGGCTACACCCGGGTATATGTCCCGAAGGGGAGCTACATCGAGAGCATTTCCAATCTGTCGCACCCGGTCGTGTACGGAGAAGAACTGGGCCGGAAGTACGCCGGAACGATCGTCCAAGTACCGCTCGGAAGCGAAAAGACGCTCGAGTATCGCTACATACTGCCGCAGAATATGGAGCGGCACTGGTATGACCTGAAAATACAAAAACAGCCCGGCATGAAGGATGTGCCGGTCAAAGTCATTGTCATCAAGAGTGACGGTTCCCGTGAGGAGCATTCATTCGAAATGAGCCGCGATACGGTGCTAAGCCGAGTCGAGTAGGTTGGAAGAAAACGCGCATGTGCAAAAGGCCCTCGATTGAGGGCTTTTTTGTCTCCAAAATGTGCTAGAATAGCGAAGAGTTTGTCTTGATTATAAGTTTTTAAGCGAAGGCCGCATGCGTTTCGATATCATCACTCTATTTCCGGAAAGTATTTCGCCGTATTTCGAAGCATCTATCCTGAAGAAGGCGCGCCAGGAAAACCAGATCGAAGTCCGCTTCCATCAGTTGCGAGACTTCGCTTTTGACAAGCACAAGACGGTAGACGATACCCCTTATGGTGGCGGTGCCGGCATGGTACTCAAGGCCGAGCCGGTGGCGCTTGCGATCGAACACGTAAAAAGCCTGGCTCCCGATCTCAAGACGCGGACCATCCTTTTCGCCGCCAAAGGCTCTCTCTATACGCAAGCGAAAGCCAGAGAGTTTTCGGAAACCTACGAACGCCTCATTCTCGTGTGCGGCCGCTACGAGGGCGTCGATGAGCGCGTTTCCGAACACTTCGTAGACGAGGAAGTATCGATCGGCGAATATGTCCTCACCGGCGGAGAGATCGCCGCGCTTGTGGTCGCAGATTCCGTCTCGCGGCTGCTTCCCGGAGTACTCGGGAACATCGAGAGCATCGTGGAAGAGTCCCATAGCGAAAGCGGGGTTTTGGAGTACCCGCAGTACACCAAGCCGGAAGTCTTCCGCGATTTCAAAGTGCCTGAAACACTCCTCTCGGGGAACCACGAAGCGATTGCCAAGTGGCGCAAAGAGCATTCCAAAAAAAATACCTAAATAGTTCCGAATCGATGTTTGCGTGGAAACCCCAATTCGATAAGAGTCTCTTCCTGGCTATCCTGGCGCTCCTTGGGATCGGTCTTCTTATGATCGCGAGCGCCGGCGTCTTCTATGGAGAAGCGCGCTTCGGGGATGAATACTACTTCCTGAAGCAGCAGCTCTTAGGTCTCGGCGTCGGTCTCTTCTTCCTCTTCATCTTCCAGAAGATCGACTACCGCATCTGGGAGCGCTTCGTGGTACCGGTATTCATCATTGCGCTCGCGCTTTTGGTTCTCGTCTTCATCCCGGGGATCGGCACGACGGTTTACGGTGCGGCCCGCTGGGTACAGCTCGGCCCTGTCTCCTTCCAGCCGTCGGAAGTGATGAAGCTTTCCATTATCCTCTATCTCGCGGCCTGGCTTTCGAGCAGAGGCCGGGACAAGGCGGCGGACTTCTTCGAAGGATTCGTCCCGTTCCTTTTTCTGCTTTCCATCGTCGGTTTCCTCATCATCAAGCAGCCGGACACCGGAACGCTCGGCCTGATCTTCCTCATCTCGATCGCCATCTTCTTCGCTTCCGGCGCGCGCCTGGGACACATCGGCATACTCTTCGGAGCCGGATTCCTGTTTCTTGCGCTTCTTATCAAGATAGCCCCGTATCGCATGCAGCGCTTTCTCGTTTTCCTCAATCCCGACCATGATCCGCAAGGATCCGGCTATCAGATCACCCAAGCGCTCCTCGCGCTCGGATCAGGAGGAATTTTCGGAATCGGTCTCGGACAGAGCCGCCAGAAATTCAACTACCTGCCGGAGCCGGTGACAGACTCCATCTTCGCCGTTTTGGGAGAAGAGTTCGGCCTCATGGGAGGCGTTATCGTCATCGGACTGTTCCTCTTCGTCATGTGGCGGGGACTGCGCGCGGCCAAGGCCGCTCCGGACGATTTCGGCCGGCTCTTGGCGGTGGGTATCGTCGCCTGGATCGTCGGGCAGGCGTTCATCAATATCTCGGCCATCTCGGGGCTCATTCCGCTGACCGGAGTTCCGCTTCCGCTCATCAGTTACGGAGGCACCTCTCTCGCCGTGCTTCTGGCTTCTATCGGAATCTTGCTGAACATAAGCAAACACTCTAGACTGAAGGGGTAATCATTCCTTGTTTCAAGCTTTTTCTCGCGAATCTGGATATGCAGAAAGGATATCGGATAGTTTTGACAGGCGGAGTTTCCGGAGGGCATACCTTCCCGCTGCTTGCGGTGGCCGAGACCCTCGCCAAGCGCCGCCCGGGCGAGTACGAGTTCCTCTTCATCGGCCCTAAGGGCAAGTTCGGTGCGGGGATCATGGACGAGTATGGCATCCCGGCGAAGTACGTAATGACCGGCAAGTGGCGCCGCTACTTCTCGCTTCAGAATTTCGTGGATCCGTTCAAGATCCCGCTCGGATTTTTCCAGAGCCTCTGGTATCTCTTCCGGTTCATGCCGGATGCCGTCTTCTCCAAAGGCGGTTCCGCTTCCGTGCCGGTAGTTCTCGCGGCACGCTTCTACCGCATTCCGGTACTCATCCACGATTCGGATGCCACAGCCGGCTATGCCAACCGCTTCCTGGGACGTTTCGCTTCGCGTATTGCGATCGCCTACCCGAGCGCGCGGAGTTTCTTCGATGAGAAGAAGACGGCGCTGACAGGAAATCCGGTGCGCGAAGAAGTGCTTGCCGGCGACAAAGCGAGAGGGGCGGGTCTTTTCCGTCTGTCAGCCGAGAAACCGACGCTCCTCATTATCGGGGGAAGCCTCGGTGCCCGCACTTTGAACGAAGCCCTGCTCCGCATCCTCCCGGAGCTTCTCGAACGAGGCATCCAGGTATTGCATCAGACCGGCATAGAGAACCACGAAGCGATCATCCAAGCTGTCCGGGACGCCGGCATCGATCCCGAGGGGAGCGGCTATCGGCCGCAAGCCTTCTTCTCCGGAACCGAGCTCGCGGATGCCTACGAACTTGCTACCGTCGTTCTTTCCCGGGCCGGTGCCGGATCGATCGCGGAAATCGCCGCCCATCAGAAACCGGCTATCCTCGTTCCGCTCGGAAGTGCGGCGAATGACGAGCAGCGCCTGAATGCCTACGAGATCGCCCACATCGGAGGCGCGGTGGTCATCGAAGAGCCGAACCTCGGGGAGCATATCCTGCTCCGCACTCTCGAAGAGCTCTTCGCAGATCCTGCCAAACGCGAAGCTCTCGGAAAAAGCATCGGAGCATTCTATCATCCGGACGCGGCCCAGGCGATCGCGGACGGATTGGAAGCTCTTATCGCAGCCTAAGCCTCTCCTATGGAAACATCCGTCTTTACTCCCAATACGCGCGTCCACATGATCGGCATCAAAGGCGCCGGAATGACGGCGCTTGCAGAGCTCCTTACCCTGCGCGGCGCGCACATTACCGGTTCGGATGTACCGGAAAAGTTCTATACCGATGCTCTCCTCAAGAAGCTCGGGATCAAGTACCGCGAATCTTTCGATCCGAAGAATATCCCTGCAAAAACCGATATCGTCATCTACTCTACGGCGTATTCCAAAGAAAAGAACCCGGAACTCGCCCATGCGCATACGCTCGGGATTCCGGTCATGAGTTATCCGCAGGCAGTCGGGAAGCTCACCGAAACGATGATGACACTCGCGGTCTGCGGCACTCATGGCAAGACGACCACGAGCGCGCTCTTGGCCGACACCCTCCGGGCGATCGGAGCCGATCCTTCGGCGATCGTCGGGAGCCGCATCGTGAGCTGGAACGGCTCGGCCCTGGCCGGCCGCGGCAAGTACCTGGTCTTGGAAGCGGACGAATACCAGAACAAGCTCGCGGAGTATGCGCCGTTCGGAGTCATCCTCACGAGCGTCGATTGGGACCACCCGGATTTCTTCAAGACGAAAGAAGCATACCTGGAGGTCTTCAAGGCCTTCGTCATGAAGATTCCGCGCCACGGCATCCTCGTCTACTGCTCTGATTCGCGGGATGTCATAGATGTGGCGCTCGAGGCCGAGTGTCAGAAATTTTCCTACGGTTTCCTGGAAGGCGCCGATTTCCTGATCCAGAACAATGTCGTCCATGCCACGGAAGGCGTGCTGCCCCAAGACGGCATCACACAGACGTTCACCGTAAACCACGCGGGCACGGAACTCGGTGAGTTCTCGCTCCAGCTCGCCGGCCGTCATAACGCGCTGAATGCTACGGCGGTCATAGCGCTCCTTACAGGACTGCGAGAGAATACCGAAAAGATGGAGAAAGCCCTCTCCCGCTTCAGAGGAACGGAACGCCGCTTCGAGTACTTGGGTGAGCGTTTCGGAGCTTTGGTGTATGATGATTATGCTCATCACCCGGAAGAGATCCGGACGACGCTTCAGGCATTCCGGGCGCTTTATCCGAAACGGAGGCTCAAAGTCTTCTTTCATCCCCATACGTTCACTCGCACCAAGGCGCTTCTGGATGACTTCGCACAGAGTTTCGATGATGCGGATCAGATCTGGCTTCTCCCGATTTACGGCAGCGCGCGCGAGAAGCAGGGAGGAGTCTCTTCGGAAGACCTGGCCGACAAGATCAATCGCTATTTCCCCGGAAAAGCGCAGATGATTCCGGATGATCGCGAAGCGTTCCTTGAGGAATTCCAAAGCGGTCTCGGGAAGAATGACCTCGTCGTCACGCTCGGGGCAGGAGACGTCTGGAAACTCTCGCACAAGCTCGCAAGAAAAAGCTAGAAGCCATAGGTACTTAAGGAGGAAAAAACAAAAACATGCAGAAGATACAGGAAAACGTGCCTCTCGCACCGCTCACCACTTTCAAAGTCGGCGGAACGGCTCGTTACTATGTCCAGGTAACGGACACGACTTCGCTTATGAAGGCGCGCGAGTTCGCCGAGAAAAACAAGCTGAAAGAGTATATTTTTGGCGGCGGAAGCAACATTCTTTTTTCCGATAAGGGATTTTCCGGAATCATCATCCATATGGTCGGCGGAGGGAAAGAAGCGGAGAACGACAGGATCTATGCCGGTGCCGGAGTGCCGCTCGGGGACGTCGTGAGTCTGGCCCAGGAACGCGGCCTTTCCGGTATCGAACGGCTGGCAGGCGTCCCGGGATCATTCGGCGGCGCGGTCCGCGGCAATGCCGGAGCTTTCGGTACCGAGATCGGGAACATCGTCGAGAAGGTGAAAGCGATCGATCTCAAAAGCGGCATTTTGCGGGAGTTCTCGCAGAGCGACTGCGAGTTCGGCTATCGCACGAGCATTTTCAAGAAGTACCCGCACCTTTTGGTTCTCTCGGCCGACCTGCGCCTGAAGAAAGGTGCCGATCCGGACGCGCTTCTCGCGACGATGCGCGAGACGCTTGCGAAGCGCGAAGCGAAACATCCCCAAGACATCCCTTCGGCCGGATCCTTTTTCGTGAATCCGATCGTTACAGACAAGTCTCTCCATGAGATCTTCGAGCGCGATTCCGGCATGCCGTCGAAAAACGGCCGGCTTCCGGCTGGCTGGCTCATCGATCGTGTGGGACTGCGCGGCAAGCAGATCGGGGGAGCGAAGATCAGCAACCAGCATCCGAACTACCTCATCAATACCGGGAACGCCACCGCCGAAGACATCATCACGCTCGCGAGCATAGCGAAGACCCGGGTACGGAACGAGTTCTCTATCCAGCTCAAGGAAGAAGTGCAATACGTCGGCTTTTAAAGAAAAAATATGGAAGAGATACTGAAAAAACTCGAGGAGCAAGAGAGGAAGCTGGATGCCATCTACGTTTCTGCCGAGAAGACGCGCAAATACTTCCTCTACACACTTGTGCTTTCCCTTGTTTTTTTCCTGCTGCCCCTTCTCGGACTCCTTTTCGCCATCCCATTCTTCCTGGATACGCTTACCAGTCTGACGACTTTGCCTGTGTAAAGAGGAAAATCCCCGCATGGTATAATAGGAGCATCTAAGCCGCTAATGTATGCCATATGATGAATCTCCGATTTTTTTACCAAGGAGTGGATATCGATGAAAGGACCCAGGAGTATATCCTGAAGCGCCTCGAAAGGATCGAAAAGCTGGTCGACCCCGTAAGCGAGTTCGAAGTAGAGATCGACATGGACAAAAAGGGGAAATTCCGGGTGGAAATCATGGTGAAAACCCCGCATGACCTCTTCCGGTCCGAAGAGACGAGCGAAAGCATCGAAGGCTCTACGGACATCGCCATCGACGAGATGGAGATCCAGATCGGCAAGAAACGGACGAGAAGCCACGACCTGAAAATCCGCGGCAGTCGCTCTATCAAGAAAAACACGGTCCTCGACGATTCTGCCCGCTTTTAGGCCTTTTGACGCCGCAAAGCCGTCCTGGTAGTATAGGAAGATATCCTTTGTTTCCAAGACCGTATGGCTTTTCTCCAAAAGATTTTCGGCTCGAATGAGCGCGAAGTGAAGAAGTTCCTGCCGCTCGTAGAGAGCATCAATTCCCACGAACCGAGCATCAGCGCCCTTTCTGACGAAGCGCTCAAAGCGAAAACAGCTGAATTCAAAGAACGCTTAGGGAAAGGCGAGAGCCTCGACAGCCTGCTGCCGGAGGCTTATGCAGTCGTGCGCGAAGCGGCCAAACGCGTGATCAATGAACGCCACTACGATGTCCAGCTCATGGGCGGCATCGCTCTTCATAATGGGAAAATCGCCGAAATGAAGACCGGCGAAGGCAAGACGCTCACCTCGACGCTTCCCATCTATCTGAATGCCCTTACGGGGAAAGGAGTGCACGTCGTCACCGTCAACGACTATCTGGCCAAGCGTGACTGCAACTGGATGGGACGGGTGTACGAGTTCCTCGGACTTTCGACAGCCTGTATCGTTTCCCAGGGAGTCTCATACCGCTTCGAAGTGCATGTCGCAGATAGCGACGAAGTGAGCATCGAGATGGAAAACCTCATTCCGGTGAGCCGGCGCGAGGCCTACCAGTCCGATATCACCTACGGGACGAACAACGAGTTCGGTTTCGACTACCTGCGCGACAACATGGTCTCGAGCCTCGAAGACATGACGCAGCGCGAGCTTCATTTCGCGATCGTCGACGAAGTCGACTCCATCCTGATCGACGAAGCCCGTACCCCGCTTATCATTTCCGCTCCGGACACCGAGTCGGGGAAGCTCTACGAGCGCTTCGCGAAGATCGTTCCCCGCTTGCAAGCCGAGAAGGACTACATCGTCGATGAGAAGATGCGGGTGGTGACGCTCACCGATGAAGGCATCAACAGCGTCGAACGGCTCCTCGGGATGGGCGATCTCTACGCCTCGGGAAACGTGCAGTACGTGCACCATCTGGAACAGTCGCTCAAAGCGGAGATCATCTTCGCCCGCGACCGCGACTATGTGGTGAAGGACGGCCAGGTGATCATCGTGGATGACTTCACCGGGCGCCTTCAGCCCGGCCGCCGCTACAGCGAAGGACTCCACCAGGCGATCGAAGCGAAAGAAGGCGTCACCGTCCAGCGCGAAACCCGCACTCTGGCTACCATCACTTTCCAGAACTATTTCCGCCTTTACGACAAACTTGCCGGTATGACCGGTACGGCGTTCACGTCCGCAGAAGAATTCGTCAAAGTCTACAAGCTGGAGGCGATCGAGATCCCGACGAACCGCCCGATGGTCCGCAAAGACTTGGCCGATATCGTCTACAAGACCGAAGAAGCCAAATTCCGGGCGATCGCCAAGCGCGTAGGCGAGATCCATGCCACCGGCCAGCCGGTCCTCATCGGAACTATCGCCATCGAGAAATCGGAGTATTTGAGCGCGCTCCTTACGCAGGAAGGCATCACGCATGAAGTCCTGAATGCCAAGAACCACGAACGCGAAGCGGCGATCGTCTCGAATGCCGGCCAGAAAGACGGCGTTACGATCGCTACGAACATGGCCGGTCGCGGAACGGACATCAAACTGGGGGATGGCGTGCGGGAGCGGGGCGGCCTCTTCATCATCGGTACCGAACGCCATGAGGCGCGCCGCATCGACAACCAGCTGCGCGGCCGTGCCGGACGCCAGGGCGACCCGGGCGCATCGCAGTTCTTCATTTCCCTCGAAGACGAGCTCATGCGGCGCTTCGGCGGCGAGCGCATGAAGAACATGATGACCACTCTCGGCCTGCCGGAAGACGAGCCTATCCAGAACAAGCTCATCTCCAAGACCATCGAAAGCGCCCAGTCGAAGATCGAGGGCTATAACTTCGATATCCGGAAGCACGTCCTCGAATACGATGACGTCATGAACAAGCAGCGCGAAGTCGTCTACCGCAAGAGGAAGAATATCCTCGGTATCTCATCCATGAAGGATGAGACGTTCAACCTGCTTTCGGAAGAACTCGATCGGGTCATCAGCTTCCATACGGCTGGCGATGAGTCTGACTGGCAGTTGAAGGAGATCATCGCGGAAGCGAATATGCTTGCGCCGGCCATAAATGAGATCGATGCGGCGAAGAAACTGGAAACGATCCAGAACGACCGTTCGAAAGACGAGGCAGAGAAACGCGGACTGATGCTGGAATACCTCATCGGAGAGATCAAGAAGGCATACAGCGAGAAAGAAGCTGTTTTCGGCAAGGATACTTGGAATGTGATCCAGCGCGCCCTGTACTTGCGCTCGCTCGATACGCTCTGGATGAACCACCTCGATGAAATCGACTATCTGCGCCAGGGCATCGGACTCCGCGGTATCGCCCAGAAGGATCCGCTCATCGAATACAAGCGCGAGGCCTATGATATGTTCTTGGGACTCATGGATTCCGTGCGCAAAACGTACCTCATGACCATCCTCAAAGTGGAAACCGGTGTGCCGGTGCCGACTCTCGAACAGCGCGACATGCGCTTCCAGGGAGCGAGCGAAGAGATCGAACAGTTCCCTACCCGCACTGCTACGCAGAGCGTTGCAGGCGGGGGAGCTTCGGATAATATGCAAAAGCAGGCCCCGCTCGTCAATCAGGAGCTCATCGGGCGCAATGACCCATGCCCGTGCGGATCGGGCCTCAAGTATAAGCGCTGCGGAGCCATAAACGCTCCGGAACATAAGAAGCTTGCTTAAACTCTTATGACCAAATTGAACCAGAGCCTATGCGAAAGCTCCTGACCCTCTGCCTGGCGGTGAAAGACGGCAAAGTGCTTCTCGGGATGAAGAAGCGCGGCTTCGGGGCGGGACGCTGGAACGGCTTCGGGGGCAAGGTGGAAGCGGGAGAAACGATCGAGGCGGCGGCCAGACGGGAAACAGAAGAGGAGTGCGGTATTGTGATCGCCGAAATGGAGAAAGTCGGCATCCACGAGTTCGAATTCGACGCCGAGCGCGGAAAAATCCTCGAGGTGCATGTGTTCCGGGTCGATGCCTGGGACGGCGAACCGGTGGAAACCGAAGAGATGCGGCCAGAGTGGTTCTCGTTTTCCGATATTCCATACGGCACGATGTGGCCGGACGATATCTACTGGCTGCCGCTTTTTCTTGCGGGCAAGAAGTTCCGTACCAGGTTCCTCTTCGGCGCGGAGGATGCCGTGCTTGAGAAGGTAATAGCAGAGGTGGAAACGATTTGAAAGGAGTCTTACCTTTTCTCTCATTTTGGCTTACAATAGCTTTATTGTGGTATTTTTCGGGCCTGTAGTCTAGTGGTAAAACAGTGCATTCGCATTGCACAGCCGGCGGTTCGATTCCGCCCAGGTCCACAACAATTATGAACATGGAAAAATTTGTTTATCACGGCTCACATAAAGAATTTGATTCGGATCACGCCATGCCCCGAAGAAATGTTCGGGAGCGCACGGGTGAAAGTGGCGAAAGAGAAGTTATTTTTGATCAGGAATCATTCCATGCAACTCCGCATAAGTGGATTGCTCTGGCGTATACTTGTCATCGGGCTCCTTATGAAATAGACGGGAAAACTGCCCATTATGGTATGGGAGTAGACTTGTATGGCAACGATCAAACCGTTGTCATATTGGGATTTGGTTCTTTGGAAGAAAGCTTACAAAAAATGTATGGTGATGGCGGATATGTGTATCATTTTGGAACAGATAAATTTCTCTATAAAGAAGGGTTAGGGGATAGGGAGGTGATAGCAGAGGAAGCAGTGAGTCCTGTTACAGTTGAACGAGTAGAAAATCCTGTAGAAGAAATGAAAAAACTTGGTGTCTCATTTGTGTTTGTTGATCTCGGTCTTCCAGAAAACAAAGAACAGAGGGATTATACGAATTGAATCTCTTCAATAGCCATCCCTAGTTCTTGCCAAGTTCGGAGTTCTGCTATGATAGAGTTCCAATTGAGTAGGATGTAGTCCACCATTAAGCGGAAATTCCATGCAAAAGATCTATATCAAGAACGAATCGCGGGCAGGTGCTGATTACGGTTGGCTCAAGACGCACTACAGCTTCAGTTTCGCGAACTATTTCGACCCGAACCGTCTGCATTTCGGGGCGCTTCGGGTAATCAACGATGACGAGATCGCGCCGGGCGAAGGTTTCCCGACGCATCCGCATCGGGATATGGAGATCATCACCATTCCCTTCGAAGGGGGTCTTGCTCACAAGGACAGTATGGGCTCTGCGGAAACCGTTTCGGCTGGCGAGGTGCAGGTGATGAGCGCCGGCACCGGTGTGGAGCATTCGGAATTCAACGCTTCAGAGACGGAACCGGTGAAATTGATACAGGTCTGGATCCTCTCTCGGGCGATGCATCTTTCGGCCCGCTACGACCAGAAGCGTTTCGACGAGGCTCTTATGCACAATGCCTTCCTGCAGCTGGTCGGCCCGGACGAAGAAGACGGGAAGCTGATGATCCAGCAGGATGCCTGGATCTCCCGCGGCCGCTTCGCTCCCGGAGAAAAAACTGACTATCGCATGAAGAAAGAAGGGAACGGCGTCTATTTCTTCGTGGTTTTCGGGAAGGGGACCATCGGGGACCAGGCGTTCGAGACGCGCGACGCGGTGGGCATCTGGGAAACGGAGAGCGTGCCGCTCGCATTTGCCGAAGAGACGGATATCATAGCGATCGAAGTCCCGATGCTCGAACTCTAGGTATGGAATACAAAGACCTGGAACAATACGATTACACGCTGCCGGAAGAACTGATCCGCAAGCGTGGGATAGAGCCGCGCGATGCCGCCCGGCTTTTTGTCTATGATACGAAGACGGATGAGATCCGTTTCGATACGTTCAGCAATCTCGCGCTCTATCTGCCGGACAACGCCCTCTTGGTCCGGAATGACACCCGCGTCCGGCCGAGCCGGCTGTGGCTCGCCAAGGAAACCGGCGGCAAGATAGAAGTGTTCGCGCTTCTGAATCAGATGGAATCCGAGGAGCGCATCCCCGCTCTCGTCGATCGGAAGACGACGGTCGGCCAGAAGCTCTTCTTCCCGGACGGGAACAGCCTGACGGTCAGGGTGCAGGATGAGAATATCTTCTATATGACGCCGAGCGAGGGCAACACCAAGTCTTTCCAGTCGCTTGTCGATGAATTCGGGAAGACCCCGCTCCCGCACTACCTGGAGGATGTTGAATGGGACGAGCGTGAAGCGCGTCTGCGCTACCAGACGACGTTCGCCAAAGAAGGAGCGTCCGTCGCTGCGCCCACAGCAGGACTCCACTTTACCGAACGGGTAGAGGAGAGGCTCGAAGAGAAGGGGATCGAGTCGCGCTTTATCACGCTGGATGTGGGACTCGGGACATTCGCGCCGCTCCAGGAAGAGCATTTCAAGAAAGCCAAGCTTCATGCCGAACGCGTCCATATTCCTGAAGAGACTGTATCTGCCATAGAAAGAGCGAAGAGTGAAGCCCGTCCTGTCATCGCGGTCGGCACGACGACGGTGCGCTCGCTGGAATTCCTGGCGCATGAAGGCATCCGGGGGGAATACAACGGCGCTACTGATATCTTCATCCGGCCGCCCTACGAGTTCCTCGCTGTCGACGGCCTCATCACGAACTTCCATCTGCCGAAGACCTCGCTCCTTCTCCTGGTGGACGCTTTTCTCCGGAGCAAGGGGAGCAAGCGCGGGATCATGGAACTGTACCGGATCGCGATCCAGGAAAAATTCGCTTTCTACTCTTTCGGCGACAGCATGCTCATCGTATAAAAAAAGAAGCCCAAGTCATGAAGATGCTTGGGCTTTTCTCTATTCCGGTAAAAGCGAGAGCTTGATTGCGCTCCGTATAGTCCGGATCTGTTTTTGGAGGATCTCGTCGCCTTCTGAAGAGGCTTCCCAGAAATCCAGGATTGGGAAGGGATGGTCGGTGTAGAGGCTCGTCTCCGTTTGGAGGAAACCGCCGACGTCGACCTTCTTTTCTAGCTGCAATTTCTTTTTCAGTGCGAACCCGAACATGCGGAGCCGCCAGATCTCGATGATGATACCGTTTACGCTCTCGTTGCCTTCATAGCCGTACAGCGCCTGCGCGATGCCGATGAGCTTGTAGGCATGCAGCGAATCGATGCCTCTCGAGATGTGCTTCTGGGAAGCGGGCAGATCTTTCAAGCAGCTGAAAAGTCTGGCTCTGCCGTCTTCGTTTCCCGTAAGACCTTTTTCAAAAATGTGCAATGAGGGTCTCCCTGTCATTTCTCACTCCCTTTCGTTTTCTAAGGTACAAATACCATTATAGCATATTTCAGAGGTTTTGTAAATAGTCGCAGAAGAGCGAGGAATTTCCGCTTGCCACAAGAAAAAATCCTCGCTACAATATATGGGTAAATAAGGAAAACTTCCCGTATGAAAGTCATCCTGGTGCAAGACGTGAAAAGTCTCGGAAAGTCAGGCGACGTCATCGACGTACGCACGGGCTATGGTTTGAACTACCTCATGCCGGAAGGGCTCGCGGTACTGGCGACTCCGGAAGCGCTCCGTAATGTAGAGCGCGTGACAAAAGAGCGCGCCCAAGACGAAGCCGCTGGAAAACAGGCCTTGAACGAGAAAGCGAGCGCTCTGAATGGCAAGCGCTTCGAGATAGAGAGCAAGGCGAAAGAAGGCAAGCTCTTCGGTTCCATATCCAAGAAAGAGATCCGAGCGCTTCTGTCTCTCCAGGGCACCGCGGTAGAAGAGCGGCAGATCATCCTCGATAAGCCCTTGAAGCAGGTCGGCGAGTTCCCGATCAATTTCGATTTCGGATCCGGTATCAAAGCCTCGGCAATGCTCGTCATCAAAGAGAAAGCCTAGAACATGGATTCTCCCCAGCAACTTTCCAAGCCGCGCCCACCCCATTCCGGAGAGCGGCTTTTTCTCTATAAACCGTCATTTCGCTAAGAGCATGAGCAAAAAGAACACGAGAAACCGGACCAAATATATCTTCGTCGTCGGCGGCGTCATGAGCGGTGTCGGGAAAGGCATCACCGTTTCCTCGATCGGCAAGATCCTCCAGGCGCGAGGATTCAATGTGACGGCCTTCAAGATCGACCCGTACATCAATGTCGATGCCGGAACGATGAACCCGACGGAACACGGGGAGGTCTTCGTCCTGAAAGACGGCTACGAGACCGACCAGGATATGGGGAACTACGAACGTTTCCTCGGCGTGGAGCTCGACCGCGACAACTACATGACGACCGGACTGGTCTACAAGTCGGTCATCGAGAAGGAGCGAAATCTGGAATACCGCGGGCGCTGCGTCCAGGTCGTGCCGGACATCCCGCGCGAAGTGATCCGTCGCATCAAGTCTTCCGTCGCGAAGCATGCGGCCGACATCGCCATCATCGAGATCGGCGGAACGGTGGGCGAGTACGAGAACATCCTCTTCCTCGAAGCGGTCCGCATGATGAAGATAGAGAACCCGGCCGATGTGATCACGGCCATCGTGAGCTATGTGCCGACGCCTTCGAAGGTAGGCGAGATGAAGACCAAGCCCACCCAGCATGCCGTCCGCACGCTGAACGGGACCGGTATCCAGCCGGACATCATCGTGGCGCGGGCCGATCGGCCGCTCGACGAGAAGCGCAAGGAAAAGATCGCGACCTTCTGCAACGTGCACACGGAAGACGTCATCAGCGCCCCGGACGTGGAGAGTATCTACCAGGTGCCGCTCAATTTCGAGAAAGACAACCTAAGCGATATCCTCTTAAAGAAACTCGGCCTATCCTCGCGCAAAAGAGGCCTCGCCGACTGGGAGAAGCGCGTGAAGCGCATCCGGAACGCCAAAGAAACGGTAAAGATCGGTGTCGTCGGGAAATACTTCAAGACTGGGGACTTCGTCCTCTCCGACGCCTACATCAGCGTCATCGAGGCCCTGAAGCACGCGGCGTGCGAGATCGGCAAAAGCCTGGAGCTCACCTGGATCGACAGCACCGATTTCGAAGAGAAGCAAAGCGACCTGAAGACGCTCAAGCAGTACGACGGCGTGCTCATCCCGGGCGGTTTCGGCAGCCGGGGGATAGAAGGCAAGATCGCAGCGATCCGCTTCTGCCGCGAGAACAAGATCCCGTACTTCGGGCTCTGCTACGGCATGCAGCTCGCGGTCGTCGAATACGCGCGGAACGTCCTCGGCATAAAGGACGCCCATACGGTAGAAGCCGATCCGAAAACGAAGAACCCGGTCGTCGATATCATGCCGGAACAGAAAGAGAATCTGCGCCAGAAAAACTACGGAGCTACCATGCGCTTGGGCCACTACGAAGCGGTACTCGCCCCGAATTCTCTCGCCGGGAAGGCCTATGCGAGAAAGACTGTCTTGGAACGTCACCGTCATCGCTATGAGGTGAACCCGGAATACGTCGAGCAGCTCAAAGAAGCCGGCCTCGTCTTTTCCGCCACGTCGCCAAACGGCGTGCTTATGGAAATCGCCGAATTGCCGGTAAAGAAGCACCCGTTCTTCCTGGCTACCCAGTTCCATCCGGAATTCCAGTCATCGCTCATCGCGCCGCACCCGCTCTTCGTCGCTTTCCTCAAAGCTTCGGCCGGGAAGAAGAAGCAGTAAGAAATCTCTTACTCGAAGACCATGCTTTTCCGTCCTTCCAAGCCTCCCTGGAGGGTTCTGGAGAGGAAGTTCAGGGAGAGTTTTTTGTAAAAAATAAAAACACCCCGGAAGGGGGGTGTTTTTCGAGTGAACCGGCCTTATTCCTTGGGAAGGACGTTCACGAAGGTGCGACGGGAGAGCTGGCCGGTGAAATCCTTGACCTTCTTGGCCTGGAATTCGACGACGCCGTCTATGAGCGAGAAGAGCGTATCGTCTTCGCCGCGCTTGACGTTCTTGCCAGGATGGAATTTGGTACCGCGCTGACGAATGATGATATTGCCGACAGAGGCAAGCTGCCCACCGTAAAGCTTCACTCCCAAACGCTTGGAAATGGAGTCACGGCCTAATTGGGTAGAGCCACCGGCTTTTCTGTGTGCCATAGCCTGATTACTTACAGATTTGTTATACTGGATGAGTATATCATATCTTATCCTATTGTCAACTGTCTTCCCATGCCCGAGCTCCTTGCATTCTGGAATGAAAAGAAGGGGAAAATCCTTCCGTTTTCGGTGCTTTTTTTGGCTTGTATGCTGGCTTTCCAGGCCGGACGGATGATCGAGAACGGGAAGGCTTCCCCGGAGCCGCTGATCATCAAGATTCCTGATTACGGAGCGCTGCCGCCGGAACAAAGTACCGGTTCCAGCCAGACTCAAACGAGTATGAAGAGCGGTCTCGAGCCGGTGGCGACGAGCGCCGAGAAAGCGAATTGTCTCTTTGTCGGGAGCAAGAATTCGGACAAATACCATCTGCCGAGCTGCGCCCCGGCCAAGCGCATCAAGCCGGAGAACCGGCGCTGTTTCGCTTCCGAAGAAGAGGCCCGGAAGGCCGGCTACGTGCCGGGATGCCTCCGTTAAATAAAAAAGAAAAACGCTATGCACGATGAAATCTATAATCGGCGGAAAGTACGCCTCGTGAACCTGGTCTCGTTCCTCATGGGTTTCCTCGACGCTTTTCTTATCTACATCCTTTCGGCCTACATCGCACCGCTCGTCGGCACCGAGCGTCTGGGAGCCTTCTATTTCGTCACCTTTTCCCTCGTCCTGCTCGCCCTCTTCTTCCTCCAGGCCTTCGTGCGTTTCCTCGGGAAATCCCGCACGCTCTATCTTTTTCTCGGTATCACAGTCGTGGCTTCGGCATTCCTCTCAAGCCTCCCGCTTTCCTGGCTTTCGCTCGCGATCCTGGTCCTGCTCATCGTCGCGATCAATCTCACCTGGGTCTCGCTGGATATCCTGCTCGAAGGCTACTCGCAAGACTCGGTCTCCGGAAGAGTCCGGGGACTCTATCTGACAATCATGAATCTGGGACTCATCCTCGCGCCGTTTCTCTCCATCAAGGTGCTCGAGAAAGATACGTATGCTGGCATCTTCTTCTGGCTCCTCGTCGGGTACGCGCTGGTCTTCACCATCGCAGTGCTCTCTTTCCGGAATGACAACCGGGTGCTTCTGGAACGCATCCGCCTGCGCACCACTTTCCGGAAGATGCTCCGGGAGAAGAATCTCTTCCATATCTACGTCGTCTCCTTCGGCATGGACTTCTTCTACGCGCTCTTCCTCGTGTACATGCCGCTCTATCTCCTCGGGCTCGGGTATAGCTGGAACGATCTCGGCATCATGTTCACCCTCATGCTCCTGCCGTTCATCCTCCTCCAGTACCCGCTCGGGGTGCTCGCCGACCGTGCCTATGGCGAGAAAGAGCTTATCGCGCTCTCGCTTCTCATAACGGCAGGAAGCTGCCTGGCCCTCGGCTTCTCCTCCGGGCAGAGCTTCCTCTTCGTGACGCTCATGCTGATCACGACGCGCGTCGGGATTGCCGGCATCGAAGTGCTCCGGGACTCGTATTTCTACAAGCAGATAGACCAGAGCGACGCCGACGTCATCGCTTTCTTCCGGACCACGCGCTCGGTCGCCAATATGGTCGGCGCTTTCATCTCCATAGCGCTGTTCCTGGTTTTCCCGCTTAAAAGCTTCCTCTTCCTGACCGCATTCGTGCTTCTGATGAGCTTCATAAGCGCACTCAAGCTGGAAGACACGCAAAGTGAGAAAGAGGTCTTGGAATCGGCTTAAACGGAAGCGTCCGGACCCTTGGAAAATAGGGGTAAAAATGGTATTCTCAAGAGGAATCAGCCTATGGAATACCGGATCCGTCTGGAACAATTCGAGGGTCCACTGGATGTCCTTTTGACTCTTATTGAGAAAGAAAAGCTCGATATCACCGAAGTCAGCCTCGCGAAAGTAGCTGACCAGTTTTTGGAGTTCATCGAAGCGCGGGCAGACATCTCCTTGGAACACCTGGCCTCGTTCCTCTCGGTAGCCACCAGGCTGATTTTGGTCAAATCCCGGGCCCTCCTGCCGATCCTTAACTTCACCGAAGAAGAGGAAGAAGCGATCGAGGACCTCGAACTGCACCTGCGGATCTACCAGAAATACCGCGAAGCCGGAGCGAAGCTCGAACACCTTTTCGCCGCCGGAAGGGCAGTGGCCGGAAGGGATAGCTTCCTCGGTGTCGCCTCGCTTTTCTATCCGCCGAAAGGCCTTTCCAAAGAAGACCTGGCCGACGCTTTCAAGAGCGTGCTCGGGACCATCCCGCTTTTCGAAGCGCTTCCGGAGAAGGAGCTCAAGAGCATCATCACGCTGGAGGAGAAGATGCTCCACCTGAAAGAGAGCCTTTCCAGCCGTGCAGAATCATCCTTCCATGAGATGTCAGGGAACGCCCAGGACAAGGTAGAGATCATCGTTTCCTTCCTGGCCATGCTGGAACTCATCAAACAACGCTACATCTTCGTCGAACAAGAGAAATTTTTCAGCGATATACGCATCAAGCGTATGAAAGAATCCGTATCCTAAACTCCTATGCCGACTCCCCAAGATATCGCAGCATTGGAAGCCATCCTCTTCGTGAGCGGTGAGCCGCTTCCGATCCGGAAAATCGCGAAGATTCTCGAGATTGATGAGCCGAACATCCGTGCCGCTGCTGCCGCTCTGCGGGAACGCTACGAGAACGACCCTTCCTCCGGACTCCAACTCATCGAGAACGGCGACGCGGTCCGCCTGACTACCAAAGCCGGAAACCAGAACGCTGTAGAAGCTATCACCAAATCATCGCTTCAGGAACACTTGAGCAAAGCGGCGCTCGAAGTGCTCGCTATCATCGCTTACCGCGCGCCGATCAGCCGTGCCGAAATAGAGACGATCCGCGGCGTGAACTGCAGCTTTACCCTCCGCAACCTGCTCCTCCGGGAGCTCGTCGAGCGCGAGGGGAATCCCAATGATCTGCGCGGCTATCTCTACTCGCCGAGCTTCAAATTCCTCGAGTCTCTCGGGCTCGGCAAGCGCGAAGACCTGCCGGACTTCGAGACGCTTTCCCAGGATGAACGCCTGACGGTCCTTATGGACAATGCCGAAGAAACGCTTCCGGAGACCCGTGCAGTCCCACAAAACAAAGAAATCTCATAAATCCCTATGCGGAAAATCTTCTTCCTCGCATCTTTCATCGCTCTCGCTCTCGTTTTCCTGCCGGATCACTGGTCTGTCCGGGCAGAAGCCGGATCTCTTCTGGGCACCTTGTTTCATGTAAAGAGCCGTTTCGAAGCCACTCCGCTCCAAGAGAAGCCTCTTCCGCTGGTATCAGAAAACCGGGGATTGGCCGCTGGCTTCCAGCCGATCATGAAGCCTTTCGCTCCCGGATTCGCCGTCCCGACAGCGCATGCGTCGGTGATCCTGGATGCCGATTCCGGGGAAGTGCTGTATGAGCATAATGCCGGAGACCGGCGCCAGATCGCTTCGCTCACCAAACTCTTTACCGCGCTCATCGTGATAGAACGCGTGAAGAACCTGGACGAGCCCGTAACCATCGATGAGGAAGCAATCTACGCGCCAGGAACGCGCATCGGTTGTCCGCGCTCGGGCTACTGCGTAAGCGAACGCCTCAAGCCAGGGGAACAAGTGACGGTGCGCGACCTCCTCAAAGCGGCGCTCATGAACAGCGCGAACGATGCCGCGATCGCACTCGGGAAACACCTCGGCGGAACCCAGGAGGGATTTGCAGCTATCATGAACGAGCGCGCCCAGGAGCTCGGACTCAAGAATTCGCACTTCTGCACGCCATCGGGCCTTGAGCCGGACGGACGCGAGCAGGAATGCTATTCTTCGGCCTATGACGTCTCGCTCATCACCGCCCAGGCTTTGAAACATGACATCCTTTGGGATATGATGCGCATAGAGCACGTCACTATCACCTCGATAGACGGCAGATACACCCACGAGATCAACAACACCGATGAGCTCCTCGGGCAGATGCCGAATCTCATCGGCACCAAGACCGGCTTTACGCCGCTTGCCGGCTATTCGCTCCTTGCCGTGGCTTCCGACTACAGTCAGGAACGAAACATCGTCGCCGTCGTCTTGGACGACCAGTACCGTTGGCAGAGCATCCGCTCCATGTTCGACTGGAGCTTCCAGGCCTTCGATTGGCAATAAATAATCCGCAAAGATACGCACCTATGGTCCAAGAATGGCAATTCGCTCAATTCCAGAACATTCCGCTGGTCTTGAATATCCTGAAAGTCCTCGCTACCGGATTTCTTGCCTTCTTTTTGGCTTTCCTTATTACGCCGATTTGGACCCATATTCTCTATAAATACAAGATCGGCATCAAGATCAAAGAAAAAGACGTCAACGGCGACCAGCTCACCTTCGTGAGCAAACTCCACGCAGCCAAAGCGGGAACACCGACTATGGGAGGCCTGATAGTCTGGATGACCGTACTCATCCTGGTGTATCTCTCGCACTATCTTTTCCCGCTCATCGCCGTTTGGACCGATACCAACTTCATCGCGCGCCTCGACTTCCTGAAGCGCTCGCAGGTCTGGCTGCCGCTCTTCGTCCTGGTGACATCCGGCATCCTCGGCCTCTTCGACGACTATTTGAGCGTCCGCGGCAAAGGATCCAATAAGGGCGGGGGCATGCGTTTCGCTTTCCGTTTCTGGTGGCTTTTCATCATCTCCGGAGCCGGAGCCTGGTGGTTCTACCAGAAACTCGGCTGGGACTCGATCCATATCCCCGCTATGGGAGATTTCTCTATCGGCTGGTGGTACATCCCGCTCTTCATCGGCGTGATCCTTTTCTCCGCCATCTCATCGAACGAAACCGACGGCCTGGACGGCCTGAATGCGGGAGTGCTCCTCGCGGCGTTCAGCTCTTTCGCGCTTATCGCATTCGCACAGAACAGCATGGATCTCGCGGCTTTCTGTACGGCGCTTGCCGGCGCGCTCCTCGCTTTTCTCTGGTTCAATATCTATCCGGCACGCTTCTTCATGGGCGATACCGGCGCCATATCGCTCGGAACGACCCTCGGGGTAGTGGCCATGCTCACGAATTCGGTCATCGTGCTCTTCATCATCGTTTTCATCTACGTGCTCGAGTCCGGAAGCGCGGCGATCCAGCTTTTCTCGAAACGCTTCTTCAAACGCAAAGTCTTCCTGGCCGCGCCGCTCCATCATCATTTCGAAGCCAAAGGCTGGCCGGAGCCGAAAATCGTCATGCGCGCCTGGATTTTCACGGCGATCACTTCCTTGATCGGAGTCATGATCGGGATCTTGGGAATGGGCGCCTAAACTTTTTGCAAACCTTATGGAACTCCGCTCCATCGAAAACGCCAACTTTTCTGACGCGCGCGTCCTGGTGCGGACAGACTTCAACATAGAACGGACACGTCTCGGTGAGATCGAAGAGCATTTCCGTCTCGAGATCGTCAAAAAGACCATCGACCATATCCTCTCCTACGAAAACGTCAAAGTCGCTCTCCTGACCCATCTCGGGCGGCCGGAAGGGAAAATGAGCGAAGAATTTTCCGTCAAAAGCCTCGTGCCGGCACTTCAGGCAGCGCTCGGAAGAGAAGTCGTTTTCGTTCCGACTTGTGTCGGCGAAGAGGTAGAGAAAGCCCTCGAGACACTTCCTCCGGGGAGCGTACTTCTCTTGGAGAACGTGCGTTTCTTCCCCGGAGAAGAGGCGGACGACCGATCGTTCGCGGAAGCCCTTGCCAAGCCGTTCACTGCCTATGTGAATGAAGCCTTCAGCGTCTGCCATCGGGCGCATGCTTCCGTATCCGCTCTCCCGAAGATGCTTCCGAGCTATGCCGGTTTCCGTTTGCTCCAGGAGATCGACGAACTCGACCGCGTACGTTTCTCACCGGCGCATCCGGCAGTAGCGGTTATCGGCGGCGCGAAGATCGAGACCAAGCTTCCGCTCATCCATGCCTTCGAAAAGAACTACGACTGCATCCTCGTCGGCGGCAAAGTCGCGAACGAAGCTATCGATCAGAAGATCCCTTTCGGAGAGAAGGTGCTCCTTCCGCAAGACTTCGCCGAGGGTCGGCTCGATATCGGTCCGAACACCATCGCCTATTACTCGCAGATCCTCAAGATGGCGAAGACTATCATCTGGAACGGACCTCTGGGAAAGTTCGAGGAAAAGCCCTACAACATGGGGACGGACGCTATCTTGTCCGCTATCCTTGAGACTGACGCCTATGTCGTCATCGGCGGAGGCGAGTCGCTTGCCGTCGTGGAGCGGGCGAATGTCATGAACAAGATCGGCTTTGTCTCTTCGGGCGGCGGCGCGATGCTCGACTACTTGAGCGGTGCCTCGCTTCCCGGCCTGGAGGCGCTCAAAACCTCGTGATACACTAGAAGAAACATAACCGCCCAATCCTTTACTGATCGTATGGCAAAAATCACCCGCATTTCAGCCCGGCAAATCCTCGACTCCAGAGGCAATCCTACCCTTGAAGCCACTGTAATCCTCGACGACGGCACACAAGCGACCGCTGGCGTTCCGTCCGGAGCCTCTACCGGTACCTTCGAAGCCGTAGAATTGCGCGACAACGTACCGAGCGAATACCATGGCCTCGGCGTGAGCCAGGCCGTCAGTCACGTTTCCAGCGAAATCGAAGCAGCTCTCCTCGGCCACGACCCGAGCGACCAAGAGGCGCTCGACCGGGCGCTTATCGCGCTCGATGGGACGGAGAACAAGGCGCGCTTAGGCGCGAATGCTATCCTCGGCGTCTCGCTCGCGGCCGCCAGAGCGGCAGCCATGAGCCAGGGGTTGCCACTCTACCAGCACATCGAGAAACTCTTCGGAAAGAGCCGGAAGAAGGACGTTTCTTATCCCGTGCCGATGTTCAATGTGCTGAATGGCGGCAAGCACAGCGACTCCGGATTGTCAGCCCAGGAATTCAAGATCATCCCGAGCGGGATCGTCGGCTATCCGGAACAGCTTCGTGCCGGAAGCGAGATCTTCCATACTTTGAAGAATCTCCTCATCCAAGAGAACCTTTCTATCGGAGTAGGGGACGAAGGCGGTTTCGCACCGCATCTGGAGAGCCACAAGCGGGCATTGGAACTCCTGAACCAGGCGATCACCGAAGCGGGCTACCATCCCGGGAAGCAGGTGTTCATCGGCCTCGATGTCGCCGCGAATTCTTTCTATGATAAGGATCAGGATCAGTACGCTCTGAAGCCGGAGAATGTCTCGCTGTCGCGTGAAAGCCTGATCAACGTCTATCGGGAATGGATCAGCCTCTACAATGTCGTTTCCATCGAAGACGGACTCCAGGAAGAAGACTGGAGCGGCTGGAACACCATGCGCGAAAAACTCGAGAAGGTGCCGGTCGCTTGGAGCGCTCCGCTTATGCTTATCGGTGACGACCTCCTGGTAACGAATGTCACACGCTTGAAGAAAGCCATCGAGACAGGGGCCTGCAATGCCGTGCTCATCAAGCCGAATCAGATCGGAACCCTCACCGAGACCCTCGACTGCATCCACCTGGCACAGAAAGAAGGGATGCGCACAGTCATATCGCACCGTTCCGGGGAAACCGTCGACGACTTCATCGCCGATCTCGCTGTCGGAACAGGTGCCGAATTCATCAAGACCGGATCGCTGTCGCGCGGCGAGCGCATCGCCAAGTACAATCGCTTGCTCAAAATCTGGCAAGAAACACATTAAAACAAAAGCATGTTCCGCAATTTCTTCGCGAGCCCGATCATCTGTATCGGTTCGATTTCCAAGGATATTTTCCTTCCGACTGACGAAGGCGTGATCGTACACACCCCCGAAGACATCACCTCCAAGGAAAAGGTGGCTTTCGAAATCGGCGGGAAGATCAGCATCCCGGACCGCTCTGAAGGGATCGGCGGAGTGGCCGCCAATGTCTCCGTAGGCCTCTCGCGTCTCGGACACCGCGCCGCCTGCTATAGCTGCGTGGGAGATGACGAGATCGGTTCTTGGGCCAGGAAAATCCTCTCAAGCGAAGGCGTCAGCACACGCTTCCTCAAAACGCTTTCCGATACGAGTACGGATCTTTCCGCCATCATCGTCCTCACCGGAAGGGGCGACCGCACTATTTTCCATAACCGCGATGCCAACGAGAAGCTCCAGGTCCGCGAAGAAGACTTGGCTCGAGCCGAGTGGGTCTTTGTCAGCTCCCTAAACGGCGACTGGAAGGGGAATGTCCATCATATCCTCGAAGCCAAGAAGCGCTACGGCTTCCGACTCGCCCTAAATCCCGGCCAGCACAATATCAAGAGCGACGGAGCCTTCGTCCTCTCGCTTTTGAAGGAAGTTTCAGTCCTCATGCTGAACAAAGATGAGGCTATCGAGCTTCTGCTTCCGAGCCATCCTCATGAGGCCGGAGAGAGCCTCGAAGATGAGACCATCCTCATCCGGAAACTCCATGCCGCCGGTGTCCCGACGCTCTGCCTGACCGATGGCCGGCGCGGTGCTTGGGCTTCTGACGGCAAGCAGATCTGGCAGTGCGCAGTCCCGAAACGAAGCGAACCGGTAGTAGATGCTACCGGGGCCGGAGACGCTTTTTCCTCCGGATTTTTCGGGGCGCTTCTTGCCGGGAAAACTTTGGATACGGCGCTCCGCTATGGCATGGCCAACAGCCAGAGCGTCATCAGCGCTTTCAGCGCGACGAAAGGGCTGCTTTCGAAGCAAGCTATGGAGCGCGCCATAGAGAAATGCATACCGCAGAAAATTTCCTGATTCGCGCATCGATTGAAGCGGCAAACGGTGGTATAATAAAACCCGTATGGGACTTTTTTCAGGATTTTCATGGAAACAGGAGACTGACCTCATCCTGGCGCTCGACATCGGTACCGAAGTCGTCAAAGCGCTTATTTTTCGCGTCGAAAACGACCAGAAGCACGGGACGGTGATCGGGGTCGGCCGGGCTCCGCAGAAAGCCGGCAATATGCAGAGCGGAGCAGTCTCCGATATCAGCGGCGTGATCGAATCCTCGCGTGAGGCCATCTCGCTCGCCAAAGAAGAGGCCAAGGTAAAGCGCGTCGAGAAGAGCATCATCGGCATCGCCGGCGAGCTGGTCAAGGGGACGACCACGACCGTCCACTACGAGCGCGTCAATCCGGAAATCCGCATCGCTATCCCGGAACTCAAGATGATCATCCAGAAAGTCCAGGAGAAGGCCTACGAACGCATCAAGAAGCAGCTCGCCTGGGAGACCGGCCAGAACGATATCGAGGTGAAGCTCATCAACGCCGCCATAGTCGACGTGCGGATCGACGGCTATCATGTCATGAACCCGGTCAACTTCCAGGGGAAAGACGTCTCGATGAGCGTCTTCAACGCCTATGCGCCGATGATCCACTTAGGCGCCCTCCAGACGATCGCCGATGAACTCGACTTGGATCTCCTTTCCATCGCTGCAGAACCATACGCAGTCGCCCGCTCCATCGAAGTGGAAGATATGCTCGACTTCAGCGCTATCTTCATAGATGTCGGCGGGGGAACGACCGACATCGCAGTCGTGCGGAACGGCGGACTCGAGGGAACGAAAATGTTCGCTTTGGGCGGCCGTGCCTTCACCAAGCGTCTCGCCCAGGAATTCCAGATCCCTTTCGATACGGCCGAGCGCATGAAGATCGACTACTCTCTCGGCAAACTCCCCGGAGCCGATGCCAGCCGCATCGCGGCGCTTTTTGCCGACGACTGCCGCGTCTGGATCGGCGGAGTCGAACTCTCGCTTCTGGAATTCGCAGAGACCGACCTTCTGCCATCGCGCATTTTCCTTTGCGGAGGAGGATCAGGGCTCCCGGGCATCAAACAGGCGCTCGGCGCTTCCGAATGGGCCCAATCATTGCCCTTCTCCAAAGCGCCTCAAGTGAGCTATCTCCAACCGAAAGATATCGTCCGCATCACCGATACTACCGGCCGCCTCGGCAATCCACAGGACATCACCCCGATCGGACTCGCGAATCTCGCCCTCCTCGACCATATCGAAGAAGAGAAGATGCTTTCCCATATCTTGCGCCGCAGCATGCAATCGCTTGAAAAAAATTAAAATTACACCTGGATATGTCACAGACATTTTACATAGAGAGCGATGAAGAGATCATTTCCGTCATCGGACGCCTACGGAAATCTTCCGAGGGAGAGAATATCTTCGTTTTCCCGAAACGTGCCCTCGTCCTACAAAGCATCGTCAACCTGCGTCTCTTCCAGCGCGAAGCGCAGAAGCTCGGAAAGAAGATTATCGTCGTGACCCAGGACGAGACCGGGAGAATGCTCGCCGAAAAGGCTGGCGTCGAGACAGAAACATACTCCGACGACTTCTCGCAGAAAGCGAACCACGTAGAGATTCCGGTACCCGCTCGGGTTCCCAATACCCCTCCGAAAGGTGAAGCCGCGCCAGCCTCTCCTGAAATGTCACAATCGCTCCCGCGTTCCGAAAACATCGGAAGCTCGGACTTTTTCGGCGGGAGCATGGGCATAGTGGGGCAGCCCCATGAGGAATCCGCTCCGCCAAGCGCGCCGCTTCAGGATATGCAGACGCTCCGCGTGCGGAATGCGGCTCCGGAACGTCCGCCCAGCCTCAACTCTTTGCGCCACCAAGAAGCGCAAGCCATCCACGAAACACCGCGAGAGAATCTCGCCCAGAGACCGAACCTAGGGGAAAAGCCGACTGCCGCTCCGCTTCCTTCAGCCCGTCCCGAACCGAACTTTGGCACAGGGAGCTATTCCGGCGAGCGCCAAGATGCTCTCAAGCGTTTCTTCGGGCAGGAGCAAGGCATACCATCTCCCGCATCCGCTCCAGTCAGACGAGAACCGGCGAGTGCTCCCGCTCCCAAGCCGAGTTCTCAAAAACCGCGCTCCCCGCAAGTGCACCACGCCAAGGCCAAGGGCGTTCTCTTCGTCCTCGGAGGCCTTTCGCTTCTCTGTGTTATAGGTGTGGCCGCTTTCCTCTTCTTCCCCAAGGTAGAGGTCCGTATCACGCCGTTTGAAACCGCAGAGAAGAGCGACTTGAACCTCGTAGGGATGGTAGGGGCGGAGCAAGGCGCTTCCGACAAGATTCCGGTGCGCTTGGAAGAGAAGGAGATTCCGATCACGGTCACCGAGACTGCCACCGGAAGCTCGGCCTCTTCGAGTCAGAAAGCTCGCGGCAGCATCGTCATCTATAACGAATTCAGCAAAGATCCACAATCGCTTGTAGCCACGACTCGCTTCGAGACACCAGACGGAAAAATCTTCCGTTTGACGGAAAGCATCACCGTACCGGGAATGACCAGCGAGCCGGGAGCGATCGAGGCTCAAGTGATGGCTGACCAGACCGGGGAAGAATACAATGTCGCACCGACCACGTTCACCATCCCCGGCTTCAAGGGCAGCCCGAAGTACGAGAAATTCTCCGGAAAATCCGTGAAGAACATGACTGGGGGAGGGAATACCGGTTCCGACATCGCCACGATCACCAAGGCCGACCTCGAGAAAGCCGAGAATAACGCCAAAGAGAAAGCGAAGGAAACCTTTCTGGCAGAAGTGAACTCACGTCTGGCTGGAGACGAGAAACTGCTTTCCGAAAGCCTGGAAATCACCCCTCTCGAAACGGCCAACCTGCCGAAAACCGGAACTGTGGCGACTACCTTCGAATACACGCGGAGCTATAAAGCCCGGGCATTCGCTGTTTCCGAAGATATTATCAAAAAACAGGTGCTGCAGTCATTGAATACCGAAGTGAACGGCGTCACTTTCAAGGCGGGTGATACCCGGATCGACTTCGGCGAAATCGCGCCGAACTACGACGCTCGGGAAGTCCGCATGAAAGTCCATGCGGAAACCGCTCTCCAAGCCGCTATAGACCAGGACAAGCTCAAACACGAACTTCTCGGAAAGGATACTGCCGGAATCCAACAGGTTCTGGAAAGCTATCCCGGAGTAAGCAAGATCGAGCTCCTCTTCAAGCCGGATTGGTTCGGATCGAGCATCCCCGCTTCAGAAAGCCGCGTGACGATTACGATCGTTTCCAGCCCTTCAGAGACCTCGGGAGCGGCCGAATAAGGCTTGTCTCTGCCCCGAAAATCTGCTAGAGTAAACCTTCTCTCTCCAAAGTACCGCCTATGTCTCTCCAGCACGGAAACACCGAAGAAAGCCGCCGGGAACTGCATCGCTACGAGAATGATATGCTCATCATCGCGGCCGATCTCGAACACCTGAAGGCTACAGAAAGACAGAACGCCGAGGCGCTCCGCATGCAGAAGAACACTGTGGAGCGAGCCAAGATAGAGATCGAGAAGCTCGAAAAGGAAAAAGAGCGCATCCGCCAAGATCTTCTGGCAAAAGAGGCGGATCACGCGCTTCTCAAAGAAAAGATAAAGAGTATCCACTAGATTCCGCTTATGAACGCTCACGAGATCCGCAGCGCTTATTTGGATTTTTTCAAAGAAAAGGGGCATGCCATCACGCCTTCGGCTCCGCTCGTGCCCGAAAACGACCCGACGACACTCTTCACCGGTTCCGGCATGCAGCCGATCATTCCCTTCCTTCTCGGAGAGAAACATCCGTTAGGAACCCGTATCGCGGATTCGCAGAAGTGCTTCCGGGCCCAGGACATCGAGGAAGTCGGCGACAATCGTCATACGACCTTCTTCGAGATGCTCGGCAACTGGTCTTTCGGCGACTACTTCAAACAAGAGCAGATCGTCTGGATGTGGGAATTCCTCACCGAACGTATCGGGCTTGACCCGCATCGCCTCTCCTTCACCTGTTTCCGCGGCAACGAAGAGCTCGGCATTCCCAAAGATACCGAAGCGGCAGAGCTTTGGAAAAAATTATTCCGGGAAGCCGGCATCGACGCCAAGATCGGAGAGAACTCCAAGGAAGACGGTATCCATGAAGGAGAGCACATCTTCTACTACAGCGAGAAGAAGAACTGGTGGAGCCGCGCCGGCGTGCCTGGCAATATGCCGGCAGGAGAACCGGGCGGACCGGACAGCGAGATGTTCTGGGACTTCGGGGCAAAGCTCGGCCTGCACGAAGCATCCCCTTGGAGAGACCAGCCCTGCCATGTGAACTGCGATTGCGGCCGCTTCGTAGAGATCGGCAACAACGTCTTCATGGAATACAAGCGGACCGAAAGCGGTTTCGAGAAGCTCGCCCAGAAGAACGTGGACTTCGGCGGGGGATTGGAGCGTCTCATGGCCGCCAAAAACGATAACCCGGATATTTTCCGAGGCGATATCTTCGATACGCTCCGCAAGAAGCTGGAAGAACTCTCCGGGAAGACCTACGGGGAAGATATATCGCATACCTACGCCTTCCGCATCCTTATGGATCACATGCGCGCAAGCGTTTTTCTCATCGGCGATGGCGTCCGCCCGTCGAATACCGACCAGGGCTACGTCCTGCGGCGCCTTATCCGCCGGTCAGTCCGCTTCGCAGATATGCTCGGCATCCAACCGAACATGCTCAAAACGAGCGTTGCTACCATCACCGACGAGTATGCCTCCATATACCCGAGCGTGAAGGAACAGGAACAGGAGATCGAGGAAGTGCTCGGCAAAGAAGAAAGCAAATTCCGCGAGACTCTGGTCCGCGGCCTGAAGGAACTCGAGAAACGCCTGGCTTCCGGAACGCTTTCCGGAAAGGATGCTTTCGAACTCTTCTCCACCTACGGCTTTCCGCTCGAGATGACCCAGGAAATCGCCCAGGAAAAAGGTATCGTCGTGGATGAAGAGACCTACCGCGGAGAATTCAAGAAACACCGGGATCTCTCCCGAACCGCGAGCGCCGGGAAGTTCAAAGGCGGTCTCGCCGATCACAGCGCCAAAGTGACTGCTTTCCACACGGCAACGCACCTCTTGCTTGCGGCGCTCCGCAAGGAGCTCGGGAACGACGTGCACCAGGCCGGTTCCAATATCACGGAAGAACGGACCCGTTTCGATTTCACTTATCCCGAAAAAGTCCCGCGCGAAACGCTCGACCGGGTGGAGGCTTACGTCAACGAGGCTATCGAGGCCGGGGCGGCAGTCGGCACTACCGTCATGGACAAAGAAGCCGCCAAGGCAGCCGGAGTCGAGGGGAGTTTCTGGGAGAAATACCCGGAGAAAGTGACCGTCTACCAGGTAGAAGGCCCCGACAGCACGGTCTATTCCCAGGAGCTCTGCGGCGGACCCCATGTCAAAAATACGGCGGATATCGCCCAATTCGGCCGTTTTAAGATCGTCAAAGAGGAGGCCTCCTCGGCCGGCGTCCGCCGGATCAAGGCGATTCTCCAGTAAGCGGGGATTTGTTGACAGGAACCGGGAATTCCCGTATACTCTCTAAGTATCAATTTTGCTTCTATGACACATATGATCGCGGTAATCCGTACAGGTGGAAAACAATACAAAGTCGCAGAAGGCGACAAGATCAAGGTAGAGAAACTCGCCTTGGAAGCAGGTTCTACGCTCAAGCTGGAAACCCTGTTTGTCGGTGATGAGAAAAGCGTCGAGGTCGGTATGCCGGTCCTCGAGAAGGCGGCTGTCGAGGCCAAAATCCTCTCCCATGGCCGCCACGATAAAGTGAAGGGTATCAAGCACAAGCCGAAGAAGCGCTATCTGGTGCGCTTCGGCCATCGCCAGCCATTCACAGAGCTCGAGATCACCAAGATTTCCGCCTAAATCAAAAAAGGACCCCGAAAAGGGTCCTTTTTCTTTTTCCATTCAGATCTGCCTCCGGTTCGTCAGGGCGGAAGAGAGAGTCAGCTCATCCGCATATTCGATGTCCCCGCCGGTAGCGAGGCCGCGGGCGATGCGGGTCACTTTGACTCCGGTCGGCTCGAGCTTTTTCTTGATATACAGGGCCGTCAGATCGCCTTCGGTGGTCGGATTGGTCGCAAGCACTACCTCTTCCGTACCCTCGTCCGAAACGCGCTGTAGGAGCTCGCTCACGCGCAGGTGGCCGTTCGTCTCGTTCTTCCCGCTTTCGATGACCCCTCCGAGCACATGGTAGAGGCCGTGGTACGCTCCGGTCCGTTCGATCGCGATGACATCCAGAGGCTCTTCAACGAGACAGATGATGGACTGTTCGCGCTTGGCATCCTGACAGATACTGCAGAGCTCGCCTTCAGCGATATGGAAGCAGCGCTTGCAGCTCTTGAGTTCCTGGAGCGCTTCGAAACTCTCGGCGAAGTCCTGGAGCTTCCCCGGGTCTTGCTTGAAAAGATAGAGCACGACGCGCTCGGCCATCTTCGGACCGACGGAGGGCAAGGAAGAAAAATGCGCGATGAGCGATTGGAACGCTTTCGGATAGAGAGCCATTTTGTTTTATGAATGGATTTTCTCGAGCGACTTGAAGGTCGTAGAGTTGTCTTCGAAGTAGAGCTGGATCTTGCCCACGGGACCGTTACGATGCTTGGCGATGATGATATCGGCGATGTTCTTATTCGGAGTATCCGGCCTCACGCGGTCTTCGCGGTAGAGGAACATCACGACGTCCGCGTCCTGTTCGATAGAGCCGGATTCGCGCAAGTCGGAAAGCTTCGGCATCTGGTCAGGGCGGGATTCTACGGCACGTGAGAGCTGGGAAAGGGCGATGATCGGGATATTCAATTCGCGCGCCAGCTGTTTCAGGCCGCGGGAGATCTCGGAAATTTCCTGGACGCGGTTGTCACCGGAGCGCGAGCGTCCCTCCATGAGCTGGAGGTAGTCGACGATGATGAGACCCAGGTTGTGCTCGGCCTGGAGGCGACGCGCCATCGTGCGCATCTCCAGGATGTTGAGCGAGCCGGTGTCGTCGATGAAAATAGGGGCCTGGGCCAGGACGCCCATCGCATCGGAAATCCGCTCGAAGTCGTTGTTCGGGCCTTCACTCGAGAGCTTGCCGGTACGCAAGCGCCAGAGGTCTACGCCGGCCTGGGCCGCGATCATGCGGTCGACCAGCTGGTCGGAACCCATTTCGAGAGAGAAGATGCCGACCGGGACTTTGGAATGGACACCTACCTGACGGGCGATATCGAGCGCGAAGGTGGTCTTACCCACGGACGGGCGGGCGGCCAGGATGATAAGGTCGGACTTCTGGAGGCCGGCCAAGAGATTGTCCAGATCCGGAAACTGGGTCGGGACACCGCGGAAGGAATGGTCTCCCTTGTGGAGCTCGTCGATGCGGTTGAAGGCGACTTCCAGGATGGACTTGATCGGCACGAAATCCTGCTTGATGTACTTCTGGGAAATAGCGAAGAGTTTCTGCTCGGCTTCATCCAAGACCTTCTGCACGTCTTCGCTTTCGTCATATCCCATCTCGACGATTTCGCTGGCCGCGCCGATGAGGCGGCGCAAGAGAGCCTTCTTCTGGACGACCTTGGCATAGTGAGACACGTTCGTCGCCGAAGGGACGGAGTTCACGAGAGAGGCCAGATAGCTCGACCCGCCGATGCGCTCCAGTTGGCTTTTTTCCTCGAGACGGTTCGCAAGCGACAAGACATCGATCGGTTCACGCTCCTCGTAGAGAGCCAGCATGGTCTCGTAGATCGCGTTGTGGTCATCCTTGTAGAAGTCACCGACCTTGAGAAGGTCTGCTACCTTGATGATCGAGTCCTTGTCCAGCATGAGAGAGCCCAAGACGGAAGTCTCGGCTTCGATGTTCTGCGGTGGGATGCGGACGTGGTCCTGGACCTTCGATTTGGCCATAGAAAGAGACAGCTATTCAGATTCCCCATTATACCAGACAGGAGCGAGAGTTCAAGCGCCCGGAAAGAGACCTTTATTCAGGCCTTGTGGAGGGTATAGCCGCCGGGGCGATCCTCGATAACGAATCCTTTGTCGCCGATCTCGTTCCGCAGGGCATCGGCGTCCGCGTAGCGGCCTTCTTCGCGGGCCCGGATGCGGTCTTCGGCCAGCTGCTTCACTTCTTCCGGAACCTCTACCTGGGCCGCCTCGTCTTGGAGGCCGAAAAGATTGTAGATCGTCTCCCAGGCATTGGCGAGACCTTCGAGCGAGAGCGGCTGTTTCGTATCGAGAGCGGTGTTCAGACTCTTGGCGAATTCCAGAGCGATAGCGAGAGCTTCCGGCGTGTTGAGATCATCCTGGAGCGCTGTACGGATGCGTTCGACGTATTCCTTGCCATCGAAACCTTCCGCATCCATAACCACCTCGCTCCCCAGGAGCCGTTCCTTGGCAACGCGGAAGGATCGTCGATTCTTCATCGCTTGGTCGAGCGCCGCCCAGGTGAAGTTCATCTGGCTCCGATAGTGAGCGCCGAGAAGCATCAAACGGAAATCCATCGGGCTGTAGCCGCGCTCTATGACGTCTTCCAACGTATAGAAATTCCCTTTGGATTTGGACATCTTCTCGCCGTCCACGAGCATATGCCGCACGTGCATGAAATATCTGGCGAACGGGACTCCGGTGGCGCCTTCGGACTGGGCGATCTCGGCCTCATGGTGAGGGAAAATATGGTCTTCGCCGCCGGTGTGGATGTCGAACGTCGTCCCCAGATACTCGAGCGCCATAGCGCTGCACTCGATGTGCCAGCCGGGGTAACCCTCGCTCCAGGGCGAAGCCCAGCGCATCAGATGGCCCTCGGGCGCCTTGAGCCAGAGCGCGAAGTCCCATGGGTTCCGCTTGTCAGGGTGTTCCTCCAGGCGCGCGCCGACTTTGAGCTGTTCCAGGGTATTGCCGGAGAGTTTCCCGTAGGCAGGAAAGCTCGTCACATCATAGAACACATTGCCATTCTTCTCATAAGCGTGGCCCTTGGCGATCAGCTCTTCGATCAGGCGGATGATCTGCGGAATATGCGCGGTAGCGGTCGGGAAGAAATGCGCAGGCAGGATGTTCAGCCGGTTTTCGGCCGCGAAGAAGTAGTCGGCATAGAAGGTAGCGATGTCTTCGGGAGTCTTCTTCTCGGCAAGCGCCTTCTTGGCGATCTTGTCCTCGCCCTGGTCGCCCTGGGCGATATCGTCGGCGGTCAGGTGGCCGACATCGGTGATGTTCTTGATCATGCGCACCTCGTACCCGGCGTCTTCCAAGACGCGCCGCAGGGTATCAGAAAAGACATAGGCCCGCAGATTGCCGATATGGGCGTAGTCATAGACCGTCGGACCGCAGACATACATCCCGACTTTGCCGGGATTGAGAGGGATGAATTCTTCTTTCTTTTTGGAAAGGGTGTTGTAGAACGAGAGCATAACAGGAATTACAGCCATTTCTTAATACGGAACACGGTCATCGTGATGATCGACAAGAGCGCCATGAATCCGACATGGATCCAGAAGGCGTTCGGATTGTCCCCGAAGGGGATACGCGCGCTCATGGCCAGCATGTTGGAGTAGGCGGTCATCGGGAGCATGATGGCGGAAAAGATGGTGAGCACCTTCATGGTGAGGTCGAGCTTGTTCGAGAGGAGCGAGTTGTTCGTCGCTTCGAGCGCCTCGATCGTCTCCTTCTGGCTCTCCAGGATGTTCCACAGACGGATGTTGGTGCCGATCAGGTCCTCGAAGTAGATCTTGGTCTCTTGCGGGATGAAAGGGTGTTCCTTCTGGACGATCGACTGGATGATGGAGCGCTGGGGCTTGAGCGTCCGGCGGAAGTTCAGGATATCGCGCTTCAGGACGGAGATCTCGAACACCATCTCTTTCTCTTTCTCGGCGAAGACCTGGCTCTCGATGAAGTCCAGCTTCTCGGAGATGCGATTGAGCCGCGGGAAAGAGGAGTCGAGCAGGATCTCGATCAGGCGGTAGAGGAGATGCGCCGGAGTGGCCTCCAGATACAGACGGCGTTTGCCTTCGCTCTTTTCCAATTCCTGGAAGAACTTCCCGAGCTGGTAGATATCGCGCTTGTGGCTCGTGATGAGGTGCTCCCCGGTCAGGATGATATCGAGCTCGCCCGGGTACGTCGTCCGGTGCTCCACATCGAAGAGGGGAATATGGATAGAAAGGAACAGGCAGTTCTCGTACTGGACCACTTTCGGCTGATACGAAGGAGTGACGAGCTCTTCGATCGCCAGCGGGTGGATATTGAAGTTCTCCTGCAGGTACATGATGTCGTCCTGCGAGATATCCTCAAAATCGATCCACGTGATCTTCTTGTGTTCGATGGTTTGCATGTGTGTTTCGGTATTGAAAATCCCTCCCTCCCCGGGAAGTCCTCTTCAGTATACCAGCCGGAAAACCCATTGACAAAAAGATTGACAAGAGGCAGGGCAGAGGAATATCCTCAAAGTGTGCTCAAAAAAATCCTCTTGTTTCTCATCGTTGTTTACCAGAAGACTCTCTCGTTCGATCACGGAGTCATAGGAGCGCTTACCGGGCAGCGCTTTTGCCGTTTCCATCCGACCTGTAGCGCTTACACGTATGAGGCCATCGAGAAGTATGGCGTCATGCGCGGGAGCAGTATGGGTATCAGGCGGATTCTGAAGTGCCATCCGTGGCACGCCGGAGGCTATGATCCCGTCCCGTAACCGTTCATTCACAATCTAGTCAGAGAAAGGGGGTGTTCATTACGTTTCGATCTCTTTTTGGCGGATTTTTCCGCAACATGTTCCACTCTCTAGGAGGAGCACTTTTCCCACTTTTAAGCCACGAAGGAAGTGGTCCGTTCTCACGGCCGAGGAGGCCCAAGCTTCCTTCCGCCAAGATATCTCTCGGAAAACAAAAACGATCGCTCCGCATCCGGAGCAGGAAGAGGAAATCGCAACGCAAGAAGTAAACCCACAAAAGGGAGAACTTTATGCTATTCGGTATCCAAGGCCGTTACGACGTAACGTCCTATCGTACTTGTTTCCTCGAAGAACATCGGGCCCTTACCGAAAGTTTCGGGCATCGCTGCGGACTCCAGAAAATCCTGGTACGCTTCTTCAAGAAGTCCCGACCGCGCAAAAAGCGGGATTCATCGACCCACGGGAGTTCCAAGGCCACCCGGCGCCAAAATCGCAGAATGGCTGAAAGCAATTAAGCCATATCGCGCCTATCCTAAAGGGAGTCACTGACTCCCTTTTTTTTATTGGACAAAAAGCCTTTTGGGGAGTATAAGTGTGAGTATGTTCTTTCTAGGGAGAGAGGAGATTTTATGCCACTCGCAGCATCTGCACCGGCCGCCGCACCCGCTACCACACACAAAGTGGTAGGGGAACGCCCGGAGAACCCCAACACCCTGATCTACTGCTGTCGCCTCCAAGCGCGCGTCCATCGGACATACGCGCTCGAAGAAGTCCTCGAAAACGACGTCAAGAACGCCGATGACGTATGCGGCAACTGTCAGAACCCATGCTACAATTAGCGCATCGCGCCCTGATAGGGAGTCCCTCGCAAAGGACTCCCTTTTCCTTTTCCCTCATTCTTTAGCACTCGCTCTTGACGACTGCTAAAGAGTTTTTTATACTGAATGTGATCAGACATATAAAGCTATCCGCATGAACTCACGCCAACAGCAAGTTCTGTCCGCGATCGTCGAGCTCTACACCGAAACAGCTATTCCCGTCGGATCGCAGGCGCTTCTGGACCGCTTCCAGTTCCCCGTCAGCTCGGCAACACTCCGAAACGACATGGTCGCACTCGAGGAATCCGGCTACCTGTACCAGCCGCACGTCTCCGCCGGACGCATCCCGACCGACCAGGGCTATCGCTTCTATGTCGAGCAGATGATGGGGGAAGAGACGCTTTCGAAGACAGAACAGCAGCAGCTTCAGAAAGAACTCCTCGTGCTGAAAGCCAAACAGGCCCGCCTCGGCAGGAGTACTGTCAAACTCCTCTCGGCTCTCTCCGGCAACCTCGCTGTCTCCAGCATCATCGACAAGGAAGAGTTCTACGACTTCGGGATGAAAGAGCTTATGGAGAACCCGGAATTCCGCGAGATCGACGACCTCTGCCGCCTGGTAGAAACCCTCGATTCCCTCGATGTGAAGCTGGAACAGCTCCTAGGCAAGCTCTCGGACGGGGAGACCCATATCTTCATCGGCGCCGAGAACCCGATCCGAGAGATCTCCAACTGCGCCATGGTGGTGGCCCCGTACCAGACCGACGAAGGCACCGGCGTCCTCGCCATCATCGGCCCCAAGCGCATGAAGTACGCCAAGAACAAATCCCTCATCGAATATATGAAGAAACTCCTCTCCTCATCCGCTCTCGTCACTATCGTAGCCATTAACATCCTGTAACCGTATGGAACACAAAAAGAAGCCCAAGGAAGAAAAGGAAACGCCCGAACCGCAAGAACCGGAAACCAGAGAAGCGATACAAGAAACCGATTGGCAGGCCAAAGCAGACGAATACCTCGATGACCTGAAACGCCTGAAAGCAGACTTCGAGAATTACAAGAAGCGCCAGACGGAATCCCAGAAAGAGCTCGGCGGCTACCTGATAGAGAAGCTCGTGCTCGACATCATCCCGGTCCTCGACAACTTCAATGCCGCGACCCAGCACGTGCCGGAAGACCAGAAGAAAAGTCCTTGGATAGTCGGTATCCAGTACATCCAGAAGCAGCTCGAGGACGTCCTCAAGGAAAACGGTGTCCAAGCGATAGAAGCAGGTGAAGGGGAGGCATTCGACCCCGCGAAGCACGAAGCCATCGAAGGCGAAGCTGAAGAGAACCTCATCACCAAGATGCATCAGAAAGGCTACGCTCTCGGTGAACGGGTCATCCGGCCGGCGAAGGTAAGCGTCAAATAATCTCAAGTATTAATACAGCAAACATATGTCAAAGATCCTCGGAATCGATTTGGGCACCACCAACTCCGCGATGGCTATCGTCGAGGGAGGCAGCCCGACAATCATAGAGAACAAGGAAGGTAATCGCACCACGCCGTCGATGGTGGCGATTTCCAAGACCGGCGAACGCCTCGTGGGGCTTCTCGCCAAGCGTCAGGCTGTCACCAACCCGGGCGACACGCTCTTTTCCATCAAGCGCCTCATTGGACGGCACTTCAATGACGAGGAAGTCCAGCGCGATCTGAAAACCCTTCCCTACAAGATCATCCAGGCCGGCGAAGGCGTGAAGGTCATCATGGGCGGCAAGGAGTACACTCCGCAGGAGATCAGCGCCATGATCCTCCAGAAGCTGAAGACCGATGCCGAAGAGAAGCTCGGCGAGAAGATCACTGACGCTGTCATCACCGTTCCGGCCTACTTCGACGATTCCCAGCGCAAGGCCACCATGGAAGCCGGCGAGATCGCGGGACTCAACGTGCGCCGCATCATCAACGAACCGACCGCCGCAGCGCTGGCCTACGGATTCAACAAGAAAAAAGACGAGAAGATCGCGGTCTATGACCTCGGAGGAGGCACCTTCGACATTTCCATTCTCGAAGTGGCAGCAGACACGGTGGAAGTGAAGTCCACGAACGGCGACACCCACCTCGGAGGAGACGACTTCGACCAGCGCATCATCCATTGGATCATCGACGAATTCAAGAAACAGGAGGGAATCGACCTCGGCAAAGACCCTCTCGCGCTCCAGCGCATCAAGGAAGCGGCAGAGAAGGCGAAGATCGAGCTTTCGACCGCCCAGGACACCGAGATCAACCAGCCCTTCATCACTTCTGACGCCAACGGCCCCAAGCACCTGGTGCTGAAGCTCACTCGCGCCAAGATGGAAGAGCTCGTCCATGACCTGGTCGAGGCGACGCTTGAGCCGGTGAAGAAGGCTCTGGCGGATGCCAAGCTTTCCGCAAGCGACATCAACGAGATCGTCATGGTGGGAGGCATGACCCGCATGCCGCTCGTCCTCCAGACGGTAGAGAAGTTCTTCGGCAAGAAACCGAACATCACCGTGAACCCTGACGAAGTGGTCGCCATGGGCGCCGCTATCCAGGGAGGTGTCTTGGAAGGAAGCGTGAAGGACGTGCTCCTCTTGGACGTCACGCCGCTCACCTTCGGCATCGAGACCATGGGAGGCGTGCGCACGCCGCTCATCGAGCGCAATACGACTGTCCCGGTCTCACGGAGCCAGGTCTTCTCGACCGCTTCCGACAACCAGCCCCAGGTAGACATCCATGTCCTCCAGGGCGAGCGCGAAATGGCCGCTGACAACAAATCACTCGGCCGCTTCATCCTCGACGGTATCCCGCCGGCTCCGCGCGGCGTACCGCAAGTCGAAGTTACTTTCGACATCGACGCTTCCGGTATCCTCTCGGTAACCGCCAAGGACAAGGCGAGCGGCAAGACCCAGTCCATCCGCATCGAAGCCTCGACCGGCCTTTCCAAGGACGAGATCGAGCGCATGCAGAAGGACGCCGAGCTACACGCCGAGGAAGACAAGAAGAAGAAAGAACTGATCGAAGCCCGCAACATGGCTGACACGCTCTCGTACACCACCGAGAAGGCTATCAAAGACGCCGGCGACAAGCTGACGGAAGAAGAGAGGAAACCGGTCCAGGAGAAGATCGAGGAGCTGAACAAGGTGAAGAATGGCGATGACCTCACAGCCATCAAGGCCGCGACAGAGGCCCTCTCGACCGCCGCCCAGGCCATCGGCCAGAAGCTCTATGCTGCTTCGCAAGAGGCGGCCCAGCCAGCTGAAGGAGCAGAGCCTCAAGCCGACTCCGCCGAGGCTTCGTCGAGCCAAGCCAAAGACGCCGAAGTAGAAGAGGACAAGGCTGACGAAGAGAAGAAATAGGAGTAAAATAAAGGCGGAGCATAGGATGCTCCGCCTTTATAAAAAAATATGAACTATACACTAAATTTTGCACATCTTTGTGATTATGCATCGCTTTCTGCTGGAAAGTTAAATGTTTTAGGTATTTTTGAGAACATTAACTCTTCTACATTTCCCTATGTTCATCCTCAAATGTATGTAGTAACTAACATACATTTTTCTGATCCCGGAAATTATACGGAGGAAATAAGAATAACCTTAGGAGAAGAAACAATAGCGCATCATAAAGAAGAGATACCCATCCACAATTCCAACACGGATTTAGGTGTCATTGGACAATTAAACAATACGGAGTTTAAGACGGATGGAAATTACTCTCTAGACATTCTTGTTAATGGCGCTATTGTTAAAAAAATCCCTTTCACTGTTGTTAAAAGAATATAAGATCTATGGCAGAGACTACTGGGCAAGAAGGGAGCTATAAGCTTGATGGTGCCAAAACGAGCACTGACGATATATATATAAAACTTCTTCATGGTTCGAAAAGGTTATTTTAATGTTTGGGAATACCCCAATTTCAAAACTTTTTCTATTGCTGTCAATGTTAATCTATGGGGTGTTAGTTTATAGTAAAGGCAAAAAAGGTGTCGAACAAGGAGATGTTGTGATTTTGATATTCTTTCTCCTATTCATAATTACAAGCATCATATTTCTAGATTTTGCAACATTTATATACAGGGAGTTATTGAAAGAATTTAAGAAACAAAAGGATCTTATAGGTTCGATTAAATCTCTTTTTAAGAAACAGATACATCCAATACTTGTATCGATAATCCTCTTTATTATGGCGTCACTCATCTTTTATTATTCTGGAAGAGTGATACTAAATTTATTCAAGCTACTTAACCTCTTAATTAAATAAAATTCTATGCAAAGTAACTCTCAAAATCAGCAGATTCAAATTAAGACGTCGGATGAGAAATTAAAAGGGGAGTATTCCAATATCGCGAATATCTTCCATACCAAAGAAGAATTTGTGATTGATTTCATGAATGTCTTCCCTCCTACAGGAACCCTCAATTCCCGCGTCATCGTCAGTCCTGGACACTTCAAACGCATGGTGACTGCGATGCAGGAAAACCTCAAGAAGTACGAAGATCAGTTCGGAAACTTGGAAGCTGCTGCAGCTCCCGAGCATAAATCCATCGGCTTTGAGGCCAAAGCTTAGTATTGACAAAATGCTGAAAATATTCTATAGTTTACACGGATTCGGATTTAGAGAGTTCTAAATCTTGAACCTGTTCTTTTCTCAAACCAGAGGAGCCATTTATGGGTGGCGTAAACCATCAACCCTGCAACAAATACCTTCCCGACTCAACGCGCCTTTCAAGGGCGCTCAGTCTTGCGAGGATATCTCTCGAAAGCGCGAATGTTGTTATCGAGGATGTCCTCCTCAACGAACTTGAGCAGAGCGGGCAAGGAAATCCGCAGGAGATCATCTATCATCTCGACCACTGCGAGCGCCACTTGGATGAGATGAACGATCATCTCAGATCCATTTCGGATCGCTATGCGACTGAACGCGGCTGGGAGCCTCCTTCCGTTAATCAGATTAACTGGGGAAGTGTCGGGTATTCACTTACTCGGTCACAGGCAGTGAATCCGGCGAAGTGGGATCAAATGACGAAGCTTCGCCTGACTGGATCTTTCAGGGACGTCTTGCGTCATTATTTTGAGCAAGTCGAATGCCTCAAAGAATACTCTTCGGGGGCGAGAGCATCAATTCAATCCCTCTCTCGTACGATCGAAAGCGGTTCATTCAACCGAGCGGTTGAAGAAAACCAGGCAGGAAGCTTCAAGATCGATTTCGCTCGACTCTACCACGGTTTCGCGGAATTCCAAGAAGAATTCCTCGCATCAGCACTTCTGTCGACCGAATCGTGGTATCAATGGATCAAGGCTGGTTCATTGGTCGATGAGCCGACAAGTGCGGCGCAAGTTGCTTAAACAAGCGATAAAATGCTATAACACAGGTGGAGATAAATCAGCACAATCTGAATAATCTCCACCTCTTTTTTTACTCAAATTCTTACATATGACAAAGAAATCCTCAAAAAACATCAAAACTGTCCTAGAAATTCTCCAGGATGAAATCAATGGGGATGTTTCTGCTGCTCTGAAAAAGATGGCTCCCGATTATTCGATGACCTGGGTAGAGGAGAGACAAGGAAAGATCTTCCCATCAGTTTCTTCCAAAGACTTGAAAAAAGCGATGGGGAAAGTCTACAAGATCAAGGGTCGAGAATATGACATCAAGAACATCGCTGAAGGAAAAGATCTCGTCATGATAGAGCTTGTAGAATCCTATCCAGATCCGAAAACGAAAAAAGTCTATCGGACACCCCAGGTGATCGTCCTTGAAATGAAAAACGGCAAGATCCAGACCGGCCGGCACTATGCTGATGTCGACCTCGCATTTCTCCACCTGACCAAGAAACAGATCGAGAAGGCTTTCAAGGGAAGAAAGTCTTCGATGATCCTGAAATAAGGTGATTTCAAAATCCTTGAAAAAGCCTGATTTTCGGGTAAGCGCCTATATCTCATCGACCAAATAAAAAGAGGTGTCGCGGGGACACCTCTTTGAGGTTGAGATGAAGTTTCATCGGAGAGAATAGAGATACCTAAGCAGAGGGACATCGTAAGGGATTTCCTCTGCGAGCTCGAAGCCGAGCTTTTCGCAGATTCGGATCACCTGCTGTGTTTTTTTCCGGCAGATGAGCTGTACGTAGGACGCTTCGGACCAATCCTTGGCATATACCAGAGCGTGCTCGAGAAGCTCGGTGCCGTAGCCATGCTTCCGGAGGCAGCTGCTCGTCACGAACTTCTCCAGCTTCCATATTTCCCCGGGAATATCCTGCCCGAGAGAGAGCGTAAGCGTGGTGACCGCCGGACCCTCGGCATCTTTTTCCCGGCCCAGGAAATAGATGCTTGCCGGATTGATGTCCCACTCCCCAAACGGTGCGTGCGCCCAGAGGCTTTTCATGACATCGATTTCTCCGGCGGACAGGTCTTTCCCTGGTTTGTGTATAACGAACAGAGGGTGCACTTGATCGGCATCGATAAATCCAGTCATGACATGTTTCTCCCTATATATTGTTAAAGACCTGAAGGCCTCTTGTACTTTCCGTCTACCACGGGTACACTAGGAAGTCAAGAAACTTATGTCTGAAAATAAACCGAAGTCTATCGCCACTATCAAGGTCTGCGTGCACAAGGATTGCCGAGCGAAGGGGAGCGAGCAGATCTACGAGAACCTGAAGGAAGGGCTGTTTCCGGATGAGGCGGTCGTTTTGAAGGTATCCGACTGCTTCGGCTACTGCAAGATGGGGCCGAATATCGCCATCAACGACAATATCGTGAAGGGCGTAAAGCCGTTCCTCGCGGTAGAGACGGTGCGCCAGGAGCTCCGCGACCCGTCCTGCAAGGCCGACGGTCTGGGATCCAAACCACTCGACGCGCTCGATGACGTGCTCGACAGCATCGACAAGCTTTGACATAGAGCGGGAAGGTGCTATACCGAAGTCAGTACCTCGAATCCGCAAACCTCTAGGAGGATGGATTATGGCACAGTATTCTGCACTAATAAGTCTCCCTGCGGGCATTATCGCCGGAATAGGCGTTCTCTGCCTAGCAGCACATTTCCTAAGGGTATGGTTTTCCAAAAACAGCGGAAAGCTGCCCTAATCGCCTGAATTCAGGCACCAATTCCCCTCAATCACCTGATACCCATCGGGTGATTTTTATATGGAAAAATCCTTGACATCCGGATGCCAGCTTTGGTATTCCAAAAGTAGCTCTTTAAGAAATCCCAAGCTACCAGAGGAGAAGAAACGTGTCAGAACCCTATCTTGTATTGCAAGCTATCACAGTCTCTATCGGACTGATAATCATCGCTTTGTTCGTGCTTATCGGGATCGTAGTTATTGCATACCTGCTGTTCTCGATATCGGCCGGGCGCAGGAATAGCGTCTTCCGGGGTTCTGTCAGTATCGTCATCCTGCTGTTGCTATGCATATCCATCGGCTTCGCTATACGAAGCATCGATTTCCATTTCTTCGCCGGCTGAACGGAAAAGCCGACATCCAACGCTCGAAAGGGGAACGATCATGCAACACGCCAGCAAGAGGATAGCCATATCCAACTATATGCTGTTTCCAGTCGCCATACTTTCCGTAGAGAGGACTTGGAAGAAAGCTTTGGAACTGAAATTCATAGCCCTGAAGGTCGTGCCGCTCTTGAACTGGGATGTCGATTCCGTTTCCAGGTGGCGCATCCCGGTGTCTTCATTCGGCTTCCTGGAAAAAGCCCTGCTGCCCACACTGGACGATCTCATGCAGAGGAAGGGTAGTGACCCGGCAATCGTCAATGCCCACATGATCTATTCCAGCGCAGATGACATCCTTCAATGGATGTATGACTTCCGGAAGATCACAGGATCGCTAGATATCAGTGAACTTCATGATTTCGGGTACGATTACGAACGTTTCTACACCAATCCCCGGTACTATGATAAAAATCTGCGGCTCCGGCTGCGGATTTCCCAGGTCATGGATACCCAGAATCCGCGCATGGCGGAAATGCTCCGCAATCAGGAATACATGCACCACGTGAAGCTGGTGGAAGTCGACTGGAACGACGTCCACGATCTCCAACGTTTCCTGGACGGCTGTTCCTCCAGACTGAACGGCCAGCTAGTGCTTATCGGGCAGAACCTCTCTGAAAACACGCGGATCACGCTGGATATCCTGCCGACCACTGTCGAAAGACTCCGATTAGGGGATAACTCCGAGAATGACTCACATGCCTTTTTCGGGAAAATCGCTTGTCTCCGGAAGAAAACTCTCCGGGCGCTTTCGAACTAGCTTCCTTGTTTCGCCACGGCTTCTCCGAAGTCGTGGCTTTCTTTTTTCTTAACAGACTAGTATCATTGACATAAATAGCGAATTTTGCTATAATATATTGTTGATTTCGTGCTTGTTTCGCGTGGGATCGACTTTTTGTAAACCGCTTATGTTCCTTGAGACAAGGAGCTCATGGAGGAGACCTATGGGAATCGTTTTGCGTTCCATCGCTATGCTCGGCCTGACGGTAGCCTACGCCAGTACCTATGGCCAAGCTTTGGCCGACCCGGTCAAACAGACCATCTGCGAAGTGGCCCCGAACCTGTCGGTCAATACCTTCCGCGTTCCGCAAGGAGCGATCTGGAAAGACGAGACCATCCGCGAGAAGAATACGCCGGGTGACTACTCGGCGGTCGTCGGCTGGATCAATGCCGCCACCGTCCTGCCTTGCGCCGTCGAAGGCTCCAAAGCCGAGATCGAGATCCGTTCCATCAAAGTGATCGAACAGAATATCGAGACAGGCGAAGAGAAGACCGTGCGCGAAGTCTCTTTCGGAAATGACCGCAAGGGATTCGAAGGCGGGCTCTTCAAACGTCTGCCGGAATGGTTCGGTCCAGGCGAAGGCGATCATGCCTCCAAGCTGGAAAGCCTGAAGGACCATGCGCTCCGCATCAGCCTGGAAGAGGCATCGCAGAATGTCTACCATGGCTGGACCGCGCCCAGAGCCGAAACGACTCCGGGAACGCGCCACATCGTCGAGGTGGAAGCGCGCATCGCTGGCGCCGCCCGGCTCCAGCTGGGACTCGACTACTGGCGGGACCTGGAAGTCCCGTACAACGGCTATGACGAGAAGTGCCAGGCAAGCAACAATTGCGAAGCCTGGATCTCCGAATGGTACGGCGATACGGACGGGGAATTCGCCACCCTCCGGGCTCCCGGAGCTTTCGCCAAGAAGTAACTCTACGCAGTTTCATGAACATGAGACTGCGTTTTTCTTTGCCCGATCTTCCTCTTAGGGGAGCGGTTGCAGACCGGCGGCTCCTGTGCTACTTTGAGGGGAATATTTAAAAGCCCTCTATGGAGCATATCCAGGACACGATTGCCAAGATCCGCCAAGCCCTCCAGAAAGCGCTCTCCCGACTTGAAGCGCTCCTTCGGGAAGCAAAGGAGAAATCCTCCCACGCGCTCTCCCTCCGGATCCGGAGAGACTTCACGGCCCGGGAACTCCTCATCCTCTTCGCCTGCGGTCTCATCGTCGGCACCGGCATCAAGCTTTTCGCAGAGAAGAGCTTCACTATCGGCTACAGCGACTACACGGTCGCGGGTACAGCCGAGCGCTATGATATAAACGCGCTCCAGGAAGAGCTCGCTCTCGACGGATCCGTCGCTCCGAGCGATGCGGCACCGGCCGGCCCCATGTGCGAAAAAGAATAATTGATACCACCATTATGGAACCGAAAACTCCTCTCACCCCAGAACAGCGCATCCAGAACCTTTCCGCCATCGTCATCCTGCTCTTCGGACTCTTTGCCGGTAGCCTCTTCGTAGACTTCGTCCAGCTGGCGACGGGCCAGGGCTTCTCGCGGCACGTCGTACGCGACTACGATGTCCTCGAAACACCGGGCAAGACCTGGGTAGCCTTCAAAGACCCCAAGGTTTCCCTCCAGATCGTCACCGAAGCCGACTGCGAAGCCTGCAGCCCCAAAGAAGCGCTCGTCTGGCTGCGCCGCGTCATACCGACCCTCGAAGCCTCACCGGTAGAAGCGGAAAGCGAACTCGGCCAGGCGCTCATCAAGCGCTTCCACATCACCTCGCTCCCGGCCTTCATCTTTTCCGACGGCGTCACCAAGACGGATTTCTACGCCCAGGCCCAAAGCCTCTTCCAGGAGCAGGACAACCGCTACGCCTTCAATATGGCTCCGCTGGGACTGCCGGCCGGCAAGTACCTCGAAGCACCGAGCATCGAGCCTGGCGACATCGTCTTGGGCGACCAGAACGCGCCGCTCAAAGTGTTCGTTTACACGGATTTCCAGTGCGAGTACTGCAAGCAATTCCACAAGACGCTCGAGGACGCCCGGAAGAAGCACGGCAAGGACGTAGCGTTCGTCTATCGGCACCTGCCGCTCTCGTTCCACGCCCAGGCCGAGAACGCCGCCGTAGCCGCCCAGTGCGCAGCGGAACAAGGGAAGTTTCCGGAATATGCCAATCAGCTCTTCGCCCGCCAGAACGAGTGGGGGAATCAGTCGGGGCAACGCTGGTTCACGAATGCCGCTTGGCAGCTCCGCCTCGATGGCCGACGCTTCGAAGCCTGCCTCGGCGAGGAGAAACAGCAGGACAAGCTCCGCGCAGACGCCCTCTCTGCCGAGAACTACGGCATCTCCGGCACTCCGAGCACCTTCGTCGGGGACACGCTCTTGAACGGAGCCGTGGACGCGGCTACGCTGGAGGAAAGAATTGCCAAGGCGCTTCCGCAAGGGGAGTAACAGATTTCTCTCCAAAAGAAAACAGCCCCGAAAGGGCTGTTTTTTCTATGAGCCAAGACCGGGGATCGAACCCGGGACCTGCGCGTTACGAATGCGCCGCTCTGCCGACTGAGCTATCTTGGCTTATTGAAAGTTGAAAAATACCTCTGCGTGCAGTATATCCGCCTCTGGCGGAAAGGCATCGCTCTACCCGCTGCGAGCTAAGGTGGCACGGGAAAACGTTTCTTATCCTAGCGCAAAATGGGAAAAAGTTCAACCCTCGCCGACAGAGCGCGGCATTTCTTTTTTGCGCTTCGGAAATATGGTATACTTTTTCCTATGGAGAGCATCAAAGAGCACATCCAAGTTCTTCAACAAAAACTCCTGCAGTTGCAGGACTATCTTTGACTGGACGCGCAAGGAAAAGCGCATTCAGGAGCTCGAGCTTTTGAGTCATGACCCCAAATTCTGGGATGATCCCCAGAAGGCCGGGAGGATCATGCAGGAGCTCGAGACCCTTCGGAGCGAAAAGGCTGATTTCGAAACGCTGCGGACATCTCTCGACGACCTTTCCTCTCTCCTAGCGATGGAAGGCTTCACCGAGGAAGACCAGGCAGCTGCGGAAAAGGAAGTAGCCGCGCTCCAAGAAAAGCTCGATGCATGGGAGTGGAAAACGCTCCTCGGCGGCGAGCACGACATGCGGAGCGTCCTCCTGACTATTCGGAGCGGCGCCGGCGGAGTGGACGCCCAGGATTGGGCCGAGATACTCCTGCGCATGTATCTGCGCTACGCAGAACGCCAAGGATTCGCGACGAAGGTCCTGGATGAAGCGCGCGGCGGCGAAGCCGGAATCAAGAGTGCGACGATCGAGATCGATGGCGCCTATGCCTACGGATATCTCCGAGGCGAAGCGGGCATCCATCGGCTGGTACGCCTCTCGCCCTTCAATGCCAATAACCTGCGCCAGACATCTTTCGCTTCGGTCGAAATCATGCCGGTCGTCGATGACGATACGGCGATCGAGATCCGCCCGGAAGATCTGCGGATCGACACCTACCGCGCCAGCGGGGCAGGCGGCCAGCATGTGAACAAGACCGAGAGCGCCGTCCGCATCACGCATATCCCTACGGGATTGGTGGCAGCCTCGCAGAGCGAGCGCTCCCAGCTCCAGAACCGCGAAGAAGCCATGAAGATGCTGCGCTCGAAGGTGCTCCAGGAGCGCATCGAGGAGCAGGAACGCGAGAAGCAGAAGCTCCGAGGCGAGTACAAGAGCGCCGAATGGGGGAATCAGATCCGCTCATACGTGCTGCATCCGTATACCCTCGTCAAAGATCATCGGACCGGTACCGAGACCAGCGATGCCCAGAAAGTGCTCGACGGCGACCTCCAGCCGTTCATAGAAAGCGAGCTCCGCTATTTTTCAAAAAATTAAAACAACATTTCAGAAGAACCTATGGCAGACATCCAGCCTATTATCCGCTTCGAGAACGTCACCAAGACTTTTCCCCACAATCCGAATGTGCTCGAGAACGTGAGCGTGTCCATCATGCCCGGCGAGTTCGTGTCGCTCGTAGGGCCATCCGGCGCTGGGAAATCTACGCTCCTGAAGCTCATCTCCGCCGAGGAAATCCCTACGGAAGGGGAAGTCTACTTCAACGAACGTCCCGTCGGGAAGATCAACAGGAAGCACTTGCCATACTATCGGCGTAACATCGGGACCGTGTTCCAGGACTTCAAGCTCCTGCCGCAGCGTACCGCGTTCGAAAACGTCGCCTACGCGCTCGAAGTGGACGGGGTGAGCACCGAGGAGATCAATGCCCAGGTGCCGGAAATCCTCGACATCGTGGGCCTCGGCGACAAGATGCACAAATTCCCCAAACAGCTTTCCGGAGGCGAGCAGCAGCGCGTCGCATTGGCCCGCGCCCTGATCCACCGGCCCAAGGTCATCATCGCGGATGAGCCGACCGGAAACCTCGACCCGCGTTCAACGGACGAGATCATCCACTTGCTCCTGGAGATCAATTCCTTCGGAACGACTATCCTCCTGGCGACCCACAACAAGGGGATCGTCGACAATATCGGCCGGCGCGTCATCGCGCTCGACGACGGCCATATCGTAAGCGACGAGATGCACGGCAAGTATGTCGTCCCCGCTCCCAAAACAGCCCTCAAACTCTAAAACGCCTATGTCAAACAAAACCCTCAAACTCTGGAGAACATTCAAGGAAGGATGGCAGAATTTCCGCCGCAATGGGTGGTTGTCTTTCGCTACGGTGAGCATTCTCACGCTCTCGCTCTTCATCGTGAGCCTCTCGGTCCTCCTCGGCGTCACCACGAGCCTCATCTTAGACACGATGCGCGAAAAGGTGAGCGTCAACGTCTCCTTCAACCCGGACGTCACGGAAGAACGCATCCTTGAGATCCAGAAAGAGCTCTCGAAGTACGGTAAGGAGATCGCTTCGGTGCAGTATGTCTCGCGCGAGCGGGCGCTCGAGGACTTTCTCGCCAAGAACAACCCGGTCATCGCCCAGGCGATAGAGGAGATCGGCGAAAACCCGCTTCTGGCCTCGCTCAATATCAAGGCCGTCAACCCGGAGGACTACCCGCTCATCGTAGAGCAGCTCCAGAAGTCTACGTTCCAGAACGACATCAGCCGCATCAACTACGAGGAAAACAAACGCATCTTCGAGCGTCTGGAGCGTATCAACGAGGCGACCCGGAAGTCCGGCATCGCCATCGGGTTCTCCTTCATCTTCATCGCCATCCTCATCACCTTCAACACTATCCGCATCACCATCTATTCGCACCGCCAGGAATTCGAGATCATGCGCCTCGTGGGAGCCTCCAACCTCTACGTACGGACGCCGTTCATCTTCGAGGGTATTCTCTACGGCCTTTCGGCAGCGATAGTCACCATTTTCCTGCTCTTCGGGATCGCCTACTACATCTCGCCGCTGACCCAGGGCGCTATTCCGCAGGGGAACTTCATGAATCTCTATCTTCAGAACTTCGGGTTCATACTGCTGGGGCTTATCCTCCTCGGCATGGGCTTGGGAGTGGTTTCCAGCGCTATCGCAATCCGGAGGTATCTCAAGGTATAGAGAAGTTTCCAGAGTTCTTTTGAAACTCCATCCAGAAAGGGAGGAGAGAAATGAAGAAGCAAGACTACGACTTTACCAAAAGCCGTATCGAACAAGAAGAAGCACTATGGGTTCAAAAGGCCATTCTCGCCGCTTTGATTCTCATCGTGTTCCTATGTCTCTTCATAGGTCCACTCGGCTTGGTCAAATACCTTCCCTTCCTAAAAGCCCACTAGAAATACTGGGCTTTTCTTTTCTCTTGAACTTTTCCGGGTTTTAGGGTAGGATGGAACCTGAATTCCTGGGGAGCAGACTCCCTGGGTTCTAAGATATTGGGGAGTAGCCAAGCGGTAAGGCAATAGGTTCTGGTCCTATGATGCGGGGGTTCGAATCCCTCCTCCCCAACTGACAAAATTTAAAAGGCGTTGGATCAAATCATCCAACGCCACATACTAACCGCTCGCCGACATCAGTCGACAACTTCGCATCCATCCTTCCTAAATTGCAGGTATTTTCCCAGAAGAAGTCCGTCCCAGAAAAGCGCAGCTTCTTTTTTGCCAGCTTCCATGAGAGCTTCAATGGCTTTTTCTCGAAAGACCAGATAGCCTTCAAGGTTTTCGCTCCCGATTCTCATATCGGAGACTGGATACTCTGCGAGCTCCTGTGCGGAAGGCATGGGAATGGTTACACCTACCCATTGCTCCCTGATGTACTCAGGTGCAAATCCGGGTGGCACCGCTGTGATACGAATAGAACTCATCAGAACTTCCTCCTCTAGCTTTGATTAGCTAGAATTTACCATAGTCCTCGGATCAGATCAATCTTTTCTGCTATACTGATTTTGAGCTAAAAAGGTTCCAACATCGTCCCATAGCCCCAACAATAAGGCAAACAACTATCCCGAAAGGGGTAGTTTTTTGCTTTTATGGAGCGAGGGGTTCGAACATTCAAGGGGCCCTTTTATTTACTAGAGTTTTTTGACAAAATTATGCCTGAATGTCAATCTATATCCACTGTAAAGCGTACCTTCAAATCTAGATGAAAGGACTGTCACAATGGAGACGGTGAAAACTGTCGGAGACGGTTATAAGATTGCCAACGAAGACCTTGGCGCTCTCCACCGGAAATTAAGCGAAATTGTCCGGCGAATCGAAGAGGGGAAGTTGAATCGGGCTTCAGTTATGCAAAGTCTGCAAAATATTATCGAAGGGAGAGTTGTCCCGGAAATCCGGCATCTCCACAAGGCTCCGCCGCTCGAATTCCATCGGCCGAGCAGACAGGAGAGACGGCTCTCACTCGGCGCAATCAATAGACGCTTGCCGAACTTCAAGAAACGACTGGACTTCCCTGTAAAAACTCCCGAGCATATCATCGCGGAGTTGTGGGAAGCGGAATGTATCCCTGAAAGGATAGTGAACTTCGGAAGCACTCCCGTGCATGCTATTCTCGATGAAAGGCCGACCCCGGAAAATCCTCTGGACGCAATGTATCGCGGAGCCACTCCTGTAGACGATCGCGATGTTCTCGTGGTAAATACCACGATTCAATGGCTCGGAACGCTTATCGGCCAGGAATTCCTTCGGAGATTTCTCGGAGTATCACAGATTTCCCTTGGCTAAATTCTTCTCCCTGTTGCCAGATGGCGACAGGGAGATTTTTTCTATATACTGACGTTATGAATCTCACCTCTCCTGCATTCAAGCATAACGGACCGATACCCGCGCACTATACTTGCGACGGAAAGAATGCGAACCCGCCGCTTGCGTGGAGCGGTGCGCCGAAAGAGACCGAAAGCTTTGCGCTTATCATGGATGATCCGGATGCCCCGCGAGGCACCTGGGTGCATTGGGTGCTCTGGAATATCGACCCGAGTATCACAAGCATCGCGGAACATTCCGTGCCGACAGGCGCCGTGCAGGGGATGACGAGCTTCGGACGCTCGGCCTATGGCGGCCCGTGCCCTCCGGATCGGGAGCACCGCTATTTCTTCAAGCTCTACGCTCTCGATACCCTTGTCTCGCTGCCTTCATCCGCGACCAAGGAAAAGGTGGAACGGATGATGGAGGGACATATCCTCGCCCAGACGGAACTCATCGGCCTGTATGATCGCAAACGCTGAAAAGATACCTGGATCTTCCCGTTCGTTCCAGGTGGTCAATATGCCAAAGTGCCGCTTCTCTAAAACTGCTTCATCTGAAGCAGAGGCGATCTCTCAAGAGGTCGCCTTTTTCTTTATCTGATATACTAGTTTTGAGCCATAAAAAAGGTTGTGACATCCTCCTGCAAGACAGACACATTATGACCAAAAAGTTCGTTTTTCTCCTTCTCTTCATAGGCACATTTCTCGGAGGCTATATCCCGACCCTCTGGGGCGAGAGCGCTTTTTCTATCGCATCCGTATTCTGGAGCGCCATCGGAGGATTTCTCGGCATCTACGCCGGCTATATCCTCGGACAAAAATGGGATTAGGTATCTTCTTCACATCTGTCATATGAAACTATCATATAAAAACATCCCCGCTAGATCCATACTCATTCCAGTCTGCATCTTGCTTGTAGGCGTGGGAGTCTTCTTTATCGGGGCGCACAGTTATCTGCGGTGGCAAGGGAACCACTATTTCGGAGAGGTTATCCAGATAACCGAGAGCGGCTTTGTTCTTTCAGATGCCAAAGCCCATGAACGCATCATCGATACTGACAAGCAGACCGTAGTAAAGGAAGGGGTGCGGACACAGCAAGATGGCCTGCAGATCGGCGATCAGGTCATTGTCGTGGGCGAGGAGAAGGCTACCGGACACATCAAAGCAGTGCTCATTCGGATCATAGAAGACCGCAAAGAAGACGGGCTGCTGCGCGATGAGTCGAGATAGCATTCTCTATGTTAAGCATTACGGCGAAGAAATTACTCAAATACGCCCCGCGCCTCATTCCGATTCTGTTTTTTATCGGATTCTCTTTCGTTTTCTCCTATTCATCCCCGGAAAATATCCTCGGTTTCATCGGAGTCGAAAATGCTTATCTTCTTATTTTTTTCCTCGCGCTCTTGGGCGGTTTGACGACATTCAGCGGAATTCCGTTCCACCTGGTCCTTATCGCATTGGCAACCGGCGGACTGAACCCGTTTCTGCTTGGTACGGTAACCGCCATCGGCGTCATGCTCGGCGACTCGACTTCCTATTACATCGGCCATCAAGGCAGGTCATTGATGTCTCCTCGCTTGCAGTCCATGTTAGAGAGACTGTCTTTCGTGCAGCAAAAGTATCCCAAGCTTTTGCCGATATTTTTTTTCTTGTATGGTTCTCTGCTCCCGCTCTCGAATGATGTCATCACCATCCCGATGGGTTTGCTGCGCTATCCTTTCTGGAGGGTCATGATCCCTCTCGGCTTGGGCAATCTGGTTTTCAATATATCGCTTGCTCTCGTAGCCGCGTATGCGTACGAGTATCTCCAAGCGTTACCGTTTTTCTAGTCATGAACAGATGATTTTAGCAGAAAATAGCGTATGCAGACTTTCAGCGAACGGGTAGTGAAGATAGCGCTCTCGATACCGGCGGGACGGGTGACGACGTACGGGCGGATCGCACGCGCCGCGGGCGGGGGAGGCATGGCTGCCCAGAGCATCACGACTATCCTGGGCAAGGCCTACGAGAACGGCCAGACGAATATCCCGTTCCATCGGATCGTCTATGCTGACGGCCGCATCTGGGTAGATACGCAGCGGAGGAAAAAGCGCCTGGCATTATATAAAAAAGAGGGGATCGAGATAGACGAGAAAGACCGGGTCAAGGATTTCTGGGATATCCTCTGGGAATTGAAATAAAAAAAACCGCACCGAAATCAATCGATGCGGTACCCGGTGGCCGGGTCATTCTGTCATCCCTTCCAGAGTGCCTCCGGGAGCGGATAAATCACCCTCGAACATGGAGCGGAGTATTTCCGCGGTTTCCTGGTTGAACTTGAGATAGTGCTCCCAGACCAGCATGCTCTGACGGAAGCCGATTTCCGACAATATGAGAGTAATCTTGCGGCGCCGATACATGGACAAGTAGACCAGATAGTTCCCAGAAGGCCTCTTTTCGAGCCTTCTGATGACCCAGAGGTCTTGATTATGGATCTCCACCCATACCTGGCCAGTCGCAAGCAAAACCATGCCCTGGGGGTCGCAAGAGAGCTCTGGGTGGCCTCTCGGGCGTTCTCCGGCCAGATCTATGAGCTGGTAATTGCGGTAGAGGCGGACGCCGTTCTCCTGGTACCAGCCGCGCTCGGGCCGCTGTTGGCGATAAGATTTCCTCGCCTTATCGCTCGGGAATGCGAAGATTTCTGCCATTTCAGGATCTCCTGATTGCCAAAACAACTACTCGGTTTATATCCGATTTGCTCCGTTCCGTCAATGAAAAACCGGCTCTCCGGCCGGTTCTTCGTCAGAGCGTGATTTCGTCGGAATATTCGGCACTCGCGCCAGTTTTCTTCACGGACAGGCTCGTCGATTGCCGGTCGAGCACCTTCGCCTCCTGCACGGATTTCTTGGCCTCGGGAGGGAGAGTCGCCAGGATGTTCTTGAGCGCGATACCGTCTACCTTGAGAACCGCCTCCCACTTATCCAGGGGGTCGAGTATCGCCCGCAGTTTTTCCGGATCGTACTTGTACGTGGTGCGCAGGCTCTTGCCGATGATGCCGGCCTCGCCGAAGACGCGCTCCACGCCTTCCTGTTCCATGTATTCGAGGATGAGCGCCTGAAGCTTGGCAATCTGCTGCTTCTCTTCGGCCATCTGCCTGCGCAGCCCCATGAAGTCCTCGATCGCCTGGGTCACTTCTTCCGTCTCGACTTTCCGGGTCTCGGCGAACTTGTGCTTCCAGAGCGGACAGATCTTCTGGTAGCCGCACCAGTCGCAGAGCGGGGAGAGGACAGGCGGAAACTCTGCCTTCTCGATCGCCTGGATGACCCCGAGGAACGTGTTCTCGAGATTCTCGAGCTGTTCTCTGGTGCGCGTCGCCGACATCTTCACGCCGTGCTTCAGGTAATAGAGGCTCACGGTGATGTTCTCGAGGTTCTCGGCTTCCTTCGGGTAGCGGTCGAGGAACGCCCGCAGATAGATGGAAAGCTGGATGTCGTTGTCGACCTTGTCTTGAGACGGCATCTTGCGCGTCGTCTTGTAGTCGATGATCTCGTAGCCGTCCAGCGTCTTGTCGATGCGGTCGATGATACCGGAGACGGTGTGGCGGCCGCGCTCATCGTCGCCGATCTCTATGGAGAAGCGGCTCTCGAGATCGATGATCCGGGCAGCTGGGATATCGGTCTTCTCGTAGTACTGCTGGATCATCTGGACGCCTTGGGTGAAGGCGGCGCGTTCCTCGAGCTCATCCGGGAAGACTTCGCTGTTCCAGCCGCGGGAGAAGTAGTCGAGAGACTGCTCGAGGGTCGGCGGGACGAGGTTCGAGCTGTGGATGAACTTCATGACCGAGTGGACGAGGGTGCCGAAAACCGCCTCCTTGGACTTGGGCTCGGCGATCTTGTCGATATTCTTGAACTTGTACTTGAGGGGACAGGTCTGGTAGGTATCCAGGCTGGAATAGGAGATACGCATAGGCTTTGATAAGTCACTCTATTGTACCAATTTCCGGCTTTTTCCTCTAGGCTGGCGGCACCCCCGTGCTCTTGACAGCATCTCGAAAACATGCTAGAATGTTAATTGTACCTTGAAATTTCAACCACAGGCAGAAAGGGGTCTAAATATGCCGAAAAGAACCACTCAACGGTTCGTGCGTTTCCTGAAATACGTCAAGAAATGGTTCGAGGAGGATCGCCGCAGAATCAAGAATCTCCAGACAGAACTGGAGAATGCCCGGAAGGACCGCGATGCCGCCGTGGGTCATAACCACGCTATCGAAGCTCTGCTCGAGGGTGCGAAGTCCAAGATCTTCGGGCTCGAGCGGGAAAACGAATTCCTGAAGCAGGAACGCGAGCGCACGTTGCGCTTGGAACACGAGCTCCACCTGATGCGCGAAGAGGCGCATCGCGACCACCTGACCAAGCTGTACAATCGGCGAGGGAAGGATGTGCAATTCGACCGGGTGCGGAGCATACTTGCCCGCATGTTCGGGAACAAGCGCGGACAAGCACTCCGCGAACACGAAGGGCTAGCGCCTCTGCCGAAACAAAACGAGAGCAATCTCGTCCGCATCAGAATCGGCAAAGCGCACGCCGAGATGGCAGTCATCCGGATCGACCTCGATAACTTCAAGGTCGTGAACGATACCCATGGCCACGCCGCCGGGGATGGAGTGCTCATGGCATTCGCCGAGAATCTGCGGAAGACGTTCATCCGCGACCAGGACATCCTGTGTCGGGATGGCGGCGACGAATTCGTCGTCATCCTGCCGAACACGCTTCCCGGACAGGCTGGGCCGCTCTGCGAGCGCCTCCAAGCCTATATGCGAAGCGATGATCGGTTCACTTTCTCGGACGGCCTCCAGGTGACCGCCAGTGTCGGTATCGCCGAAGTGCTCTACGAGCATGAGGACAGCCTCCGCGAGGCTCTCCACAAGGCCGACCAAGCGCTCTACGCCTCGAAGCAGAATGGCAAAGACCAAGTCAGCGTCAGCGCTGCCTAAAACTTTCAAGGGCCGGGGAAGATCCATCGTGATCTTTCCCGGTTTTTTTATTACTTATTCTACCGGCACTACCATGATGAAGTTGTCAGGCCGGCCGAGGATGTCGAGACGCCAGACCGCTCTGGCCTCTATGCCGACATAGTCCATGATGGGGATCCGGGTCTCTTTCGCCGCGCCGGACCAGTAGGGCATATAGCCGCGTTCGATTCCGCGCTTGCTCACCACCATATATTTGAGGGGTGTTTTTTCCCGGTCGAGACGGTAGCCGCTGACACATTTCGGATGCTCCAGGAATTGGCAGATGCCGTTCCGATCGCTCCAGACATATATGGGCTGGTCTTCCGGAAGGCTGTTCAGGTATTCCGCGGCTTCGTAGAGGCCGTAGCCCCAGGCATCGTGGATGACGAACTGCTTCTGGAGGAGGGGAGATGTGTAGTTGAAATAGAAGGGTTTGGCCTGGGCGAGGGTACAGATGCCGGAAGCCAAGAGGAGCGCTGCAAGGGCTAGAGCAAGCACTTCTGTAGCGGCACGCGGGAAAACTTTTTTGATGAAGAGTACGAAGTCCCAAGCGCCGAGACCCGCCAAGATGTAGGCGAGAGGGAAAAGCAGGATACCGTAGCGTGCGTTCATGAGAACGCCTGCGGAAAGCGTGACGGCTGCGAAACCGAGCGCGAACCAGCTTGCCGCCAGGACGAAGAAGAGCTGGTGGCGGCTCTCTTCCGTGTCTCCCTTGTTCCAGAGCGTCCGCACCAATATCCAGGCGAGGAAGAAGAGGGCAGGGAGCGAGAACGAGAACACGAGCGGGTAGAGCTCCACCATGGTTTTGATAATGAACTGAAACGAAGAGGGGAGCGCTGCCGCGATGGTCGGGAAGCTCAACTCTCCATTGTTCTTGGCCATGAGCATATGGGTCTCGAGCGGGATGAGTGGCTGACTGCCCAGCCCGCACACGAGAATAGCCACGAAGAAAAGCAGAGGAACGAGCCCTAGGAAACGCGTGAACGGGACAAGGGGAGCAAAGCGTTTCTGGAGCGTTTCAGCCCCCTTGCCGCTGGCCGCATACGCGAGCGCTCCTACCAGGAGAAAGGCGGCTGCAAACGGCACCAGGATCCCCATCTCCTGCCAGAAGCCGAAGGTGCTTTTCCAGAGGAGATTCTTCTTGAAAAATACCGCCGGAAGAAACAAGCTGAACCACGCGAACGCCCCGAGGACGAGGGCCGCGAACGCGAAACAGGTTCTCTGCAGACGCTTCAGCGGGAACAGTCCGAAAAGAAAGAGCCCTAACGGGAGGAGGAGAAAGAAAGGGAAGAGGATATGCGCCGTGTATTTGGAAAGAAGCGCGAACCCCAGCATGACAGCCGCCAGTACCACATAGCGTCCCTGGAAAGACTTGAAATACGCGAGCCACGCGAGGATGGCTGCGGTCCCGAAAGACCAGAGGAAGGCATCGGGATTTAAGATCTGCGAGATACCGAGGAGGATCGGCGAAGTAGCGATGAAGAGCGTTCCGAAGACGGATACCCACGCGTTTCCGAAAATGCGGAGCAGAAGAAAAGCGATGAGAAGGATGAGACCGGCATTCACTAGAAGCACCGGGAGACGCAAAGCCAGATTCATCGCTCTGGTCTCTCGGGTATCGTAGATGGTGAGCTCGCCCCCGAGCGTCGCGGCATCATCGCGGATGCGGTGCTTTTCGGGATCGGAGAAGAGAAGTCCCGGGCCGGCGAAGAGCGCTACCGTGATCCCCGGCTTGTCGTTCACAGCCGTCTTCTTCCACTTGCCTTCCCGCAGAGCCGTCCAGTACTCCGGGATACGCTCATATTTCCAGAAATGCTCGTCGACAGTCTCGAAGTGCGCAAGCGACTGTGCACCGAGAAAAAGAAAGCTGCCTAAAGCAAGCAGGATGATACCTCTCTGAAACCACGTGGTTGGAAATGGCCCCATAGGGAGGGAAGAAGAAAAGTGATAGCTGTCTCCATTGTAGCTCGCTCTCCCGGAGTTGGATAGGCTCTCTTCGGCCGGTTTTCGGCCCCCCGGCAAGAACCTCATACTTCCCTTCTACCATTGACAAAACACGAGAAATATGCTATCATTTGAAGTTAGTATCTTAACAATTTCCAGAGAAAATAGCCAAGGAGACAGTGAATCATGTGGCAGGAAACTGAAGTACTCTGCTTGTTCGGACTCGCGTATTGGGAGACGAACAAGTGGGATCTCAAGCATTTCCTCGACCTCTTCAGATGGGAGGAAATCGAATATCAATTGGCATACACCATCTGCACTCGGAAAGAGGAATTCGAAGAAAAGCTCTGTGGTTTCCGGCGGAAGAAAATCCCGTTCTGGATCCTCACGGACAACCATTACCAGGGAGATACTCCCGAAGAAACGCCGCACGCGTATGATCCGACCTATGTCCCGATGATTCTCAAGAAGCTCGAGATCCGCATCGACGAAAAAAGGACCGAGAGTGTCCAGGCGGACCGCGAACGCGAAATCTGCGTCTACAAGGTGTCGATCCCAGTGGATCAATCTCTCATGCAGAGGTTTCTCCAGGAAAGACTTCTTTCACGCAAATGATCCGGCAGATTCTTCTTCCGGCTATTCGCCTGAACCGAGGCGAATAAACTCAAGAGCGCAAATCTATCACGATCTGCGCTCTTTTCTTATCCAAAAAACTTACAGCCAACTTGCTACGCCGCCGTGGTGGGAACAAGTGCCGCTTCTATGTTGGCTGTAACTGTATGTGCCATCTCGGCACCTTGCCGTTGCTCCTGCAGGTGCAGAAGGAGCGGCCGTCGGCCGATGCACGCAATCACCATCGACGTTCCGGTAGTAATCCTCTCCGCAGGAAGCAGTACTCTTCACTGCCGGGGCTTCGACTTTCTTCTCTTCAACAGGTTTTACCTGGACTGGTGCCGTAGTCGGAGCCTGCTTTACTTCATTTACGATAGCCGGCGCTGGGACGCTTGTCTGGGATGGTGAAGGATCATCCATAAGAGTCCCAAGGAACCCTATGACCGCCAAGACTATCACTCCTGGCACGAGCAGCTTTTTCATAAGCTTGTATAAATAATGACCCTCCAAGCTACTCTTATTTCCCAGGAAAGGCAAATAGAAGGGGAGTCTTCCTGGCCAGAGAAGAAAAAATCCCTGGGTGATAATTCAGGGATTTTTATTTTATTTTTCTCCCTGCTTTTTGAAATCTGACACCTGGGGCAGGGAGATGGGCCGTCAATAAAAAAGAACCGAAAATTCTGCGGCAATTTTTCCTTGGCTTATTGCTAGGGTGTTTTGTCTATACCATGTCGCCTTATGTAACTTATGCGACATTATGTATGAGAGAAACCTTTAGATATCCAATTTCATATAAAACGCTTCTGAAACTCGTTCATATAATGCGTTCTGCCGGTTTTGGAAAATTTCCGGGTACATATACGTATCCCTCACCCCTGTCATTTGTCACCACCTCTCTTCTTCTCGTCTTCTCTTTCATCGTTCCTTAAATGAGTAAGGACATATATCCATAAAATAAAAGGACTCCCCTGTTTTCGTTGAAAACAGCTAGGGGAGTCCGAGGCCGGAAATTCCGTCATGAGCTTCGCTCCAATTCTGTTATGGCGAGAAGGATTTCACTTCTGGCGCGTTCGAGATGCGACAGAGCACTGAAATATCTCTTTTCTGCCATATGCTTGTTGATCCTGATGCGAAGTCCTTCCGTCAGACCTTTCAGGACATTATGGATATCCTGCTCGGTAAGTTCCGTTATGATCTTTCTTCCGAGATCCTCCGGCGAACCAGGTTTCCCGATGCGCGTAAGGAACATCGGGAATGGGATAACCTTTCCCATAAGAGTAGCCTCCTTTCTTGAGAGGGACGCTAGGATGCGTTGAGAACTGGATTTTTCAAAGAACTGTCTTTCAGTATACTCCTTCCGCGATTTTTCCAGTCTGGCACTCCGGCAAAAGCACCTCGGCGACGATACTTTTGGCGAAACGAGTCCGGATAGGATACGCTGGCATCATGGCAAGTAGACCTTCGGATTGACGGAGGCGCCGATCGGGATCTTGAGACCCTTCACCTTGGTAGAACTGACCACTTCATAAGACTTGGATGCAAATACCGTGAAGTGGACATGCGTTCCGGTCGAATACCCCGTACTGCCCATCTCGCCGATCTTCTCTCCTTCTTCCACGCTCTGGCCGCGGCTGACGCTGATTTTTCGCAAATGGCCATAGAGCGTCACGATGCCGTTCCCGTGGTCGATCGCGACCCACTTGCCATAGGCATAGCGGCCCAGGTCTCCGGTACCGACAACCCTTCCATTTGCTGCTGCCATAATCGTAGTCCCCGAAGAGCCGGTAAAATCGATACCGTTATGCTTTCCGGAAGCATAAGCTTTCTTGGAGAAAGAAGTCTTTCCGTATCCTTGTGAGATACTGACACTTTTTACAGGATAGGCCAGCATCCCTTTCTTGTATCCAGGGAGACTTGCCAAATCATCTATTTTTCCGGCTTCCAAACCTTCGATTTCGCTTTCCAATTCTTCGCGCTGCTTCTGGAGATCGTCCACCAGATCGTCATACTTCTCGGCCTCGGACTGGGTCTTCGCAAGAAGCGAAGCCTTGCTTCCCTTGGTCGATTCCAGGTAGTCGTTGCGCTCGGCAAGCTGGGTCAGAAGCGTGTCTGCCTGCTGCTTCTTTTCTTCGAGTGATTGCTGTTCTGCTACCAGGCCTTCGCGCAAAGTTTTCACCGAGTCCAAAAGGTCGCTGATGCGCTCTCCGATATCGCTGTTCCATGAGCTCTGGTTGAAATAAGAGAAGCTCTCCTCGGCAGTCAGGAGGAACGGAGAGACATCGCTATTGTACGAAGCGTAGTAGTCGCGCATGAGCTCGGAGAGCATCTTTTTCTGTTTCTCTACCAGAAGCGTCTTTTCGTTGACGCGCGATGAGAGCGTACCGATCTCGCCCTGGAGCGATTCGACCTTCTCTTTGTTCTGGCCTATCTCGAGCTCCAGCTTGGCAGCCTGGGCTTCGAGGGCTTGGATCTGATCATTCAGAGTCGCTCCCTGGCGGTTCTTGAGATCGATAATCTGTTTGTAGGCCTTGATCTTGGCATTGATCTCTGCGAGTTTGTCTTCTTTGTCTGCCAGCTCCTTTTCGGCCTCTTTGCTCAAGCCTGTAACGCTGCTGTCTGCGGCCAATACGAACGAAGCGAAGTAAAAAAAACCTCCCAGAAAGAGGAATAGTCCGGTCAGGAAATATATTTTCAGATGTTTTTCTGTTTTTACTCCCATTTTTTGTAATTTCACGGTCTTTTCATTATACCACAGGAAAAAGACTCGAAAAAATACTTTAGGAAAGCCTTTTTATGGCATTATCGATACGGGCAAGAGAAGTTTCTCTCCCCAATACCCAGGCGACGTCGAACGGAGATGGGGACTTCTGGGCTCCTGTCAGTGCCACCCGGAGAGGCCACAAGAAATCCCCGCGCTTCTCCCCTGCCGCTTCCATAAGGACTGTTTCGAGCTTCGCCTTTTCTCCCCAATCTTCCTCTGAAAGATTTTTCAAGACTTCGGCGGCTTTCTGAAGCGCTTCCCCTGTGGCTTCTTTGGTATTGTCTTTCCAGTTGAGAAGAGAGGTGTCGTAAACGAGCTCGGTCGCAAAGAAAAACGGGTTATTCTCCCCTACCTGGTCCAGACGAGCCAGACGTTCCTGCTCTACCGTAAGCACTTTCTTCAGATACGTTTCGCTCCGGAAATTTTCCGGCGCGTTCTTGATCAGATCTTTCTCGAGCCACCCGCCCTCCTTCATGCGGGCAAGGAGCTCATCCAGAGAAAGCTTCTTGATGTACTCGCTGTTCATCCAGTCGAGCTTCTGCACATCGAACACCGCGCCACCCTTGTGGACATTCGCGAGATCGAACGCTTGGACAAGCTCTTCGAGCGAGAAGATCTCCTGCGTGCTTCCGCTGCCCGGGTTCCATCCGAGAAGCGCTACGAAGTTGAGAAGCGCTTCTTTCAAGTATCCCTTCTTCATATAGTCTTCGACAGCCACCTCGCCTTGACGCTTGGAAAGTTTGCTTCGATCCGGATTCAAAAGGAGCGGCAGGTGCGCGAACTCCGGAAGCTCCCAACCGAAAGCTTCATAGAGGAGGACGTGTTTCGGCGTCGACGGGAGCCATTCCTCGCCGCGGATCACATGCGAGATCTCCATCAGATGGTCATCGACGACATTCGCCAAATGATACGTTGGAAAACCGTCGGACTTCATAAGCACCTGGTCATCCACATCCTTGGCATGGATCTTCACTTCGCCGCGGACGAGATCCTGAAAAATTATTTCGCCTCGTTCCGGATCGATATTGAGACGGATGACGTGTCCTACGCCGGAATCGATAAGAGCCTGCACATCTTCCTCGGAAAGATTGGCGCAGTGCTTGTCGTACTTCGGCGCCTGCTTGGCAGCCGCCTGCTCTTTGCGTACTTCCTCCAGACGCTCTGCCGTACAGAAGCATCGGTACGCTTTGCGAGAAGCGACCAGTTTCTCGGCATACTCCTTATAAAGAGCGAGACGCTTGGATTGCTGGTATGGTCCGTACGCGCCTTTTTCCCCGATGTTCCCGTCATCGAGGAGCGCTCCCTCATCGGCACCCACTCCCATGCTGTCGAGAGAGCGGATGAGGCTCTCTGTGGACCCTGCGACATAGCGCTTCTGGTCGGTGTCTTCGATGCGCAGGATATATGTACCGCCGCGCTTCTTGGCGAAGAGATAGTTATAGAGCGCCGTGCGCAAACTGCCCACGTGGAGGTATCCAGTCGGCGAGGGAGCGAAACGGACGCGGATGTTCTGGTCATGCATACTCATTTTCTTATTGTATCGGAAATCGCGAGGATTGGAAAAACAATGACCGCGTTCCAGATGCGTTTTATCCTCTTCGGCTGGAGAAAGAGGCGCCAGAACCACTCGAGGCCGATGGAACGCATCCACCGCGGCGCGCGCGGCAGCCTGCCGGTCAGATAGTCGAACGCACCCCCTACTCCCATGCGGATGCCGTTCCCTCCGGCACTTTCCAAAAAGAATTCCTGGTCCGGGGCTCCGAAGTTGCAGAGAACGACGGAAGCGGCAGAGATGTCTTGGGAAATGAGAAGGTGCGGGTAAATCTTTTCAAGACTGTTCCGTATTTCCTCGGGCGAGCTCAAGCCGTCTTCTTTGAGAGCGAGGAACACCGGGAGATTCTTTCCTTCTGCCATCTTCAAGATGTCCAGCATGAGATCCGCTCCGGGAATCCTGGCAAGCCGGCATCCTCGCAGAAACGCCATCAGCTGGATGCCGAAGCCGTCCGCTACCAAGAGATCCGCTTTCGCCAGATTCTTCCGGAAGCGTTCATTCTTCCGAGCCTCTAAGAGATACTCCGGATTCACCGTCGCTATCCGGCAAGCATTGCCGGCATCCAGAGCAGCGCTGATGCTGCCTAAGATCTCTCTCTTCGGACTGGCATCGATTGGAATGCCGAAAATTTCCATAATTTATCCCAAAGGAAATGTGTCGATCGGCTCATAGCGGCGCTTGCCGTCGAGCACCGTGCTTTCGTACAGAACGATACTGTCTATGGGTTCTACGAAATTGACCTCTTTTCCGATGACGGGGCGCTCGGGAAGCGCTGCCCACTTGGCGCGCTTGAACTTAGCAATCGTCACGTGCGGACGATAAGCTTTCTTTTCCGTGATAAAGGCGTCGAAGGCCTTCTCGACATTCTCCCGAAGCGTCTTCAGCTTTTCGCTCGCCTCGCCGGTGAGCCAGGCCATCTTCGGACTCTCCTCGTCATCGACTGCTTGGATCGCTGTGAAGCGGAGCTCGAATGCTTCGACTCCTTCGACGGCCGCCTCGATACTCTGGGAGATATCCGGAATCTGGTCTTCCGCAACAAAGCCGAGAAAAAGAAGCGTCACATGCAAATTCTCCTCCTGGGTAGGGAGGGTGGCGGTCTCTGGCCAGGCTGCCGCTTCGCGCACCAGGCGTTTCCGGAGCTGGCGCGAGAGCGGGAGGCCGATGAAGAGTCGGCGGCGTTCGTGTTTCATGCGGAAATTGTAGCCTATTAAAGCCAAAAAATCAAGGTCTCACCGCTTCCGTACAGCAGCCGGGAAATTTGCTAGAATAACCCTATGAAACCGCACCCCCTTTATCGGCTGGAAGTCGCCCCGCTCATCATTCTTCCGCTCACGCGCTCACCGCTTTGGAGCTATCTTTCGCGAACGCCTGTCACGCCCGGATCGCTGGTCCGGATACCCTTCGGAAGCCAGGAAGCCGAAGGTGTCGTCTTCGCTTCTGATCCGTTCCCGGGGAGAGCGCCGAATTGGATGAAGTACATCCGGGAAGTCAAAGAATCGAATTATCTCACTCCCGAACAGCTCGCTCTAGCGGAAAACGTGAGCGAGACCTATCTGACACCTCTCGGGAAGACTCTGAAACACTTCATTCCCACGAAAGCCAAGGCGCGGAAAAAGAAACTTCCCGAAGCAAAGACGAAAGTCTTGCGAGCCAAGAAAGAAGAGACGCGGCTCTTGGGAATCTGGAAGAAGCATCGGAATGTCTTTCTCGATACCAGTCTCCTCCCTGACGCTTCACGGCTCTACTTCCTGATCGCTCAAGCCGGAATGAAATCCAAAAAGCAGACGCTGATCCTGGTTCCGGAAGTGAGCTTGCTCGCACCTTTGCTCGATGTCGCCAGAAACTTCTTCAAAGAAGACTCCATCGCGTTACTGGAAAGCCACTTGGCACCCGGCGTGTATTCGGATGCCTGGGAGCGTATCCGGGAAGGCAAGGCTTCTCTCATCCTGGCGACGCGCCAAGGCCTCTTCGCTCCGTTCAAGAACCTGGGGAATATCATCCTGACGGAAGAACAGGACGAAAGCTACAAGCAGTGGGATATGGCGCCGCGGTACCAAGGGAAAACAGTCGCAGCCTCTCTCCGAGACCTCTGGAATGCGAAACTTCTGCTCGCTTCTCCGGCAGCCAGTCTGGAAACCAGGGCCCTCGTAGAGCAGAAGGAATTCACTCCCCTTTTTCCGCCTTCAAAGAAGCCTCTCCTTAAAGGCCAGATCGTCATAGTCAACCTGCGCCTGGAACGCTACCAGAAGAACTTCTCTCCCTTCTCGAAAATCCTCCAAGAAAAGATCCGCGAGACACTCGCCAAGAAAGAACAAGTTCTCCTCTACATCCATAAGCGCGGCATGAGCAGCTTCTCTGTCTGCGAACAGTGCAAGAGCATTTTCCGCTGTCCGGTCTCCGGGCACGCGCTCCAAGAAACATCCTCCGGCGCCTACCGCTGTCCCGGGTGCGATTATACGACGGGCCTGTTCCCCAGCTGCCCCTCCTGCAAGCATATCGGCTTCCGCCATGTCGGATTCGGCACCGAACGCATCGAGCGCGAAGTGAAGAAGAGCTTCCCGGGAGCCAGAATGTTCCGCGCGGACGGCAGTACCATGCGGCTCGCAGGAGCGCAGGAAAAACTCTATCAGAAAGGTCTCTCCGGGGAAATCGACATCTTGATCGGCACCCAGATGGTCCTCAAGGCTCCTCCCTTGCCGGATATGGGTCTCGTTGCTATCATTGACGCGGACAGTCTGCTCGCAGGCTTCGATTTTCGTTCAGATGAGCGCTTTCTCCAGTACCTCGCTATTGCGGCTGCCAACCTCGCAGCACGCGGAAAGCGAACGGAGAGCCTGGTCGTCCAGACCTTCCACCCGGAAAGCCTCCTCCTTCAGAAAACACAGGAAGAGAGCTACTGGGATATAGCCGGGACGTTTGAAAACGACCGCGAAAGCCTCTTCTACCCCCCTTTCTCCCGTCTGATCGCCCTTACGGAAATTTCCAAGAAAAAGACTCCGAAAAAAACTGAAGGAAACCTCCCAGAAGCGCTCCTTCAGGACATCCCCGGAATCCGCATCCAGAAACGCCCTGCTACCGACAAGCTTCCAACAGCCTTCTTCCTCCGGATTCCACCTGGCGACCTTTCTGAACCGCTCTCGCTTGCTCTCCAGAAATTAAGTTCCGATTACCTGATCGATATCGATCCGCTCTCATTTTCCTGAAACCTATTATGCTTTCACTCGTTACCGGCGCAAATACGGAAGTCCTCTTGACCAAGACACAACTGGTCAAGGACCCGCTCGCTCCAGATATCCAGAACCTGCTACCAGAAATGGTAGAGACGATGCACCGCGAAGAAGGGGTGGGATTGGCTGCACCCCAGATCGGGCAGTCGCTCCGGCTCGCCGTCGCCGAAGTCGACAAGACGGTCTACTATCTCATCAATCCCGAAATCACTTCGTATTCCCAGGAAAAGATCGTCTTCGAAGAAGGTTGTCTCTCCCTCCCGGGAGAATATTTCCCGATCGTCCGTTCCGAGACCATTACCGTGAAGTACAGAGACGAGCGCGGCCTCCCGAAGAAGCTCCGGGCCGACGGATTTCTGGCCGTCGTTATCCAGCACGAAGTCGACCACCTCGACGGCATCCTTATCTGCAACCGCTTCAAAAAACAACAGAAATATAACCAATTCAAAAAAGGCTATGGCAAGCTGGCGTAACCTCTTCCGCACCGCTCCCCTCGCTACCGAAACTCCGACAACAGGACAGAATACAACCCAGAAAAGCGTCGTCCCGAAGATACGTGTGGTCTTCATGGGGACTCCGGAATTTTCCGCCACCCTGCTTCGGGGTCTCATCGGCGCCCAGTACAACATTGTCGGCGTCGTGACGAAGCAGGACAAGCCGAGCGGCCGGAAGCAGGAACTCCAAGAAAGCGCCGTCAAGAAAATCGCCGGAGAACACGGTATCCCCCTGCTCCAGCCTGCCCGTCTCGATGAGCCGGCCGTCGCGGCCATCAGAGACTGGAAGCCGGACCTCATCATCGTCGCCGCCTACGGCCGCATCCTGCCGAAAAGCGTCCTTGCTCTCCCCGGGTTCGGATCTGTCAATGTGCATGCCTCCCTCCTCCCGCGCTGGCGCGGAGCCTCCCCTATCCAGAACGCGCTCTTGAACGGAGATACCGAGACCGGCATCACCCTCATGCTCATGGACGAGGGCCTCGATACCGGAGACATCATCGCTACCCAGAAAACCGCTATCGATCCGGATGACACCCAGGAAACCCTCCGAGAAAAACTGATCGCAGCCGCCCAAGAGCTACTCTTGGACACAATCCCTCTCTGGGTACGGAAGAAGATCACGGCCACCCCGCAAAATGGCAAGGAAACTACCCTCTGCCAGCTCATCGAACGTGAGGACGGCCACATTGTCTGGACCGACTCGGCGGAAAGCATCTACAACCGCTATCGGGCGCTTACTCCCTGGCCGGGTATCTTCACCTTCTGGAAGCAGCCGGATGGCATGCAGCGTTTGAAGCTCCACAAGATCTCGTTTCAGAAGAATTCTCCGGAGGTAGAGCATCCGATCGGCCAAGTCTTCGAGATCGGCGAGAAGATCGGGATCCAGACCGGCGAAGGCATCGTCTTCCTCGAAGAAATCCAGCTGGAAGGCCGTACGAAAGTATCTATCCAGGATTTCCTCCGCGGCAATCCACATTTCATGGACGGAATGCTACAATAATGGCATATGAAAAAAACAAAACGCGAAGCTGATGTCAGGGTAGTAGCGCTCGGAGCGCTCCTCGTTCTCTTTGTCGGGTTCTACTTCATCGGTCAGGGTATCTGGAAAGCGATGAGAGATGATGCGGCCGAAGAAGAAGGGTACTCTGGCAAGAAAAGCGAAGACGCGACCATCAGCCTGGAACTCTTCCAGGAGAAGCTCCGCAGGCAGGAGTCTTTGACGGTCATCGACATCCGTCCGAGCGAGGCCTTCGCCCGCGAGCATATCCCCCACTCGCTCTCCTACCCAGGAGGAGCGATCGCTACGTATACCCCCGAAAGCAATGCGCCGCTCGTCATCGTCGGATCTGCCGAAGACCGGGCTTCATCGGAAATAGCGAAAAATATCCTCGAATCCCGCGCCTACAGTTATTCCTTCCTCGAAGGAGGCTTCGAAGCCTGGAAGGCAGCCAATCGCCAGACCCTTTCCGCCGGTGATCCGACCTCATTCGTCGACCAATCCAAAGTGACGCTCATCGCCGCCGAGGAAGCGAAAGCGCTCATAGACGCCAAGGATTCCAATCTCTTTATCCTAGACGTTCAGACTCCCGGGAAATTCGCCGAAAAGCATGTGAAAGGCGCCGTCAACATTCCCTTGGCCGAACTTGAGAAACGCTCCAAAGAAATCCCTCCGGCGCGCCAGATCATCGTCTACGGCGAGAACGAGATCCAGTCTTTCCAGGGAGGCGTCCGCCTCTTCGATCTCAATGTCTTCGCGGTCCGTACCCTCAAAGGGAACGCCAACCTGACGAGCGCCTCCGGCCTCGTACTCGAGCCCTAAACAGAGAATGGAATCAAAAAACTCTCCGCGAACTCGCGGAGAGTTTTTGTATGGGCATCCCAGGTCAAGCGATGACTGCCAGGATGTCCTTGTAGCTTGAGATAAGATAGTCTTCGTTCCCGATCTTCACCTCTTCCCCGCCGTAGCGGCGGAAGATCACTCTCTGACCTTTCTTCACCAGAATTTTCTCGCTCTCGCCGGTCGCAACCACTTTTCCGATCTGGGAGCGTTCCTGGCTCGCAGTATCAGGAAGATAGATGCCGGCAGCGGTTTTCTGTTCCGGCTTTTCCGGCTGGATGAGGACGTTTTCGCCGAGCGGCTTCACGGTAATCTTTTCCATAGGCGTCATAATAAGAAATTACGGCACCCTCTAGTATACGGATGCGGATTTTCCCTGTCAATCGACCGAGAGCACCTCGAGGGCTTTCTCGAGCTGCGGGTCCTTATCCTGCTCGCGGTCTTGGGTCGTAATGCCCACTTCGATATCCGGAGCGATGCCGCGCTCGTTGATCTGCGCGCCCTGCGGCGTGAGCCAGCGGGCCACCGTCACCTTGACCGAAGTGTCGCGGCCGACGGCGATCAGCTCTTGGACCGAGCCCTTCCCGAAAGACTTCTTGCCGATAAGGGTCACGTTCTCGCGGTTGTCCTGAAGCGCCCCGGCGAGAATCTCGGAGGCGCTGGCACTCCCTTCGTTGATGAGGACGACTGTCGGGATGCCCGAGAGGACATCTCCCCCGCGGGCGCGCATTTCCTTGCGCTCGCCTCGGCCGTTCTCTTCGATGACGACCACTGTGCGGCTCGGGAGCATCAGGCTCGCCATATTCACAGCCGTGTCGAGGAAGCCTCCCGGATTATTGCGCAAGTCGAGGATCAACTTTTCAGCGCCGGATTTCCCTACTTCGTTCACGGCTTTCTCGAATTCGCTTTCGGTATCGTCCCCGAAACGGCTGACGCGTATGAGCGCCACTTTATTCTCCTTCATCTCGAAGCGTACGCTCTTCACCACGATTACGTCGCGCTTGACCACGATATCCCGCGTGTCTTCCTCGCCTTCGCGGAAGATATTCAGGTGCACTTCGGTACCGCGGGTACCGCGGATTTTCTTGACCGCCACTTCGAGAGACATATCGAGCGTATCCTTGTCGTCGATCTTCAATATCTTGTCTCCGGCATGGATCCCTGCCTTCTCCGCCGGAGTGCCTTCAAGCGGCGCGATGACCGTCAAGATATCATCCTTGATGCCCATTTCGGCGCCGATGCCTTCGAAAGTTCCGGAGATATCCTCTTTGAATTCTTTGTTCTCTTCCGGGCTGAAGAAAGTGGTATACGGGTCGCCCGTTGCCGCCAGCATGCCGTCGATCGCCCCGTAGAAGAGCTTATTGGCATCCAGGCTCGACTTATCGACATACTTGTCCTTGAGAATGCTCCAGACCTTCCAGAAAAGGCCGAAGTCGATAGTGTTTTCCTGGCTTTCCTTATTTATGAAAACAGCGTCATCCGGAGAGATAACCGCCTCTTCGATGTTTGCGCCCTGCTTTTGGCCGTGCTCGTAGCCAGACCAGAAAGCCACGCCGATCGAGAAAGACACCAGGAAAAAAATGAAAGCGCGGTGAAATACGGCCTTGCTCTTCTCGAGTTGCTCTCCGCTCTTCTTATTCGGTTCATTGATATCTGCGCTCTGCATAGATGGTTTTGCGGTTTTAGGTGATTTTGGGGAGCGGTCTTCCTCGATATTTCCAGAAGTACTGGAGCGCGCTCTCGATATGGTACCAGGTCAGGCGGTTGAAGAGAAGCGATCGCCAGAATCCGCCTTTCGCACTCGCCTTGGCGTGATAGTGGTAGACGGAACTCTTGGGATAGTAGACGACTTTGAGACCCTGTTCCCAGAAGCGGCGGCACCAGTCCACGTCTTCCATATACATGAAGAAGCGGTCATCCATAGGGCCGATGCGCTCGGCATTCTTCTTGGAAACGAAGAGCGCGGAACCGATGATCCATTCGGCGCTTACAGGCTCTTCCGTATCCTTCTTGTCTTCCATTTCAAACCAGGCCAAGTGCTTCTTGCCGAACGGCAGCCGGCCCAAGAAAGTGCGCCGGTACAGAATCGTCTGGGGACGATAGAAGCGGAAAGAGCTCTTCTGGAGCGAGCCGTTGAAGTTGAACTGCTTGGGACCGAGCAGCCCTATTTCCGGATGCTCGCGTGCGTAAGCCAGGAGCTTCGGCACCGAGTCTTCGTTCAAGACGATGTCGCTGTTGATGAGGAAGACATACTCTCCGCGAGCTTCGCGGATCGAGGTATTCACGAGAGTCTTGAAGCCGACGTTTTCCCGGAAAGGGAAAAAGCGGGCTTCCGGGAATTCCTCGCGCATGAGCATCTCGGTGTCTTCCTCGGTAGCGCTGTCGGCCACCAGGACCTCGTAGCCCAGGCCTGACTTCGGCAGATGTTCGTAGATCGACTTCAAGCACAGGCGGAGCAGCTCCGGATTCCTATAGCCGTTTATCGCGATGGTGACATCGATGGGATTCACACGTATTGCGCTCTAGTAGTTGAGCGAGTTTTTGAAGAGTTCGTGGATGCGGTCGTAGTTGTCTCCGCGCGGAAGGAGAATGTAGCCGGTTTCCTTGGTCTGTGGAGGCGCATAGAGGAGGCCTTCCTCGCTGTCTTCGAGCACTCTCTGGTTGAGCTTCACTTCGCCGATCTGCTGGTAGAGATCGAAGAAACGCTTGAGTTCCCAAGCTTCGAGATTGGTCGTGGCATTGTTCCCGAGGCTGTCCAGCATCGCGTTTACCTTCGAGAAGTCCGTCAGCGTGCCGATAGAAAGCGCTTTGGCCTTCACCGCCTGAAGGACCTGCTGCTGGCGCCGAGCACGCTCGAAGTCGCTCGAGGTAGCGCGGGAACGGGCATAGCAGAGTGCTGTGTCTCCGTCGAGCCGGTTCTCGCCAGCCGGCAACGAGAAGTTGCCGCCGCATTCGAGGTTTTCAGGCTCGACTTTGGCGAAGCAGAGCGGATAGCGTTTCGGGTTGGCATAGTAGGTCCCGTTCTTCCGCTGGATGCGCTTCTCTTCGTAATTACCGGAAGGAATAGTGTACGTGATGCCGTCACAGCGCTGTTCGAGGCCGAGGAACTGCACCCCTTCCTGGAAGGGCTGGTCCAGCGTCACCGTGACGCCGCCCAATGCATTGATGAGATCCTTGAAGCCCTGGAAGTTGATGACGGCCGTATAGCCGATCTTCTGGCCGGTCACTTCGGAGACAATCTTCTGCATGTCTTCGATTCCGCCGCCGCCATGCTTGCGCTCTTCGCCGAGCGCGTAGACCGCATTGATCTTGCGCTGTTCAGACTTGCCAGGAACAGTCACATAGAGATCGCGCGGGATAGAAATGAGCGAGGCCTTCGGCTGATCACCCTCGACTCCCTCCGCTTTCGGATGGATAGAAAGCACCATGATGGTATCCGCCAAGAGACCCCCGCCAGGCACGTTCTCTCCCCGCATGCCCAAGAGGAGGATATTGATCCGTCCTTCGTCTTCGCCTTTGAGCGTGTCTCTCATCCCCGGAAGGGATTTCACCAAGCTCTTGAAGATATTGGCATTGCCTTGGGAAATCTTGTTCAAGACAAAGCCGGTCTTCCAGGCAAACGCTCCTCCGGCGATCAGGAGCAATGCTACGAAGAAAAGCCCGATGCGCACCGCACGCCGCTTGTTCTTATTATTCTTATTCTGACTCCCGGCAGCGAAGCCGGTACTGGTCTTGTTTGATCGAAAAAGTGCCATAGATACAAATAAAAAACATTTAGCTTCCTTCCGAGGAAGAAAGTTTCTGATATTCCTTAACGAGAAGCGCCGCGCTTTTTTCCCAGGAGTAGGCTCTTACGCGCTCTTTCCCGAGAGAAATGAGAGGCTCTCGCAATGATGATTCAGTAAAAAGAGTATACAATTTTTCCTGTGCTGTGGCAAGGTTTCCGGGGTCGAAGTAGACCGCAGCATCGCCCCCTACTTCACGAAGGCACGGGATGTCCGAAGCGGCCACCGCTACCCCTTGGCTCATGGCCTCCAGAAGCGGAATTCCGAAGCCCTCATAAAGCGACGGGAACACGAACGCTTGCGCCAGCCGCATGAGGCCGGGCAGGTCTTCCTGATCCACATAGCCGGGGAAAACCACGCTCTCCTCCAGGCCATGCTCGGCTATCGCCTTGTCGATCCCCGGATCGAAGTGGTGCCCTTCCCGGCTGCCTACCAAGACGAGCGAGACTTGCGGTAGGCGCTCCTTCAATCCGGCGAACGCGCGGATCAGAAATGGCAGGTTCTTCCGAGGCTGAAGCGTTCCTACATAGAGGAGGAAGTGTTCCGGAAGCGAGTACTTCTGCCGCAAGGCGCTCGGGTCGATTGTACGGAGGCTTTCCGCCAGAAACCCGGTCCCCACCGCATTCGGGATGACCGCGATCTTTTCCGGTGCGGTCCCGAAATAGCGGGTGATCTCGCTTTTCGTGAATGCCGAAGGAGCGACCACCAGATCCGCCCGCCGAAGCGAGCGCGGAATGAAGAGTCCCAGGAAGAGACGATCCAAGAAACCGATGAGGTGCGGATAGGCTGCGAACGAGACATCGTGCACATGCATCACGACTTTGGTGCGCCGCGGCACGGAAAAAGGCAGGATGTACTGGGTATGATAGACATCCACCGGACGCCCCCGGAGGAAGCGCGGCACCGCGAAAAGATTCCAAGCGAAGCGGTTCGCAGCACGGAGGGTCACGATTTCGACAGAAGGATGCTCGGGCGTCCCCAGGCGCTCGCGGACCTTCTTCTTTTTCTCTTCATCTGTCTCGTCAGTCATGAGGAGATAACGATTCCCCCGGTCCTGACGCAAGAGCTCGCGCGTCAATTCCAAAAAAACCGTCTCGTCTCCGGTGCGTTTCTTCCCGATCAGGCGGATATCGATGGCGAAAGTCTTCATATTTTTTTCGTTTGGAAAGGTTTCGGGAGAATGAGCACCGTAAGCGCAAGGAACAGGAAGAGAAGTGCCATGAGAAGTCCCGCATTGAAGAGGTTGAAGACGGTGAGCACTCCCCAGAGACTGATCACGAGAAGTTGTGAAGCATTCCCCCAGGCGCTCCGTGCGAGTTCTCTCACGCTCGCCGTAAGAATCCAGAACCAGAAAAGAAGGAAAGCTGCGAAGCCCAGAAGCCCGCTTCCGAGCCACACTTCGAGGAACATATTGCTGGTATTGAGTCCCGCACCGCGTTCATCCGAGCCGAGAAAGAGCGGGGCATTCCCCCACCCGATCCCGAATGCCCAATGCTCGCGGATCAGGGAAAACGAGCGGAGGAAAATCATCTTGCGGATAGAGACATTCGGATCCTGGCGGAAGATTTCCGTCACGCTATGGCCGAGTGCTCGCTCGCTTTCTTTTTCTTCCAGGTTGATGTGCCGGCAGCCGTACTGCGCAAGCTCATCAGTCGTTCCGATGCTCTCCGGGAGCGCTGTCTCGCGCTCGCAAGAGATGGTGATGAGCTGGAGTCCGGAAGCCGTACTCTCCGCACGGGAAGAGAGGTCGAAAGCGGTCAGATGGAAGAAGTGCACAGAAGCAAGCGCGAGAAAGAAACTTGCAGCTGCCAGCCCGCTAACGACTGCGAGTGTCTGACGCGGGAAAGCCTTGCGGAAAACGCCGAGCGCCGCGAAGGAGAGAAGGAGACCGAAACCCGCGACGACACCGAGCCAAGCGCTCCGGCTTAGGGAAAGAAGCAGCGCGCCGAAACCGAGAGTCAGGATACCGAGACGCACGGCTAAGAATATCCCTTCAGTCCGGACAACATCCATCGCTCGAAGGGTACTTTTCTGGATGTGAGCAAACACCCGAGCCAGTATGAAAATGATGATGAAAGCCGCAAAGAGTCCGAGCCAATCAGCTTCGACGAATGTGCCGTTCGGACGGCCGACCATCGTCGTAAATGCTGCCTGTCCCGCCTGCATCCGGAAGCTCTGCCAGATGGTATAGGCGAAGACGACCGAAGCCGAACCGAGGAAGAACGGTTCGATATGACGGATGTTCTCTTCTTTGCGGAGAAACTGGCGCAACAGGAAATAGAGCAGCCCGAATGAAGCGACGATGACCGCTTGGCGGAGCGCTGTACCCGCATCCGGCGCGAAGGGAACTGCCAAGAAGGCACCGATACCGACGATTCCCGGAAGGATATCGATCCAGGAAAGCCGGAAAAACTTCCAAGAAAGCTTCTTCATGGCCAGACGGGCGAGAAGCGCCAGAGAGAGCAGGACCACAGCGAGCTGGTAAGGACGGAGGTCCATCCCCCACGCTTCCGGAGCCAGATTGACTGCCTCATAAGGAAGGAAACCGACCAGAAGAAGAAATGCCCATGCCGGGCGATAGAGTGCGAAGAGGAAACCGATAAAGCTGAAAAAGAAAAAATGAACCGTATCCAAGGGCAGGACCCCTACGTTTGCCAAGATGATAAAGAAAAGGCCTAAGAGGATATTCCCCGAGACCAGAAGCCACTTCTCCCCATTGATCCGCATGAGCGCTTCTCCAATTTTTCGGATTTGCTCCATACTATACTATTTTTCAAATGTCTCAAGGATAGCACGGGTGAAATGCTCCCAGTCGAATTTCTCGGCCTGTCCTCTTCCGGCAAGAGAGAGTCTTTCCCGCTCTTCTCTCTCTTCGAGCAAGGCCAGGATCGCTCCTTGCATCTCTTCCTCGTTTTCCGGGTCGATATAGCGAGCAGCGCTTTCGGCTACCTCCGGGAGCGCACCGCCGCGGGTCGTGATGACCGGCGTACCGGAAGCGAGAGCTTCGAGCACGGGGAGACCGAATCCCTCGTAGAGAGACGGATAGATGAAAAGCTTCGCTCCCCTGTAGAGCGCCGGAAGATTGGCTTCCGGCACGAAGCCGAGAAGCTTCACCTGGTGACCGATTCCGAGTTCCGCTATGATGCGCGCCACATCCGTGGCCAAAGGGTTGGATGTACTATGGATCGTTCCGGAAATGACGAGCGGCGGGACGCTTGCTCCTTTTTTCAGAAGCCCGGCATACGCGCGAAGGAGCGTCTCGGTATTCTTGCGGATCTCCAATCCCCCGCCATGATAGAGGTATCCTGGCTCGAGGCCATAGCGCGCCAGAACGGATTGCACGGCATCTTCCGTAAGTTCTTTCTTAAAAACAGGCGCGATGCTCGGGTACGCTACGCTGATGCGGCCTTCCGGAATGCCCAGGTATTCTCCGATGTCGTCCTTCGTCGTCTGCGAGACGGCAATGATGCGCGAGGCATGCCCGATGCCCTGCTTCACGCTTTTCCAGTAGCCGGCCTTGCGGATGTTCCCCTGATACTCCGGAAAGAGTTCGGGGATGATGTCGTGTACCACCATCACGTGGAACATCTCTTCGGGAAAGATGCTCGCGGACTGATACAGCGAGAGGAATGCCTCGCAGCCGTCTCTTCGGGCTTCGCGCGGCAGGACCCGCCGCTCCCAGAGGTATTTCCTGATGAGATCATCGCGCCGCCACCAGGGAAGCACGACGCGCTTCTTGACGTTTTGCGGGAGCGTAAAATCATCCCTTTCCTGTTCCAGATAAAGGATGTATTCATGCCCGTCGGCTGTTCCGAGGCCGGCGAACAATTGCCGGAGAAAACCCTCGGTCACCTGGCCGATCCCGGTTCCGGGCTTCCGCAAAAAAGACGCATTGATACCGATACGCATATGCCTATTGTAGCAGACAATTATGCTTCCAGCGCGGTTTTGAGTTCTTCGAAGACGCGCTCCAACTCTTGGGAAAGCGGGTGCGAGAGACGCTCGGCGATCACCTGCACGGCTGATCCGTAGAACCAGATGAGATTTTCCCGATTCGCAACGAATGATGCGAGCACTTGCTCGCCGCCCTGGCGATGGCCGTCGAGGAGAGAGCGCATATTGTGCACCTTGTCTGCCGCCGCCACCAGGAGGGCTTCGCGGCTGTCATTCTTCAAATTTTCCAGATACTGTTCCTTGCGCCCCCGCCACGAGTCCTTGCGCAGCGCATGATTCTCTTTTTCCTCGATACTGAAGTCTTCGGTCACCTCGGCGACGATGGCCGCGACGCGCTCTCCGAATTCTTCGCGGAGCATCTCTTCGGTATAGCCGGGCACGTCCTCCAAGACATCATGGAGCAGTCCCGCGATGATCACGTCTTCATCGTCGATGAAATGCGCGAGGAGGAATGCCACAGCATACGGGTGCACGATATACGGCACGCCGGAAATCTTCCTTTTCTGCTCGCCATGGAGCACGGTCGCACGCTCGATAGCTCTGTCTATGCGTTCGGTCAGAAACATAAGCGTATATAATGAGTTCTTCTAGTATATCTTTAAAAAAAGAAAGCGTCCCACATTCGCGAGACGCTTTAGAGAAAAGCCCGAGTTCAGGCGCTTTTCGGTACCAAGGAACCGGATTCGAGGCAACAGCCGCGGTGGATGTGCTCTTGACGCATCTCGACAACGAAGACTTGGTTGCCGTTCCTTTGCTCTTTCTCGATCCTAGCCATGATCGGCTGAATCACATTCAAGGATTCGTGGAACGAAAGTTTACGGAAAAATTGAGTGACCTCGCTCGGCGGCATTCTGCCATGGAGCTGCGCTTCGAGCGCGCCTCTTGACCACTTGAGATCGTACCTCCAGCCCTCCCCGATAAGACCGAGGTAGGGAGTCATACAGTATTCCCTGCGTCCAAAGAAGTTGAAAACATGTTCTCCTCGGTAGCCATACCCGAACGATACGATCGTACCGGACCGGATCATCTGATAAAACCCGCTCTGGAGCTTCCGATCGCGGCGCTTCTGGCAGATAAACATCCATGCCACAAGAACGATCGCTCCGATCAGTAAAAGATACTCTGTCATCTCTTCACCCCTTTCCTTTCCCTATACCCAAAGAACCGAATAGCAGATTTATAGCACAGACAGGGAAAAAGTCAATGAATGCCTTCATATAGCAGAATTTACTCCTAGAGATTTTGCCAGACAATCAGAACTGACCCCAAAACGAGCAGGAAAGTTCCCGTCGCATGTCTCCAGGTAATTTTTTCTTTGAACATGATAACTCCCAGGAAAAGAGCGAAGAATGGCATTGTCCGCTTAAGGGCGAACACTTCGCTCGCGCTCGCTTGTTCGAGCGCGATAGTCGCAGGGCCGTTCTCAAGAAGAGCTATTGCCAAACCCGCAAGCATAACCAAGCCGAACATTTTCCAGAACTGACCGCTTTCTTTCATTTGCCGGAGCACCTTAGGCTCCTTCGTTATGAATAGCAAAGGGAGGAATCCGAATGCGATACCCAGATGGAGTACCGTCGCTGTAAAAAGTCCGGATCCGGAAGCGGCGACCGCGACACCCATGACTGCCGATGAGAGGGAGTAGGCTGCAAGCGTTATGGAGAAATACCCGACTACCGTCCAGTCTGTCTGTGTAAATTCCTCCCTCCTTGAAAAGAAAAAAGTGCCGAGAACTACGATTATCGCACCTACTATCTGCAAACCGCCCGGGAGAATGCCCCGCAGTACATATTCGATAGGTATGATGGCGAGAGCAGTCAGCGATACGAACGGCATAAGACGGGAAAAAGCCGCTTTATCCAGCGCGCGATAGGCTGCCCAGACCGCGAGTACGTTACATATGATGACTACGGCCGCGGCCCAAAGGAACGTATCGGTAACTTGAGGCAGCGCTTCTCCAGAAAGAAAGAAGAGGAGAAAGAGTACGCCTCCGGCCGTCAGAAACGAGAAAAAACCGATACTATTATTGATTCCCTCGTTATTTAAGGCGCGCTTTTTCAAAGCCCAGCCGAATGCCTGACCAAAAGCGGAAAGAAATGACAAAAAAATCCAATTCATTCTCGTCAGATATTCCTCGTCAACGCACCTGGTATCTCCCGTGGATCAGATCCCTGATTCCCTGCCGCTCGCTCCCGCGGGCCTCTTGGACGAATTCGTTATCACGGATCAGTTCGCCGTATTTTTCGCCGGACGGGCCTCGGCGCTTCAGGATGTCTTCGGCAATCTGGGGTTTGATGCGGAGCGAAAGGCCTTCGAGATGCTTGGCCAGAATCTCCTGCACCTGCTCGAGTTCCTTATGGTCGCCCTCATCCACATCAGGCAGCGTCTCATCTAAAACCTGCTCGATGGCATGGATTTCCTCCGGAGAAAACTCTATATCCTGGCCTTTCTCATTCTTATAGAGAGCGAGTGAAAACATGAGCCATGCCCGAGTGATATGAAACTCGTTCGTGATGACCTCCAGCTCCTCTACAGCGCCGATTTCTTCCTGGTGCTGCTCCACCCACTCGGCCAAAGCTTTCGCGTTGCCAAGAGTTGATCCCCCTGACGGGAGCGATTCTACTATCTCTTGCGGAAGGCCGTACTTCTCTTCGAGTTTCCGTTCTGCCTCGCCGGCCCGGGAAAGCTTCAGGACTTCGCCCGTATCGGCAAGAGGGATCTCTTCCACCCCTCCGGTAGTGAAGACGCGGAAGTTCTCGCCTTCCTGGTGCTCATCCTGGTATTCCTTATAGAGCTGCTCGATCGCCCGCATGCGTACATCGCCACCAGCCACTTCCTTCGGCATTCCCTCTTTTTTGGACTCATTGATAAGAGGGAAACGCGGCGGCAAGCCGTTCCCCATTCCTTCCTGAAACAGGCGCGCGCCCAGCATCACGACGATACGAGTCTTTTGTTCTTGCTTTTCAGACTGATTTTCAGAAAAACCTGCTCCTGGATTTTCAAAGGATTTGAACATAGCGAAGCATTAAAATTAAGTCTTTACAGTAGTATAACATCAATAAAAAAACAGAGCCTTGTGAGGGGCTCTGTTTGAGTTGTCTCGTTGAGACGGAAGGTCAGGCGACCAGGCGGAGATCGGCTTCGGTCATAACCGGAACCGGTACCCCGCCGTTCTTGTGGCTTTCCTGGATGGATTTCGTGAAGCGAACTGCCGCACGAGCCCGCCAGAACGGCGTGAGACGCGAATCCGCCTCTGCACCGCCGATGGCCGCGAAAAACGCCTGGAGCTGGTCCCGGATCTTGTTGGCCGGAATAGCTTCTTCGCCGAGATTCTTCTTGGCCAGGATATCCGTGACCTGCAGCAGATCGACGGTTTCATCACCGCGCTTCACATCGAAGTCGAAGCGCATGGCATACTTCGGCAAGCGAGGATCGGTCCGATCCGCCAGGAGAATCCTGACAGTCCGCACCTGCTCGCCTAAGAGGAAACTGCTCTGAAGCGAGCAGTAGACCGGGCCGGCATCGGTTTCCATCGCCATAGTGGCGAAGGTAGACGAGTCGACCCGAAGCGGGAACGAGGGATCGAGCTCATGCGCCCGATCCTGCGCTGCCTGGTCCACAAAGTCCAGATAGGACACGTGGCCGGCAACCGTCTCCCGATGAATGCGCCGATTGATCGCCGCGAACATCCGGAGAAGTTCGGCGCCGTGCACCGATTCGTCTTCCGTATCGCCGGATGAAGGACGCGTATCGCCGAAGCGATTCTTGCCCCAGGTCACCTGGCCCTCGATAAGGACCAGATCTTCCGCCACCATCGTCTCGAGGACTTTGGCGACAGCCGGCGAGAAGTTGATGAGGAAGGCCGTGTAGACTTCCCCGCCGACTTGGCTCACTGCCCGCTCGATGTAATCCGTCTCTTCGACAGACATACCGAGCGGTTTTTCGCAGAAGATATGCTTCGTGCCGCGGGCGCACAGCTCCTCGATCACCCGAGCATGGCTCGGCGAATTCGAAGAAACGATGGCCGCTTCGGTCACCGGCAGAAGATTGAGATCCTGCTCGATGACCAGACCAGGAAATTTTTCCCTGGCAGCCGAAACCTTTTCCGGATCGATATCGAACGCGACAATACTGTCTTGCTCGAATCCCATGTTGAGAAGATTGGTCATATAGATACGACCCATCTGCCCCATGCCGACGATAGTGATCTCCATTACTAGTCTCCTTCCTTGGTCTGCGTAATAAGTTGTTCAGGTACGATAACGTCAATTTTACTTGACCTGCTATGATAGCATATTTTAAGGAAAATGTCAATAGCTCGAAACAGACTCTCCATTTGCCGGAAAGGGCTCTTTTCCCTATAATTGGACCTGTATGGCCAATTACTCTTAAAGCTTCTTTATGGCTCAATTTGATCTGAAGACAGTATCGGTACTCGGACTCGGTTACGTCGGCCTTCCCCTCGCGGTCCGCGCCCAGGAGCGCGGCTATAGCGTCATCGGGTTCGATGTCGATAAAGAAAAGATCGCTCTTCTCAAAAAAGGACAGAACCCTTTCAAAGATGACTACTTGGAAAAGAATTTTTCCTTGTTTCCGCTTACGACACTGACTACTGACCCGGCGGATATCAAAGATGCGGACATCCATATCATCGCTGTGCCGACCCCTGTAGATGCCATGCGGCACCCAGATCTCGGACCGGTCATCGGAGCTTCAGAGATGGTAGCGGCCAACACGAAGAAGGGCGCTCTCGTCATCCTCGAATCAACCGTCAATCCGTATGTTTCCGAAGAAGTAGTGAAACCGATCTTCGAGAAACACGGGTTTACCGTCGGCAAAGACATCTTCATCTCCCACTGCCCGGAGCGCATCAACCCGGGCGACCCGAAGTGGAATGTCACGAACATCCCCCGCGTCGTCGGTTCCTTCGATGGCACCGGTCTTGCGATGTCGCTTCAGTTCTACAGCTCCATCGTGGACGCGGAAATCCGCCCCATGAAGCACATCCGCGAAGCCGAAGCGGTGAAGATCATGGAGAATTCTTTCCGGAATGTGAATATCGCTTTCGTCAACGAAATCGCCCGATCCTTCGACCGGCTCGGCATCGACGTGAAGGATGTCATCGATGGCGCCGCTACCAAACCTTTCGCTTTCATGGCGCACTACCCTTCCTGCGGCGTGGGCGGCCACTGTATCCCGGTCGACCCGCACTATCTCGTCGAGCGCGCCAAGGAATCCGGCTTCAATCATGACTTCCTCAAACTGGCTATCAAGACGAATGATGAAATGCCGGCCTATACCGTGGAACGCCTGCAGGATGCCTTAAACGAAATGGAAATGCCGATGAAGAACACAGTCATCGGAGTGCTCGGCCTGTCCTACAAGGCCAATGTCGCGGACCTGCGCGAATCCCCTGCGCTCGATATCATCGAGGAACTCAAGGAACATAAGAGCATCGTTGAGACATTCGATCCGCACCTCCCGGAGAAATCAAGCGTGAAATCCATCGAGGAGCTTCTGGAAAAATCAGATGCGATCGTTATCGCCACGAATCACCGGGAATTCATCGAGACTCTCACGCCCGAACTCATGAAGAAGCACGGGATCAAGGCGATCGTGGATGGCAAGAACTGTCTGGATCGGGACGCTTTCGTAAAAGAACCTTCTTTCGTCTATCGCGGTATCGGACGCTAATCTATGATCTTCTTCCTCATCCGTCTCATCATCTGGCTCGCCGGACTCGCTGTGGTCGGGTACTTCATCCTGGGCTACTTTGGCTATCAGCCGAACTGGCGCTATTATGAAGAAAGCAGAGCCAGCTGCCAGGAACAGCTCCGGGACTGCCAGAAGAACCTCCTCAAGGGCGGGCTCGACGGCGCGAAGGAAACCTGCAACTTCCAATGTGTCGACCCGAAACTGCTTATCCATAAGGAAGAGAAGTAATATGGCCAGGAAGAATCTTTTCGTCTACTTCGTTAAGAATCTGAACATCGTGGTCGGACTCGTCCTCATCTGGCGTGGCGTCTGGTACATGCTCGACGGGCTCGACATCCTCTTTTTCGGAAACAGCCATATCTGGACCGCGCTCGGAGGCATTGTTATCGGACTCGCGCTCCTGTATTTCCCAGACAAGGACCTGAAAGAACTCCAAAAGCTTTAATAATTTTCTGACTTGCTCTTATGCGTCTCATAGTCAACCTCCCGGCATTCAACGAAGAAGAAAAGATCGCCAGCACCATCAAGCGCATTCCGCGCCAGGTAGACGGTTTCAGCGAAGTACTCGTCCAGGTCATCGATGACGGTTCGAAAGACCGCACTATCGAAGTCTCCAAGGCTGCCGGAGCGGATTTCGTGTACTCGAATGGCGTCAATCGCGGTATCGGCAAGACCTTCCGGCATGCCGCCGAGCGAGCCCTCGCGAATGGCGCCGACGTGATGGTGAATATCGACGCCGACGGCCAGTTCGACCCGGAAGACATCAAGAAGCTGGTGGTGCCGATCCTCAAGAACGAGGCCGACATGGTGAGCGCTGACCGTTTCGATCACTTGAAGGCGAAAAACATCCCCTTCTTGAAGGACCTCTTGAACCGCTTGGCTGCGAAACTCATCGGGAGCTTCATGAACGTCAATATCAAGGACCTGACGTGCGGTTTCCGCGCCTACAGCAAGGAGACGCTCTTGCGGCTCAATCTGCCGGGCGGATTCACCTATACCCAGGAAGTCATCATCGATGCCCTCGGCAAAGACCTGAAGATCGTCTGGCTGCCGGTAGAGGTCACTTATTTCGAGGGACGCAAATCCCGCGTCGTGAAAACCATCTGGAGCTACATCAACAACAGCATGCGCATCATCATCCGGGCTATCCGCGACGTACGCCCTATGAAGTTCTTCGGGGCTCCCGGGCTCGTCCTCATGTTCGTCGCTTTCATCGTTTTCATCTGTTTCCTCTTCTTCTACTTCCAGGATTTCAAAGTCTCGCCGTACCGCAATTACCTCCTCTTCTCCGGCATCACCTTCCTGATCGGACTCCAATTCTTCATCTTCGCCCTCATCGCCGACATGATCAAATCCAACCGGCGCCTGACCGAGGATATGATGTATTTGGTCAAGAAAGACAAGTACTCGAAATAGCATGAAAATCCTCTTCATCTCGCGCGCTTATCCGCCGATTACAGGAGGCATCGAGAACCAGAATTTCGCCATTTCCGAGTGGCTTCCCAAGCATGCGGAAGTGACGACCCTCGCCAATCGCCATGGCAAGAAGGCTCTTCCCTGGTTCCTACCCTTCGTTCTGGTGCGCGCAATTTTCCTTATGCCGCGTTTTGACGTCCTGCTCCTAGGTGACGGTGTCTTGGGCATCGTCGGGTACGCAGTGAAAACAATTTTTCCCAAGAAAACCGTCGTTTCCGTGGTACACGGATTGGACCTTACCTTCAAAAGCGCTCTCTATCAGCGATGGTGGGTAAAGACCTTCCTCCCGACTCTGGACGGATACCTGGCCGTGAGCCAGGAGACCCGGCTCAAAGCCGAAAGCGTCGGACTCGCCCCGGAAAAAATGATCGTCATCCCGAACGGTATCGACGAAACACCTCTCCAAGGAAACTTCACCAGGCAAGACCTGGAAACGCTTCTCGGAGAAAACCTGGAAGGAAAGATCGTGCTCCTCACATCCGGCCGGCTCGCCAAGCGCAAAGGCGTCGCCTGGTTCATCCGCGAAGTCCTGCCGGCGCTCCCGGAAAATGTCCTCTACGTTGTCGCGGGCGATGGCCCGGACCGCGAGAATGTGCATTCCGCAATGGAAGCTTCTCCGAGAAAATCCGCTATCCGCACCCTCGGCCGCATCACGGATGCCGACCGGAATCTCCTCCTTCACACGGCAGACATCTTCGTCCAGCCCAATATCCCTGTCCCTGACGACATGGAAGGATTCGGCATCGCGGTTATCGAAGCGGCCCTGTGCGAGCGGCCAGTCGTCGCCTCCAGACTCGAGGGACTCAAGGACGCCATCCAGGAAAACGAGAACGGTATCCTGGTCGCTCCGGAGAATCGCGGGAGCTACTTAGAGGCTCTCATACCGCTTATCAATGACTTGGAAAAAAGAAGGGCTCTCGGAGAAAAAGCTGCCCGCTATACTCGTGAGCACTTCCACTGGGAAAAGATCTCCCGGCTGTATATCGATGCATTGGAAGCTTTGATGAAGCGCGGTACAATGAAGTCATGACGGCTCTTGGAGAAGCAAGTATTTTCCTCTGTGCAGTTTTCGGGATTTTTCTGATTCCCGGTTTTTTGATGCGGAAAGCGCTTTTCCGCAATCCCGAAAACGGCGTCAGCCTCTGGGAAACGCTTATTCTCTCTTTCGGTGGAAGCATAGGACTCGTTATCTTCTCCATGATCATCGTCGGGAAACTCGGTATCCGCTTCACGCCGCTTTCCCTGCTCCTCGCGTTCGCCGGAGCCGCGCTGGCTGTCGCTCTCCCGCTTCTCTTTTTCCAAAGGACGCTTACTAAGAATCCAGAAACCAGAAGTAAGGCTTCTCCCGGACTATCCTTCTCACGGAAGCAGTCAGCGCTTTTCGTCCTCATCATCGCGGTAACCATCCTTATAAAGACGCTCTACCTCTCCCACGCCATCCTCCCGACGGCTACTGATCTGGGGCACCACCTCTACTGGGCCAAGCTGGTTTCGGACACCGGGAGTCTTCCTGTCTATGAAGAGCGGGAGATCGTGACCGATCCCAGCGGCTCCTACCGGATCAGCGAGCCCCAGGCGATCGCCGACTTCATCATCGGCGAGCACCTGCCATTCTCCGCTCTCAACATATTGACCGGGGCGAGCTTCTTCTCGGCATTCCCCGTCGTTTTCCTCGCGCTCATCAATCTCTTCTCTCTCCTCGCGCTCGCGACCTTTGCCTTCCGGGCTGCCCAAGGACTTCGGAACTCGCACTTCGACAAGAAACTCTTCTCTGCCGAAAACATCTTTCTGGCGACCCTCTTCCTCTTTGGTCCGCTCTATACGCTGGCCTCCCCGCAGGAAAAATTCGTCTCCGGCGGCGTCATCGGGAATACGTTCGGCAACTTTTTCATCCCGCTTATCCTCCTCTGCTATTACCGAGCCTTCCGCGGCAAGGACCCGCGCTTCCTGGGACTCGCTTTCTTCTTCACCTTCACCCTCGCGTACATCCACCACCTAAGCACCTTTATCCTGCTCTTCGTACTCGCAGGCGGAGCTCTCTGGTATATCCTTTTCCATTTGCGCACTCTTCCGGCGGTCTTGAAGGACTGGTTCCGTCTGATGCTCGCTCCCTTTCCTCTCGCGATCCTCTTGTCCGCCGGCCTCTTTTTCTTCCTCGTCGCCATGCCGACATACATCGAGACGTCGGCAGTCGGCACGGCAGTCGGCACGCCCTCCAAGGCGACCCGCACAGGGCTCACCTTCTATCAGGTCTCCTTCTCCTCCGGCGAAACCAGGGTCGCGCTCGGTCTCGCCGGGCTTTTGGGGCTCGCTCTGCTCCCCTGGCGGAAGCG
>MFRW01000008.1 GCA_001786575.1 Candidatus Moranbacteria bacterium RIFCSPHIGHO2_01_FULL_55_24 | reverse complement strand
GTGAGGTCGATGCTGGTTCCGAGAGTGGCGGCGATAGAAATACTGCCTGCTCCATTGGTGACGGTGATGCCGGTGCTTTGGGTGAGTGTGGCTAGGGTGTAGCCGGTGCCGTTGCCGATGAGGAGGGTGCCGTTTGCGGCGGCAGAGCCGTCGAGGCCGGTGCCGCCATACTGGGCACCGATAGCGGTACCGTTCCACGTCGCGCTCGTGAAGGTTTGGCCGCCATTCAAGGTAGCGATCGTACCGGTGAGGTCAGGCAGCGTGAGTGTTCTGTCCCCCGTCGGGTTGGTAATGACGAGCGTGGTCTCGCTGGTGTCATCGACGCCGGTGCCTTCGAAGACGATCTGGTTTCCGGTAGTGACGTCGAAGAAGAAGCGGGAGGCCGTGCCGGTTGATCCGCCGATGGCGACGTCGTCGGTGGTCGAAGTGAGGTAGGTGATGGTGCCGGAATCGGTCCACTTGGAAGAACCGGTGCCGCCGGTGTTGGCGATCCAAGTGAAGCCGCCGGTGGCGCTGTCGTAGGAGAGGATGTAGCCGTCGGTCGCCGTGTTGGTGGCTTCGAAGTCTACCTCTTCGATGGTGCCGTCGGTGATCTCGGAGCCTTCGATCGAAGTGCCGAGAGTGGCAGCGATGGTGATGGTGCCTGCTCCGTTGGTGACGGTGATGCCGGTGCTTTGGGTGAGAGCGGCGGCTACAGGAGCGGCACCGGTGGAACCGATTAAGAGCTGGCCGTTGGTAGGAGCAGTCGTGGTGGTAAGCGCTCCTCCGGTGCCGGAATACAGGAAAGAGTTGGCAGTGAGACCCGAGAAGGTGATGGTGCCGGAAGAGGTGATGCCGGTAGCGGCAGTAATCGCTCCGGAGGAATTGACTTGGAAGGCATCAGTAGCTCCGACGGTGAGGAGCGCTGCCGGAGAAGTGTCTCCGATGCCGACGTTGCCCGCGTTGTCGATTCTTACCCGTTCAGTAAGGGTTTGCGAACCGTCCGCTGCAGTCTGAAAGACGATGCGTCCGGGCAGGTCATTGGACCCCGGCGTGCCGTCGACTTCCATCTTGATAGCAGCTGATGTCGCATAGTCAGTCCCATCGTATCCGGCTGAAATGAACTGAAGAAGCAGATCGCCGCTTTGAATAACTGTCGGTGAACCGGCAGAGCCTCGGCTCCGAGCGCCATACAGGGTCGATCCGGCACTGGCTGTGCTGCTATGCTTATGCAATTCAATGGCTGTCGAAGTAGCGCCGCCGTCATCATGCACCTGAAGACCGGTAGCAATCGACGCACCGTTGACAGTCATCGTATCGAGTCCGCCGATCGAAAGAGTATTGTTCGCGTCATCCCAGAAGAAGTTGGCGTTGTCCTGCTGGAGGATACCAGAGGTGCCGGCGAAGAGAACGGATCCGGCTGTCGGAGCATACCAGGTCGGAGAGGTGGTGCCTCCGGAGATGAGGGCCTGGCCGGAGGTTCCGGCCGCAGTCACTTCGAAGGAATCGGCATCAGTCCAGGTGACTGCTCCGGCTGCGAGAGTAAGCGCTTTGTTGGTGCCGCCATTGGCGATCGGGAGGACTCCCGTCACTTCGCTCGTAAGGTCGATGCTGGTGCCGAGAGTGGCAGCGATGGTGATGGTGCCAGAGCCTTCCGTCACGGTGATACCGGTGCCGTCGGTGAGGGTGGTCAGAGTGTAGCCGGTGCCGTTGCCGATGAGGAGGGTGCCGTTTGCGGCGGCAGAGCCGTCGACGCCGGTGCCGCCGCGGGAGGCAGCGAGCTGGGCTTCGCTTCCGAGCGAGCTTGTGCCGCTCCAGTACGTCACATACCCCGTTGTTCCCGTTCCCGAAAGACCGCTTGCGAAGCTCGTACATTCCCAGACACTCGTTCCGTCATTCCAAGAAATACCCTGGCCATTGGCGCATCCCTGGAGAAGCGAGAGTTCGTTCGAACTTCCTCCCGCGAATTCCAATCCGGAGTTGGAGCTTGTGGAGCCGGTACCGTCAGCAGAATCGAGGATATCAATCGCAAGCGTCAATGCAGCTCCCTCCGACCCGGCTCCCCCGCCGGTAATACCGTTGCCATTCGCCACCGAGGCGACATAGTTTCCGGTGGTATGCGTCGTGAGCGTGATCAAGTCATTCAAGGTCGAAGCTCCCGTACCGCCACGTGACACGGAAAGCTGCGCTTCGCCGGCAAGCGTGCCGGTACCGGTCCAATAGGCGACGTAGCCGTTCGTGCCAGTACCGCTCAATCCTCCGCCGCCGGAAGAGATATCCGAAAATGTCGTGCCGTCATTCGAGAATTGCCAGGCTTGGGTCGTGCCGTTGTAGCGGAGCGCCGGAGGATTCGCGGAGCTCGATACCGTGAAATCGAAATTCTGTCCGCTCGTTGCCGTGTCCGATCCGACGTTGAATACCGTTTCCGTCGTCCCGGTATCGGTGTTCTGCTGGTGCGCATCCTGGAGCCGGCTGTCATCGCCACGGACCAGCTGGTTGTTGCCGGTTCCGACTGGCAGATTCTTGATGCTGATCTTCCCTTTCTTGCCGAAGGTCACCAGATCGCCCTCATTCGTGCCGATCGTCCGGCCCTGCAAAAACTGGGAATTGATCGCGCGCGGAACGGACCCGAGCTTCTTGCGCGGAACCATTTCGGAATCGGTGCCGATGCGGATGCCGATGTAGTAATTTCCGGTCTCGAAGGTCAGATTCGCCGGGAACGGATTCACGGCTCCGAGGGAAGTCCGGAAAAGGCCGTTTTTCACCGTCACGGTCTGCGTTTCTTCCCAGAGACGGGCATCGGAATTGGACGGATATGGGTCTGCGGTGGCGCGGTCGGCAGCGTACAGAGCGAAGCGTACCTCGTAGGTTCCGTTCGTAACGATGCGATTTTCGTTATTGAAAAGCGATGCGGAGAGTGAAATTTTCCTGATTGAGTCGGTTTCAGACTGGCCAAAAACAGGTCGCAGTGTAGACCACCACCCTATGAGCATCCCTATCATCAAGACGATTACTAGGGAAGGATATGCTGTTTTTCGGTTTTTATTTTTTACATATAATGACATGTAATTCGGAACGGATATTCCATAAAATTATATCATACTTTCCACTCTGCAAAAAATCAGTTTTTCTTGATAGCCCAGCCAAAAACCTCGCCTACAGCATCCGCAATCAGATCGAACAGAGAGACCGTTTTCGAGCCCGTGTAAACCGCGTGCGAATCACTCGAAATTTCATTGCCGAAACGGTCGCGGGACAGGATGGTGTAGATGTAGGTAGAGGCCGGATCCAGTCCCGGGATGAGCACGCTGTGATTGAAGCTGTAATCGTCCTCTTCGAGAGACTCGGCTGCCTGTCCGACCCCCTTGGCATACTGGATTTCCGAGCGTGAGAGCTTGTTGGTTTTCCAGGTGAGGACCAGCTTCACTTCGGGCTTGTTTTTCTCGGTGAAGGCTTCGCCGCGGATAGAAGTGATCTCCAAGGGCTCCGGAGAATCCTCCGAAAGCAGCAGTTCCGACTCCCCTCCGATCGCGATTTCCCCTACTTTGAAGCTTTCGCTCTCGTAGTTCGCGCTCCCGAAAAGATCGCTTTGGACCTCGTTCGTCACCGGAGGAGCCGCTTGTTCCGAAGGAGGGTTCGAGGGTGAAAGGGGTACATTGCTGTTTTCCGGAGCTGCCGGAGCACTGCCGCTTCTCATCCGCCAAAAAGCAAAAACTCCCCCAGCAAGCAAAAGAAGCAGGAGAAGTATCACCAGTACGAGGGTTCTTTTTCTGATTTTTTTTGTGTTTGATGAAGAAGGATCTTCAGTCAGAAATACCGGAGGGAGACTAGGCTCTGGCATACCATTTGGTTTTATCGGAAAGCGCCAAAAACGTCCTTGGATAACAGTGGAATTATACCACGAGAAAAGTCTTTTTGTAAGGTTTTTTCAAGGCTTTTGGCAAGTTGCGAATCGGGCGGAATTTCGCCTATACTGGGAATACTTAAATCCGAAAAATTATGCCCCTTCCGAACACCCTCGCGCATGCCTATATCGTCATCATGGCCGGCGGGTCCGGCACTCGGCTTTGGCCGCTTTCGCGGACCAGTATCCCGAAGCAATTCCAGAGCTTCACGAGCGAGAAGACGCTGCTCCAAGAGACCTTCGACCGGGTGAGGCAAGTCGTTCCGACCGGCCAGATTTTCGTCTCAACCACGGAAAACTATGCTCCCCTGGTACTCGAACAAATACCGGAAATAAGCCAAAATCATCTGATTTTGGAGCCGGAAGCCAGAAATACTGCCCCGGCGATCGCCCTCATCGCCTCGGTCATCAAGAGCCGGGACGCCGACGCTGTCGTAGCCACGATCGCCTCCGATCATGCCATCGAAAACGTCGACGAATTCGTCGCCACTATCAAAGCCGCCTTCGCCACAGTCGCCCAGGAACCCGGAAAACTCGTCACCGTCGGCATCAATCCGACGCGCGCCGACACCGGTTTAGGCTATATCAAAATGGGCAAAGAATGCGCCGTCATCGACGGGAAGCGCGTCTTTTTCATCGAAGACTTCAAAGAAAAACCGGACCAGAAAACCGCAGAACAATATCTTACCCGCTGGGAATATCTCTGGAACGCCGGGTATTTCATCTTTTCCGCGGACACCTTTCTCGGCTGGGCAGAAACTTTCGCTCCCGATCTCGCGAACGCTATCCGCGATGTTGCCGAAGCGAGAGAGAGCGGCGCTCCTCTCGAAAAAATAAAAGAGCTGTATCAGAAAGCTCCGAAAGAACCAGTCGAACCTCTGATCGTCGAGAAGCTCGGAGCCGATGAACGTCTGGTCATCCCGAGCGCGCTTCACTGGAGCGACGTCGGCAACTGGGGCACGCTCTTCGACTTTTTGTCAGAACAAGGCGGATCGCATATCGTCACCCAAGGCCCTCACCTTGATCTGGAAAGCGCGCGCATCCTTGTCCACGGGAAAGAAAAAATGATCGTCACGCTCGGACTCGAAGATGTCGTGATCATCGATACTCCGGACGCCATCCTCATCGCAGACAAGAATATCGCCGGATCAAAAATGAAAGAGGTGATCGAAAAATTGAAAGAAACTCATCGTTCGGAACTGCTCTAAGCGAACATCGATTAAAAAAGAGCCCGGCTTGCAGCGCAAGTCGGGCGGGTGGAGTGAGGCCGAAAAGCATCGTGTTCGTAAAGTTCTGGAGGTTCCCGGAATTTTTTTGAATGTGATGCAAAAAGCCTCTATCCCAAAGATAGAGGACCCTCTTCTCCGCGTCAAATCGGATTCTCGAAATCAGGCAGAAAACCGCTTCAATAAGCCTTCAAGATCCTCTTCTGAATAGTATTCGATCACCACTTTTCCGCCCTTTCCCGACGGAGTGATCCGGACTTTGGTGCCGAGCACATTGGTGAGTTGTTCGGCTCGCGACTCAAGCGCGGCTTGGAGCGGATGCAGTCTGCGCGTGTGAGATTTCACTGACACGCTCTGGACCCGGTTCTCTGTTTCGCGGACAGTCAACTCCTCCTTGATGATGAGATCGAAAATCGCGCGCTGCTTTTCCGGATTCTCTATCGCGAGAAGCGCCTTGGCATGTCCTTCGGAAATCCTGCCTTCCGAAACGGCCCGCTGAATCTCTACCGGCAAGTGGAGCAGGCGGATGCTGTTCGCGACCGAACTGCGGCTCTTGCCCATCTTCTTCGCGACCGCTTCCTGATGCAGACCGAACTCATGTACCAGACGCTGGTATGCTTTGGCTTCTTCGATCGGATTCAGATTATGGCGCTGGATATTCTCGATGATAGCGAGTTCCAGTTTCCCTTGCTCATCCGCTGACCGCACGACGACCGGCACCCTGGAAAGTCCGGCCCGCTTGGCTGCCTGGAAGCGCCGCTCGCCGGCGATCAGTTCATAGCGATTGCCTTCTCGGGTCACGATCAACGGCTGGAGGATGCCATGCTCCTTGATCGATTCAGCCAATTCTTGAAGTTTCGTTTCGTCGAAGTGGAGACGCGGCTGCTGGGGATTCGGGACGATGTCATTGATAGCTACTTCTGTCATGCCTTCTTGCGAAGCCGGAGAAAGAGGCGCTTTTTCTGCCATTTCCTGGAATGGCGATTCATGAACAGGCGGGCGGGAAGGCGAAGCAGGCACCCCTTGCGACGTTCCTCCTGGCTCTCCGTTCTTTTTCGGAGGGATAAGCGATGCTAATCCTCTCCCGAGACCATACTGCTGCGCCATACGTATTGATATTTCAGACTACTTTCAATTTTTTCTTCTCTTCGTCTTCGCGGGAAATGATTTCTCGGGCGACCCCCTTGTAGGCCCGAGCACCCTTGGAAAACGCGTCGAAATCAAGAATGGATTTTCCGAAAGAAGGCGCTTCGGCGAGACGCACCGAACGCGGAATAACGCTTTCGAAAACAGGTCCGGGGAAATGCGCACGCACTTCCGAAACCACCTGCCGGGCCAAGCGGTTGCGCCGATCATAGAGCGTCAGAAGCGCGCCCATGATCTTCAGATTGGGCTGTAAATGCTCGCGCACCAATTCGATCGTTCCCAAAAGCTGGCTCAATCCTTCAAGCGCATAATACTCCGTTTGGACCGGAATGACTACTTCGTCAGATGCTACCAGACCGTTGATTGTCAGCAGACCTAAGGATGGCGGACTGTCGATCAGAATGTAGTCGTAGTAGGGACGGACTTGGCGAAGCACATTGTGCAGACGGAACTCGCGGTTTTCCAGATGCACCATCTCGATCTCCGCACCGGCCAAGTCTTGGGCCGCCGGGATGATATGGAAATTCTCCGTCTCGGTTTTCAGGATGATTTCTTGGGGAGAAAGGCCTAGGATCATCGCATGGTAGAGATTCTTCTCCAGGCGCCGCGCATCGATGCCGATACCGGAAGAAGCATTCCCCTGCGGATCGAGGTCGACAAGAAGCACGCGCTTCCCGAGCTCGGCGAGGTAGCGCGCAACATTGATCGTCGAAGTGGTTTTCCCGACCCCTCCTTTTTGGTTCACGAAGCCGATGATTTTTGCCATAGACCTATTATATTGCATTGACAAACGATTATCAATTTCCTATCCTTGCTCTATGTCTTTGGCGCAAGAAAGCCGGAACGACGCCTCGCCGGGGTGATGGAATGGCAGACATAAAATATATGCCGAAGTGGCGGAATTGGTAGACGCGCTGGACTCAAAATCCAGTAGTGGCAACACTGTAAGGGTTCGAGTCCCTTCTTCGGTACTCACATAAGGTTTCCGCCAAAGGCGGATCAGCCTCTGACTGACAAGTCCCCGGTTTTGTTATTTCAACGCCGCTTCGGTGACGCGCGCGAGAAGCGTCGCAACGGTGACGGGTCCGACCCCGCCCGGAACCGGCGTGAGAAAACCTATTTTTCCCGAGACGCTTTCCTTGTCCACATCCCCTACTACCTTCCCGTTCTCATAGCCGACCCCTCCGTCGATAACAATCGCTCCCTGCCGGAGCATGTCGCAAGTTAAGGAACGTCCTTTCCCGAGAGCGCTCACGACGACATCAGCATCCGCCAGTTCCCGGCGTATCGTCTGCTCATCTTCCGAACTCAAAAGATATCTGCTCTCCACGCCTTCTCCCCGCAGCGCTTCGGCTATGGCTTCGCCGAGCAGTTTCGAGTTCGCGATTACCAGTCCCTTTTTTCCTGGCAAGGCTTCTCCTGCCGCGTGCAGGAGTTCCACTATGGCGCGCGGAAAAACCGGACACGCTTCTTTCTCGCCGGAAAGAAAACGTTTCAATGTTTCCCGATGGAAACCGTCGGTGTCTTTCTCCGGACTGATCGTGTCGATAATCCGGTCGGCATCGAGCCCTTCCGGCAACGGCAACTGCACGATAATCCCATGGATATCTTTCCGAGAATTAAGGCTCTGCAAAGCGGAAATAACGACTTCTTCCGATACGTCTTCCGGAAATATTTTTTTCTCGAAAAGTATTCCTGCCTTCATGGCTTCGCGCTCCTTGATGCCGACATAGAGATGAGAAGGCCGATCATTCCCAACGAGAATGACGGCGAGCCCGGGCCGGATACCCGACTCCCCGATCCTCCGCTTCGTTTCGGCGAGGATTTTTTCCGCAACTGGTTTTCCGTAGAGAAGTTCCATAGATGGAGTCTAGAGAATGATCAAAAGAAACAGGAGGCCGACCAAGATACGGTACACACCGAAAGGAATGAAGGTGTGCGTCCCGACGAAGCGCAAGAAGAATTTGATAGCGAGGATAGCCACGACGAAGGAAGTCACGAATCCGATCGCGAGAGAGAAGCTCTGGTCAAGAGAAAAGAGCGCCGCGTTCTTGTAGAGATCGAGAGTCGATGCCGCCAGCATCGTCGGTACCGCCAGGAGGAACGAGAACTCGACGATCGTTCTCCTCTCCATGCCGAGCAGAAGCCCGCCGAGGATCGTCGCTCCGGCGCGCGAGACCCCGGGGATGACCGAAAGCGCCTGGCAAGCGCCGATCAGAAAAGCCGTCCGGTAGCTTACCGCGGAAAGATCGGCGATATGTTTCTCTTTCTTTTTCTGGAAAAGCTCGAGGAGAATGATCAGGATGCCGCCGACAAGAAGCGTCCACGCCACCACGTGCTCGGCCGCGAAAAGCGATTTGATGAACGGGTAGAAAAGAGCTCCCACCCCGAGAGCCGGAAGCAGCGCGACCACGAGCTTCTGGAAGAGAATCCGGTCAGTCAGGAGACGCTTCGCATACAAGACGACCACCGCCAGGATCGCCCCGAGTTGGATCACTATCTCGAAGGTCGAAAGGAAATCCGTGTGAGGAAGATCGAGAAGCCTCGAAACAAGAATGAGATGCCCGGTCGAAGAAATCGGCAGAAATTCCGTCAGCCCCTCGACAATACCGAGGATAATGACGTCGATAAGATTCATAAGGAGAAGGTCAGGAATTATGCATCAAGTATAGATCAAAAAAGCGTCCCTGGAGTCCTCTCGGATTCGGCGAGCGGCGCATGCTCCATCTTCGCTGATTCCAAGAGCCGCTTGTTGCCATGGAGCTCGGCAATCATTTCCCAACTGCGGAATTCCGGATACATCTCCAGCTGTCTCTCGAGGATTTCCACCGTGACCCGCACGTCTCCGGCACCCGTATGCCAGGATGTGTGTTCCTTCCCCACGTAGAGCTTGTAGGCCGCACCGAGATTGCGCGGCGCGAACATATCGCGCGCTTCTTTGGCATGGTAGAGGATCTTCGCATCCAGGATTTTCTTCGCGGAGAAATCGAAGTTCTTTCCTACGCTCGCAAACTCGCTGCGGAGAAACGGGAGATCGAAGCCGGTAATATTGAATCCTCCTACGTCGGCACCTTCGAACATATTCCAGAGCGAGTACGAAAGCGTCGCGAAACTGGGGGCATCCGCCACGTCTTCGTCCTTGATGCCGTTTATATTGGTGGCTTCGGGCGGGATAGGCTTCCCCGGGTTGATGCGCTCCACCCGGGCGACAATCTCGCCGGAGGGCAATATCTTCTCGTACGCGACCTCGATGATCCTGTCCTCGCCGACCGTAAGCCCCGTGGTTTCCAGGTCGAAGATGATAAGCGGCCGATCGAGGGGCAGATATTCAGGAATTCTGGTTCTCAAATCCATACTGGCTTTTTTCAGGCAATTACGATGCTCACGAGCTTTCCGGGAACGACGATGACTTTCTTCACTTCTTTCTCTGCGATGGCCTGGCGGATGCGCTCGCTTGCGAGAGCGGTTTCCTTGAGCTCCGCTTCCGGAGCATCCGCTGCCGCTTCGAAACGGTCCCGTACCTTGCCATTCACTTGGACGACAATCATCACCGTCTCATCCTTGATTTTCGTCTCATCGTACTCCGGCCAGGATGAGAGGAAAATGGATCCCTTGTGTCCCGCCATCTCCCAGAGCTCTTCTGCGATATGCGGCGCGAACGGAGAAAGGAGAATGAGGAGGCTTTCATAGGCATCACGCGCGATACCCTCTTCTTTTTCCAATTCATTCGTGAGAATCATCAGAGCGCTGATGGCCGTATTATATTTCAATTCTTCGATATCATCCGAAACTTTTTTGATGGTCTTATGGAGGATAGCTTCCTTCTCCTTCGCAAGCGGCGCATCGCCGACTCTTCCGGAAAGTTTCCATACCTTCTCCAAGAAGCGCCTCAAGCCTACGATGCTCGCCGTATTCCAGGCTTTCATCTCATCCAGAGGGCCCATGAACATCTCATAGAGACGAAGACTGTCTGCTCCGAATTCTTCTGTCATCTCATCCGGATTCACCACGTTCCCGAGAGACTTCGACATCTTGCGGCCGTCTCCGGCGATGATCATCCCCTGATGCCGCAAGACCCGGAAAGGCTCATCGAAATAGAGGTAACCGAATTTCCGCAGCGCCTTCGTGAAAAAGCGCGCGTATAAGAGATGGAGAACCGTATGCTCGGCTCCGCCCATGTAGAAATCGACTGGCAGGAATTTCCGGAGTGCCTCCTCTGAAGCGAATGCGTTCGCGTTCTTCGGGTCAGCGAAGCGGAGGTAGTACCAGCTGGAACACACGAACGTATCCATCGTATCCGACTCGCGCCGAGCCGGGCCGCCGCATCCGGGACACTTCACAGTATGGAAACTCTCGGAACGCACCAAAGGAGACTCTCCTGTCGGTCGGAAATCCACATCGGTCGGGAGCTTTACCGGAAGGTCGCTTTCCGGAACCGGAAGCGTTCCGCAGGCATCGCAATAAATGATCGGAATCGGCGCGCCCCAGTAGCGCTGGCGGGAAATAAGCCAGTCGCGCAGACGGTAGTTCACTTTTTTCTCCCCTACGCCTTCCGTCTCCAGCCAGGCAGCCATCTTCTCCCGCGCTTCGCCGGACATGAGCCCATCAAAGCTCTGGGAATGAGTCAAGATCCCCTCTTCTACCATCGGCCGGTCGCTCTCTTCTTCGAAAAGGCCGATCGCCCACTTCGCTTCCGCGACGGTGAAGAAGTTCCGGGCCTCCGCCTTTTTCACCCACACGACTTCATGCTGGGCCGCATCCTCTGCGGACATCTCTTCCCGCTCCCCGTTAACGAGCTCGAACAGGGCGAAACTCCACTCCGCATGCCGGTTCACCTTCTTTCCGCGGTGGAAGAACTTGGTGTGCTTCTTCATTTCCGGCGAACCGAGGAAATGCAGGTTCTTGTAGCCTGTTTCTTCGAGGATTTCCCGCCGAGCGCTCTCTTCTATGCTCTCGCCGTCATCGATACCGCCAGTAACCACTCCTTTCATATCGAAACCCTTCCAGGAAATAGCCAGGTACGATTCTGTCTTCGGATCGTAAACGCACACCGCGACATTTTTTCTCTTTTCTACTTTCTCGTCCGGCCGGTACGCGTCATCGCGGTCGCCTTCCGTAACAGCACATTCTTCGATGACCGGAACGATAGGCAGTCCGTATTTTTTCGCAAAGAAAAAATCACGCTCATCATGCGCCGGTACGCCCATCACGGCGCCGGTACCATAGTTCCCCAAAACGTAATCCGCCACGTAGACCGGGAGGCGTTTCCCGGTGAACGGATGCGCCGCTTCCAGACCGCGGATCTCGACTCCCGTCTTCTCCTTGGCCAGGTCTGTCCGTTCCAGATCCGATTTCTTCTTCGCCTGTTCCAAGTACTCCTCCACCTCGCTTAGGTTTTCGATCTTCTCTTTCTGGCTCCGGATCAGCGGGTGTTCCGGCGAAAGCACGGCATACGTGCAGCCGAAGATCGTATCGAGGCGCGTCGTAAATACGCGGATCTCCTCTTCCGTATCCGCCACGTAGAAAACGACTTCTGCCCCTTCCGAACGGCCGATCCAATTTTTCTGCGCCAGCTTGGTAGAGCTCGGCCAGTCGATCTGCTCGAGTCCTCCCAAGAGCCCAGAGATTTCCTCCCCCTCGCTATCCTTCTGGTCCTCGACGAAATCAGTAATCTTGAAGAACCATTGCTCGAGATCCTTTTGGATAACTTCGCTTCCGCAGCGATCACAGAGGCCGTCCACTACCTGTTCGTTCGCCAGAACCGTCTGGTCTTTCGGACACCAATTCACGGAAGCCTTCTTCTTGTAGGCCAATCCGTTCTTGTACAGGAACAGGAAGAGCCACTGCGTCCAGCGGTAATATTCCGGATCGGAAGTATTGATTTCCCGCTCCCAATCATAGGAAAGGCCGACTGACTTTATCTGTCTCTTGAAATTCTGGATCGATTCCAGCGTCTTTTCGCTCGGATGCACGCCGGTCTTGATAGCGAAGTTCTCTGCCGGCAGACCGAAAGCGTCCCAGCCCATCGGGCGGAGCACGTCGTACCCCTGGAAGCGCTTATACCGGGCCAGGATATCGGTAGCCGTAAAATTCTCTACGTGCCCGACATGCAAGCCGTCCCCGGAAGGGTACGGAAACATATCCAGGATATAGAACTTCCCTTTGGTCGCTTTCGGCTTTACATCATTCTCCTCCCAGAATTGCTGCCATTTTTTCTCCAAAAATGCCGGATCGTAGGCTTTTTTCATCGTCATAGGTATGAGCCGTTACTTTCCTACTGTACGCGAATTATGCTTTATTTTCAACCCCGCGAGACGGATGTGGCAAACAAAAAACCGCCTCGGTACAGGCGGAGTCTTACAAAAAATACCCCTTACTCCCCGCGGTTCGCAAGCGCCTCGAGCGTCACGTCGACAACGCGCTGGGGGTCGGTCAGGGATTTCACCAGGTAGTATTCGGCGGCGCCGAGATCCGAGACCGTCTGGAACATGTCGTCGCTGTCGATGTTGCTTAGGATCACCACCGGAATCTTCGCCAATTCCGGGTCTTGGCGCATCTCGCGAAGAACGCCCAAGCCGTCCAGAACCGGCATCTGGATATCCAGGAGAACGACGTCCGGTCGCTTTTCGCGGATCACCTGGAGGCCTTCCTGGCCATCCCCCGCGAGCGCGGTCGCGAATCCCTCCCGCTCGAACTTGAGCCGGTAGATTTCCCGGATGTCCTGATTGTCATCGATGATACAGACGAGTGATGTATGATTCGTGTTTTCCATAGCGTTCTGCCTCCAGTCTACACCCTGCGAGGCTCCTAGCAAACCTTAAGGCTGATTATTTCCGTTCAAATGGATGCCGGTGCGGCCATGACGCTTCCGGGCCACCTTGATGCGCGCCAACTCCTTCTCCAGGAGCGCAGCCGTCCGCGCGTACTCTTCGTCATCCATATGGATGCGCTCTTTCTGAAGCTCGAGCGCGCGAGCGCGAGCCGCCTCGGCGCGTTCCAAGTCGATCTCTTCGGCGCGTTCCGCGGTATCCGCCAGCACCACCAAGACATTCTTGTGGAACTCCACGAAGCCTCCGGAAGTAGCGAAACTCGTCTCGGGGCCTCCGGGCTCTGTGCGCAAGACAATCTCCCCCGCGCGGACGAGCCCGATGTACGGGATATGCTCGGGCAAGACGGTCACTTCGCCATCCTGAATCGGCAGCGTCACCTGATAGACTTCCTGGTCTGCTACCGTCCGCTCGGGAGTGACGATCTTGAAGTGGATGTTCGCCATAGGGAGAGAAGGTTCCGGATTAGGCTTTCGTTTCCGCCAAGACCTCTTCGATCGAGCCCTTCATGTAGAAGGCGGCTTCCGGGACTTCGTCGAGCTCTCCGGACAAAATGCGTTCGAATCCGGAAATCGTGTCTTCGAGCTTCACGTACTTCCCGGGTGCTCCGGTAAACTGCTCGGCCACGAAGAACGGCTGGGAAAGGTAGCGCTGGATCTTACGGGCGCGGGCTACGGTCATCTTGTCTTCGTCGGTCAACTCTTCCATACCGAGGATCGCGATGATGTCCTGGAGGTCCTTGTAGCGCTGGAGCACCTTCTGGACGCCGCGGGCCACTTGGTAGTGGCGCTCGCCCACGATCTGCGGATCGAGGATAGTCGAACTCGAGTCGAGCGGGTCGACCGCCGGGTAGATGCCGATTTCCGTGAGCGCGCGGCTCAACACCACTGTCGAATCCAAATGGGCGAAAGTAGTGGCCGGAGCCGGGTCGGTCAAGTCGTCCGCCGGCACATAGACCGCCTGCACCGAGGTGATAGAGCCGCTCTTCGTCGAAGTGATGCGTTCCTGGAGACCGCCCATTTCTTCGGAAAGAGTCGGCTGGTAACCCACCGCGCTCGGGATACGGCCGAGAAGCGCCGAGACTTCCGAGCCCGCCTGGGTGAAGCGGAAGATGTTGTCGATGAAGAGGAGCACATCCTTGCCTTCGTCGTCACGGAAAGACTCCGCCATGGTGAGCGCCGAAAGCGCGACGCGCTGGCGGGATCCCGGCGGTTCGTTCATCTGGCCGAACACGAGCGCGGTCTTGTCGAGCACGCCGGATTCTTTCATTTCGTAATAGAGGTCATTCCCCTCGCGGGTGCGTTCGCCCACGCCGGCGAAGACCGAGTAGCCGCCATGTTCCTGGGCGATGTTCCGGATGAGCTCCTGGATCACCACCGTCTTCCCCACGCCGGCGCCGCCGAAGAGCCCCACCTTGCCGCCCTTCATGAAAGGGCAGATGAGATCGATCGACTTGATGCCGGTCTCGAAGACTTCCGCCTTTGTCGACTGCTCGTCGAAAGCCGGCGCGCTCCGGTGGATGGAGCGCTTCGCGTCAGAAACGAGCGCTTCGCCCCCGTCGATCACATCGCCCAAGACATTGAACATGCGGCCGAGCACCGCTTTTCCGACCGGGACCGATATCGGCGCCCCCGTTCCGGAAACTTCCGTGCCTCGCTTCAGGCCATCCGTCGGGCCCATCGCGACCGCGCGCACGCGATTGCCGCCCAAGTGCTGGTGCACTTCGGCCACGAGCTTCTCTTGCCCGTTCGCCATTTCCAGAGCGTCGAGGACCTTCGGAAGACTGCTCTCGCCTGGGAATTCCACGTCGATAACCGGGCCGATTACTTGGATGATTTTGCCTGTTGCCATAGGAATCTTGTTAATACTTCGGGATATTAGTGCTATTGACTTTATTCAAATAAAATGCTATAATATTAGATAGTTCATCGAAAACCCTCTTTTTGGGAGAAAAACCATGCTTATCGCCCGTACATTCAAGTATCTGGTTGTCGGCCTGCTGATCGGCTTTGTCGGCTACAGAACCTTCGGGATCATCCCCCGGTACGAGCTGTTCTCTTCGGAATTCTTTTTCCTGGGAGTTATCGCAGTCCTCATCCTCGCCATAGCCGGTCTTTTTCTCTATCGAGGGTTGCAGATTCTCATAACCAAAGAAAGTCCTTCTCCTCAAAGCGGTTCATCGTAACCGCTTTTTTCTTTTCCAAACAACTCACGTCCTTCAAGTCCTCTTGTTCTTTGAAGAACGGATCGTGGCTTGGAACTACCCCTGCACTGCCGCCATACCCGCCGAGAGCTCGGCGATCTCCTGGGTGATCTTCTGCTGGCGGAGCTGATTGTAGGCGAGCGTGTAGTCATCCGCCATCTCCTTGGCCGCATCGGTGGCGTTCCGCATCGCGAGCATGCGGGCCGACTCCTGCGAGGCGTTCGACTCGAGGATCGCGTGGTAGAGCTCCATCTCGATGAGTTGCGGGATCATGCGCTCCAGAACCGTTGCCGGCTTCGGTTCGATCAGATACTCGGCCGCCCCTTGCGGCTGTTTTTCTTTGCCGTTCATCTCATTCAGAGCTTTCTTCGTATCCTTGAGCGCTACCGGCAAGAGCGCGCGCACTTTCACTTCCTGCGACATCACCGAGAGGAAATCCGTGTACACCATGACGACGCGATCGACGCGGCCGCTCGTGAATTCTTCCATGAGCACGCGCGCGACCGGGCGCATCATTTCCGCAGTCGGAGACGCAAGCACATCCGGAAACGAGGCGATGATACCCTGGGTTCCATCATTCGCCCGGGCCAGCATGCGGCGCACGGCGGTTTCGCCCTTCTTCCCGATGGTAACGAACACCTGTTTACGGTCCGCATCTTCTCGGATCACCTGGCGCAGCTTCTTCAGTACCTGGGCATTGAAGGCGCCGCAGAGACCGCGATTCGAACTGATCACCACATAGAGCTCCTTCTTGATGGGACGCTCGGCCAGGAGCGGGTGCTTCTCATGGACGATCCCGCTCAATTGCTTGAGCACATGGATGGCGCTTTCGGCATACGGACGGATAGCCAGCACTGCTGCGACCGCCTTCCGCATCTTGACCGCGGATATCATCTCCATAGCCCGGGTGATCTTCCCCGTGCTCTTCACTCCCCTGATCCGCTGCTTGATATCCCGTGCGCTCGCCATACTGTGCTGGTTTTATGCCGTAAAGTTCTTGATGAATTCCTCGAGATACGCCTTGAGCAAGCCTTCCACTTCTTCCGAGAGCGCCTTTTCCTTGCGGATCGCCTCGAGTACCGCCTTGCCTTCATTCTCAAGCGAGGCGAGGAACTCGCGCTCGAAGCGCGCGATATCCTCTACCGGGAGAGCGTCCAGGTAGCCGCGGGTGAGCGCATAGAGCACCGCCACTTCTTCCTCGACGGAGAGCGGCGCATACTGCGGCTGCTTCAAGATCTCGGTCGCCCGGCGGCCGCGCTCGATCAAGGTGCGCGTCTTCTCGTCCAGATCGGAGCCGAACTGCGCGAAGGCTTCCAGCTCGCGGAACTGGGCCAAGTCGAGCCGGAGCGTTCCCGCCACCTGCTTCATCGCCTTGATCTGGGCCGCGGAACCGACGCGCGATACCGAGAGACCGACGTTCAACGCCGGACGGATGCCTTTGTAGAAAAGATCGCTTTCGAGATAGATCTGTCCGTCGGTGATCGAGATGACGTTCGTCGGGATATAGGCAGATACGTCGCCGGCCTGCGTCTCGATGATCGGAAGCGCCGTAAGCGAACCGCCGCCGTATTCCTTCGAAAGCTTGGCGCTCCGCTCCAAGAGGCGCGAGTGGAGGTAGAACACGTCGCCCGGATACGCCTCGCGTCCCGGCGGACGGCGGAGGATGAGCGAGATCTGGCGATAGGCGACCGCGTGTTTGGAAAGATCATCGTAGACGACGAGAACGTCTTTGCCCTGATCCATGAAGTACTCGCCGAAGGCGCATCCGGCATACGGAGCGATGAACGAAAGCGCCGCCGGGTCTGAAGCGCCGGCCACGACCACCGTCGTGTATTCCATGGCGCCGGCCTTCGAGAGCTCGGCAACGATACGCGCCACCTTCGATTCCTTCTGCCCGATAGCTACGTAGATGCAGATGATATCCTGGCCCTTCTGGTTGATGATGGTGTCGATCGCGACAGCGGTCTTGCCGGTCTGACGGTCGCCGATGATCAGCTCGCGCTGGCCGCGGCCGACCGGGATGAGCGCGTCGATCGCCTTGATACCGGTCTGGAGCGGCTGGTGTACGGATTGGCGCGTGATCACGCCCGGTGCGATCTTCTCGACCGGGTAGAACTTCTCCTTCTTGAGGGATCCCTTGCCGTCGATCGCTTCTCCCAGGGGAGAAACGACGCGGCCGACGATGTCCTCGCCGACCGGCACGGAAAGGATCTTCCCGGTGCTCTTCGCCGTCATACCTTCCTTGATATCGGCGATCTCCTGGAGGAGCATCACGCCGATCTCTCCCTCTTCCAAGTTGAGTGCGACGCCCAAGGCGCCGTTCTCGAACTCCACCATTTCGGACGCCATCACTTCCGAAAGACCGGAAATGCGCGCGACCCCATCGCCGACTTCGAGGACGGTGCCGATCGCTTCCGCCTTCGGTTCGCGATGGAAGGATTCGATGTTCTTCTTGAGTTCTTGGATGAGAGGGTTACTCATAAGTCAAAACGTGCTTAGGAATTTAGGGAGGCGGCGAAAGCCTTGAGATCGCGGGAGAGGGTTTCATCGTAGAGCGCTTCGCTCGTGCGTATCCTGAATCCCCCGATGACTTCCGGATCGATCCGGAAGGAGGATACGATCTTCTTGGCTTCCGGGAACAGGAGGGCCGCCTTGGCTTCGATCGCTTTCCGGATGGCTGGAGAGACTTCGCGGGCCGTCGTCACTTCTACCGACAGCACTCCGGACCGAGCCGCTTCCTGCTCTTCCAGTTCCCGCAGCACCGCTTCCGCCTTATGCCCTTCTCCGCGCCGGAAGAGAAACGCGAGAAAATTCTTGATAACTTCTTTCGGCTCATGGGTTTCCCCGAGTTCACGGAGCGCCTGGGCATATTGTCTCGGAGTAGGACGCATACGAGTGGTTAGGCGCGATTACGGATGACGGCTTCGTCTTTTTTCTTGTCGACGCTCTCGCGGAGCACTTTCTCTACGGAAAGGGCCACCAGCGCCGCTACCTCGGACCTGGCTTCTCCGAGCATCTTGGACTTCTCTTCCTCGATCTGCCGGCGGGCTTCTTCGAGTATGCTCCCGGCTTTGGCCTCCATCTCGGCTTCACGGGCCAGAGCGCGCTTCTTGGCATCTTCTTCGGCTTTGGCGAGGAGCGCGCGGCCTTCTTCGCGGGCCGCTTTCAGCACCTGCTTCTCTTCTTCCTGGATGCTCGCCAGTTTCTCCTGCGCGGCTTCCGCATCCTTGATCCCCTGGTCAATCCGCTTGCTCCGCTCTTCGAGGAAGTCGAGCATCGGCTGGTAGGCATAGCGCTTGAGTACGAAGAACAGGATAGCGAAGTTTACCGCCTGGGCCAGGAGGAGCTTCCAATCGATTCCGAGTTTCGCGAAAATTTCCATGAGCTTAACGCAACTGTTTTAGATGCAAAAGGCACATTTTTTTGCCTTGGCAAAAAAATTACCCGAAGAGGATCATGAGCGCGACCACCAGCGCATAAATCGCCACTGCTTCCGTCACGGCGATCGCAAGGATCATCGTGGTCTGCACTTTCGACTGCGCTTCCGGATTGCGGCCGATCGCCTCCAAGGCCTTCGAGGCCAAGATACCGAGACCGATGCCAGGGCCGATCGCTCCCAAGCCCATTGCCAGGGCGGCGCCGATTACTTTTGCTGCTTCGAGTTCCATATGACTATTCGTTAATTATTTATGAATTATCTTAGTAATTATCCATTGTAAAGCCATTTTTCATACCTGTCCAATAGTATTATAATTTCAAAATCCAAATTACAAATTACAAATCAAATCCTCATTTCCAATGACTGAATGATGATTTTTTAACATTCGGATGTCAATCATTGATTTGATATTTATCATTTGAGCTTTTTCATTGATCTAATGTTCCATCTCTACCGTCGCCATCTTGAGGAACACCAGCGTGAGCATGGCGAAGACCACCGCCTGGATGAACCCGACGAAGACTTCCAAAAAGAGAAACGGCAACGGGAGGAGGAACGGTACCAGATGGAGCATCACGGTCAGGAGCACTTCTCCGGCGAAGACATTCCCGAAGAGACGGAAGGTGAAGGAAATGGTCTTGCCGATCTCGCTCACGAGTTCGAGCACTCCCACCATCGTGCCGATCACGTAGGGCTTGTGGAATGGGCTTACCAGGAATTTCTTGGCGTAGCGCACCGCCCCGAGCGCCGCAATGCCGGTGAACTGGACCGTCGTAACGGTAATGAGCGAAAGTGCCAATGTGAAGTTGAGGTCCGCGGAAGTGCTTCGCAGGAACGGGATGATCGTGGCGTGGCCCTCATGCTCATGCGCGAGTCCGACCGTCCCGAGACCCGGCAAGAGCCCGGCCCAGTTGGAAAGCAGGACGAAGAGGAAAATCGTCGCGATAAGCGGGAAGAACTGGCGCGCCTGCTTCTTGTCCTGGGTCACACTCTCTACCAGATCCAGAAGCGCTTCGAAAATGACTTCGACGACATTCTGGAGGCCCTTCGGCACGGAAGAGAGATTCTTCGCAAGCCTGGTTCCCAGGATCATGAGAAGAGCGCTCACCAGTATGCCGATAAGAAAAGCGTTGGTGATAGGGAGAGCGCCGAGAGAAAACAGTTTTTCCGCTGCAATCGAAATTTCCATAATCGGAGTACAAAAAAGGGGCTTTACCCCGGGTCTTTAAGCGCTTCTATTGTATTCCAGGAATACCTATACGTCAATGAAAAAACCCTGCACAGCCATTGCTCTGCAGGGTTTCTCTGATTCCGGTTTTCCGGCCGCTATATCGCGTCATTCAAACGGATATATTCATTGATCCACTTCATTCCCATTTTCGTCTTCCCGACGAGAACACTCCTGCCATCATCCGGGTCACGGATCCTCGTCATATAGCCCAAGGCTTGAAGCGCCGATACCCCCCGAGTGATGACCGGCTTGCCCACGCCAAGTTCACGTGCCAATACCCTCACCGTCAGCGGATCCTGGTAAACATATACTGTCAGCATAATCGCTGCCTGTCGCTGGGTCAGGTCCGGCAGCGGCGAACGCACATAGGCGACGGTCAGACGCTGCAATCGAACTAAGTCTTCCTCATCTCTGCATGGAATTCCGGAAACAGACAGGACTGCTTCACTTGATAAAGGCTGTGCCATCAGATTTCTCCCTCTCTACTCGTCTCTCTGCGCTCAAAGAACCGTGTCATCTCTATACCCTGTTCCGGGATAAAAATCAAGCTTCAGGCGCCTGCCGGCCTCGGAGAAACACTTCCCGGAAATTCTTTCCTGTCTCACCATCGAGAGCGGAGCGAGTCAGTCCCAGGAGCTCGCAGGCTTTCTCGGCCGTATGGATAGCGTAGGCCGGCTCGTTCCGTTGCCCGCGGAACGCTTGCGGCGCGAGGAACGGGCAATCGGTTTCTATGAAAATCCTCTCCTTGGGGATAAGCTTCACGGTTTCCGTCAGATCATCCTTAGTTCCGGCCAGTTTTTTCTTCACCGGATAGGTGATGTTGCCGGTAAAGGAGAAAAAGATGTTCGGGATCTTGAGGAATTCCTGCGTCACTTCCGTATCGCCCATGTAGCAATGGAGGATAACCGCTTTCAACGCGGCTCCTTTCTCTTCGAGGATGGCCAGCATATCCGCGTAAGCGTCGCGGCAATGGATGATGACCGGAAGCCCGAGCTTTCCCGCGAGTTCCAGCTGGGCGACGAAGCCGGCTGTCTGCCGCGCCTTCGTCTCGGCGTCGATTCCTCCGTGACTCTCGGAATAGTCCAGGCCGCATTCCCCTATCGCCACCACTTTCGGATCAGTAGCGAGTCTTTCCAACTCCTGGATCCATCGGTTGTCCGTATACTGCGCAGCCTCCCGGAATTCATTCGGATGGATACCGACGGTCGCATACATGTCTTCGTAAGCCTGCGCGACCTCGAGCGCCTGCCGGCTCTCTTCGAGCGTCGTACCCACCACCAGCATCTCACGGATGCCGGCTTCGCGCGCCCGCGCCACTACCTGGTCGCGGTCTTCGTCATAACTCTTCCAGTAGAGATGTGTGTGGATGTCCTGCATACTTCAGATACGCTGGAACAAGGGCTCGGTCTTGCCCTCCCGAAGCGCTTTCTCTATCTTCTCCGAAGTTGCCGGGAGAAAAGGCTGCAATGCATACGCGATAACGGCGATGTCGGTAAGGAGTTTCTGAATAACCGACTCGAAACGCCCTTGGTCTGTCTTCGCAAGCTCCCAAGGCTTCTCGTCATCGATATACTTGTTGGCAGCCGCTATCCGGGCCCAGATATGCTGGAGAGCATCGGAGAGCTTCTGTCCGTCCAGCAATTCCGCGAATTCAGGATCGAAACCCTCCAGTTTTTGCGGCAAGAAAGGAGCGGCAAGCTTTTCCGAGAGTTTCACGACGCGCGAAACCAGGTTGCCGATGCCGTTCGCCAAATGCGCATTGTAGGTTTCTGTCATGCGTTCCATAGTCAGATCCACGTCATCCCCGAAGTTCCCTGCGCTCATCAGAAGATAGCGCGTCCCGTCAGTACCGAAACGTTCCAAGACTTCCTCTACGGAGATGGCGTTCCCCAGGGTCTTGCTCATCTTGCGGCCGCCGGAAAGGATGAAGCCGTTCACCAGGAGCTTCTTCTGGGTCGGCAGGCCGAGATGCATCAGGAGAGCAGGCCAGATAGTAGCATGGACCCGCAGGATATCTTTCCCGATCAGATGCACATCAGCCGGCCATTCTTCGGGAACATTTTCCCTGTTCCCGTCCCAGCCGAGGACGGTCAGATAATTTAAGAACGCATCTATCCAGACATAGGTGGTGTGGCTCGGATCAAAAGGCAGCGGTATTCCCCATTTCACGTTCTTCCGCGAGATAGAGACATCTTCCAGCGTCTCGCTCCCCAGAAAAGAAAGGATTTCGGCCTTGTATTTTTCGGGAGTAACGCACAGCTCGTCTCTCTCGATACGCGCCTGGAGCTCTTGCTGGATCACCGTCATCTTCATGAGATAGCTCTCTTCCTTCATCGGTTCCGGCGCACGGTCATGATCCGGACATTTCCCGTCTACGAGGTCGTCTTCGGTCTTGAATTGCTCGCAGCCGGTGCAGTAAAGGCCTTCGTAGGTTCCCTGGTAGATGATCCCGCGGTCATACAGATCCTGAAGCACGCGCTCCACGGCGGCAATATGAGCGCTCTCGGTGGTACGGATGAAGCGGGTATAATCGATCTCCAGCTTGTCCCAAAGATCCCGGAAAGCCTGTGCCATCTCGTCTACGAAAGCCTGCGGCTCCTTGCCCTCTTCTTCGGCTTTCTTCTGGATCTTGATGCCATGCTCATCGGTACCGGTCGAGAAGAAGACCTGCCTCCCGAGAAGCTTCTGATAGCGCGCGATGCAGTCCGCTGCCACCGTCGTATACGCATGCCCGATATGCGGACGGCCATTCACATAGTAAATGGGGGTGGTGATGAGAAATGGCTTCTGTTCTGGCATACAGGTGAATGATATTGACAAAACCTTGTTTTAGGTGTATAATATAAGATAGTTAATTTAACATTGTGAAGGGGGAAACTACGTGGATACCAATCTCGACGATTTCGCTATCCCGCCAATGCCGGCGCATGCTGGCCAAAAGACGACCGTCCGCCGCTACAAAACGCGGCTGGAAAAGGCTCGTGATTCCGCGTTCCGCATTCGGCATTTCTTCCGGACATTTCCGGAAAGACATCCGATTTCCCACGAACTGGTGTTCTGGGTGTTGATCGCTCTGACCATCGCCGTATACAGCCTCCTGTTTGTGGGACTGAACCCGACGCACGATCCTGTCTGATGTTTCCGGACCAACGCGTCCACCCTCTAAGGCCCGAAGCTTACTTAGCTCTCGGGTCTTTTTCTTTGCCAAAGTGCTTACTTTCCATTATACGCTATGACGCTGAACTCTCCTTTCACTTTCTCCGGATGCTCCGCGAAGTACGCGAGCACTTCCAAAACGCTCCCGCGGACGACCTCTTCATACATCTTGGTGAGCTCGCGCCCGACGATGAGGCGTTTCTCGCCGCAGCTTGCCAGGAGTTCCAGGTTTTTCACGAAGCGGTGCGGGGATTCGTAATACATCACCGGCACTTCGCTTGCCGCCACTTCCCGGAAGAACGTCTGCCTCCCCTTCTTGTGCGGCGGGAACCCGCGGAAGAGAAACTCGCGCATATCGATCCCCGCGACCGACACCAGCGCCGTGAGCGCAGAAACTCCCGGAATCGGCGTCACGCTCGCTCCTGCCGCAAGCGCCTTCTCTACCAGGACATTCCCCGGATCGGAAAGTCCCGGCGTGCCGGCATCCGTCACGAGCGCCATGTTCTCCCCCGCCCGGAGCCGCTCCACCAGCGCCGCCGCTTTGCGCTCGTCGCTGTGCTCATGGAAAGACTGGATGGGCCGCGAGATCTCGTAGTGCGAGAGAAGCTTCTTGGTCACGCGCGTGTCCTCGGCAAGGATGAGGTCGGATGCTTTGAGCGTCTCCAGAGCGCGGAGCGTGATGTCCGAGAGATTGCCGATCGGAGTGGCGACGATGAAGAGGGTTCCGGGATTTTCCATAGGGTTTTGCATCAGGCGTGCCGTTTCTCCAGGATATCGTCAGCGAAGACCGAGAGGATCATCGCGACCGGCACCGAGAGGATGATACCGAGAGGCCCGGCCAGCTCGAAGCCGATAAGCACCGCCAGGATGAAGGCGACCGGATTCAGCTCCGCCGAGCGCTTCATGACCTGCGGCGCGACGATGTGTGCCTCTATCTGGTGCGCGACGATATAGAAAATGAGAGCAGAAATGCCCAAGACCGGCGAGACCAGAAGCCCTACGATGATCGCCGGGATAGCTGCGAGGATCGGGCCGATATACGGCAGGATCTCCATCGCTCCGCCGAAGAGCGCGATCGCAAGCGCGTACGGCACCCCGAGAAGCGAAAGCCCGATCCAGTACAAGGCGAAGGCGATCAGGATGAGGATGAGCTGTCCGAAGAGCCACT
>MFRW01000007.1 GCA_001786575.1 Candidatus Moranbacteria bacterium RIFCSPHIGHO2_01_FULL_55_24 | reverse complement strand
GTCACCTGGACTGATGCCGATTCCTTCGAAGTGACTGCGGCCGGAACCTCCGGCCAGGCCCTCATCTCCGGAGGCACCACCTCTCCGACCTGGTACGCTCCGACGGCCGGATCCATCCTCTTCGCCGGAACCTCCGGCATCCTCCAGCAGGACAATGCCAACTTCTTCTGGGATGACACGAACAATCGCTTGGGTATCGGTACCGCTGTGCCTTCGACCCTATTGGAGGTTTATGGCAGCGCGGCAGATGTCGTGTCGACTATTACTGCTGCGGACGCAACCTTTGATCCGATACTCAAACTTCGCACCGGAGCGTCTCCAGCGATCCAGTTCTCGCTCGGCGTCGATAATTCCGACTCTGACAAGTTCAAGATCTACTCCGGCGACGGCCTCGGAAGCGGCGACGAATTCGTCATCGACTCGAACGGCGTGACGACGATCGCGAACCTCAATCTCGGCGCGACGAGTTTCGATACGGATGCCGGTATCGTTTCCTGGATCGATATGCCGGTAACGTCTTCGGCTACCGTAGGTACGGTCGAGAGCTACTCGGCCCAGATCGACGGCACGAGCTTCCTCACTATCTACTCCCAGTCGGATGGCGCAGGCGCGCTCACGACGACGGCTTCGGCCGTGAAGGCGGATGTCCAGCTCGATGCGACGACCGACGGACTCGCGACCAAGGTGAGTGCCGGTGCCTGTAGCGATACGACCTTCACGCGCGATACCGATGGTACGCTTTGTATCGATTCGACCAACGGCCGTATGTACTTCCGCTATGGCGCCGCTTGGCACTATGTGAACCAGACTGCTGGTTTCCAGATTCCGAACTATGAAACTGCTCCCAAATCGGAACTGACAGCTGAAGCCAAGGCGGCTCGGGCGAACGCGCTCCCGTTCGATAGTTCCGCATACCCGGAGTACCTGACCGAACGCATGCAGCCGGGCGATTTCCTGGTGCCGTATGTTGACGAATACCTTTCTGACGGTGCGCTTCACGGTCTCTATGCCCGCTTCGAGGATGTGAAGAGCCTCATGTTCGGGGAAGAGCAGAGCCAGATCGCGGCGCTCGCTCTGGAGAACAGTCAGAATATCACGAGCGTTTCGGAACTCCAGACAGCTGTAGAGGCCGAGCTCCAGACGATCAATGGTCAGATAGAGACGCTCAATGCAGGAAACCAGACGGTCCAGGACGACGTGTCTAATATAGAGGCGCGCACAGCGCTTCTGGAATCCCAGATGACGACGCTTTCCGAACAGGTGAGTGTGCTTTCCGAGTTCTATACTACCTTCGAGCTGGGTAACTTCGTTTCCAAGGACTTGGATGGAAACGTCGATCTCCTCGGCGGCAAGCTGAAAGCCTCTATTCTGGAGACGGGCGGATTGGCGATAGAAGTGGTAGACGAGGAAGCACCGACCATCGGCACGGCGGAGATCCTGCCTGCGGCGGTCGATCTGGACAACGACGGAAATGACGATGTTACCGGTGAACCGATGGCGGATACTGCGGTGGCAGCCCGCGATGGACAGAGCGTCGAGATCCGTACCAAGGCCATGATCCCGATGGTCAACGGTTCCCGCATCTTCACTAACTTCAAGGGCAACCCGGGCGGATTCAGCTGGGTGGAGAAGATCATGGAAGACGGTGAGTATGTAGGCTTCCGTGTGAAACTCTCGGCTCCGGTGACCGATAGTATCAAGCTTGATTGGTGGCTGGTAGAGCAGAAATAGGCGAAATTGCCTGGTTTTTGCAAGTCATCTATAATAGAGAAAGTAATCTATGAGTTACTCGGCCTAAAAAATCGACCTATGCAATCAGAGAAACCCTCGTTCGCCCGATTCGGAGGAAGTGCGAATTTTGCCGCAGCAGCCGGAAGCGCGCAGCACGGCGCAGGAGTGCAGTCAGGAATGCCAGCCAATAGGAACATGGGTGTACCGCCCGTGTCCCAAGCATCCGGAAAACCGGCAGGTTCGAAAACGGCAGCTATCTTCGATCTGATCGTCTCTGTCAGCCTTGTCGCGCTTTTCTTCGGCGTTCCTCTTTTCTTTACCGGACTCACTTTCCAGGGTATCGCTTTCGAGAAGCAGCTCTACTTCTACTTCTGGCTCCTGATCGGTCTCATTGCCTGGGTTTCCAAGGGTGTGATCACGGGCGAGATGCGCATCCGTCGGACGCCTCTAGATATCCCGATTCTCCTTTTCTGGGCATTCTATATAGTCGCCGCTTTCTTTTCGCTCGATCGCTGGCACAGCTTCTGGGGATTCTTCGGGGATCCGTCCCGCGGTGTCGTGTCGGTAACAGCGCTTGTCCTGGCTTATTACCTCATTTTGAGCCACTTCAACGAGAAGCGCTTCAAGGCCATATTCGCGGCTTTCCTGGCTTCCGGATGGATCGTGGTCCTCTGGAGCTCGCTCGTCGTCTTAAAGATCCGCTTCTTGCCGGCAGCACTTGAGAAATTTGTGCCGCTTAGTCCGATCGGTACCGTCTCGACACTCACGACTTTCTTGAGCGTCCTCCTCCCGCTCTTCATGACCGGCATCTTCGTCCTGTGGCGGAGTGATTCCCAGGCGAAGCGTTCGGCTACGAGGATGCTTCTCACGGTTCTCCTGGGTCTCGGTATCCTTTTCGATCTCTTCCTGCTTCTGGCTCTCTACTCTTTCGTCACCTGGGCAGTAGCGCTCATCGGACTCTCGTTCTTCGTGGTGTATATCCTGGCGCAGATTGTCCGGCCGTCGGAGCAGCTGACCTGGATGCCGATGCTCATCTTCGTGGTAATGCTCGTGTTCCTCATGATCGGGTCCAACACTCTGGCTCGCGCGACGCTGCCTATCGAAGTCTCTCCGAACACTACGCTTTCCTGGAGTATCGCAAAGGAGACTCTCAAGGAACATTTCTTCAGCGGAGTAGGTCCGGCTAATTACGGGTATGCGTTTTCCCAGTATCGTCCGGTGGAATACAACTTAAACACTCTCTACACGCTTCGCTTCTACCAGGGGAACGGACTCTTCTTCGAAGCGCTCGCTTCTATCGGGGCAGTGGGGACCGTGCTTCTGCTGGTCCTCTGGCTCTCGTTCGTGAGCGTCGGGGTGTACCTCTTGTCGCTTGAGAAGCAGCGGAACAAGATTTACTCGCTCGGCCTTTGGGCGGCGGTCATCATGTTCTTGGTGGCCGGGTTCGTAGCATCGTTCAATGGTCCGCTCATCATCATCTCGGCACTTCTCGGCGCACTCGCTCTAGCAGTCATTCTCTGGGAGAGCGGCTCGGAAGAGCGCTACCTCCAGCTGTCGCTTAAGGCTGCGCCGAAATTCGCCCTCGCTCTGGCCTTCATCTTCATGGTGGTCTCTGCCGGCGTGGCGTTCCTCTTCGTCTTCATGGGCAAGGTGCTGGTAGCGGACATGAATGCCGGCAAGGCAGTGCGTATGTCTGCAGTTCAGCCGAGCGATGATACCGCTCTTCTCTTGATCCGCTCTATCCAGAGCTATCCGCAGGAAGGCCGCTACTATACCAGACTTGGCCAGGAATACATGACGCTCGCGAATACCGAGGCCGGGAAGGGTGAAGGGAACCGGGATAACAACCGGGTCGCAGACTATGTGCGCGAAGCCGTCCGGGCCACCGAGCAGGGCAAGAACCTGATGCCGAACGATGTCTTGGCTGCGGAATCCCTGGCGCTCATCTACGAAAACGCCGCGCTCTATGCGAGCGACGCGCTTCCGAAGGCGGAAGAGTTCTATAAGCGCGCCCAGGAATTGGAGCCGCAAAACCCGCTCTATGCCGTGAAGATCGGCCAAGTGAAGCGTACCCAGGGCGATGCCAAACCCGAAGGCGCGGAACGCACTGCTCTCTACAATGAATCCAAAACATACTTCGATGATGCTATAGCGAAGAAGAAGGATCTTGCCGTGGCTCACTACCAGCTGGCACTTACCCAGTCGCGTTTGAAGGACTTGGACCAGGCGATCGAGAGCACGATGCGCGCGATGCAGATCGACAAGAAGAATGTGAATTACCAATACAACTTGGGCGTACTCTACCAGCTGCGCGACAGCGATGGCGATCGCGATCGGGCCGAGACGATCTTCAAGGAGATCCTTTCCGCGAACGAGCGCCTGATCGACGTCCGTCTCTCGCTCGGCCTCCTCTACGAGAAGCGCGGGAACCGCGACGCGGCTCTCGCCGAATACCGGAAGATGCTCGAATTCCTGCCGGCTGATGCCGGAGGCAATGTGGCAGAGACTCGCACGCAGATCGAGAAGCTGATCCAGAACGTCCAGAACGGTACCGGCAACCTCACTCGTCCGAATCAGGGACAACAAGCCCAGACACCGGTCACTCCGGAACCCCCGGTTGAAGGATCGGAAGTCCCGGTAGCGCCAGTCGCTCCGGTACAGCCCAATCAGTCCCCACTTTCCCCGGACCAGCCCTAAGGAAAGAAAACTTGAAAAAACGGCTTTCTAAGCCGTTTTTTTCTTCCCTCGCCTTCCTGAAAAGCGTGCAGAAGAGGGAACGGAAGAATACTTGACAGAATCCTGTCGTTTGCGTACTATAGGGAGTACGAGTAAAAAAGTGCGTCACGTGCTTTTTTTGTTTCTCTAAATAAGGAGATAAGGAGATTAAGGAGACCCAGAGATTTCCTGCCAGTAGTATTTGTGCGGCAGATGCGAGAAGTAAAAACGCGAACTTTTTGCTTCTCACATTTCCGCATAATGCGCCTTAACAATTTATTGTGTCTTTTCGGGTGAGCCAGCTATCGTCTGATAGCGGAAAACGATACGGTTTGTCCGGAATAGTCAAAAGTAAGTTAGGTCAAAGCCATGTCAGTAATGATGTGGCGCAAGCAAACACTAACAGTGAAGAACGCGAATGCTCTTCACTGTTAACCGATTGTCCGTGAGTGTTTCTGCAAAGGAACATTTGCGGACAAAAGAAAAGCAAGAAGGTTACTTAACGTATAGTGTGGATGCCTTGACTGAAGCAAGCGATGAAGGACGTAGGAGGCTGCGATAAGCCTCGGGGAGCTGTCAACCAAGCTTTGATCCGGGGATTTCCGAATGGGGCAACCCTCTCTGTTGTTACAGAGAATCCGTATCTGAATACATAGGGTACGGCAGCGCACCCTGGGAATTGAAACATCTTAGTACCAGGAGGAAGAGAAATCAAATGAGATTCCGTCAGTAGTGGCGAGCGAAAGCGGAATAGCCTAAACCATCGATTTATCGATGGGGTTGCGGGGCTTTTAGACTCGGTTGACCGGGGCCACGCAACGCTTTTTAGCAGAACAGTCTGGAAAGACTGGCCAAAGGAGGTAATAGCCCTGTATGCGAAAAAGAGCGTTGTCTGGTGTAGAAGTACCCAAGTAGGGCGGGGCCGGAGAAACCCCGTTTGAATCTGGGAGCACTAACTTCCAAGGCTAAATATTGCTTCAGATCGATAGCGAACTAGTACCGTGAGGGAAAGGTGAAAAGAACCCCGATAAGGGGAGTGAAATAGAACTGAAACACTATACTAACGAAGAGTCGGAGCCTCGGCGCAAGCCGGGGTGACGGCGTGCTTTTTGCAGCACGATCCAACGAGTTAGTTCTACGCGGCTTTGTCTAAGGGATGATGAATTCCGGAGACCCAGTGAAAGCGAGCCTGAATAGGGCGACCAATCGTCGCGTGGACTAGACCCGAAGCCAGACGAGCTACATATGAGCAGGGTGAAGCGTCGGTAAAACGACGTGGAGGCCCGCACCCACTAGTCGTGCAACTCTAGGGGATGACTTGTGTGTAGAGGAGAAATTCCAATCGAGTTTGGCAATAGCTGGTTCTCTCCGAAATAGCTTGAGGGCTAGCGTCTTGTAAATTGTATCTGAGGGGTAGAGCTACTGGATGAGAATTCGCGGTTCGCCGTAGGGTTTTCAACCAAACTCCGAATACTCATGATATGTACCAAGGCAGTCAGTACTCCGGGGCTAAGCTCGGAGCACAAAAGGGAAACAGCCCAGATCGTCAGCTAAGGTCCCAAAATCTGTGTTAAGTGGGCAAGGAAGTGAAGATTCTTAGACACTTAGGAGGTTGGCTTAGAAGCAGCCATCCTTTAAAGAGTGCGTAATAGCTCACTAATCTAGAATCTTCGCGCCGACAATGTAACGGGGCTAAAACACAGTACCGAAGCTACGGACTGCATCGCAAGATGCAGTGGTAGGAGAGCGTTCTGTACACGCCGAAGCGGAAGGGTGACCGACCGTGGAGAGTACAGAAGTGAGAATGTTGGAATGAGTAACCGCAATGAGGGTGAGAGCCCCTCACATCGAAAGTCTAAGGTTTCCTGGGCCATGGTGATCATCCCAGGGTT
>MFRW01000006.1:16440-37190 GCA_001786575.1 Candidatus Moranbacteria bacterium RIFCSPHIGHO2_01_FULL_55_24 | reverse complement strand
ACGGCACCCCGAGAAGCGAAAGCCCGATCCAGTACAAGGCGAAGGCGATCAGGATGAGGATGAGCTGTCCGAAGAGCCACTGGCTGATTTTCCCCTGGATACGCGAAGCGATAGAGGTCGCCTGCGCATGGTATTCCTTGGGGGTGAGCATGAGGAAAAGCTTCTCGAGACCCTTCTCTTCCAGGGAGAGGTAGAGCGAGAGGAAGAAGTATCCGATGAAATGGATGAAGCCCCGGAAGAAATCCACCGTCGCGGAGAAGAGGTTCCCGACCCAGGCGTTCGTGCCGGACTCGATGCTCGCGAAGACCTGCTCTTTATCGAACACGATCCCCACCTGTGCGAAGTATGTCTGGATCCCGGAAAGGAAGACATCCAAGCGCGCTGCATACTCCGGCCAGGTCTGAAGGAAGCTTTTGATTTCGGCGTAGAAGAGCGGCAGGAAGACCGCCAGAAGCGCTACCCCGCCGAAGAAGATCACGGTATAGATGATGATCACCGCCGCCGTGCGCGAAAGCCCGTATCTGCGGAGCCTGGCTATCCCCGGCGAAAGCGCGATGGAGGTGAGCGCCGCGAGGAGTACCAGAAGCACGATGTCCCGGATGAGATACAGGACATACCCTAAGATCAAGAGAAGCACGAGGCGGAGCAAGAGCTTGGTGCCGATTTCTGTTGCCGCCTGGACCTGCATAGCGTGGAACGGTTAGAAGCGAAGCAATTTTTCCAATCTGGTTTTCTTGGCATCGGGGCTGATGACTGCCAAGTTCAGTTTTTTGTTCTGGAAGATGTCTTTGGCGACGCGCAGCACGTCTTCGGCCGTCACCTTGTCGATCTCTCTCACTTTGTCTTTGGGGAGGACGACCTCGTTCTGAAGGATTTCCTGGCCGACAAGATACTCGACGACGTCGTCCGAACCTTCGAGTCCGAGGGCGAGGTGGCCTTTGAGATTTTCTTTCGCTTTCTTGAGCTCATCGGCATCGACTTTTTCCGTGGCGATCTTCTTGTATTCGGAAAGCACGACCTCGAGCGCTTTCTCCAGGTTCTCATGCTCGACGCCGCAGTGAGTTGCCAGGTATCCGGCGTCCAGGAAGAGATCCGTGCTCGTTCGTACCCGGTAGGCCAGGCCGCGACGCTCACGCACCTCGATGAAAAGCCGCGAAGACATGCCTCCCCCGAGGATGGTCGCGAGCACTCCGAGGACGGCCCGATCCTTGTGGAACATGTCGTAGGCGCGCACCCCTACCACGAGCTGCGTCTGGTCGGTCTTCTTGTTCTGGACGAAAATCTGGGGTGCGGTCTGCTTGTCGAGCGCTTTCTTCAGAGCCGGCTTCTTGCCGACCCGTACGCCCTTGAAGATCTTCTCGATCTCTTTCTTCACCGTCTTCGGGTCGATCTTCCCGGCGACTCCCACGACGATATTCTCCGAGACATAGGCGCGGTTCAGGAATTTGGTGAAATCCTTGCGCTGGAAAGACTTGATATTCGACTTCGGCCCGGCGATGTCCCAGCCGAGCGGCGTATCGCCGTAGAGGAGCGTCTTGAAGTATTCCTGGACGCGGCGCATCGGCATGTCTTCATACATGTTGATCTCCTGGAGAATCGCTCCGCGTTCGCGGTCGATCTCCTCCTGCTCCAATTTCGCATTCAGGAAAAGGTCGGAAACCACGTCGAGAGCCGTGTCCCAATGCTTGGCCGCTACTTTGGCGTAGTAGCCGGTGTATTCCTCGCCGGTGAAGGCGTTGTATTCGGCGCCGAGTCCGTCGAGTTCTTTGGAGATATCGAACGCCGTCGGACGCCGCTCCGTCCCCTTGAAGAACATGTGCTCCAAGAAGTGCGCGAGGCCGTTCTCTTGGCGCGTCTCATAGCGCGAGCCCACGCCGGTCATGATGAGGACGGTGGCGGTTTCGGTATCCTGCATGGGTGCAAGAATGACGCGCAGGCCGTTTTTCAGGGTAAATTTCCGGTACTTCATACTATTTCAGATTTTCTGTTAGATAGGTTTTCAGTTCGTTTATTTTTACACGCTTCTGTTCCATGGTGTCGCGGTCGCGGACGGTGACGGCATCGTCTTCCAAGCTGTCGAAGTCGACGGTCACGCAGTACGGCGTGCCGATCTCGTCCTGGCGGCGGTAGCGCTTGCCCACGTTGCCGTTGTCATCCCACTCGCACTGCCACTCCTGTTTCAGGGAGTCATAGATCTCGCGCGCCTTCGCGACGAGCTCCGGCTTGTTCTTCAGGAGCGGGAAGACCGCGACCTTCACCGGCGCGATTTCCTTCGGGAATTTGAGCACGACCCTTTCGTCTCCTTCTTTCACCGTTTCCTCGCGGTAGACGGAGAGAAGAATGGCCAGAAGCGCCCGATCCACGCCAAGCGAGGGCTCGATAACGTGCGGCAATACTTTCTCATTCGTCTCCGGATCGAGGTAGCGCATTTCTCTGCCGCTCATCTTTTCATGCTGGGAAAGATCGTAGTCTCCCCGGTACGCCAGGCCGAAAAGCTCTTTCTGGCCGAAGGGGTACTCGAATTCGAAGTCGATGGTGCGCTTGGAATAGTGGGCGCGCTCCCCGTCCGGGATCTCGACGGCATGCGTCTTCTCGGAAGAGATTCCGACCGCCTTCATCCATGCTTCCATCGCTTCTTTCAGGTGATCGAAACGCTCGTTCCAATCCGACTTCTTCGGGTCGAAGAAGTATTCGATCTCCATCTGTTCGAATTCGCGGGTGCGGAAGATGAAGTTGCCCGGAGTGATCTCGTTCCGAAACGCCTTGCCGATCTGGGCTACGCCGAACGGCAGTTTCTTGCGGCTCGTGTTCAGGATGCTCGGAAAATCCACGAAAATCGCTTGAGCGGTCTCCGGACGCAGATACGCGATGTCGGCAGTTTCTTCCGTCGGACCCAAGAAAGTCTTCAGCATCAGGTTGAAAGTCTTGGGCGTGACCAGCTTGCCCTTGCCGCAGTGCGGGCAGGGCAGAGACATGTCTACTTGGTCAGCGCGGAAACGCTCATGGCATTCCCCGCATTCCGTCAGCGGATCGGTAAAGTTCGCCACATGACCGCTCGCTTCCCACGTTTTCGGATTCATGATGATCGCTGCATCCAGGCCGACCATGTCATCGCGGCGCTCGACGAAAAACTTCCACCAGTGGTCCTTGATGTTCTTCTTGAGCTGCGCGCCATAGGGTCCGTAGTCCCAGGAATTGGCGAGTCCTCCGTATATCTCGCTCCCCGGAAAAACGAATCCCCTTCTTTTGCACAGGGACTCTATTTTTTCCATGGTAACCGGGCTTTTTGTAGCTTCTGACATATAAAAAAAGAGACAGATCAATGCCTCATTTTAGCCATTTTTAGCGTGAGTGTCAAAAAATCCCCTACTTCTCCCGGAGTTTCTCCATCATCCGGAGATAGAAGCGCAGATTGTGGACGGAAGCCAGGCGGCCGGCGAGCGGCTCGTCGACGGTGAAGAGGTGGCGCAGATACGCTCTGGTGTAATGCGTGCAGAGGTGGCAATCGCAGAGCGAATCGACCGGCGAGAAATCCTCCCGGTGTTGTTCGTTGCCGATATTGATCGTCTCGTAGAAGCTCCCCTCCAGATTCAGATCTTCGCCCGTCCAGATGAAGAGCCTGCCATGGCGCCCCTCGCGCGTCGGGATGACGCAGTCGAACATATCGACTCCGGCTTCTACGGCGCGCACGATTTCCTCCGGCCGCCCCAGTCCCATCAGGTAGCGCGGCTTGTCCTCCGGAATGGAGGGCAAGGTCCAGGCCAGAACGTCCTTAAGCGTCTCGCGCGGCTCGCCGACCGCCACGCCGCCGATCGCATACCCGTCAAAACCGATTTCCAGAAGCTGCTTCGCGCTCTCTTGCCGCAAATCCTCATAGACCGATCCCTGGATGATGCCGAAAAGAAGCGGTCTCTTTTCCCTGCCTTTCACTTTTTCTTCGAAATGTTCTTTGGCGCGCTTGGCCCAGCGGGTCGTCCGCTCGAGCGAACTCTTGGCATACTCGCGCGTGCACGGGTACGGCGGACATTCGTCGAGCACCATGATGATGTCCGACCCGAGGTCCAGCTGGATGTCTATGGAGATCTCCGGCGAGAGGAAGTAGCGATTGCCGTTCTTCGGATCGGAAAACTCGACGCCTTCCTCGGATATCTTCACGCCGCTCATGCCGAAACGCTCTTTCGCGCGCGCCCCGAGCGAGAACACCTGGAAGCCCCCGGAGTCGGTAAGGATCAGTCCGTCCCAATCCATGAATTTGTGAAGCCCGCCGGCACGGGCGATGAGCTCGTTTCCGGGCCGGAGCCACAGATGATAGGTATTGCCGAGGATGACGCTCGCGCCCAATGCCTTCACTTCCTCCGGAAGCAGATGCTTCACAGCTCCCTTCGTCGCGATCGGCATAAAAACCGGAGTAGGCGTTACTCCGGATTTGGTTTCAAGTTTCCCTACGCGGCGCTGGCCGCTCGTGTATTCTTTTTCCCAAGACATAAAAGTTCTCAATTTCCCTTCACCGTGCCGTTCTGGGCATTCGGATTCGGGTCGTCGTTCACACTATTGTTCACTTCGCCCCGCTCCGCATAGACGTCGCGCGAAGCGAAGGCATCGCGCGCCCGGAAGATCGTTTTCGTGACGAGCGTGACGGGTTTTCCGACCTGGCTCTGGTTCGGCGTGATACCGACCTGGAACGCCAGCTCCTTCGGGCTTCCCGGCGAGAGCGTCCCTATCTCCCAGACAAGTTCATTCGTCCGTGCGTTGTAGCCCAAGGTCATGCCTTCCGGAGAAGACTTCCCTTTATACACCACCCCGCTCGGAAGGGCAACGATGACGCGGCTCGAGGTGATGTCGCTCGATGAGTTCTCCAGGCGCACGCGGAGCGTATAGGTGGTTTCCTGGCCGACAACCGGCGGGACCGGGCCGCTATTCGGAATGACCGTATCCGTATAGAGAGCCGAGACATTGAGCGCTACCAGCGCCCCGAGCTTGATGAGAAGGAGATTGCTTCCGACCATCTTGTTCGGCACGAGGATAGCCGGAATATCCGGACTGTCGATAGTCGCAAGCGAACGGATGACGATGTTCTTTTCGGCATTCTCTCCGAGAGCGAACTGCCGGAGTACCGGGATCGAGAACGTGATCTCCCCGCTTGCTCCCGGCTCCATGCGGGCGAGTTCCGGAATATCGGATGCGCGCCAGACGATCTTTTTCTGGCTTGCGTCATAGGCGCCCTTCTGGAGCGAAAGCCTGCTTATGTCCAAATAGGTCGTATCGATACTCTGGGTGATGATGACATCCCGAAGCCCTATATTCCCATCGTTCTTGTAGCGGATGGTGTAGCGGAGGGTATCGCCGGGGAGTACGGTAAGCCCCGTCTTGTCGTTCACGCTCTGGGTGATGGAGAGCGGTGAAGCGATCATCTTGGTCTGCCGTTCGCTTTCGCTGTAAGCGAGAAGCGTACTATCCCCCTGGAGGATACCGATCTCTCCGCGGATTTTCTTGTATTGGTCCCGGCCCCCCGACAATACTCCGCGTACGACGATTTTTCCGCTCGCTTTGGGAGCGAGGCTCCCGATGTACCATTCCGTTTCCCCGGTAGATGGAGCAGGGTCGGCCCGCAGGTACTGGAATTCCTCCGGATAGGAAAGACGGATCCGCAGATTATTGAACGTTTCCGTGCTCTGATTGCTGTAGCTTACGATGTACTCGAGTTCCTGGGCGGATGCCAGCTCTGTCGGCGCCGCAATCTCGAAGGTGATCGGCGAAGACGCGACCGTCACCTGAAGTTCGCTCGTGTTCTCGAAAACGCCGCTCGTGCTCCCGGAAGAGTAGCGGAGCGTCACGCCGATGTTCCCTTTCTCGCCCTTGGAACCGAAGAATTTCCCGGAAACCGTCAGTTGGCCGCTCCCCCCGGAAGCTACGTCGCCGATCGCCTGTTCCGCCCGCAAGCCGGTGATTTTGAGCGTCCCGCTCTCTTCTGGCCGGAAAGAACCCGGGAACGAGAGGTAGAGCGTCGCGTCCTTGATAGCCATCCGATTGGTATTCCGATAGGTGATGGTGTAAGAGACTTCTTCGGCACTCGCGACATTCTGCGGGCCCTCTATCCCGAGAACGACGCTTTCTTTCTTGAGCGCAAACGAGCTCCACGCATAGATTCCGCCGGCTGCAAACAATCCGAGGAAAAAGAACGCCACTCCCCAGATGATGATCTTCTTGCGGCGCTTCGCGCCGGGATTCACGATGTAGATCTCGTCTTTGAGGACGTCCCGCTGCCACGTCTCCGTCTTTTGGAAGGCAAGCGCCTCCTGCTGCGTCTCCTCCGGGCTGTGCGAAGGCTCTTCAGGACGGCGCGCCCGCTCGAGGTGGGATTCGCGACTATGCAGATCCTCGTTCAATTTTTCCAGGCTCATACGTTTTTGTTTTGAAAAGAGACCTCCTTCTGATAAGGATAGTGTAGCAAAATCTCGGATGAGCGAGAAACCGGTGCGGGAAGCCTAGTGCGCGATCCACTGGGCGAAACGGTGCGAAACGTGCTCCAACTCGCGGACATCCTTTTCCTCTGCGCGTATCTTGATGCAAGCCTCCAGACGGTTCGAGAGGAAAAGCCGCAACAGCTTGATCGTATTCTCGCGGATCGGGAGCGCATGAGGCGCCTCGTGGGCATGCTCGCGGCCGATCACTCCGCCTGCCCCCGGGCTGAAGTAGTGTACTTCTCCGCTCTTCAAGCGTCTGCCGGACGCTGCGCAAGTACTCGTCTCTATGCGGTAGCCGAGACGTGCGAACATCTGGAAGAGAAATGCTTGAGTCAGCAGACGGATAGCTGTCCAGTCCTCTTTTCCGGCCAAGCCATCCGCAAGCAGGAGATACTCTTCGGCCAGAGAGAAGAGTTCCTGATCCGGCTCTTCCAGGTCGACCAGGCGCTCGAGGGAAGCGAAAGCCTGGAGGACGCGCAGGAGCGTATCGTAATCCTTGCGGAGATGCGGGAAGGCGTGCTCGGAAACTGCTCCGGCTATTTTCCCCATCCCCCGCCCGTTCATCACGATCACGTGCGCCAGCATGAGCGTCTCCATCTGCCCGGCAAGCTTGGCTGCCGGTTTGCGTATTCCTTTGGCGAGCGCACGCACCTTCCCCCGCTCTTTGGTATACAGCGTATACAGGCGGTCGGTTTCGCCCACCTCCTTTTTCCGGAGAACGATGGCGGTGTAGCGGTACTCCATCAGGCTCGCTTCAAAGAGAAAGAGAATGATTCGCCTTCGATATCGGTTGTTTCAGAATACTCGGCAGCGGAAAGCTCTTTGTTTTCCACTGCTGTCGCGAGCACTTCCTTGGCGATCTCATCCTGGAATTTTCCGAAGACAGCTTCTTTGCCGGAATATCCGAGGCTGATGCGATCTTCCACGTTGAACCCCGCTTTCTTGCGGCCATCCTGGATCGCACGGATGATTTCCCGCGCTTCGCCTTCGAGTTTCAGTTCCGGAGTAAGCGTCAGATCGAGTTCTACAAGCTCGCCGATATCACGCACTCGGTATTCCTTCACGTTGAGTTCTTCTTTGACGATTTCCTGAAGCTCCGGATCGAGCTTGCGGGCTGTGACTGACTGGAGCGGCTGCCGGACTTTCATTTTCCCATCGGCACGGAACTTCAGGCCCATCGTGACGATGAAGCGGGCATGATCCATGTCCTGGCTCAACTCCGCATCGATCAGTTTCTCATCCGCTTTCGGCCAATCCGCCAGATGCACCGATTCCTCGCCGGTGAGATTCCGGTAGATCTCTTCGGAAATGAACGGCGTGAACGGCGCCATCAGTTTCGAAAGCTCGACAAGCACCGTATAGAGCGTCTGGTACGCCCCTTCTTTATCGCTGTCGTTCTCGTTCTTCCAGAAGCGCTTGCGGCTCCGGCGGATGTACCAGTTGGAGAGGTTGTCTACGAATTTTTCAATCTTCTGCGTCGAAGAATAGATATCATAATTTTCCAAACCTTCAGTCATTTCTTTGATGAGAATTTGGAGTTCTGAAAGTATCCACCTATCAAGGGTGTTCGTCACTTCGTTTCCTTCCTTCGGTTCGAATCCATCCAAAACGGCATACGTCGTAAAGAATGAATAGGAATTCCAGAGCATGCGGAAAAGTCTATTCTGGACATCCCGCATCGCCTTCACATCGAAACGCTTCGGGAGGCCCGGCTGATTGATAGAGAAAAACAGCCAGCGCAAAGCATCCGCACCATATTCATCGAACATCTGGAACGGCTCAATGATATTCCCTTTGGATTTCGACATTTTCTTGCCCTTGGCATCCAGAATATGCCCGAGGCAGATGACGTTCCTATACGCATTGCCCGTAGGCACTTTCCCGGCCTTATGGAGCAGGGTCGCGATAGCATGGAGCGTATAGAACCAGCCGCGAGTCTGATCGATGGCCTCGGAAATATAATCAGCAGGAAAACTGAATTCACTCTCCCCTCCCAAATATCCTGCCTGGGCCAACGGCATCGCTCCGGAATCGAACCAGACATCCAATACTTCCGGCGTGCGCTTCATCGTTCCTCCGCAGGAGCATTGCCACGCGACATCATCTATATACGGCTTGTGGAGATCGTTCAGTAGAATACCTGAAAATTCTTTCAGCTCCGCCTGCGAGCCGACAACGACTTGCTTTTCGCATTTCTCGCAGTTCCAGATAGGCAAAGGCGTGCCCCAGTAGCGTTCGCGGGAAATCGCCCAATCCTTGACTCCGCGCAGCCATTCCCCGAAACGCCCTTCCTTGATGTGTTCGGGAACCCATCGGATATCCGCATTATTCTTTGTCAGCTCCTCCTGAAGCTCGCTCATACGGATAAACCAGGACGGCTTCGCATAGTAGATGAGCGGCGTATCGCAGCGCCAGCAGAAGGGATACTCATGCTCGTACACCTCTTCCTTGAAAAGAAGATTGCGATTCTTAAGGTCTTCGATGATCAGATCATCAACCGCATAGTGATTCTTATCATTCTTTTTCTTCACCGGGATACCTTCTCCTGGCAGATCGAATCCTTTCACAAGCGTTCCTTCCGCTTCGACGGTCAGTAGTGTCGGCAAACCGTTTTCTTTCCCGACATTCGCGTCATCCTCGCCGAATGCCGGCGCTATATGGACAATGCCCGTACCGGAATCAGTCGTAACAAAGTCGCCGGAAACCACCTGGTAGCTTTTCTCATCATTCGCCACACGATACAACGGTTCGTACTTTATACCGATCAAATCTTTCCCATCAAGGGTTGTCAGGTTGGACTGCGGTTCTTCGCTTACGCCTTCCGCTACAGGAACAATGCCGCTCTGGGCGAATGTATCACCGGCCCCATCCAAGGCGACGATATACGTTTCTCCGCTGTGTTCACCTTTTAGGATCTCCCGTTTCCAGTACTTGATATTCTCATTCACTGCCAAAGCCACATTGCCCGGAAGCGTCCACGGGGTCGTCGTCCATGCGACAAGAAACGTCTTGTCATCAGCCGCAACACCGCCGATCTTCTGCCCCGGTTCCACCCTGAACTTCACAGAGACGGAATTATCCTTCACGGTCTGGTACCCTTGGGCCACTTCGTGCGAAGAAAGCGCGGTCCCGCAGCGATAGCAGTACGGCACGACTTTGTGACCCTTATAGAGGAAGCTTTCGTCTTTGGAATTCTTGAGTTCGGCAATCTGCTTCAGCTGCCACCAGACAGATTCGATATAACTGTTGTCATAGGTGATGTACGGGTTCTTCATATCCACCCAGTACCCCATGCGTTCCGTCATCTTTTCCCAAGGATCCTTGTACTCCCAGACGGATTCTTTGCATTTCTTGTTGAATTCGATGACGCTCGCTCGCGCATCTCCGGGCACGATATTCTCGATATCCTGCTTGCTGCGGAGACCGAGCGCTTTTTCTACCTGCAGCTCTACCGGTAATCCATGCGTATCCCAGCCAGCCTTGCGCCGGACCCGGTAACCCTGCATCGTCCTGAATCGTGGGACGATATCCTTGAAAGAACGCGCCAAGACATGGTGCAGCCCCGGCTTGCCATTCGCCGTCGGCGGCCCTTCGTAGAAAACAAACTCCCCTTTCGACGATTCTTTGTTCAAAGATTTCTCGAAAATCTTCTTCTCGTCCCAATACTTGAGCACCTCTTCTTCCAGTTTCGGGAAGCTTACTTTGGCGTCGACTTTTTTCATAGGTATAAAACAAAAAATCCTCAACACAAAACCATTGTGTCAAGGACGATTTCCATCGTGGTACCACCTTGCTTTACCCGCCACAATATGCGAAGCATTTTGGGCGCGGCCTTCATTTCGCGCTGTTACGCTGCGCCTGCGATAGGATCTACTTTCTGCCTTCCGGCTGATTTCTCCCTACGGCTCCGGAGTGATCGCTCCTTCATCGCCTTTGCTTTTGTACGGCTAGCTTAGCATCCGGAGCTTCAAAAATCAACCTGGCAAAGCGCCGCAACCGCTATGCGGCCGTCAGAGATATGTTTGCCGACGACAGGAGCGCCCGGGTCGATCCGTTCAATGCGGTTGATCCTGCCGAAACGAGCCAGATCCCCGAGTATATGTTCCCTCTCTTCATCCACATTCCAGTCCACTGCATGAGAGATCTGGTACGTAAGGCGTTTGAACCCGAAGCCGATATCCTTGCTCCCTGCCCCGACCCACATGAGCGGGCGCGACATGTCCACGGAGCGCTTCTTCGTCCAGAAGAAGATATCGTTGATCTCCATTCCCTCTTCGATGTTCACCGCCCAGAGGCGGATGTGATGGCGGCTCTGCGGACCGCTCGTAATAGGCTCTTGGAATCCGTAATCCTGCCAACGGGCAAAGAGGTAGAGCGGGCTGAACGGCGCGTTGGGATAGGGCTGGTTCGAGAGAAATGTTATGACCATTTTCCAAACGCTCCGGACATTGAGAGGATCCGCCTTCTGCCACCCTGCTGCCGCAAATGCATGAAGCAGCTCCTCTTCCGTACCGATGAACGCGAGATTGACCGGATCAGCCAAGAGACCGTCCCCGGCATGCGTGTAGCGCGGGATGCGCCCGCGACGGAAGAGGAAGACTCCCAGATGGATAAGCCAGGGCAAGAGCGTGTAGGCCAGAATGAGATAGAGAGCGAGAGCGCCGGCAAAGACGAGCAGCTGGTTCCGGAATCCTTCCACTACCTGCGCTACGAAGTACCAGAAAGAGAAAACGACGATAATGCCGATCAAAATGCGCTGGACTGATCTGGCAAAAAAATTCATAGCGCTAAGAATTCCATTCAACCTTCGTGCAAGACCCCTTCGGAGGCATCCAGCCTCTCGTGGTGCTCGAAAGATCCTTCCCCTCGATCGCTCCGCGGAGCTGCTCGAGCGTATCGCCATGCGACACGACGACGAGCGTACCTCCGGGGAATTCGCGCTTCACATCCTCGAGGAAACTCTCCGCTCGCCCTCGGATATTGGAAAAACTCTCCAGGCCGTCTCCGCCGCTCGTTTCTACCCGCAGGCGAGGATTCGGATACTTGGTAAAGAAATCTTTCGTAGAAAGGCTGTTGTACATGCCGAAATCCGTTTCGCGCAGGCGGATATCGTACAAGACCGGAGCCTCTAGCGCGGCGGCGATGATCGCTGCCGTTTCTTTGGTACGGGTGAGCGGCGAACTGATGATCACGTCCACCTTCTCGCCCGAAAGATGCTTCGCGACCTCTTCTATCTGGCCTTTCCCTTTTTCCGTCAGGTGCCGCACGTTCTTCTCCACTTCCGGGAACGAACTCAAAAGACCGAGCGCGTTCGAGTCCGCTTCTCCGTGCCGTACCAGATAAAAAGTGATTTTTTCTGCCATATGGCTCAATGGAACAGTTTATACGCGTCCACTCCGAGCGCGATCATGAAGAAGAGCGCTGTCGACCCCACGATTTTCATCGCGAAGAAAGCAAGCTTCTCGTCATTATCATATCTTTTCGGATATTTCTTCCGATACTTCCAATCCCTGATCATATTTTTGTTTTGTTTTCGACTACATCTTCTCCGGCGCGGCGATGCCCATGAGCGAGAGCGTTTCCTTGAGGACAGTCTTCACGGCAAGCACCAGCGCCAGGCGGGCTTCGGAGAGATCCTTATTCTCCTTGTTCACTACGAGACAGACGTCGTAGAAGGAGTGGAGCTTGTCTGCCAGACGGATGGCGTATTGCGGGAGACGGTGCGGTGCCAGGTCTTCTGCTATCGATTCTACCAGTTCCGGAAATGCCAGCAGTTCGCGGAGCAGTTCGCGCTCTTTCTCGTGAGTCAGCAAGCCGAGATTCCCGGTTGCCAGCGCCAAGCGCTCGGCTTTCCCCTTCTCTAGGACGCTCGCCAGACGGGCGTGCGCATACTGGACATAGAAGACCGGGTTTTTCTGCGAGCGCTCTTCGGCGAGACCGAGATCGAAAGTCATATGGGTCTCCGGAGCGTACTGGAGAAAAAAGAAACGCGTCACATCATGCCCTACCCGCTCGATGAGCTCGTCGATCGTCACGACATTGCCGGCCCGCTTGCTCATGCGCACCTCCTGTCCGTCTTTCATGAGCTGGACCAGCTGGACCAGGATGAAATCGACATTCCCGGAAAATCCGAGCGCTTGGGCGGCCGCTCGGAAGCGTCCTACGTACCCATGATGGTCAGCCCCCCAGGTCTCGATGATGCGCGTGAAACCGCGATCCATCTTCGAAAAGATGTAGCCGCAATCCGATGCGAAGTATGTCCTGGTTCCGTCGCTCTTCACGAGCACGCGGTTCTTGTCATCGCCGAACTCCGTCGTCTTGAGCCATTTCGCGCCATCCTCCTCATAGATCAGGCCTTTCTCCTCGAAAATCTCGATAGCTTTATCGATATAGCTTTTTTCGATCACATCCCGACGTTCAGAGGTGAAGACATCGAAATGGATCCGCATCTTCTTTTCCAGAGTAGGCTGGATGATCGAAGAGAGCACTTCATCGGCGACATCCTTGCCGAACTCGTACACTTGACTGGCATCCTCATCGTGTTCAGCGATTTCGACCAGGCCGAGCCAGCTTTCTTCCGTTGCCTGCTCTTTCTTGAATTTTTCTCTCAATTCTTCGATGTACTCGCCGGCATACACCGCTTTACTGGTGCCGAGTACGCTCTGCGCCAACTTGAGGATCTGTTCGCCGGCATCGTTTACGTAGTATTCATTGGTCACTTGGAATCCCGCTTTCGCAAGCACTCTCCCGAGGGCATCCGCATAGAATCCTCCGCGGCCGTTCCCGAGATGCATCGGCCCGGTCGGATTCGCAGAGATGAATTCATTATTTACCTTGACTCCCTGTCCTATGGTACTCGCCCCATATGCATCCCCTTCCTCTCCTATTCTTTCTACGACAGAACCGAGCACCTTCTGGGAAAGAGAGAAATTGAGATGACCCGGCTTGGCCACTTCGATCTTCTCGAATTCTTCCGAAGCGAGCTTGTCCCGGAGAAGCTCCGCGATTTCCGCAGGATTTTTTCCGGCCGGCTTTGCCGAAACGAGAGCGATGTTCGAAGTGTACTCCCCGAACTGCTCGTCCTTCGGCCGCTCTACCCGGATTTCGGGCAACACAAAAGCAGGCAAAGCGCCTGCTTCCTGGAGTTCCCTCAAAGCATTCTCGATTTTCTGGGCAAGTATGGCCTTCATATAGCTTCAGCCTATCGTAAAAGGAGCAAAAAGTGAATCAGGCGCGGGAGAGAGCGATGCTGCGGCGGTATTGGTCGCTCCCTTTAGGAGCAGGCGCCTGAAACTCGCCTTTCTGGCAGATATCGCTGCAGAAGCCTTCCATCTTTTCTTTGCAGGCCAAGCATTGGATGAACAGAAGATTGCAGGCCTCTTCCCGGCAGTTGGTATAGTCGTCGCAGGGAGTCCCGCACTGGTAGCAGATCCCCAGCACGTCATCCGTAATCCGCTCGCCGATGCGCTCATCGAAAACGAAATTCTTGCCTTTGAATTTCGACTCCAAGCCTTCCTGTTCCACCTGGTGCTTGTAGTCGATGATCCCGCCATGAAGCTGGTAGACTTGGCTGAAGCCATGGTGGCGGAGATAGGCGGATGCCTTCTCGCAGCGGATACCGCCCGTGCAGTAGAGGAGCACCGGCTCATCTTCCTTTCCCTGGAGCATCTCTTTGGCCATGGGCAGTTCCTCTCGGAAGGTATACGCATCCGGAGTGAGAGCTCCCTCGAAGCGGCCGATCGCCGACTCGTAGTTATTGCGCATGTCGACCGCGACCGCTCCTTTTTCCAAGAGCGCATTGAACTCTTTGGCTGTAACATGCGTTCCCACGTTCGTCACGTCATACTCATGCGACCGGAGGCCGTCAGCGACAATCTGCTTCCGCACTTTGATCGTCAGTTTCCAGAACGCGTCATTCCTCTGTTCCACTCCGAACTTGAACGGCACGCCGTCAAATTCAGCGCGGGCATACAGTTTCTCGACGAACATTTCCCACATGGGCTCCGGGACGCTCATCTGGGCATTGATGCCTTCGGCGGAAAGGTAGATGCGCCCCAAGGCACCGAGCGCGGACCATTCTGCGAAAAGCTCGTGCCGGAGCGCTGTCGGATCAGCGATCCGGACATATTTATAAAAAGAAACAACCTTCCGATCGAATGATTCCTCGGAAAGCCTCTCTAGCGCCTCTTCTTTGGAGAGATGATTGCGCAATTTGTGTGTATTCGAATGCTTCGGCATAGCGCTTATAATAGCCCAGAAGAATAGAAAAGTGAAGGGTGTAAAAAAAATAGGATCGGGATACTCGTCATTACTGACTTTCTCCCGATCCATATTTGTTTTGTAACGTTTAGGTTAACGCGGCAACGCCGTCACCATGCGATGCACCCTATTCGCCGTTTGCGCGAGAGGCGAAATCTGACGAATTGCCGCTTCTGGGGTTGCCGAATAGCGCGTAAGATCGAAACTGACGGGCCGAACCGCATAGCTTGGATGATCGACACCGCAGGTCGTAGCGAACCAATTGTTATTGGGTGCTGAGTTCTTAGTACGACGGACGAAGCAGAATACCCCATTACCGGAAAGCTTGTCGACGCCCGAAAGACGCTTCCCGCTGGAAACCCGAGTCAGCAGTGTCCAGCCGGCTTCGGAGAGGGCGAAAAGGATAGCTGTATCACCCTTCGGCGTGATGATAATGGCATCACCCTTTGTGAAATAGAGTTCGCTCTTGTCGTTGGCGAGTCTGGCAGAAGCCGGACTGATCATAACAGAAGCGGTGATGGCGGCGGCAATGAAAAGAACCGAAAACTTTTTCATGGGAAATCTCCCTTGCTGACATAGAGTATCCCCTGTGGATCTCACTATCAGCGTTTTATCCTAGCATATTATTACATTTTTGTCAATGGGACGATGTAGGCGCATTTTAGGCTAAAACTTGCTTATTTAAGCCAAATGTGCCATAGTTCTGCCATGACAGTCATATCCACCAACAAACGGGCCAGTTTCGATTATGACCTCGGAGAACGCTTCGAGGCCGGTTTGGTATTGACCGGATCGGAGGTAAAAAGCGTCAAAACCGGCCATGCGAGCCTCAAAGGAAGCTTCGTGACTGTCCGCGGCGAAGAGCTTTTCCTCACGAATGCCCTCATCCCCCGTTACAAGCACGCCCACCGCGATACCAAGCACGAGGACACCCGTCCCCGGCGCCTGCTGCTACGGAAACGGGAAATCCGCTCATTGATAGGAAAATCCCGCACCGAGGGCTTGACATTGGTGCCCATTCGCTTGTATACTAAGAAACAACTTGTCAAGTTGGAATTCGCTGTAGGTAAAGGAAAAAAGGCTTTTGATAAGCGCTCTTCCATCGCCAAGCGCGAAGCCGACCGGACCATGAAACGAGCCTTGCGGAGGCATCAATAGGGTATGTTTTACGTTTATGTAATCCAAAGCCTTAAGGACCACAAGTTGTACATTGGACATACGAACAATCTTCGTCGAAGATTTCAAGAGCCATAATAGAGGCGAGGTGACAGCTACAAAAAAACGTACGCCGTTTACACTTCTCTACTACGAAGCATGCAACATGCTAGAAGATGCTCTTGAAAGAGAAAAGCAATTCAAAACTGGTTTCGGAAGAGCCTATTTGAAAAGAAGCTTAAGTGATTTAAAATACTAGACATTCGCCGTTTGTAACGTTTCAGGCGTAGTGAGTGCGGCCCGCCCGCATCGCTACGCGAGCAAGCTCGCTTGCGAAGCGTTGCGGGCGGGGGTTGTTTAGATTCGACAGGATGTACTTTCAAAATATGCAAGCCGACCTGGATGGCATGGTCGCAAATCTCGCCATCACGATGATAAATGCAAATCTCATCTCAAAGACCAAGAACGCATTTGCGCAAGCTTTTGCCCCTTCTTACAGTCTTGCTCTCGCCTAATCGCTTGAGCCATCAGACTCTTGATTCTCGATAGAGAAGTTCTGGTGTCATAACATCGAGACGCTGCGAAGGGATTTTTTTCTTTCCCCTTCAAAGCGTATTGCAAAAGGAAAAAATGCTTGAGGATTTTGTCCGCTTTCTACCTCTCGCATTCATACAAAGCTGACTACGCTTGTAGAGTATTTTGGAAAAACATAACTGGACATGGGTGCAATTCCCATCAACTCCACATTTAATAACGCATTTCCAATGAGAAGAAGGCGTCACAATCGTCCGAAGCCGAAAGTGCAACTCAAAGAGCGTCTGCGCGTCAACGAGCAGATCCTCGTTCCTGAAGTCATGGTCATCGACCTAAACGGTGAGAACCGCGGGGTCATGAGCGTAGCAGATGCGATAAAGCTTGCGCAGGAGCAGGAAGCGGATCTCGTAGAAGTCTCTCCGCTCGCCAAGCCGCCGGTCTGCAAGGTTACCGACTACGGAAAGCTCCAGTACAAGCAGGCCAAGCAGGAACAGCAAGCCAAGGCCAAGCAGAAGAAAATCGATATCAAGGGTATCCGTATCGGTTTCCGTACCGACAAGCACGATCTCTTCTTCAAGAAGAGCCAAGCCGAGAAGTTCATGGCGAAGGGCAACAAGGTGCGGATCGAGATCGTCCTGCGGGGCCGCGAAAAGGCCATGCTCGACAAAGCGCGACAGAACTTGCAGGAATTCCTAAAAAGTATTACTATCCCTTATCGCTTCGAAGAAGAAATCAAGAAGGGTCCGAAGGGCTTTACCGCTCTCATCGTCCCGGAATAATCCCACAAAGAACCCTATGAAGCAGAAAACCAAGAAATCTCTCGTCAAGAAAATCAAGGTCACCAAGAACAAGAAACTGAAGGTGCGCGCGACCGGCCAAAATCATTACAATACCCGTGCGACCGGCGACCAGAGACGTTCCAAGCGCAAAGACCAGGATGTCTATCCGGCAGTCGCGAAGAACATCAAGAAGGCCATGGCCATCTAAGTAATCCGTATATTTTTCCGAACTTCATTCCGGGGTTCATCACACGAATATGAGTAGAGTCAAGCGAGGCGTCATGACCAAAAAGCGCCACAAGAATGTCCTCAAAGCCGCCAAGGGTTACCGTTGGGGCCGTAAGAACCTGTTCCGCAAGGCCAAAGAGGCCGTCATCAAGGCTGGCAAGTACGCCCACCGCGACCGCCGCGCCAAGAAGCGCGACTTCCGGAGCCTCTGGATTGTCCGGCTCAATAATGCGCTCCGCCTCCATGGCATGGTCTATCGCGATTTCATCGCCCTCGCGACCAAGAAGAACATCGCCCTCGACCGCAAGGTGCTCTCCGAGATGGCTGTAGAGAATCCGGAAACCTTCAAGGCTTTCGTCGAAAAGGTGAAGTAACTCTCTCCAGAGACTATCAAAAACCCCTCTTTCCGAGGGGTTTTCTTTTTCCCTATTTCTGCCGTATGCGACGGAAGAAAACAAGGAGAGCGGCTGCAAGAAGAATCCCGATGAGATCGACTCCGACATCGGTCAGCTTCGCTCCGCGATACGGAGTGAAGAATTGATGGAGTTCGTCGAGAGCGCCGTAGGCCAATGCGAATGCGGAGGCTGCAAGGAGCAGCCGGCGGAATGATTCACGGGCATAGAGGAGCTCCAGGAAGCGGTACGCGAGGAGCGTGAGACCGAAGTATTCGACAACGTGCGCGCCCTTGCGCTCCAGGATGAAACTAAACGTCGGCTCGAAGGAGTCCGGGCTTCCCGGCATGGCGGAAAAAGCGAAAATGATCGCCATCCACAAAAGGAGTACAGAACCGGAAAAGAAGAATTGAAGCGAAGAGCGTGACATACAGGAGACTAGCGCTTCCGTGTCCGTTCCCCGAGATCCTGGATCAGGTCGAAAAGAGCGTAGAACGGCAGCCAGAGCCACAGGGTCTTCTTCAAAAATTTGTCCACGCTATCGTTGATATTCATAAGAGAGAGGTATCAAAGTTCATAAATAACATCTTTCTTCTCGACGATGATCTGCCAACCTTCCTTCTCCGCGACCGCCTTCAGGTTCTGGTTCGGATTGAAGGCGATCGGATACTCCACCAGCTTGAGGAAGCTGATGTCCGATTCCGTATCGCCGACGCCGTAGGAATCATCGAGGCTGATGCTGTGCCGCCCGATATAGTCCTCGACGATCTGTCCCTTGTTCTTGGAAGGTTCGAAGGTCGCCTCGCCAGTATAGCGCCCATCCGCATCGAGCGCATAGACACTGCCGAATACCTCGTCGAATTTCAGGTAATGGCGATTGTATTCCTCGACGATTTCCAGAGGAGACCCCGAAATGACGATCAGCCGGTAGCCTTTCTTGCGCAATTTCTTGATGAGCTGTTCCGAGAAGATATAGGTGCGCTTGGCATGGAAGGGTACGACGATCTTCGATGCGCGGAGCACCTCTTCACGGGTACAGCCCTTGATGTGTTCGGAGTAGATCTCTACGAGAGCTTTGCGGTACTCCTCATACGTCCCTTCGTGCTCCAGCCAGTTCGAATAGATCTCGGTCAGGCGCAAGCGGACTTCCTGCGGGAAAATCTTCATCCAGGCCAGCTCATTGATGAGCTCGAAGTGGAGATTCTTCCGGAAAATCGTCCCATCGATATCGAAAATCGCTATCTTTTCCTTATTTTTCATGTTTGTTTTCATCATCCCCTATTGTACCGGTTATCTGATAGAGGGCAATCCCTGCCGCTACCGAAACGTTCAGCGAATTCTTGTTTCCGCGCATCGGTATCTCCAGGATCATATCGCAGGTCCGGAGCGCTTCTTGCGGCACTCCTTCCACTTCGTTTCCCACGAGGAGCGCGATCTTCTCGGCGGGCAAGGCTGTCCGGTAATCCACGCTTCCCTCGCTCTGCTCGAGCGCGACAAGCATGTACCCGCGGGCTTTCAGTTCCGCCAGGAGCGGCAGTACCGCTTCATGCTTTTCCCAGGGAACGCTTTCTTCGGCGCCGAGAGCCGTTTTCCTCAAGGCCTTCTCGGCCGGGGAAAGGAAATGCTTTTTTGCAGACGGCGTGGGCGTGTAGCCGGAAAGATATATCTTCTCTACCCCCGCGCCGTTCGCCGTACGGAAGAAAGCTCCGACATTGTGGGCGCTTCTGATGTCATGCGCCACCAGGACTACCGATCGTTTACTTCCCATACTGACGGAAGAGTTCTTTGCCGGTTTCCCAGAGAGCAGGGTAATCTTTTTCGACCTTCAGCCAGTACCACCACTCCCCTCCCCATAGGTAGATGTCCTGGAATCCCACTCTCCGCGCGTAGTCCACGTTCTCTATCAGTTTTTTCTCATCCATGCCGATGAACTGCTCTTCGAGCGGTACGCCGACAACCCACCCGGACGTCCAAGGTTCTGCCTGGAGTTCGACTACCATAAAATGTTCCTGTCCTGTAAACGCCCTGACCATCCATTCCTTCACCAGGAAGAAATTCGGCCCGAGCGGATAGGTGAAGTGTCCGAGGATGGGCTTGTAGATAATGCGGTAGAGCGTGGTTCCGAAAATATCCGCGCGCTTGGCCGCACGCACCCAGAGAGACAGCTCGCCGCTGTCCGTCACGATGACGGGCCGGGCCGGGTCCAGCGCTTTGACGAGAGCGATCTCACTCTCCAGAAAATCCACATCCAGAGGCGGACACTCGCCGAAGAACGTGAGGAACGGCTCATTCTCTACCTGCCAGGCTATGACAGCCGGGTTTTCCTGGTAGTGCCTCACCGTGGTATCGATCATCCGGAGGAGAGCAGCTTTGCGCTTCTTCTCGTCTTCTTTGGCCCAAGCCGGGATATGGCATTCCGGCCAGCGCGGCAGCCGTTGCCCGACGACGACAATGACTTCCCCGTTCCTGGCTCGAGCCTCCTCTATCTGCCAGTCCAACTGCGAGAAATCATATTCCCCTTCCCGGGACTCGATCATGTCCCAATATGCCGGGAGGCGCAGCCTGCGGACAGAGACGTCATCCAAGAGCGCGAGATAGGTCTCACGCCAGTCGAGGCCCAGATCTTCAGCGTAGCGAGAAGAAAAAGTCATGCCGAGATGCACGTCTTCCCGGGGAGCAGGCCCGGGCAGATTCACATACGCGAAGAAGAGAAGTACCACGAAGAAGAGTACGAGGAGAATCCGGAGAAAAAGATGACCGAGTTTCCGCATAAGAAAGTATTTACAAAAGCGCGAGGCCATGGATACCGGCAACAAAGAATCCTGCCGTGATGAGACAAAGCGCGACCGCCTTCTGGAACCAATCCCAGAAAGAAAGCTTCTCCTTGAAGATTTCCGGAAAGAGAAGACTCATCGGCAGCGAAAGGAAAAGAAGGAAAA
>MFRW01000006.1:0-16417 GCA_001786575.1 Candidatus Moranbacteria bacterium RIFCSPHIGHO2_01_FULL_55_24 | reverse complement strand
GAGCGTCCGTTCCGCAAGGGACGCGCTCCCCGTTTCACCAGGATTTTCTTCCGATAGAGCGGGACCAGGAGGAGCGTCAGTCCCGCCAAGAAGATACCGATCCTCGACCACACGAGGCCGTTTATGAAATCGGCCTGGGTATAGCCGTACTTGAGGATGAGGAGCGATACCCCGAGCAGCGCTCCGGAAAGGAGGACCGTGTAAGGCAGGCGGTCGCCCGAACGGAAAGGCAGGTCGTAAGAAATGAGCGCGCCGCCCAAGATAAAGAGCGCGAGAGCGGCAAGCGTCTGTGCGGAAAACGGCATCTCCCCGAACGTTTGAGGGAATGCCGAGCCGATGGCGATCACCGTCACCGAGGTGACCAGGCCGACCAACGGAGCGATACGGGACACTTCATGCGCTTTGACGGCATAGTAGAACGCGAGCGTCCCGTAGAGGAAGAGCATACCCGAAAGAAGGAAAACCGCTACGAAGGGTATTCCGATCCAAGCAAAACCGAACGGCGTGAAGAAAAAAGAGAAGAGACTGAAGAGCGCCACGTAAAAAGCATAGACTGCCGGTTCCGGAATCCTGTTTCCTGACAAGATGAACTTGTCGAGAAGCTGGGTAAAGGCGTTGAAGAAATATCCGAGAAGAGCAAAAAAAATCCAAGTCATAGGGTGCTCGCTTTTCTCCAGTATACCCGTCCTGGAAGGAAAACGAAACGCCCCCTCATGAGGAGGGGGCGTTCTTTCTAGTTGGAAGCGATTTGCCGATAGTAGAGATTCACGTCGCTGATCCACTTCTTGACGCTCGCGTCGCTGTGGCTGGCGCAACTGGAACCGCATTTCCAGACCACCATTTTCGCCGGATCACTTCCCTTGCGGAGAGCTACGAGTTCTTCCAGGCGATTTCCGATGGCCTGCACCGCTTCTTCCGGGGAACCGAAGCAGCCGTGTCCCATCGCGGTTCCGCGGCTTCCCGCTCCCTTGTACCCCCAGTAGTTGAAGCAGTCCTGGCCGTTCTTCGTCGGGACGCGCTTACCCCAGTTGCTCTCTTTCTTGGCGATACCTACGATGAGACCCGCCACTTCGCGGTCGTATTCCGTAATAGCCGGTACCATCTCTTCCATCGGGTATCCCGCGACGATCTCGCGGATAGTATTCCCCAGTTCCTTACCTTCTGCCTGCTCCGGATCGTTTGCGGGTTCCAATGCCGCCTCATTGAGGAGCTTCTTCTCTTCAGGGTCGCATTCCACTTCCCGCTCCTGCTTCAAGGAAACACTCTCAAGCGATGCAAGCTTGGCCTGGTCTTTTTTCCACAGGCAGAGCGCTTCATAATCCGGCTTTTGAGATGCAAATTCCGGGCTTTCTTCCACGACAAAAGGGGCCTGACTTTCGAAACGCCCCAACGCCAACTGGTCCGGCAGAGCAGGGAAAACGCTCAAAAATCCGAACGAAAAAACGGCAAAACCGGAAAACCAGCCCTGCTTCGGGACCGCTACGGACCCGATAATTCTCTCTAAAAATTGCCCTCCTCGCCGCGCGAGGCGGCGTAAACCATCAAGATCGATAAGATTCATAGTGTGGCTGCTCTCTTTGCAATCGCAGTACTTCTCCCCCGAAAACAGAAAGGAAACAATGCGGGCAAACCCTCCAGAACAGCTTTTAATGAGAACGCGCTTCGGGAGCCTTCTGGCCGTTTAAGGGCCAAATAGCCTCCGAGGACGCAAGTGATACTCTATCAAAAATCCAGGATCCCGTCAACCGAAATTATGCCACAAATAGTAGTTTTTTAGCTTATTTAAAGCAAAAAAGAGAGTCGGCAGACCCTCTTTTTTCGCAGTATTTCCGCCTGATCCTCGAACCGCCGGATTTTCCGGAAAACGCCCTCTTCTACTCCTCTGCTCCCTCTTTCATGAGTTCGCTGTAGTACATATCGACATCGCTGATCCACTTCCTGACGCTCTCGCGGCTGTGTCCCTGGCAACTGAACCCGCACTTCCAGACGATAAGCTTCTCCGGGGTATTCAGTTTTTCCGAATTGATGAGCTTATTCAAGCGAGCTGCCACGGTCTCTACCGCGTCCTTGCGGCTATTGAAGCAGGTGTGCCCGCCGGTGCCCATCATGCGGCGCACGCCGCGGTAGCCCCAATAATTGAAGCAGTCCTGGCCGTCCAGTACCGGAACGCGCTTGCCCCAGTTGCTCTCTTTCTTGGCAATACCGATAAGGAACGCGGCGGTAATGCGGTCCTGTTCCAAGATATACGGAAGCATGTCTTCGATCGGGTATCCTTTCACCATTTCTCGGACATTCGTTTCATATTCTTCCCCCGCTGCCTCGCTGAAATACTCGAAAAAGACATCGTTACCGCTGTCATACTGCGGCATAATCCCCGGGGAAGTCGCTGGCTGGTTCTCCGCTATGCCGGGCTCGGAACGCGCGAAAACGCCCGGACCGAAATAGTGCTCGATGAACGCCATCGATACCATCCCGAAGGCGACGCCTCCGACGAGGGAGCCATAGAGCATCTTGCGCGGCGCTATGGCCGGAATGATACGGTTCGCGATCCGACGCGCGCGGCGCAGATAGATCTCCGCTTTACGGAAAAATTTCCAGAACGCATCCCGGACCGACTGTTCCTTGAGGCTCATGAGAAGCGAGTGGCGTTCCCGCTGGAGCCCGTCTAACGTACGCTTCTCATGCGAACGCATTTCGAGCTCTGCAAGGTGGCGCTGCATTCTCAATTCCTTCGCTGAAACGACTGCTGCTGCCGGACGAGCGCTCGAAGCGCGTATGTCCAGAGAAGGCTTGCGTTTCTCGAGGCGATATGTCTGATATTGGAAAGGCGATTGATTCATGAGAACGGTTTTGTTTTCTAGAAGAAGCGCTTTTTATTCGGCTTCTTCGGCAATTCCTGCTTTTTCGGAGAAAAATTTCTTTACGTCAGGCTCTCCGATCAGGCACTTGCCTTCATCCGTATAGACGAACGGAACGCCGATCTGGTTCTTGTCCAAGCCGCAACTCTCGGCCCTTGCCTGCATTTCCGCGCTGTTCTCCTGGTCATGCCAGACCTCTTTCTTGGTGAAGGAGACTTTTGAAGCGACATCGTTCTTCTCCAAGAATTCGTTGATCACCTTGCAATGCGGGCACTCCTCGCCATAGTAATAGATGATGCTTGCGTCCGGTACGGCTGTTTCCTTTCGTGCCTGCTTCTCTTCCATGAGGCCCCACGCTACGAAAGCAGCGATAATCAAAAACGTGCCTCCCAGGATGATCCAGAGTTTCTTATTCTGCATAGATATTTTCAATTTACCCGAATTGTAGCATATTTCCGCCGCTGAAACCAGAAAAAAAGGATCGTTCCTCCCGCCGCGAGAACGAGAGAAAATAGCTGGCCGAGCGTGAATATGCCGAAGAAGTACCCCAGCTGCGGATCCGGCTCGCGGAAAAATTCAGCGATGAAGCGGAGCACGCCATAGCCGCTCACATACAGCGCTGCCAATCCTCCTGGGAATCCGACTCTCTTCCGTGCAAAGAACAGGAAGACGAAAAGGAGTATCCCTTCGAAAAAAGCTTCGTACAGGGCCGATGGATGCCGCAGAACCCGCTCGCCCGAAAAATACATCCCCCACGGTATTTCCGTCACCCGGCCGAAAAGCTCTCCGTTCAAGAAATTCCCGATTCTCCCGAAAAACGAGACTGCCGGAGCGGCAAGAGCGAGAAGATCCGCCAAAGCGAGGAAAGATATATGATATTTTTTGGAGAAAAGGAAGAGCACCGCGCCTACTCCGATAATTCCCCCATGAAAACTCAAGCCGCTGATACCGGTCCATTCCCCAGTCGCACGATCATAGGGAGAGAAAAGACTGAACGGATGAACCAGGAAAAGATCTGGGTAATAGAAAAGCGCATATCCGAGGCGCGCTCCGAGTGCCGCGCCGAGGAGAAGCCACCAGAAGAGATCCTCGAGACGGCTTCGGGTGATTTCCGGAAGGCGGTTCCTTCGGAAAGAAAGTGCGATGAGAAAGGCTCCTGCCCAGCCGCAGAGGAAAAAGATCGCATACCAATGTATCGGAAAAGACCCGAGCGCGAAGGCGACCGGGTCTATACGTTCCGGAAACGATTGCCAGTATCCGAGGTCCATACCAGGCATTATAGCCTCGATTTCCCCTACGGCGCTACTTCCTTCCAGTTGTAGTCGCAAGTCCTTCTTCCATTGCAGGTGAGCGTAGTGCCGCAGCTATCGTCTATGGTGTAGGTCTCACTCGGGCAGTAGTCGTCGCCTCGGGGGTCGGCAGCGCAACTCGTAGTAGGGACACAGATGACAGTGACATCCATATTGGCCGTCTGGCCGGAATAGGAGGCGCTCATGCTTTCGGTGCCAGGAGCATTCGCCGTTACAATCACCGGGTTGGTCCCGGAGAGGCTGATGGCGCTGCCTCCTCCTTCCGTAAAGGCAGCTGTGACATTGCCACTCGGGTCCGAACAATCAGCAGCCGGGTTGTAGCAGGCGACGAGACTCTTGCTAGAGCCTCGAGCCATGGTAAAGCTCTGGGGGGCACCGCTCTTGCCGCGCATGAAACTGGAAGAGCAGGAACCTTCGCAGACTTTGAGGATGTTGGCAAGAGAGACGGAGACGGTGTCGGTGGTGGCATCTCCTTCCGCGTTGTAACAAGTGAGCGCATAGAGGGCGGCGGCAGTAGCCGAAACATTGTCACTCCCTCCGGCGAGGGATTTAGCGGGAGGCGTATTCCAGCCGTTGCCGCTACCAGTGCAGGAGACGGCATTCGTGACCGGAGTCCAGACGATATTCAGGTTCGTACCGAGGGAGACAGCAAGCGGGCCATCAGAGCCGTTGATTTTGAGGTCGAAGCTCGGAGCGGGAATGTCATACGGAGCGCTGCAACTCGCATTCGCTCCCCCGCCTGATCCCTGACAGGTCCAGGAGTAAGGGCCCGGGGCAGCCGCCGGAGTAACGGCAGTCGGAGTACCGCTGGTACAGAGGCCGATTCCTGGCGGAAGAAGAGTGGCGATACCGTTCGCGGCACCGCAGAGGCCGTTTACGACGGAAGTCAGAGTGATGGTGTAGCTGCTCCAGGAAGAACTGGCGCCTTTGGAGTCTTGAGCCAGGACCTGGAAGGTGTGGGCGCCGGGAGCGACCCACGAATAGGAAGCAGATTGTGATGTGCCGGAGGGGACGAAGCCTGCGGCAGGCATCCACTGGTCGATAGAGCCGTTCAGATCCCAGTCGTAGCCGTAGCGGAGCGTGTCGCCGTCAGAATCCCTGGAGGTAGCGGTCCATGAGTAAGCGGTGCCGGCAGATCCGGTGGCGGGTCCGGAAATGACCGGGGCAGCCGGAGGGTTATTAGAAGAGACGGCAAAGAGCGAATAAGAGATGGTTTGCACCGGAACGGAGAGGGTGTAAGCGGAGCCGACATTATAGAGACTACACTTTGGACCGCCTACTCCGCTATCCATACAAAGCCAGCCGTTGCCATACGCTACGGGAGTGAAATTGAGCGGCCTCGCTTGATAATGACAAGAGACGGGTCCTGTATACCCTCCGAACAGAGAAACGTCATAGCCATCATACGAGTAATAGAACTTGCCGTAGGTCGCGTTGAACGTGAATGTCGTATTGATACTGCCTGGAGAAGTCACGGTGCAGTTCTGCCGGGAAGCATCGCAAGAAAGCCCGGCGGTCCCGCCATGATTCACGCTGTTCGCCGGCGGATTGATCGAGAGCGGGATATAAGCGCTATAGCGCGAAACAGAGAAGTATCCTCCGGCATAGTCTGCCGGATCACACCAGGAACCCGGCGGAGTAGCGTTCGCTACCCAATGCCCGTTCGGAGAATCCGCCGCATAGCCGCTCCCGAACCAGGAGATATCGCTGCCGGAATACGGCAGCGGTTCGAACCGAAGCTGCGTCCCCACCGGGATAGAGGCTCCATCTGGAAGAATGGTGCCGCCTGAAGACATGTTCCGCACCTGCGCCTGATACGTGATGGAGATGTTCGGATTTGCCAAAGCCGACCCCCACCCATTGTCATTCGGGAAATTTGTCCAGTTGGTGTTATACAGGAACATCCCGCTGCTCTCGGTCTTGTTCCAGTTCACGCTCTTCGCCTCGGCAACAGAAGAGAGTGCCAGCGCTCCGGCCAAAGCGAGGACGAGGGAAAGGATACGCATCTTTTTCATAGGATTTTTTATTTTATTATTCCGTTCCGAGCCTTTTTAGCATCCTCTGGCTGCGCTATCGGAAAGCTTTCTCTCCTTTTTTCTCCGACAACGGACAAAGATAGAGTTCTAGGCTTCGTTGTATTCCTTCAGCTGATCGCGGAATTCGATGCTGTAAATATCGCTAAGTGCCATGAAAAGCGAGACGATGATCGGCCCCATGACGAACCCCGGCAGGCCGAAGAGGTAGATGCCGCCAAGCGTCGAGAAAAAGATGAGGAGCGGGTGCATGGCCGTGTCTTTGCCCACGAGCTTCGGCCGGAGAATGTTGTCGATAGAAGAGATGACGAGCCCGCCGAAAGCCAGTATGAACACTCCCTGCCAGATCTGGCCCAAGAGGAGCAGGATGATGCCCGCCGGAAGCCAGATGATTCCTGCTCCGATCATCGGAATGACGGAAAAGAATACCATGATCAATCCCCAGATGGCCGGCGATGGAACGCCGGCGATCGCGAAGGAAATCCCTCCCATGAACCCCTGGATCACCCCGACTACCAGGTTCCCCTTGATGGTCGCGCGGCTGATCGAGACGAATTTCTGGATGAGAAGCTTGTCGTGCTCGTTCTTGAGCGGAGAAAGGTTCATGAGGTAGCGGAGCGTCTTCTTGCCGTCTATCAGGAAATAGAAGAGCGTGAAGAAGAGGATGAACACCCAGAGCACGAAGCTCGTGATGCTCTTATAAGCGGTCTGGATGAGACCCAGCGCATTGGAACTCAATTGCTGGACATCCTCCAAAAGCCGCTCCTGCGTCAGGTCATCATGGCTTATGAACGCGCCCAGATAGGGAACGCTGTCGACTACCTGGATCGTCTTTTCTATGAAGCTCTCGACGGTGCCTTCTTGGCCGATGCTGTGGTAGAAATTATTGGCTTCATTGAAGGCGAGAGTGAAGATAGCGAACATCGGCGTCACGATGATGAGGATCGCCATGAGACAGGTCAGAAGCGAGCTTGCGACGCGGTGCCCGCGGAAAATACGCTCGAAGAAATGATACGGTCGCTTCAGGAGCACGGTAAGGATAGCTGCGGTCAGAATCGCCGTGAGGAACGGCTGGAAGATGAAGAAAACTGCGACCCCCACTCCTATGAGAAGCAGGAAGAAAAAGTAGACATTCAGGGATTTGAGCTGCATAAATTCACGCTATTTCTGGTTCTTATTATACTCTCCTATGCTGTTTTTCGGAAATACCGGAAAAGCGGGATCACCTAGGAGAACTTGGGCATTTACCCAGATGACCGGCTTCTTCCGGACGAGCAATCTCTTGTGCGGCGGACGCACCGCGAGAGTCAGTCCGTGATGTTCCAGAAACCATTGCTTGATGCCTGCCCGTGAATGAGAGCCGGCCGGCAGGACGAATGGCTTGAAAGCTTTTTTCCGGGATGAAAAATATTGCCGGTGTCCCTCATGAAGGAACACCCAGGCCTCGGCTTCCGCCATGTTGAAAGCGATTTTCTTTTTCGGAATCTTCTTCTCCAGCTGTCCTCCCGCCTTAGAGTAGGCGCACCGGGGCCGGAGCATGCAGGCCGCGCACTTGGGCCGCGAGACGCAGATCGCGCTTCCGAAATCCATGAGCGCCGCATTCAGTTTTTTGCGCTCCATGCGCAAGACCTTTTCCAAGTCCGCCTCTTCTCCTTTTGCTCTTTCCTTCGCTCCCAAAAAGAATCTTCCCAGAACACGAAGCACGTTCGTATCCCAGGAAATCGCCGGCAAACCATAGGCGAAGCTCTGGATAGCGGCAGCCGTGTAGGGCCCGATACCGGGGAGCTTTCGCAGCTTGGCTGTTTCTTCGGGAAACTTCCCTCCATAATCATCGACTACCATTCGGGCCGCCAAGAGCATATTGCGGCCGCGCATGTAGTAGCCCAGGCCCTGGTAGTACGGCAGGAATTCTTCCCAGCTCGCAGTCGCCAGCTTCTCGACCGTCGGAAACTTCTTCATGAAGCGCTCGTAATACCCGATGACGCGCGATACCTGGGTCTGCTGGAGCATGATTTCCGATACCCAGACTTCATAAGCGGTTATCTTTTTCTTGCGCCATGGCAAATGTTCCCGGCCGGTCTTTTGGAAAAAGTCTTCCAGCTTCTCCTCGAAAAATCCCGCTTTACGCTTATCGATCGGCATATTCTTCTTCGATTACTCCGCCGCCCAGGCAGATATCTCCATCATAGAACACCGCGAATTGGCCGGCAGCTATCCCATGATCTTTTTCGGCCAACCGTACCCGGTATCTGCCAGCTCCCAATGGCGTCACTTCTGCCGGGTACATCTTTTCGCCGTGGCGGATCTTCACCAGAAGCGCCGTCTTCTCCGGAGCAGAGCCTGCGATCCAGTTCGGATTCGCTACCGTGAACGTATCCCTGGCTTCCGCTTGATAGCGGTCGCCGTGGGCGATATATACTTCGTTCTTCTCCAGGTCCTTCCCTGTCACGTACCACGGCCCGCCCGAGAGGCGGATACCCTTGCGCTGTCCGATGGTGTAGTACCAGAAGCCTTCATGCTCCCCGAGCACTTTGCCGGTACCTTCTTCTATAAGCTTGCCCGGTTTCACACCGAGATGGAACTTCACGAATTCGTCGAACGGGATCTTCCCGAGGAAGCAGATGCCCTGACTGTCTTTGCGCTTGGCATTGGGCAGCTGGAATTTCTCTGCCAGGCGGCGCACTTCTCCTTTCGGATACCCGCCGATCGGGAAGAGCGCTCTGGCCACCTGCTCCTGCGAAAGCTGGGAGAGGAAATACGTCTGATCTTTGACAGGATCCGGCGACATCTTGAGCCAGGTTATTCCGTCCCGTTCTTCGGTCTGCGCATAGTGTCCGGTCGCGATCTTGTCGTATTTCTTCCCTTGCGCCTCCAGGTATTCATAGAAAGCTCCGAACTTGACGCGGGCATTACAGAGCATGTCCGGGTTCGGCGTCCGTCCGGCCTGCACCTCCGCCAAGGTATACCCCACTACCCGATCCCAGTATTCTTTCTGAAACGGCACGATTTCCAAAGGCACATCGAACTGCTGGGAGACGGCTCTCACATATTTCAGGTCTTCTTCCCACGGACAGTCACCAAGGAACCGGAGCTCATCCTCCAGCCAGATCTTCATATAGTAGGCGGTGACATCGTGCCCGGCTTCTTTGAGCAAAGCCAGGGCTACCGAACTGTCCACTCCGCCCGATACCAGTACAGCGATTTTCATAAGAGTTTACAAAAGATACTCCGTTTTCGAGAGAAGCGGAAGGGTTTCCGGATGTTCGCTCCGGAACTTCTCTACCGCCGCTTTCACCTGCTCGAAATTCTTGGCTTCCATCATTTCGATCCGCAGCTCTTTGGCAAGCGGGAAATGATTGATGTAGGCCCGATAGTGCTTCTTCAGAAGCTCGAAACTCTTGGTATCTTTCCAGTAGTCCAGAAACATTTCCGTGTGGACGAGCGCCGCATCCAGTTTTTCCTGGGTACTTACTTCTTTCTTCGTCTCATCGAAAAGCCAAGGATTTCCGAAGATAGCCCGACCGAACATGATGCCGTCCGCTCCGGTTTCCTCGATTTTTTTCCGCGCGTCAGCCATGTCGCGCACATCGCCGTTCCCGATGATGAGCGTCCGGCTCTTCTGCTCATTCCGGATCTCTACCGCCCGCGCGATCCTCTCGAAGCGGGCCGGCACTTTCGACATATCCTTCTTCGTCCTGGCATGGAGCGTGATAGCCGCCGGTTCGGCTTCCAAGAGAGCCGGAAGCCATTCTTCCAGAGTATCATCATTGAAGCCGAGACGTGTCTTCACCGAAATCGGGATCTCTTTGCCGGCATCCCGCACGCCGTCCTTGGCGGCCCGGATGAGCGCCTGCGCCAATTGCGGATCTTTCATGCAGGTCGCTCCTGCTCCCTGCTTCATCACGTTCTTGTCCGGACAGCCCATATTGATGTCGATGCCATCGAACCCGAGCTCGGCGCACAGCTTCGCTGCCTCGCGCATCGCTCCCGGATGCGCCGTAAACAGTTGGACGACGATAGGTCGCTCGTCTTCAGTATAGGCGAGATCTTTGAGGAGCGCCTCTCTCCCTCTCGGGTGACACAGCCCGTCGGCCGAGACGAATTCCGTCCATAGAACATGGGGACGGCTATAGCGGATGATGAAACGCCGAAAAACTGCGTCGGTCACATTCGCCAAGGGCGCCAAGACAAAGAACGGCCTCGGCAGCGCTTCCCAAAATCCCAAATTTGACTTTGTCCTCTTCATATCTTGGCTATTCTAACGGCTTTTTCCGATATTGACAAGGCTTCACTTCTCTGGCATGCTAAATCAGACTTATTGAGTCTGATTTTAATAAAGTATGAAAATCTCACGCAAAACCTACTATGGCCTCCGGGCCGTCCTCTGCCTGGCACAGGAAAACGGGCCGCTTTCTATCCAGACGATTGCCGAGCGCGAAGAGCTGCCGCACGGATACTTGGAAAAAGTGCTCCAGGGCCTGCGCAAAGCCGGCATCGTCGAAGCGAAGAAGGGAACTGCCGGGGGCTATGCCCTCGCCAAGCCCGCAGAAGCTCTTTCTGCCTGGGAAGTCATTTCGGCTCTCGACGGCCATATTAAAATATTTTCTCTGCCGGAACACAACAAGAAGCTCCCCGCCAGCAAGGCTGTAAGCGTAGCTGCTGCGGGCTGGCCCTGCCCTCCTCATTCCCACTGCCAGACGAACGAAGTCCTGCGCGCACTCGATGCCACCCTCGAAGAATCGCTTTCCAAGATCTCCGTCGGGAGTCTCGCCTCGCAGCAGAACAGCAGATAATTTGATCCGGATAATTCTCCTCTCCTTATGCTAACCATCAAAAACCTCACCGCTTCTATCGAAGGCAAGCAGATCTTAAACGGCGTGTCCGCAACTTTCGAGCAAGGGAAGACCTATGCCCTCCTGGGTCCCAACGGCGAAGGCAAGTCCACGCTCGGCAATGCCATCATGGGCCGTCCGGACATCACAGTCGGCGATGGATCAGAGATCGTCTTCGACGGAAAAGATCTGACGCCGCTCTCGGCCGATGAGCGCGCCCGCCTCGGCATCTTCCTTTCTTTCCAGAATCCGCTCCCGATCCCGGGCGTCAGCGTCATGGACTTGTTCCGTATGGCCGTACTCGGCAAGGACAAAGAAATGGATGCCATGAAGCTCCACCTGCGGGTCCGCGAGCTCGCCCAGGAACTTTCCATCAAGGATGAGCTCCTGAAGCGCTCGCTCTATGAGGGGTTTTCCGGCGGAGAGAAGAAGAAAGTCGAAGCGCTTCAGGCAGCGCTCCTCGAGCCGCGCTTCGCGCTCTTCGATGAGATCGATACCGGTGTCGACGTGGATGCGCTCAAAGCGATCGTCGCCTTCCTGAAGAAGCATCTGCCCGAAGACGCGACGCTTCTCTTCATCACCCATTCGCATAAGCTCCTTTCGGCCATCGGTCCGGATGCCGTGCTTGTCATGAAGGGCGGGAAAATCGTCAAAAGCGGCGGCAAAGAAGTCGCTCAAGAAATAGAAGAGCAAGGATTCGAGGCGCTGTAGAGCATTCAGAGCAAAAGAAAAAAGCCTCTTAAGAACATTGTCTTAAGAGGCTTTCAGATTTTCGGGACGGATATGCCGGTTTTATGCCGGGCAGGGCGTCCGCTGTACCAAGAGGAAATTTTTCTGCTTTTTCGGACTCGAGAGCGACGGACACAACCCGGGCATCGTCCAGGAAATCCGGCGTGTTTCGATGGTACGCCTGTCTTTCTGGCTCAAGGAGAGCGCTCGCGCGATGCCGAAATGCCTGCTCACGGTATTCCCAGCAAAGACGTCGCCGTCCAGACCGAGATCCTCGTAGAGGCGCGGATAATGCCGGGCGAGAGCGAATAAGTCCCATGGATTCGAGAACTCGAACTCCCCAGTCCTCACGAAATGCTCCTTGGCCACCCTATGTGCGGAGAAAAAATCGGTCCGGTAGGACACAAGCGTCATAGAGACGATGTGTTTTCCGACAAGACCGCCGAGAAACCTTCTGACCCTTTCGAAAGATATGTCATACAATGACATGTTTCCGCCGAGCCGCAAATCCTCCTCGGCAAGCGGCGTCTCCAAGATCTTGCAAGGACACTGGCTGTAATCGACTTCCCTTTCAAAGAAACATAGCTGAACATCAGTTTCCGGTACGCACGAAATCACAGTATTCGCAGAAGACCCCATAATTCTTTCCCCTTTCTGATTTGCAAAAGAACCCGCTTTCAAAAGTTTCATACCCCTGAAATACATTGATCACTATAGCACTTTTGACTTCTCTTGTCAATTCAGAAGCCCTATGTTATGCTATTTGAGTAATTCAGACAATTTCAGTCTGATTTTGAATTTATGCCTCAAGAAAAGGGTAAAAAAGAGGATTTGGAGCTCGGCGACTACCGTTATGGCTTTGCCATGCCCGAGCGGTCCGTCCATAAGACCGGCATCGGGCTTTCCGCTCAAGTAGTGAGCGAGATTTCTGCTGTCAAAGAAGAGCCGCAGTGGATGCGGGACTTTCGCTTGAGTTCCTTGGATATCTTCGAGGCGAAGCCCATGCCTGAATGGGGCGCCGATCTCTCCGGCATCGATTTCGATGCCCTCACCTATTATCTGAAGGCTACCGATAAGCAGTCTCGTTCCTGGGACGACCTTCCCCAAGAGATCAAGGACACCTACGACCGCATCGGCGTGCCCGAAGCCGAGAAGAAATTCCTAGCCGGCGTCTCCGCCCAATATGAATCGGAAGTCGTTTACGAAAGCATCAATCGCGAGCTCGATAAGCTCGGTGTCATCTTCTGCGACATGGACACGGCTGTGAAGAAATACCCGGATATCGTGAAAGAATACTTCGGCAAGCTCATTCCCCCGCATGACAACAAGTTCGCAGCGCTCAATTCTGCTGTCTGGTCCGGCGGCTCCTTCGTCTACATCCCGAAGGGCGTGGAAGTGAAGCTCCCCCTCCAGGCCTACTTCCGCATCAATGCAGAGGCTTTCGGCCAGTTCGAACGTACCCTCATCATCGCCGAGGAAGGAAGCTACGTCCACTACATCGAAGGCTGTACCGCTCCCATCTATTCCACTAATTCGCTCCACTCGGCTGTCGTAGAGATCTTCGTCAAAGAAGGCGCGCGCGTCCGCTATACGACCGTCCAGAACTGGAGCAAGAATATCTATAATCTCGTCACTAAGCGCGCCCGGGCCGAAAAGAACGCTGTCATGGAGTGGATCGACTGCAACATCGGAAGCGGCGTCACCATGAAGTACCCGGCGGTTTACCTCGTCGGCGAGGGAGCGCGCGGCGAAGTACTCTCCATAGCCTACGCAGGCAAAGACCAGCACCAGGATGCCGGGGCCAAGATGTTCCATCTCGCTCCCCGCACCACCTCGCGCGTGGTTTCCAAGTCCATCGCCAAAGACGGCGGGCGTTCCTCCTACCGCGGCATGGTGCATATCGGCCATGGTGCCATAGGCGCCAAGGCTTCAGTAGTCTGCGATGCCCTCCTCCTCGATGAAACATCGCGTTCCGACACCTATCCGACGATGCGCGTCAGCGAAAAGGAAAGCACGCTCGAGCACGAGGCAACGGTCGAGAAGATCGGCGAAGAGAAACTCTACTATCTCACCTCGCGCGGCCTCAAGAAATCGGATGCGGAGAGCCTTCTCGTGAACGGCTTCATCGCCCCGATCGTGAAGGAAATCCCTCTCGAGTATTCCATCGAATTGAACAGACTGATCCAATTGGAAATGGAAGGCAGTATCGGCTAAACATATGCAATTCCGCGACATCAGCCAGGACAAAGACACTCTCTACGCTCTCAAGGAAAACGAGCAGGCGGTTTTCTTCATGGAGAATCGGGCAGGAGAAATCACTTTCGATCTGGCTGGCAAAGGAGCGGCGGCGCATATCTTCGCTATTTTCATCGAAGAGCAAGGAGCAAAAGACCTCTCGCTTACCCAGAAACACAGCGCACGGGAAACAGCCTCCCATGCCTCCGTCCGGAGCGTGCTCGGCGGGAACGCCGAAGTGAACTACCGAGGCCTCATCCGCATCGAGAGCGGTGCTGGCGGGAGCGACGCTTCGCAGGAAAGCCGGGCGCTCCTGCTCTCGGACGCAGCCAAACACAGTACCCGCCCGAGCCTCGAGATCCTCCCGAAAGACGTCACTTGCCACCACAAAGCATCTGCTTCTCCTCTTAACAAGGAATCTCTTTACTACCTGGAATCCCGCGGGCTCTCCAAGAAAGACGCCGCCGCAGTACTCATAAACGGTTTCCTCGGGACGACTTTCGAAGCTATGCGCGATCTCGGCGTCCCGGAAGAAACGCTGACCAGAATCCAAAACGCCGCCTTCGATAAACTCCTCAAACTCTATGCTTAAGGAACGCTTCCCTCTTTTCAAGAAACATCCGGAGCTCGTCTATCTGGATAGCGCCGCGACGAAGCTCAAGCCGGCGTCTGTCATCGCGGCCCAGACAGAATATCTGGAAGCCTCGAGCACCAATATCGCGCGGGGCCTCTACCCGCTCGCCGAAGGAACCACAGCGCGCGTAGATGCGGTCCGCAAAGCGGCTGCGGATTTCATCGGGAGCGACCCGGAAGAGATCATTTTCACGAGCGGTACCACTGCCGGCCTCAATATGGCCGCCTACATGCTGGAAAACTTCATCACTCTCGAAGGAAACGTCGTCGCGACCGACCTGGAACACCATAGCAATTATCTCCCCTGGAAAGAGCTTGCGAAGAGAAGTTCTGCCGAATTCCGCCTGGCAGCAAGCACGAGCACCGGGGCGCTTGACGAAGAAAGCTTCGAAGGCGTACTCGACGAACACACCGAACTCGTTGCGCTTACAGCCGTATCGAATGTGAGCGGTATCATAAACGACATCCCCAGCCTGGTCCGCTTCATCCGGAAACGCGCTCCGCATGCCATTATTATTATCGATGCCGCCCAGCGGGCAGCGCATCTCCCCATCGATGTGCGTGAGTGGGACGCCGATATGATCGCTTTCTCCGGACACAAGATGTACGGACCGACCGGCATCGGCATTCTCTACGGCAAGAAGTCTCTGCTCGATACTTTGCCGCCTGCGGTCTTCGGTGGCGGGATGGTCTCGGATGCTTATGCCGAGGAAACCGTCTACCGCGAAGTCCCGGCTCGCTTCGAGGCAGGCACTCCCGATATCGCGGCCATTTTCGGCCTGGGCGAAGCATTCCGGTTCCTCGAGGAGATCGGTTTCGAGAAGATTCGCGAACACGATCTCGCGCTCCAGGCACATGCTCTCTCGGAACTCCGGAAAGTTTTCGGCGAAGATATACAGATCATCGGCTCCGGAAAACCGGAAGACTACGCCGGCATCTTGAGCTTCACCTTCGGTTCCCTCCATCCTCACGATATCGCCCAGCTCTTGGGCGAGAAGAATGTCGCCGTACGCGCCGGCGAGCACTGTGCCGCTCCGTTCCACCGGGTCAAGCGTCTCGCTGCTACCACCCGCATCTCTTTCGGTATCTATAATGAAAAAAGCGATATCGACCGGCTCGTAGCCGCGCTCAAAGAAGTTACCCGAATTCTTTCCTGAAGTATGTCTCTCTACCAAGATCACATCCTCGACCACTACCACAACCCGCGGAATTACGGGAATCTTCCGCATGCCACCCATCATGCCGAAGCCTTGAATCCGACCTGCGGCGATAGCCTGGCTTTGGACCTCAATATCGAGGATGGTATCATTAAGGAAGTCGGTTTTACGGGAAAAGGCTGCGCCATCTCGCTCGCTTCCGCCTCGCTCCTCTTCGAGGAAGCCAAAGGCAAGGAAACAGTGAAGATGCAGGTGCTCGCCCCGGAAGACGTACTCAAGCTTACCGGCCTCGCCCTTTCGCCGGTCCGCATGAAGTGCGCGCTTCTGTCCCTGGAAACCCTCAAGAAAGCGTTAAAGAGTAAATAAAAAAATATATGTCTCAATGGAAAGATGAGTCTAAACCGGCTGGACCGGTGAAACTCAAGAACGGCTGGACAGTCCATGTAGATCACAACGTCTGCATCGGTGCCGCCCCCTGCACCGCTATGGCTCCGAACACCTTCGCCCTCGATGACACCGGCAAAGCCGCTATCCTCGCGACTGCGGACCAGGATGATCAGGAAACCATCCTAAACGCCGCCCGTTCCTGTCCCGTGAGCGCCATCATCATCAAAGACGAGGCCGGCAACC
>MFRW01000005.1 GCA_001786575.1 Candidatus Moranbacteria bacterium RIFCSPHIGHO2_01_FULL_55_24 | reverse complement strand
CTTGTCTGCAAGAGTCATCAGATTTTTTCGGAATGAGCTCTCCGCTGGAAGAGAGCGAATGTCTCTCGGAAAGATCGCTCGCCGAAGGGTTTGCGGAGATGGGATAAGATGAGAAACGAGAGAAAGAAAAAATCCCTCGTCTCAAAGAGAAACGAGGGATGAGGAGGCTCGGAGCTACTCGCGGGAGACGTACGTCCCCTTTTCCGTGTTGATGATGAGGCGGTCGCCTACCTTGATGAAGAGCGGGGTCGTAATCTGGAGGCCGGTTTCGAGGGTGACCATCTTGTCGCCTCCCGAAGCGGTATCTCCTTTGATTCCCGGGGGCGCATCCGTCACCGTGAGCACCACCTTGGCCGGCAATTCCACGTTGATCGCGTTGTCGTTCCAATTGAGCATCGTCACTTCGGTGCCTTCCACCAGGTACTGTACGGCATCCCCCAAGACCTTTTCGGGAATCGAGAGCTGCTCGTAGCTTTCCATGTCCATGAAAACATGGTTATCGCCTTCGCGGTAGAGGTATTGGGCATGCGACTTCGATACCTCTGCCTCTTCCAGCTTGTCTCCGCCCTGGAATGTGTGGTCGATGATCGCGCCTGTCAGGAGATTCTTCAGCTTGGTACGAAGCACCGCTCCCGCGCGCCCTGTTTTGGAATGCTGGTAATCCATGACCACATACGGCTCATCATTCCAAATCACCTTTTTGCCATTTTTAATTTCCGTTATGCCGAGCATACGTTTTGAGAGTGAAGAGAAAAGGAGAATTCCTTAGCGGACCACGTACGGGATCAACGCCATGAAACGGGCCCGCTTGATAGCCTGCGCGAGATGGCGCTGGTCTTTCGCGGTCAGACCATGACGCTTCGGAGGGTACATCTTTCCCTGGGAATTCAAGAAGCGGCGCAGGAAATATGCGTCCTTGTAATCCAAATCCCGGAGTTTTTTCGACATTGCTACATCCATACGAACTGAAAGCTAGAATAAATTAAAAGGGGACATCTTCGATCCTGATCTCATCCTTCTCGTCATCGAGATTGATGGTCGGGATCTCTTCTTCTTTGGCGGCCGGCTGGCTTTCACGCGGAGCGGCGGCTGCGCGCGGAGCTCCTGACTGCGATCCTTGGCCCTGGGCGCGGCTTCCGAGCTGCATGTTCTCTCCGACCACTTCGGTGACTTTGCGCTCCGTTCCGTCTTTCGCGGTATAGGCCCGGGTCTGGAGGCGTCCTTCGACATAGCACTCCTGCCCCTTCGTAAGGTACTGCCCTGCCACTTCAGCGAGGCGGCCCCACAACACGACATTATGGAATTCCGTACGCTCTTGGCGCACTCCGCTCTTATCCGTCCAATAGCTATTCGTCGCCATCGAAAGGCTGGCTACCGACTGTCCTCCAGGCGTCGTGCGGATCTCCGGATCCCGAGTAAGACGCCCGACGAGAATGACCTTGTTGACATTCATAGTGTTTAAGATTAAATATCAAGCTTTTGTTTCAGCTGTTCATCAATCTGTTCGGTGCTGACCGGCTTTGCATCCTCCACTTTCGTCACCGGGGCTTCCGGCATAGCCTTCATCGCACCGCGGCGCTCGTAGCGGTTCCCGCGACCCTCCGTCTTCGGGCGCTCGACACGTTCGATCGCCTTCAATTCAGGAAGATCGTCAGCGCGCAAAACCAGGAAGCGCAACACGTCTTTCGAGAGCATCAGCTCGCGGTTGATCTTCGTAAGCGGGTGTACCTCTACCTCTTCAGGCTGCTCATCTTTTCCAGGAAGCGTGAAGCGGTTCGCAATGTACGTACCGCGAATCTCGCCCTTCACCTCGTAGGCAAGCTTGCGCTTCTCTTCGGTCACCTCCGGAAGGAAAACCCCTCCGTTTCCGGTCACGACCTTCTGGACTGCCTCGCGGATACGCGGCAATTCCGCTTCCTTGGACTCTCCCACCAAATAGAACAATTCGTACTCTATCATAGAGAATATTGAGAAATTATCTTGAATAAAAAAATCCGCGAACGGGGAAAGTCGCTTCCGTGCGGAAAAATGCGTTCCTAATCTCTGGCCCAAAGGCGAAAGCGGGAGCCGCGTCGGACTTTCTCGTTTGTGGACAGAGCATACCATGATGCGGAGTTTTTGGCAAGGGAACCGAAAAGAGAGCCTTCCGGCCCTCTTTTTTCGACTTTCAGCTTTATCCCCTTACGGCGCTACTTCCTTCCAGTTGTAGTCGCAGGCGCGCCTGCCATTGCAGGTAAGTGTCGTGCCGCATCCGTCATTTATGGTGTAGGTCTCGCTCGGACAGTAGTTGTCGCCTCGAGGATCGGTAGCGCAGCTCGTAGTAGGAACGCAGCTGACAGTCACATTCATATTGGCTGTCTGGCCGGAATAGGAAGCAGAGAGGCTTTCAGAACCGGGAGTATCTGCAGAGAGCGTCACCGGATTGGTACCGCTCGTGCTGATAACCGGTCCTCCTCCTTCCGTGAAGGTAGCCGTGACGGTGCCGCTCGGGTCCGAGCAGTCATTCGCAGGGTTGAAGCAGGCGACGAGACTCTTGCTAGAGCCTTGAGCCATAGAGAAGCTCTGGGGAGTGCCGCTCTTGCCGCGCATGAAGCCGGAAGAGCAGGAGCCTTCGCAGACCTTGAGGATATTGGTAAGTGAGACAGAGACCGTATCCGTGATGGTGCCTCCGGGGCCGGTGCAGGTAAGGGAATAGAGGGAAGAGGCGGTGGCAGGAAGGTTGTCAGAGCCACCGGAGATGCTTTTGACACCGTTCCAGCCATTGCCGCTGCCGGTACAGAAGGTAGCATCGGAAACCGGATCCCAGGTGATGTTCAGGTTCGCGCCGGCAGCCACCGTGAGCGGACCGTCAGAGCCGTTGATCTTGAGGTCAAAGGAAGGAACTGGGGTCGGCGGAATATAGGCTCCTCCGCTACAGGTATTCACGAGTCCCTCTATGGTGTATCTGGTAATCCCTGGGTCCGGACAGGAGACCGTGGGGGGATCGACAAGGCAGCGAGAAGCCACAGCTGAAGGCGTTCCGCCTTCGACAGCGCCGATATCTGGGCACTGCGGGTACCGGAGTCCGAGGGCATTGTAATTGTTCCGACAACGGGTATACGTAGGACCGACCCAGCCATCGAAATCATCCAGAGGTATCGCTTGCCAAACACAGGTTTTAGCCGCAAGCGTGATGGTGTGGGAACTCCAGCCGGAATTGTTACCTCTGAAATCCTGGGCTAAGACCTGGAAGGTGTGAGCGCCGGAAGTATACCAGGAATAACTGACTGTTCGGGTCTTTCCGGAAGAAATGAAGCCGATAGAAGGCGCCCACTGGTCGACAGAGCCGTTTTTGTCCCAGTCATAGCCGTAGCGGAGCGTATCGCCGTCAGAATCGTTTGAGGTAGCGCTCCATGAGTAAGCGGTACCGGTAGAGCCGGTGGTAGGCCCGGAGATGACCGGAGCCGATGGAGGGTTGTTAGCTGCTACGGCCTCCGCATCGGAAGAAACTGCCAAGACTCCCGCTAAAACAAGCGCCAGGGAAAGGGTGTATATCTTTTTCATAGGATTTTTCTGTTTACGCGCCGAGTCTTGCTTTCCTCCTCTTCAGCTTCGCTATGAAGATGACCAGAAGAGCTACTAGCGTCAGGAGGGCGATACCGTAAACGACCAGGCTTTTCACATCCCCCTCACCGATAAGCATCATGCCGCTTTCCGTACAAAGATCCGGGTCGATCTGGTCGCAGTCATAGGTGATGAGGACTTCCTCGAACACTCGGCCTTGGCGCTCCAGCGTTGCGGTCAACGAGACTTTCGTGTAGGTCTTGTCGGGAGTGAAGCTATCCTTCCAGCCGCTCATGGCGCCCGAGATGTCGCCATCGTAGCGGAACTGGCGGATGACATTCTGGTTTTCGTCCCGAAGAGTGAGCATGAGAAGATTTTCCTTCACCGTCGGCTCATTGGTCGAATGGGCGCAGACGAAGAGAGCGTTTTCCTCTCCGGCTTTCAGAGGGAACTTGAGGACCGACGGGAAATTGATCCGCGTTTCCTGGATGCCGTCGCGCACGAAGCGGATATCGAGGAAAGTCTTGGCTTCCTGGTCCTTGGTCTCTACGACCAGGTAAGTCACAGCATCATTGGTAGATATGGCAGCATAGGAGATTTCTTTCGTCTCATTTCCCTTCACTTCGACAAGCTCGGTCTTCTGATTGCGGATGTTCTCGGGGCGGAGCGCATCCCATGAGTACTGCTTCCAGATCACCGGGACAATGACCGGGTCCGGTGAGGCATTCACGAGCTTCACCTTGGCCGTGACTGTCTCGTCGCTCTTGAAGTGAGGCGGGAAAGCGACAAAGGTGTGCGGCGTGTCGTTTAGGGTAGCGGCGTTCTTGTCGAAAGAAACTACTGGAGACTCCTCTGCATTCACGACACTGAACGGCGCCTGGTTCCCGATAACGTCATCGGTAAAGGAAAGACCGAGGATATTGTAGCGGTCGCTCGTAGCAAAGAAGAAAGCGGCGTAGTAGTCGCCTCCGGGGAGGTTCCGCGGAACATTCCAGGTAAAGGAAACAGGCTTCTCTCCTTTAGCAGGAAGAGTGAAAGCCTCCTCCAAAGGGAATTGATCCACTACGACATTGCCATTCCCCGCCTGGAAGGTGCGGTCATCCTTCTTGAAGATCTTCACGTAGAGAGTACCGTCGACCAGCGGGTAGTCGTTATCATTCTTGAGGTTGCCGGCGAAGCCGATCTCTGCGCCAGGGACGGTGGAGGCGAGGTTCGATTCCAGGTCAGCCTGGACAGAGCCGAAGCGGTAGTAATCGAAACAAAAGACATTGCCGACCGGAGCGGCTGACTGGGTCCCGAGGCCAGGGGTTACAGAAGGAGAAACTTGCTCCTGGGCAAAGGCCGCGAGCGGAGCCGAAAAAGAGAGGAGAGCTCCTACTGAAAGAATCGCGATATATGAACGCATATATTTTGTGTTTTGTTTTTATCTGCCCCTATGATACTCCGAAGCGGGGAAAAAACAAAGCGTCCGCAAGAGGACGCTTCGCTCCATTTCATCAGATGAGCTTCTTGTAGTTCTTAGACCAGTAGATGATGCCGTTGATATATGGCGCATAGCTCGTGCCGAGGTATGCTGCAGCCGCTCTGCGGTACGCCGCTTCCTTTCCCTCGGTCACGCCGGGGACCCGCTTGAGCTTGAGTGCCATGGCCATCACGCCGTCGGTCAGGTTCCAAGGGCTCGGCGGATTATGGCCGGTAACAGACGCTACCTGGGCTTTGTAGCCCATCCAGGTATCCGGCATGAACTGCGCCACGCCCATAGCGCCGCCGGTACCGGTGTAGCCGCTCGGGTTGCAGGAGACTTTCTGTTTGCGGTAATCGATACCCAGCTCGCTCGTGATCTTCTTGAAGATGTCTCTCCGGTACTGGAATGTCTGCCAGGAACGCTTCGAGAGCTTGCCTTTCTTATAATTCGCTTGGGCGCCATCCTCTACTTGGGCATACGTACAGCCGCCGACATTCGCGCCGAGGTTCGTCTCCATCTTGAGCACACCGAAAAGGAAACCTTTCGGCACGCCGGTCTTGTTGCTCGCAAACTCCACCGCTTCCTGGATATCTGCGGCATTATAGGATTTCCCTAACAATTTATTCAAATCCCCTTGCAATTCGGAAAGCTCGCTCTTGAGACGACTCACCACTTTGGCCTGGTCTTCCAGATCGGAAGCGGTTTCGTTCTTCTCGAGCACGAGTCCTTGTTTCTGGCGGTTCTGGACTTCCAGAAGCGTTTCGTGATCATCCTTGGTATCTTCAAGCGACATCTTTTCTTCCGCAATACGTTCCTTCGCATCGCTCATCTCGCCGATGAGCGCCTGGATCTTTTCCTGGGTGGAGAAGAGGCTATCGTTCGTCTGGAGGATATCCTGCACGTCGCTTTCTGCGAGCATCACCTCGACCAACGGGGCATTATGGCTGTAGTAGAGTTCCTGAAGCAAGCCCTTCAAGACATGTTTGTCGAGCGTCAGCTGATTCTCAAGGAGGGAGATCTCCTGCTCTTTGCTTGAGATGTTGGATTCCGTCTCCCGAAGCAGTCTCTGTACGCGCGCGATCGCCGCCTGGGTCGCACTCAAGGTAGAGTTGATCTGGTTGAGGTCGCTCTGGAGCGAGGCCTGCTTCTTCTCTTCTTTCTTAAGCTTCGCCTCGATCTCATCGATATTGTCCTTGATCGCGTTCGTATCTTCCTCGGCAGCCTGGACCGGCTTCGCAACAACGAAAAAAAAGTTGCTCAAAAGCAGGCTTGAGAGCGCTGTAAAAGCCACAAAAAAGTATTTTTTGCTCCGAATTTTCCTGGTCATTGCTTCATTATAGCACATTTTCACCTCTGAAGAAAGAGAAAAGGGACTCCCGGAAGTTCCGAGAGTCCCTCATTAGGATGCATCCCCTCTTAGAGGAGCTGACAATCGTCACGGCCGAGACTTTTCTTGATGTGGTACCAGCCGAGCTGGGTCGATCCATCCGGCATTTTCGTAGTGATGAAAACGGTAGCGATGACCTTCTCGAAGAGATTGTGCCGTTTCATATGGCAAGCCCCGTCTGCGACGAGCCCGATTTTTTCACGAAGCGAAAGCTGGCGTCCATTTCCGTGTTGCGCGTAGCCGCACGGGAAATGAGCGCCGATAACAAGCAACTTCTTCAATCGGTAGTGCCCATTGGTCCGCGATATGAAGTCCTGGATCTCTTCGACGAGGGTAGGACTGTAGACCGGGCTTTTGGGACTGAATTTGAGACCGATGCCGGGAATGCTATAGATAGCAAGCTCTCCCCGGCCATTCAGAATATCCACTTTCGGCTTGCGGACAGAAGGATCCGAACAGATAGTCGCGATGCCCTGTCCTTTGAACTCATAAATCTGCCTGCCGTCGCAAAGCGTGATCAGCCCCTCGTCTAAAAGAGCTTTCACTTCCTGGTATGGCACTGTCGAGAGCGGCCGGTGCTCCATACAAAGATAGGGAACATAGAGGAGTGCTGCCTCCTGATCATGATCCGCGCAGCAGGGAGCACTCTGTCCAAAAGGTCCAAAAGGCTTATCTTGGGAAAAATCCTCCTGTTGATCCCTGGCAATCACATCGAAATCGCCGCCACCTTCCATCGTCTTCACCCTTTCGCTTGGTTGGAAACACAAAGAACCCAAAGAACTACAGATGGCTCAAAATAATAGGCCTGCCTTCGGCGGACTCTGCCGGCAAAGGAATGCACACCATCTTGAACACAAAAAGGATTCTACTCCTCCCTAAAAAAAAGTCAACTGGCGGGAACTTCCGTCCCCGCCAGCGTAGCTCGTCTTCATTTTCTCCAGTCTCTACTCCTCATCAGTATCAGGGACAGTCTGGATATTTTCTGTCTTCGAAGCCTTTATGACCGCTTTCTCGATCTCTTTCATCACCTTCGGGTTTTCCTTGAGGAACGTCTTGGCGTTCTCGCGGCCGACACCGAGCTTCACCTCTCCGAACGAGAACGAGTTGCCGGATTTCTTGATGACCTGGTAGAGGACGCCGGTGTCCAAGACATCTCCCGCCAGAGAGATTCCTTCGTTGTACATGATATCGAACTCGGCAGTCCTGAACGGCGCAGCTACCTTGTTCTTGACGACTTTCACCTTGGTACGGTTTCCTACGATCACTTCACCCTTCTTGATCTGGGCGCTCCGGCGTATCTCCAAGCGTACCGAGGAGTAGAATTTGAGCGCCTGACCGCCCGTCGTCGTTTCCGGATTGCCGAACATCACGCCGATCTTCATGCGGATCTGGTTGATGAAGATCACGACAACATTGGAATTGGCGATGATGGCCGTGAGCTTGCGAAGCGCCTGGCTCATCAGCCGCGCCTGGCGTCCCACGTGCTGATCACCCATCTCGCCTTCGATTTCCGCTCTCGGCACGAGTGCCGCTACCGAGTCTATGACGATCACGTCCACCATATTGGAACGCACGAGCGTCTCCACGATGTCGAGCGCCTGCTCGCCGGTATCCGGCTGGGAGATAAGCAGATCATTTATCTTCACTCCGATGCGCTTGGCGTATTCCGGATCCAAAGCGTGCTCGGCATCCACGAAAGCGGCTATACCGCCGGCTTTCTGGGCATTCGCGATGATATGAAGCGTCAGCGTGGTCTTTCCGGATGATTCCGGCCCGTAGATCTCTATCACGCGCCCGCGTGGCACGCCGCCGATCCCTAAAGCGAGATCCAGCGAAAGAGCTCCGGTCGGGATGGCTTCGACATCCACCTTCGGGACATCACCGAGCTTCATCATCATACCTTCGCCGAATTTCTCTTGGATAGCGCCCAAAACGGTATCGATCTTATTCTTTTCTCCTTTCGGTTCCGCCCCTGCTTTTGCCTTTGCCATAGTTCCGGTTGATAAATAGTTGCTTTGTTATTATAGCTTTTCTTCCTCTTCCCTTCCAGAGCGCGTAAATACGGCTCCCTTGACCGGTCCCGGATCCGGCGCAAGCGCTGTTTCCGTCCCGGAAGCGGGCCGGACAAGCGTCTTCGCTCCGTTGTCCGAAGAGATGACGATGCGCTCTTTGGCCTCTACTCGGGTCGAAATCCCCGGCTCCATGCGGCCGCTCTGGACCGTCGTACCGTCAGCAACGATCGAGACCGTCACTGACTCTTCGACCCGCACTTCGAGCGAGAAGCGCTCGCTTTCATCGATTTTGGCCGCCAGTTCGGAAGAATCAGGAGACTTTTCCTGGGCGAAACGCGCTTCGAGAAGCAGCGTTTCCGTCTTTTCTTTCTCGAAGCGGTTGATAGAGACTACGACGATCGTATTGAGTCCCTGCTGAAGCGTCAGCTTCTCGCTGAACTCGCCTTCGCTCCCGACGAACGCCGCTTTGCCGTTCACGGATACCCGTGCGCCCTTGTCGGTCTTGCCGCGAAGCGTCGCTTCGCTGGTCTCTACGACGCTTCCCGCTTCCGGCTCCAGGATCACCAAGCGCGGTTCGGCTGCAAAGCTCCGGAATTCCTGGTAGAGATAGGCAAAAACTCCCAAGACCAGCACCCCGGTACAAGCGAGAAGGATGGTGCGTGGCGTAATGACGAGCGAGGAAAGCGAGACATTCCGATCGTGGACATTTTTCTCTTCCGGTCCTTTCAGATTTTCCTTGATATTGCGTTCGCGATCATAGAGCTTCATGAGCGCGTGCTCGTCGACATTCAGGTAGCGCGCATAGCTCCGCAGGAATCCGCGCACATAGACGTCGGCGGGCAGCTTGTCGTATTCTCCCTTCTCCAGATGTTCCAAGTAGCGCACCTGGATTTTCGTCGCCTTGGAGATCTCGGAAAGGCTGATCCGGAAATCGCTTCGCAGCTTGCTTAATTTCTCACCCAAGGTCAGCGTAGAGACTTTCTTCCTGGTAAAACCTATCTGTGCCATACGCTACAGTTGCCATTTGTCGCGGTCGGCCTGTTCGCGCAAGGAATCATCGCCGTACTTTTCTTCATCCTCTCCGGAATCCTCCGCTTGTACGGCCTTTCCGACCAGCACTTTCTTCTTGCCATCGATCATTCCGACGATACCGTTCTGTTCCAGAAGATGCATGAGACGCGCCCCGCGCGGGTAGCCTACGCCGAGCGCGGTCTGGAGATAGGTCGTCGAAGCCCGTCCGGTATCGATCACGATCTGCTTCGCGCGCTCATAAAGATCGTCTTCCTTGGCTCCCTCATCGACGGCATCCAGGGCCCGCATAATATCGTCCTTCGCTTCGTCGCCGGCCACATCTTCCTCATCTTCTTCGTCGCCCATCTCTTCCTTCTGTTTCTTGAGAAATGAGGTCACCCGCTTCACTTCATCATCCGAGACGAACACGCCCTGGAGACGTTTCATATCCGTCCCTTCGCTCGGTGCGTAGAGCATATCGCCGTTCCCGAGAAGCTTTTCGGCGCCGCCGGTATCGAGGATCGTACGAGAATCGATCTGGGTCGTCACCTGGAAGGCGACCCGAGTCGGGACATTCGCCTTGATCAGGCCTGTCAGCACCTCGACGCTCGGACGCTGGGTAGCGAGAACCAGATGGATGCCGATCGCGCGCGACATCTGCGCCAGGCGGATGACGAGACTCTCCACTTCTTTGCCGTGCGCCACCATGAGATCCGCCATCTCGTCGATCACGATCACGATGTACGGGAGCGGCTCCAATTCTTCTTCGCGCACTTTATTGGTATCCGGATCGATCACGGTCTTGGTCTCGCCCCGGGCACACTTCTCGCGATAGGACATGAGGTCGCGCGTATGCGCTTCCTCGAGAATCTTGTAGCGGCGCTCCATCTCGCCGACCGCCCACTTGAGGACGTTCACCACCTTCTTGTTGTCGACGATCACGTCTGCCCGGAGGTGCGGGATATTCTTGTATGCCGAGAGTTCGACGCGTTTCGGGTCCACCAGAAGGAGCTTCAGGTCTTCCGGAGAATTCTGATAGAGAAGCGAGAGGATGAGCGTATTGATACACACGGATTTTCCGGACCCGGTCCGTCCAGCGATGAGAAGATGGGGCATCTTGCGCAGGTCCGCAAGCAGGTTCTTCCCCGAAACATCCTGGCCCATGACCAGCGTCAGGTTGGACTTGCGATCCTTGAACTCGCGGCTCTCGACGATCGCGCGCAGACGCACGGTCGCTACAGACTTGTTCGGCACCTCGATGCCGATGAGCGACTGCCCCGGTATCGGCGCCTCGATGCGGATCGGATGCGCGGCCAGCGCCAGCGCCAAGTCGTTGTTGAGCGTCGTAATCTTGGAAAGTTTCACTCCCATTCCCGGCGTAAACGTATACTGGGTTACGGTCGGTCCGACCTTCACTTCGCCCGGCGTCACGTCGATGCCGAAGTACTTGAGAGTATTCTGAATAATATGCTTGTTGCGTTCCGTATCGCCCCCGACTGCCTGGCCGGTGGTCGACTCGAGAAGGTCTACCGGGGGCAGTTCCCAAGCATACTTGGAACGCCGGCGGCGGCGCTTCGCCGAAGTAGCCGCACCGGCAGGCGTAGAAGAATCGGTTTCTTCGGACTGGGGCAGTTCGATATCTTCCTCGTCGCGGAATTCCACGTTGCGGATATTGTTCGCATGAAGCGCATCTTCCGGAAGAGCCTGCGACTCATCAGCCGCTTTGGCATCGAGCGAGAGCGAGAATGCTTCCTCCTCGGAGGCAGGAGGCGTTTCTTGGCCAGCCAGAGCCGGACCCTCGCTCTCCTCTCCTGCCGGGGGTTCACCCCCGGAAGGAACCCGACGGAAGAGCTTCTCTGCGAAATGGATGAGCGAGACATTGAAAGCGGAGATCACTCCGGCCAGGAAAAGCGCGACGAGGAGAATAGCTCCCGCTGCCTTGCCGGTGAACATGAGAAAAGATGCCGCAAGCCCGTAGCCGATATATCCCCCTCCCTCGCCCGCTTTGGCGAGTTTCATATATTCCTTGGATGTATCTCCGCTGAAGAGATGAAGCAGACCGAGACAGGCCGCAAAGGCGAGGCCGAGGCCGATGAATTTCACGATATCGGAAAGGGTCGTCTCACGGCGCCGCAAGAGCATCGCGGAAGCAGTCATGAGGACCAGCGGGAAAAGCCATTTTCCCCAGCCGAATATCGACCCGAGGCCCGCATCAAGCCACTCGCCCAAAAGCCCGGACGCCCCGAAGAACCCGAGAATGATCAGGATGCTTAACGTGAATAGAAACACGGCAGCGATGCTCCGCTTCGCATCGCTCCCCAGAATCTGATCGAATTGAAAAGCCGGCTTTTCCGCTTCCGGATCTGCCTTTTCTTTCTTTTTTCTCCCCATAATCAAAGCATGTATAGGGAAAGTATATCACAGGCGACGCCCTTTCCTCAAAGGAAAATCCTCCTCTGGGGATCCGGTTTCCGGGAAGACGCTCCCGAGGCGACAGACGGATCCCGGCGGAATACGAAAACACCCCTCGAAAGAGGGGTGTTTTGCTTTCAGGCTGTGCGGCACATGCAAGCGACTAAGCCTGTTCTTCTGTTCCGAGACCGCGGTAACCGGTACCGGCCGGAATCAAGCGTCCGATGATGACGTTTTCCTTGAGTCCGCGCAGGCGGTCTTCCTTGCCCTGGACCGCAGCGTTGATGAGCACGCGGGCCGTTTCCATGAAGGAAGCGGCGGAGAGGAAGGATTCGGTCGAGAGAGCTACCTTGGTGATACCCAAGACCATCGACTCACCGGTCGCGATCTTCCCCTTCTTGGCAGCCACTTCTTCGTTGGCTTCCTCGAACTGGTCGCGCTCCACGACATCGCCCGGGAGGAGAATCGTGTCGCCCGGATCCACCACGCGGATGCGGGAAAGCATCTGACGGATGATCACTTCGATGTGCTTGTCGTTGATGCCTTCGCCCTGTGACGCATAGATCTCTTCGATCTCGCGGATGATGTAGCGATGCACCGATTCCTGGCCCATGATGGTGTAGAGCTTGCGCAGATCGATGTGTCCTTCGGAAAGAATAGTCCCGACTCCGACAAGGTCATTCTCCTTCACTTTGAGAGCGACGTTCGTCGGCACCTGGTATTCATGCATCGTCTTATCGTTCCCCTCGATACCGATTTTCACTGCTTTGATGTCCTTGGTAATGCTTTTCACCTGACCATCCACTTCCGAGAGGATCGCTTCCGTCTTCGGATTGCGGGCTTCGAAGATCTCTTCCACACGCGGGAGACCCTGGGTGATGTCGGATCCGGCCACACCGCCGATGTGGAAGGTACGCATCGTAAGCTGGGTACCCGGCTCACCGATCGCCTGGGCTGCCACGACGCCGACAGAGGCGCCAAGGCTTACCAGTTCGTTCCGGCCGAGGTCGAGGCCGTAACAGAGGCGGCAGACGCCGCGGCGAGCCTTGCAGGAGACCAGGCTGCGGATCTTGATCTTTTCGACATGGGTTTCTTCGATCACTTTGGCCTGTTCCTTGTTGACGAGCACACCCTTCTTCGCGATCACTTCCTTGGTTTCCGGATGCTTCACCGCTTCGAGGGTCACACGACCTTCGACACGGGCAGCGAAGCTCGCTCCGATGACGTCAGAATCCGCGCGGTAGAGGTATGTGCCTTCGGTGTCGCCGCAGTTCTCATCGCGGACGATGATATCCTGGGCCACGTCCACCAAGCGACGGGTGAGGTAACCGGCAGTCGCCGTACGGAGAGCGGTGTCAGCCATACCTTTACGCGCACCGTGGGTCGAGATGAAGTATTCCAGCACGTTGAAGCCTTCCTTGAAGGAGCTCTTCACCGGGAGTTCGATCGTTTCTCCGGTCGGTCCGGCCATGAGGCCTTTCATACCGGTCATCTGCACGACGACGGATTCGGAACCGCGAGCCTTGGAGTAGACCATGGAATAGACCGGGCCTTCCTTGTCGAGCGAAGCGCGGACCGCATCGGTAATCTGGTTCTTGGTGTCGTTCCAGATCTCGATGACGCGGTTACGGCGCTCTTCGTTCGTGAGGAGTCCCATATTGAACTGGCCCTGGACTTCCTTCACTTTGGTTTCTGCTTGCGCTACGAGCGCTTTCTTCTCCTTCGGCACCTGGAGGTCGTTCATGCCCCAGCTGATACCGGACTTGGAAACCGCCGAGAAGGAGAGATCCTTGAGACGGTCAGCGAAGAGTGCTGCCTCTTCCTGTCCGAGGGTCTCCAGAATGCGTGACATGAGAATCTTGAGATCCTTCTTCACCATCTCTTCGTTCACGAAGCGCAGGTGTTCCGGCAGGATGTCATTCAAGAGGATGCGGCCGACAGAAGTCTCGATGATTTCCCCATTCCAAGAAAGCTTGATGGCGACATTCACGTCGACATGGCCGTTCTGGTGAGCGAGAATCGCTTCGTCCATCGTGCCGAATATCTTCCCCTTCCCCTTGCCTTCCGGCTTGATGTGAGTCAGATAATAGGCGCCGAGCACCATATCGAGCGTCGCGGAGACGATCGGTTCGCCGGAGGCCGGCTTCAGGAGGTTCTTGGAGGAAAGCATGATGGTCGCGCTCTCGTGGCGAGCCTGATCGGTGAGCGGCACATGGACCGCCATCTGGTCACCGTCGAAGTCGGCATTGAAGGCGCTACATACCATCGGGTGGAGGCGGATTGCCTTGCCTTCGATAAGCACCGGCTGGAAGGCCTGGATCGAGAGGCGGTGGAGCGTCGGTGCGCGGTTCAAGAGCACGTAGTGGTGTTCGATGATCTCGTCGAGGATCTCGTAGGCTTCTTCGGTTTCGGCATCCACCATGCGTCCGGCGGTACGCACGTTATGCGCGTATTCCTTCTCGATGAGTTTGTTGATGATGAACGGCTTGAAGAGTTCGAGCGCCATCTTCTTCGGGAGTCCGCACTGGTGGAGCTTCAGCTTCGGGCCGACCACGATCACGGAGCGTCCCGAGTAGTCGACGCGCTTTCCGAGGAGGTTCTGGCGGAAGCGTCCCTGCTTGCCCTTCAAAGCGTCAGCGAGCGAGCGAAGTGCGCGGCGCTGGCCGGTCGAAGCAGCCGTCGAGGCTTGGCCGCGGCGGGCAGAGTTGTCGAAGAGAGCGTCTACGGCTTCCTGGAGCATGCGCTTCTCGTTCCGGGTGATGACTTCCGGAGCGCCGATGCCCATGAGTTTCTTCAGGCGGTTGTTTCTATTGATGATGCGGCGGTAGAGATCATTCAGGTCGGACGTCGCGAAGCGGCCTCCGTCGAGAGCTACCATCGGCCGGAGATCCGGCGGGATGACTGGGAGCACGGTCGGGAGCATCCACTCGAAGTTGAGTTCCGCTTTCTGAAATCCCTGGTAGATCTTCAGACGCTGGAGGAGCTTCTTCTGATCGGCACTCTCGTTTTCGGCGAGCTCTTGTTTCAGTACTTCGAGCTGGGCCTCGATGTCGATCGTCTCGAGGATCTTCCGGATCGCTTCCGCGCCGATGCCGGCGGTGAAGATCTGACCGAAACGGCTCGAGAGATTGAAGTATTCGACTTCGGAGAGGATCTGGTACGGACGGAGATTCTTGATCTCGTCCTTCGTCCCGCGATACTGGTCTTTCAATTCATCCAAGCGGGCTTCGAGCGCTTTCGCGTCCTTCTCTCCGGTCTTCAGTTCCTTCTGCTTGGTCTTGTATTCCTTCTCAAGCGCTTCGAGCGACTGTTTCTTCAGCTTCTCGTTCACGCTCATGATGATGTACGAGGAGAAGTAGATGACGCGCTCCAGGTCCTGCGGCGAAATGCCCAAGACGAGGCCGATTTTCGACGGTACGCCACGGAGGAACCAGATGTGGGAAACCGGAGTCGCCAGCTTGATGTGGCCCATGCGCTCGCGGCGCACGATAGCGCGCGTCACTTCGACGCCGCACTTATCGCAGACGATGCCGTTGTAGCGGATGCGCTTGTACTTGCCGCAATAACACTCCCAGTCCTTGGAAGGGCCGAAGATCTTCTCGCAGAAGAGTCCGTCCGGTTCATAACGCTGGGTGCGGTAGTTGATAGTTTCCGGCTTGGTGACTTCGCCATGAGACCACTCCATGATCTGGTCCGGGCTCGCGAGGGTGAGTCGTACGCTGTCGAAGTCGCTTACTTTCGTGATGTTTTCCATAAGATTGTTGTAATCAAGTGAGAAAGAAGGATTTAGACAGTTTCGATATCCCCGTGTTCGTCGAGTACCTCTGTCTTCGCCCCCTTCAGTTCCACATTGAGGCACAGGCCCTTGAGCTCGTTCACGAGCACGTGGAAGGAAGCTGGGAGATTCGGACTCTTGATCGGCTCGCCCTTGATGATCGACTCATAGGCCTTGGAACGGCCCAATACATCATCGGACTTGATTGTGAGCATTTCTTGCAGTGTGTAGGCGGCGCCATAACCTTCGAGCGCCCATACTTCCATTTCACCGAAGCGCTGGCCTCCGAACTGCGCCTTACCGCCGAGCGGCTGCTGGGTGATGAGCGAGTACGGACCGATCGAGCGCATGTGGATCTTGTCTTCGATCAAGTGATTGAGCTTCATGATGTACATGACGCCGACCGTGGACTCGTTATCGTAGGCTTCGCCGGTCTTGCCGTTGACGAGGCGGATCTTGCCGTTTTCCGGAAGCCCTGCTTTCTTGAGCTCTCCCTTGATATCATCTTCCGAGACACCGTCGAGAGACGAGCTCGCGACTTTGTAGCCGAGCTCCTTGGCGGCCCATCCGAGATGGGTTTCCAGGATCTGGCCGATGTTCATACGGGAAGCGACACCGAGCGGATTCAAGATGATGTCGACCGGAGTTCCGTCCGGCAGGTACGGCATATCTTCGACGGAGGCGATGATAGAGATGACACCCTTGTTTCCGTGGCGTCCGGCAAGCTTGTCACCGACAGAGATCTTGCGCATCTGGGCTACGGATACCTGGATCTGCTGGAAGACACCCATCGGGAGCTTGTCGCCGCGCTCGCGGGAGAAGATCTTCACATCCACCACTTTGCCGTGCTCGCCGTGCGGGAGGTAGAGAGAAGAGTCTTTGACATCGCGGGACTTCTCGCCGAAGATCACGCGGAGCAAGCGCTCTTCCGCGGTGAGGTCGCCCTCGCCTTTCGGGGTGATCTTGCCGACGAGGATGTCACCGGAAGAGACCTCGGCGCCGATGCGGATGATGCCGGATTCGTCGAGATTCTTCAGGCGGTCTTCGCCGATGTTCGGGATATCGCGAGTCACGACTTCCGGACCGAGCTTGGTGTCACGCACATCGATAGAGAAATCTTCGATGTGGATCGAGCTCCAGCGGTCCTTCTGAACGACGCGTTCGGAAACGATGATAGCGTCTTCGAAGTTGTAACCGTCCCATGGGACGAAGGCGACGACCATGTTCTGGCCGAGCGCCAATTCGCCGTGATCGGTCGAAGCGCCGTCAGCAAGGAGGTCTCCCTTCGCTACTTTCTGGCCCTTCGCGACGCGCGGGATCTGATTCATGGAAGTGAACGCGTTCGACTTCTCGAAGGTCTGAAGTCCGTATTCGTGGTCGATGTGCTCTTTCTTCGCGCCGGCCGGAGCCTTGGAGCGGACGATGACTTTGTTGCCGTCGACGGCGATGACCTCGCCGGCTTCAGTCGCAAGCACGACCTGTCCGGAATCGCGGGCCGCCTTGTCTTCGATACCGGTTCCGACGATCGGAGATTCCGGAACGACGCAGGAAACAGCCTGGCGCTGCATGTTCGATCCCATGAGGGCGCGGTTCGCATCATCGTGCTCGAGGAACGGGATGAGCGCGGTCGCGATAGAGATACACTGCTTCACGGAAACATCGATGAAGTCGAGAGATTCGGCTTCGATGGTTTCCGGGTGCCCCTTCACGCGAGCCTCAACCATAGGCTCGGTAACGTTCCGGTGCTCGTCAAGCGTGATGCCGGCGTGCGCGATGATCTTCCGGTCTTCGACGATGGCGTTTAAGTATTCGATGTCGAGCGTCACGAACGGGAGGACCTTCACGGTCTCGCCTTTCTTGGCGTCAGCGACCTTCTTGGCCGTTTCTGCGGTCAGCTTCTCTCCTGTCTTGAAGCCGGCAACCGCTTCGGCAAGGATGCGGTTCTCCAGCTCTTCTTTCTTGGCAGCGACTTCTTTCTTTACGATAAGGTACGGGGTTTCGAGGAAGCCGTATTCATTGACGCGGGCATACGTCGCCAAGTGGCCGACGAGACCGATGTTCGGTCCTTCCGGAGTCTCGATCGGACAGATGCGGCCGTAGTGTGAGTGGTGCACGTCGCGGACTTCGAAGCCGGCGCGCTCGCGGGTCAGACCGCCCGGACCCATCGCCGACAAGCGGCGCTTGTGCTCAAGCTCGGCAAGCGGATTCACCTGGTCCATGAACTGCGAAAGCTGGGAGCTCGAGAAGAATTCCTTGACGCTCGCAGCGACCGGGCGCGGGTTGATGAGCTGGCCCGGAACGACGGTGTCCGGGTCGCAGGTCGACATACGGTCTTTGATGTTCCGCACCATGCGGTAGAGACCGACGCGGAGCTTGTTCTGGATGAGCTCGCCCACGGCGCGCACGCGGCGGTTCCCCAAGTGGTCGATGTCATCGGCGCGGCCTTCCGGATCATTGTTCAGACGGATGACTTCTTTCACGATCAATACCAAATCATCCACATTGAGGATGCGGTTCTCTTCCTTGTCTTCACGTTCCACGCTCAAACGCTGGTTCAGGCGGTAACGTCCGACAGAGCCGAAGTCATAGCGCTCGAAGTTGAAGAACATGGCATCGATCATCTGCTTGGCGTTCTCTTCGGTCGCCAGATCCCCTGGGCGCAGTCTCTTGTAGACCTCGCGGTAGGCCTCGCCCTGATTGCTGGACGGGTCCTTCATGAGGGTTGTCTCGATATATTTGGTCGCTCCGTTATCGTCATCGGCGAATTCCTTGCGGATGCGCTTCTCATCGTAGCCGAATGCCTTGAAGAGGGCCGTGATCGGAAGCTTGCGCTTGCGGTCGATCTTCACGGAAATCACGCCGTCGAGGTCGGTCTCGATCTCGAGCCAGGCACCGCGGTTCGGGATGATTTTCGCGCCGAAGAGCTTCTTGCCCTTCTGATATTCCATAGTAAAGAAGACTCCCGGGGAGCGGATCAGCTGGGAGACGACGACGCGTTCGACGCCGTTTATGATGAAGGTGCCGCGCTCGGTCATGAGCGGGAAATCTCCGAGGTAGATCTCCTGCTCCTTTACCTCGCCGGTCGTCTTCATGATGAGCTGGGCCTTGGCGCGCAGCGGGGCTTCGTAGGAGATATTCTTATTCTTGGCAACGAGAGCGCTGTATTTGGGTTCGTCCAAATAGTAGTCGGAGAGCTTGAGCTCCAGGTCTTTTCCGGTGAAATCCGCGATCGGATTGATCTCGGCCAAGAGCTCCTTCAAGCCCTTGTCCCAGAACCACTGGTACGAGTCCTTCTGCACCTCGATGAGGTCCGGAAGGGACACCGTAATACGATTATTGAAAAACCGACGTTTTGCGAGAGATGACTCTTTACTAAAGGAATCTTTCACTCGCAGCGCTTTCTGTGCTGTAGACATAAAAAGACACTCACATGTGCACTCCTTGCTTCAGCCAAGATTGAAACAAGTAGGGTCCGTGAGATTACCGGATAAACTATTTAATTGTTCTCTGGGCGAAGTTTCGCTCCATTCTGCTTGGAAAATATTAGCTTTCGGAGGACAGGGACAGGAGTAGAGAGCGCTCCGGATGCTTCCAAAAGTCAGCCACTTCTTCAAAACAAGTGTTGGGATTGTAACAGCCCTTGTCAAGCTTGTCAAATGTAATGCAAAAAACAAAGCTGTTACGCTTTTTTGGGGATTTTTTTCTTTTTATAGAGGGTGAAACATCACGTGCCTTCGGGTTTTGGACTTCCGGCGGATTCTTTGGATGTCACAGCGAAAGTATACACCCGGGCGACCGTTTCGGCAATACGCCGCGAAGTGAAGTTCTCGGGGGTTTCCCCGCTTATCCGGAATGTCTCTACCTGGTCCGGAGCGATACCAGTCTCTTCCAAGATGCCCTGGAGCGCTTCCAGGAGCTGTCGCCCCATGTCGCGTTCTTCCTTCCATTCCCTCCGGGCCACGCTCTCTCCGTCCTGCACGAGCTCGAGACTGGAGCGATCCTGATTTACGGAAAGTTCGAAAATATAAGCCATATTATTTCTTCAGTTTCTTCCAATCGAAATTCCACGGATCACTCTTTCTGTCCGGCGCGATATCATCATGCCCGACCACATGCCGTATCGGATACTCGCTTTTGAGCCAGGCGACCAGCCTGTTTACCGCCTGATACTGGGCATCCGTGTAATTCCCGTCCATCTGGTTCATGAGCTCGATCCCGAGCGAGAAGCCGTTCACATCGGTCCGGCCATCTGACATCTTGCTCACGCCCGCATGATAGCTGACGTTCTCCTCCTTCACCAGCCGGTAGATGTTCCCCTTGCGATCAACGAGGTAATGCGCGCTCACGCCGTACTCTTCATATTCCTTGATGAGCCCCGACACCGAATACGGGTCATTCCCGAGCGCGTCATACGAGGAATGAAGGACGATCGTATCGATCGAGCGGCCGCTTTTCGAAGAAAACCCGGAATGCATAAGGCGGTCAGTAATGGACGGTTTGGCCCCATTTCGGGAAGCCGGCTGCGTTTCCTTTACGTTTTCCTCAACTGAAGGCGGCGCGCTTTCTTCGGTCTTCGCCTCATCTTTTTTCGAAACTGATTCTACTGCTTCCGCAGGCAGAGCCTTCTCCTCTTCCGCTCCGCTGTCTTCCGCTTCTGCGACCTCTGTTTCCAAGCCTCCAGAAGTATTCTCATAGACCAGCGCCTTCCCTTGCCGCGCACCGGAGAAGAGAAAGAAGCCGCCCGCCGCAAGAACGGCGAGAGAAACGACGCTTCCGAGAATGACAGTAACTTTCTTTTGCATATCCCTAGTATACCGCGAAAAAGAAAACCCCCTGGTTTATGAGGGGGTTTGAGAAAATCAGAGGATGTTTAGCGCTTCTTCTTGTTATTGCCTCCGAGAAGGAGAGCGGTCGCAGCACCGAGCGCGGCGCCGATACCAGCCGAGATGAGAGCGGCTTTTTCCGGGTTCTTTTTGATATAGTCGTCGGTCTTCTTGATAGTTGCCTCGACTTGTTTCCGTACTTTTGCGATTTCCTTTTCGGCCTTCGCCTTGTTCTTCTCGATTTCAGAAGCCACCTTGTCCTTCACTTCTTTAGCTGTCGCCTTTCCCAGAATAGCCATAACGCTTTTCTATTATGAAATTATTATTTTTACTTATTTTCTTCCCGGAATGGAGAACCATACGAGCGAGATGAGGAGGAGCGTCACCCCGACGATCATCTCACCGCTTCCCGGCTGCCTATAGAGGCTGCTCAAGTACTGCGCGACGCCGATCAAGAGGAAGACGACTCCGGTCAATGCGGCGATCGCAAGGGTGAGACTGCGTACGAGACGACGGATATACTCATCCGTCACATCCTTCGCGGTTTCCAGAAGCTCTGCGAAGAAACTGCTGATGCGGCCGAAGAAGAACGTCGTGACAACCCCGATAAGGAGTTTGCCGAGGGCGCTTCCCTCTTCTGTCTCTTCGTTTTTCTTTTTACCGAAAATCGGCATATTTCCGCTTTGTTAAGAGCTTCACATACCTATAATAGCATAAAATTGGCTTCAAAGCAAGCTTTTTCAGCGTCTTTGCGCTATTATGATGAAAAATAAACGTATGCGGAGGGACATCTTCTTCTTTTTGCTTTTTTTCTTTCTGCCGCAAGCAGCCACAGCCGGAAATCCCGTAATCATCTCTGAAGTCCATATAACCGGAGGCCAAGGCAAGAGCGACGATGACTTCGTCGAGCTTCATAATCCGAATGAAGCGGCTGCGGATATATCCGGATTCCGCCTCCGTTCTCGGAACAGCAAGGGTACCGAGAATTCCATCAAGGTATTCGATGCGGGAAGTTGCGTCCCTCCCGGCGGATATTTCCTCTGGGCCAATAGCAAAGGAGTCTTCGCCCCGCTTGCCGATACTGCGACCGGCGCGACACTCTCTTCAGACTATGCTCTCCTTCTTTTCGCTCCGGAGAAATCAGGCGGGGCCCTCGTCGATTCCCTGGCCTGGGGAAAAGACGCGCCGCTGCCGAACCCGCTCGCGAACCAGAGTCTCGTCCGTAACCGCGAAACGCTCGATTGGTCCCTCTCGAGTACGCCGACCCCCGCCGGAAGCTCCGGCTGCCCTCCGGAAGATCCGGAGGATATTCCTTCCGCACCGCAAGATGTCTCCGGCATCCGGATCAACGAAATCCTTCCTGATCCGGAAGGAGACGAGGGCTCGCAAGAATTCATCGAGCTCTACTCTGCGAGCGAAGCTCCTCTCGACCTTTCGGGCTTTACCCTGAAGGACGCTTCCAAAACCGGCAAGTATGTTTTCCCGAGCGGGAGCGTACTTGAACCGGGGCGCTACCTCGTCATTTGGCGCAAAGACTTCTCCTTCGCTTTGAATAACAGCAATGAGACCGTCCTACTCTCGGATCCGGCAGGAAACCCGATTGATCGGATGGCTTACACGAAAACCAGAGCAGGCGTTTCCCTGAATTTCCTCGATGGAAGCTGGCGCGGAGGGACCCCGACGCCCGGTGCGCCGAACCGGTACAACGCGCTTCCGGAAACCCATGAGAAAGTACCGCGGAAAGGATACGTGGATATCCCGGTACTCTTCGATGCGCGCGCCGAGGATCCTGACGAAGGGAAGCTCAATGTTGTCTGGGATTTCGGAGATGGCCGCAAAAGCTACAAAGAAAAAACCGAACACAGGTACGAGAAAAAAGGCGCTTATCTGGTCCGATTGTCCGTTTCCGATGGCCAGGACGAGACCGTCGAGATGTTCCCTCTAGAAATCGGAACCTATGATCCGCCGAAGCTCCGCCTGACCGCCATCGCCCCCAACCCGGAAGGAAAGGACAGCGAGAATGAATGGCTCCGCGTAGAGAACAAAGAGAAGAAATCGGTGAATCTCAAAGGCTTCGGCATCGCGACCGGAGCGAGTTCGAAAAAAATCGTGAATCACCCTATCCGCGAGGATATCGTCATCAGCCCGAAAAGCGAGATCACCCTCACCAGAGAAACAGCTCTCTTTACCCTCCCCAACAAGAAAGGTCGTGTCGAACTCCGCGCACCGAATGGCGAAACCATAGACAAGGTACGCTACGCATCCGCAAAGAATATCGAAGAAGGTATCGTATATGTGAAAGACGCCGAGAAACGCTGGAGCTGGCAGAAGGGAGCCGCTTCGGATGCTGTCCGGCTCGCAGCAACTGAAGAGACCCAGGAGGAAAGCCTTGAAGATTCCGAGGAAAGTTTCACGAGCGCCGTCCTCGGAGTAGCGGCAGAATCCCCAGAAATGGAACCGGTGCTCCGGATAGAGATCGACCCGTTCCGGACCAAAAATCCTGAAGCGCTTCTCTCCTCCGGTACAGGCCTCAAGCTTCCTCAAGGTGTTTCCTATCAGCCGGAAGCGGCAGAAAGAGTATCAGATGTGGAACATGCAAAAAGCGCTCCCGGAAGTTTCCTTCTGGAAGCGCTCAATGAAAGGCTCAATGCTCTGATAAACCGCCTCGAAACCCGTTAGATCTTCACCGGCGACTCGAGCCCTATTCCCGGCTCTTCTGGCAGTACTTCTTCTTTCGGTGCCGGCTCGGCCTCTTCTACCTTTTCCTCTTCTTTCGGTCCGCCAGCCAGAGAAACATAGGCGTAGACGATCGCAAGCGTGGTAAGCGGGATGGTCACGACGAGACCCACGAGAAAGAGAAGTGCTCCCAAGATATTCAAGGCGATGAGCAGCAGGAAGAAACCGAACAGATCCCACTTCTTCCCCTCTGTCAATTTGCTGCTCTGGGAAAACGCTTCTCCGATAGAGGTTTTCTTGTCCACGAAGACGTATGAGAGGAAATAGTAGCGAAGGCCGAGGTAAATGCCGGGAACGATGAGGAAAATCAAACCGATAATCACCATCAGATAATAGAGGATGTTCGAGAGAATTGCCCTCCAGAAAATCTCTCTCTGCGAGAAGAGATGCTCCAGCGACAGTTCCTCGCCGGTCCGTACCAGATGGAGGAACATATGGATCGATCCCAGCTGAAGAAAGAACATGGCGAAGAACGAGAGTATCCCGAAGAACGGCTCAAGCGCCGAGTGTTGGAAGTTCTTTTCCAAAAGACTGAAGAAAAGCGAGATGCCCCAGGTGATTCCCAAGACTATCCACACGAAAAAAATATGCTTCTTCAAGGTCTCCCAAGCGCTTTTGATGAGAGCGGTGCTGTTCATAGCCTTATGTAAGATAACGAATTATAGAGCGGGTAACGGGAACCCCTGCCCGCGCTGCTACGCAGAGCGCTGCAGGCGGAGAACCCGAAAACCTTGAGCGGAATACGAGAATCGAACTCGCGTCCCTAGCTTGGGAAGCTAGTGTACTGCCATTGTACTAATTCCGCATTCCTTCCTTTATTGAAGCCATTGTACTCCAAAAAACTTTCTTCGCAAAGCTTTCCAATGACGGGGAAATTTGGTAGGATTGAAAAGTATAATTTTTCTTGTCATACTTTCATGCAATCGTTTTTCACGAAGAAACGCCTTATTGTGCTAGGCATCGTTGCCGCTCTCATCGTGGCCGGTGTCTCGTTCTTTTTCTATGCCAAAAGCCATAAGACGGAATTCGCCGCAGGCGGACTGAATCTCTTCCAGAAAGTCTCCCAGCTCCTCCCGATTTCCCCGGACACGAAGAAGGAGATAGAGGTGATCGACAAGCTGGTTTCCGAGCTGACCAAGAAAGACGATGTCACCCGCACGTACCTGGTGATGCTTCAGAACAACTACGAGCTGCGGCCGGGCGGCGGTTTCCTCGGCCAATACGCCGTCATCAAGATCAAGAACGGCGAAGTCATCTACCACTTGGTCGAAGACGCCAACCTCCTCGATCAGCGCATCGAAGCGAAGATTACTCCTCCCTATCCCTTCACCCGCAAGATGCAGCTGAAGAAATGGAAATTCCGCGACTCCAATTTCTCTCCGGATTTCCCTACGAATGCGGAGAAGGCCGAGTACTTCTACCGTCTCGCCGGCGGCCGGGAACAATTCGACGGCACTATCGCGGTCAACAGCGATGTTTTCGACCATCTCTTGGGATTGACCGGGCCGATCACTCCGGCCGGCTATTCGACGACGTTTTCAAGCGAGGGCGGAGCGCTGAAGCTCGAGGAGGTCGTTGAGAAGTCCTACCTAGGCGAAGACGTCCCAGCGGAACTCAAGCAGAACCGCAAGGCCATCATGAAGAAACTCGCAGCCGAGATGCTAAGCCGCCTCGCCACCATCGGGAACATCCCCAAAGTGGCCGAGCTGGGACTGACCGAGCTTCGCAACAAGAACGTCATGCTCCACTTCAAGGACGAGAATCTCCAAGCGCTCGTGAAAAGCGTGCACTGGGACGGGTCTGTCGTGACCGATTGGAACGGCGACTACCTGATGCTCGTCGATGCCAACATGGGCGCGCTCAAGACCGACTACTACATCAAGCGCTCGCTGGAGTACACCGTGGATTTCACGGGCGAGAAGCCGATAGCGACTGTCGTCCAGACCTACCAGAATACCGCCCCCTACGGCGACTGGCGCACCAGCGACTATCACACCTATCTCCGTGCCTTCGTCCCGAAGGGCTCCAAATTCCTGGAACGCTTCATGATCAATGCCGTCCTCACCAATGAAGATCTCGGCAAGACGTACTTCGGCGGATTCGTCGACGTAGAGATCGGCCAGAGCGACGTCCACACTACGCTCAAATACGAGCTCCCCGATACTATCAAGCCGGAAAACTACACTCTCCTCATCCAGAAGCAGTCCGGTGTCGGCACTATCCCGACCAAAGTTCACGTCATCACCAAAGGCAAGACTTACGACTACGAGACCGACCTCGTGAAAGACCTCAACTTCACCTTCCAGACCGTAGACGCGAAGAAGTAATCCAGAATAATCCGCTGACCGAACACTTATGTCCTCTCATGACGAGAAAAAACTCGAAGAAGCTGATTCGCTCGCTCCGAACGACCATCGCCGTCTCGGGAAAGAGCTCGAGCTTTTCACATTCTCCGATCTGGTCGGATCCGGCCTCCCTCTCTGGCTCCCGAAGGGCGCCACGATCCGCCGTATCTTAGAGCGTTTCATCGTCGACACCGAAATCGCCTGGGGGTACAGTCATGTCTATACCCCGGACATCGCCAAACTCGACCTCTACAAGACTTCCGGCCATTACCCGTACTACAAGGATTCGATGTATGCGCCGATCGTGATCGACGAGCACGAGTTCATGCTCCGTCCCATGACATGCCCGCACCACTTCCAGCTCTACCTCGACCGGCCGAGGAGCTACCGGGAACTTCCCATGCGGATCGCCGAGCTCGCCAAACTCTACCGCTATGAAGGCTCCGGCGAGCTGTCCGGCCTCGTCCGGGTCCGCAGCTTCTGTCTCGCCGATGCGCACATTATCTGCAAAGACAAAGAACAAGCCGCCGAAGAAGTCGGAGGCGCGCTCGATCTTATCGAACACATATCTTCCGTCTTCGGGCTCAAGCTGGGAGAAGATTACTGGTACCGTCTCTCTCTGGGCGATAGGACTGACGACAAAAAATACTACAAGAACGATGCAGCCTGGGACGAAGGTGAAGCCTTGCTCCGTTCAGTCTTGAAGAAGCGCCAAGGCACCTTTACTGAAGCATCCGGAGAGGCTGCTTTTTACGGGCCGAAAATCGACATCCAGATGAAAGACGCTCGCGGCAAAGAAAACACGGCATTCACCGTCCAGTATGATTTCTGCATGCCGGACCGCTTCGATCTCACCTACATCGATGCGGATGGCCAAGAGAAGCGTCCGATTGTCATCCACCGCTCATCTATCGGTGCCGTAGAGCGCGTCATGGCCTTCCTGATCGAACACTATGCCGGAGCTTTCCCGCTCTGGCTCGCGCCGGTGCAGGCAGTCATCCTCCCCATAGGAGAAAAGCATCGCGGCTTCGCAGAAGACATAGACAAGAAGCTTCGCACCGCCGGTATCCGCACTGAACTGGACCAGAGCGACGAATCCCTCGGGAAGCGGGTCCGAAATGCGAAGCTTGCGAAAATCCCCTACCTTCTCGTGATCGGCGACAAGGAAGTCGAAGCGAGCGCGCTCGCCGTCGAGCATCGGGACCGGGGATCTCTCGGTACGCTCTCTCTCGAAGAAACGCGGATGCTCCTGGAAAAGGAAACCCGGGAACGGCTCTAGATTCCGGAAAGGAAGGAATAAAAAAAACAGGAGATAGCTCTCCTGTTTTTCTTTGCCCGCGCTAACGGGAATCGGCTTTCGGATCGAAAGCGAAGCGGCCTTCCTGGAAATGCTGGTAATAGAAACGCTTCAGGGCCTCGGTCGCGAAGAAGTAGGCGGCAACCAGCGCCACCACCAGAAGCAGGAAGAACGGATTCGGCTGGATGAAGCCGAGCCGGTCGCCGAACGGCGTGAATGGCAGCGCGAACGCTATGGCGAATACGACGAGAGAGAGGTAGAGCAGGAGGAACGGCGGCCGCTTTGCCCGGAAAAAAGGCTTCCTCGAGCGGAGCGAGAAGATGAGGACGATCTCTGTCGCGATGCTCAAGAGGAACCAGGCGGTCTGGAGTGTCGCTTCCGAGAACTGCGCGAAGATCCCGAACAATGTGAAATCGAAGACGGAACTGATGATTCCGAAAAAAGTAGCGAAGAGCACGATAGAATGCACCTGGTAATTCTTCGGCATCTCCAACTCTTCGGTATCTACGTTATCGGTCGCGATGGCGATCATCGGGAAATCCGAAAGCAGGTTCAGAAGGAGGATCTGGGTCGGGAGAAGCGGTACGAAGGGAAGCATGAGAGACGCGAGCGCGACTGAATAGAAATTCCCGAAATTCGAAGTGAGCGTGATCTTCAGATACTTCAGGATATTCGCGAAGATCTTGCGGCCCTCGCCGATGCCATCGATGATCGTCTCGAGATTCTTATCAAGCAGAACCACGTCGGCGGCTTCCCGGGCGATATCCGACGCGTGCGAAACCACCAGGGCGACATTCGCGAGCTTGAGTACTGGAGCGTCATTGATTCCCTCGCCTAAGAATCCGACCTCGTGCTTCTCTTTGAGAATCTTCAGGATTTCGTATTTTTCCCGAGGCGAGACCCGAGCGAAAACGGATCCCCGAAACACCGCTTCCCGGCGCTCGATGGGGGACATGGCCTCCAGATCCTTCCAGGTCAGCGCCTGCTCCGGATCGGAAAGGAGTCCGATAGCATATCCGACCGCGCCTGCCACTTCCCGGCCATCACCGGTCAGGATCTTCACTTGGACGCCGAGCGCGCGGGCCCGCTCTATCGTCTGGATCGCTGTCGGCTTCAGGCTATCCGAAAAACTGATGAGTCCCAGGAATTCCAGATGGTCTTCGTGGACCTTCCCGCGCTCATACCGGGGAAGCGTCTTGGAAGCGACTGCGAGCACCCGCTCTCCCCTGCGGCCGGCTTCCTTCACCCACTGCATGAGGCTCCGTTCGTGGTAGAGATCCACATCGCGACAGAGCCGGAACACTTCTTCCGGAGCGCCTCGGACGATAAGCCTCGTTTCCCCCTGAACGTCTGCCACCACGCCATTCCGCCGCCGTGCAGGATCGAAGGGAAGCACTTCGTAGCGTTCCTGTGAAGCGAGTTCTTCGCGCTTCGCGTGCGAAAGCTTCTGCCAGAGCGCGAGATCGAAGGCATCGTGGAGCAGTCCCCGCTTCTCCGGTACTTCGAGACAGGCCAGGAACGCCGCTTCCAGGCAATGTTCCTTCTTTTCTGAAAAGACATCTCTCACGGAAAGGAGATTCTCCGTCAGCGTCCCGGTCTTGTCCGTGCAGAGCACTTCGATGCTTCCGAGATCTTCGATGGCCGACAGGCGCTTGACGATCACTTTTTTCTGCGCCAAACGGAGCGCTCCGCGCGAGAGTGCAACCGTCAGGATCACTGGAAGCGCCTCGGGAACGACGGATACCGCGAGGGCCAGCGTGAAGACGAGGAACTCGATGGCATTCACTTCGCTGCCCTTGATGAAGATGTTCGCGATGAAGATAATGGCAAGCGTGAAGAAAACCAGTTTCAGGATGAAGCGGCTGAATTGCGTTATCTCCTTCTCGAATACCGTTTCGCGCTCGGTCGTTTCGGCAAGGTGCGCGATATCGCCGAGCGCTGTCTCATCTCCCGTCGCGAACACGATGCCTTCGCCGCGCCCATGCGTCACGACCGTTCCGGCAAAGCCGATATTCGCGGCTTCGTACATCTCGAGAGGCGGCACCGGCAGGAGCTTATCCGTCTTGGAAACCGCGATGGATTCCCCTGTTATGAGGCTCTCATCTATCTCCAGAAACGCCGTTTCCAAGAAACGCACATCTGCCGGCAGACGATCCCCGACCTCAAGCAGGATGATATCCCCCGGCACGATCTGGGAACTTTCTATCGTCATCACTTTTCCGGCACGGCGCACTCGGGAGCGGATAACCAGGTAACGCTTCAGAAGCTTGGCCGCTTCTTCCGAGTGGTACTCCTGATACACTTCCAAAGACACGTTTATGCCGACGAACACGAGGATCAGCAGCGCTTCGAAGAACTGCCCCAGGAAAAAGGAGAGTGCTGCTGCCGCAAGGAGGAGGTAGAGGAAAGCCGAACGGAAACGCCGTTTCAGTATTTCCAGAAAAATCGAGTGTTTCGGCTCGAGAGCATTCTTGCCATAGCGTTCCAAACGCAGATGAGCCTCTTTCAAGCTCAACCCAGAAGAACCGCTGCCGTACTCGGCAAACATGCCCTCCCGGTCTTCAAGTGCGAAACGTTTCCAATCCATAGATATGAACAGGGCTTCTTCCTAGGCCTGGACGGCCCGTGAAGCGCTGTCTTTGGCGAGCCGGATCACTGCCTCCATATCATCCTGCTCGCTGATTTTATTTTTCTTTGTGTATCCGCATTCGAGGCATTGATGCAAAATGCGGTATTCGTTCTGGGAAAGTTCGATCTCTGCCGGCCGCATGAGACCCTGGCAAGTCGCCAACCGATCGCCAGGATAGACATCCACATGCTTGCTAAAGAGACAGCTCGGACAATGATTGGTATAGCCATTCCCCGCTACGGTTTCGCCGCAGCGCTCACAGGCAAAATCCTCGTCCCGCCGCTGGAATTTTTTCGTCGAGAATATTTCTGTCATGCTCGTATTATACCAAAGGTTTCCGATTACGGCTTCTGGGATTTCAGGATTTCATTTATCGCGTCTTCGTCCTGACAGGTATATTTCCGGCTCGCGGAGTAGAATCTCTCCTTGGCTCCGTGGCAGCCGTTGTTGTCGCGATGGAGCGTCGCAAGCACCGGCATGAGGAATCCGACATCGCGGTGCAGGAAGTACGCACGCAGATCGCGGAGCGTCCGGGCGCGCTCATCCTGCGTCATCCGCGTGAAGACGCTCATGTCATCGCCGACTTTCCCGCTCCAGTCGAAGTGCACGAAGACATTGTTCGCCTTGCTCTTGAAACGCTGATTCCAGAGAAGCGCCCAGCACCAGTCGCCAGGCTTCTCGTACCAGCGGGAGAAGCACGGCCCTTCCTCGACGCGGCCTTCTTGAGAAAGCCCCACGCCGCCCTCGATGAAGTCGAATTGGCGAAGATAGGCCTCATCGGCGATATCGTTGGTCTGCGCGCCGATCAGGATGTCTATCCCGCGGAAATCCGCATACTCGCGCATCTCGCGGATAACCTCCGGCATGATCGAATGCGAAAGATCTCCGGCATCCTGGTAGAAGACCTGGCCGAAGAGGAACACCTGCACATTCATATCCATCGCAGACTCGGTGATGGAGCGCAGATATTTCCGGTACTCCTCGCGCTCCAGGGACGGTTTGCAGGTATGTTCGCCCCAGAAATTCTTGCTGCCCTGGCGGCACATCTCGGCAAATTCGAAATCCCGCTTCTCGGCCGGATAAAAGTAATTCGACTTGGTATCGATCGCTTCCGCAATGAACATCCCGTAGACGGTATTGGGCTTCGTGACTTTGGACTGGATCTTTCTGGCGAGTTTGAAATCCGGCGGTCGGAGCCAAGTCTCGAGCGCGCGGTGGAGATAGTAGCACTGCGAGCGGTTGATGAGCGCGATCGAACTGTTCACATCGCCGCCGTAACCGGAAAGGAATCCGTCGGCCACACAGCCTTGGGTTTTCATCCGCGCAAGCGATGGCGCCGGTGGCGGAGGCAGGACCGGGAACGCTTCCTCGCCTTCCGGCTGCGGGACACCATTCGCCTCGTCTGTTACGATCGGCTTCTCGTCGACCCAATCAGAGAGAGTACTCGTATTTTCTTCCTCTCTCTGGACGCTTGCTACGAACCCTTCCCCGGAAGATGCAGGATCGAAAACATACCAGCTGCTAAGCGCCAAAAGAAGAGCTCCCGTCCCGAAGACGGCGCGGCTCTTGCGGGGAAAACGGCTGAAAAAAGCGATTAAGGAAGACATACTCTTGGGTATCCAGTATACACCCTCGATTCGGAAAGAAAAAGCTTCTTTTTTGACTCGCGGCATTCGATTCCCTTATCGCCCGAAAAATAACAAAGAGCGTCTCTGAAGACGCCTTTTGTTACTTATTGAGCGGGCGATGGGAATCGAACCCACGTCCTCAGCTTGGAAGGCTGATATAATGAGCCATTATACGACGCCCGCTTCTTAGAAATATTCAATTTTATTTTTGACTGTCGCTCTGGATCCTTGGCTGATATAATGAGCCGCTGATTATGAGCACGACGCCCGCTTCTTTACGCTTTCAGATTTGCGGAGCCGAGACCCGTAAACGGGTCCTTATGCCGCTGTTCTTTGGTCACTCCGACGCTATCAAGCATCTTTTCCATAGCCTCGATAAAGCTCGGTGAACCCACGATATAGTACAGGGAATCAGCGATCTTGTCCACATGACGCTTCAGTACCTCTGTGGTGATGTATCCGCGCTCATCGAACTCGCCTTGGCTCGGAGAGGACTCCTGGCTCAAGACATCGGCATACCGGAAATTCCCGAGCTTAAGGCTGCGAAGCTCCTCGGCGAATGGCGCGTCCGGCAGCGTGCGATTGGCATACAGGAGGACGAACGGGCGGGTATCACCCTCGTGCTCCGCCTGCTTGAGGATACTCCGGGCGGGTGTGATGCCGACCCCGCCGACCAAGAATACGACCGGACGGGTATCGCCCGGCTCGAGTACGAACCGTCCGACCGGAGGAGTGATCGAAACCGTATCGCCCGGCTCGAGTTTCCAAAGAGTCTGCTTGAAGCCGCTGTCGCCGCCTCTTACCGTAAAAGCGAGGTCTTCCTCGAACGGCGCGGAAGAAATGGAGAGGGAACGGGCGCCGCTTCGCGTATCCGGAGCCACGAGGTTATCGAGCTTGATGGCTACATACTGGCCGGCGAGAAAAACGAAGTTCTCCGGCTTTTCAAAAAAAAATGTCGCGGTTCCGGCAGCGGCATCTTCGCGCTTCTTGAATGTAAGTGTCTGCATAGGTGTTTTCAGTTCCCTCCTATTGTACGGGGCAATTCTCCCCTCGTCAAAGCCTCTCTCTAGACGATTTCCCGGATGATGCTCTCGTATTCCCCGAGCTCCAAGAGCATGACGAGCACTTTTGCCAAACGATCCGCATCATGACGGATAAAAGAGCGCGCGGCTGCAATCTTGTCTGCCTTGTCGAAACGGGTCCGCGAGCGGCTCAACAGGTCTGCCCGGATTACCCGGTACCGGCGGCTCGGATCGCTTTCGCTCTCGAAAGTAACCAGTTCCCCGTCCTCCTCGCTGTAGCGGCGCACGAGGGCCGGGGAAGGCTCCTTGGTATTGAATGTCACGAAGTCGATGCGCTCCCCACCCAAGAACCCGTTGATCTCGCGCACATAGTCATGGAGAGAGAACCCGTCCGTATGGCCGCGCTTGTTTACCAGGTTGCAATTATACACGACTTTGGCCCGGGACTTGCGGATCGCTTCCGGGATGCCTGCCACCAGGAGATTCGGCAGGATGCTGCAATAGTGGTTTCCCGGACCGATGACGATGAGGTCGGCCTCGAGGATCTTCTTTATCGCTTGTTTGTTCGCTTTGGCTCGGGGTGCGAGGAATACCTTCTTGATGCCTGTTTTCCCGATCTTTTTGTTCGTATTGATCTCGTGCTCGCCGGCAAGGACCGTTCCGTTCCGGAGTTCCACCTTCAGATTCGTGTCAGCGGACGTCACCGGAACCACCTCGCCTTTGACATTCAAGATCTGTGCCGCTTCCAAGACGCCATCCGTGAAATCCCCGGTAATCTTCTCCAGAGCCGAGAGGAAGAGATTCCCGAAGCTATGCCCGGAAAGCCCGCCATCGGCAAAACGGTAGTTCATGAGCTTCCGAAGCATGTCGGAAGAATCCGAAAGCGCTACCAGGCACTGGCGCACGTCGCCAGGCGGGAGGACACCGAGCTCATCCCGCAGGATTCCTGTCGATCCGCCATCATCCGCCATGGAGACGATGGCCGAGAGCTCAATCGGATATTTCTTGAGCCCTGACAAGAGCATGAAGCTCCCGGTTCCTCCGCCGATGGTGACTACCTTTTTCATGTCGGGGCGCTGGGAATCGAACCCAGACTAAATGGTCCCAAACCACTCGTACTGCCACTATACTACGCCCCGTTAAAGTCCCGGTTTTCGGAAAGACTTTCCCAAGTCTAGCCGAAAGAAAGCCTCCAGTCAATCAGGAAAAGCAAGAACCTGCCGTATGGCAGGTTCCAGCCCTATCTTTTGTTTTACCGTCTTTCAAAAGACGGCGTTGGCTACTTTACTGCTTCTTTCAGAGTCTTGCCAGCAGTAAACTTCGGTACAGTCATGGCCGGGATGGTGATCTTGGCCTTGGTTTGCGGGTTGATACCTTCGCGAGCGGCGCGATTCGAAACCTTGAAAGTTCCGAAACCGGTGAGAGTCACCTTGTTCCCCTGACGGAGTTCGCTCGTGATCTGGTCGATTATGCACTCGAGTACTGCTTCAACATCTTTCTTCGAAAGATCCGTCTTTTCAACGAGAGCGTGTACGAGAGCGTCCTTATTTATGTTTTTCATGCTTCCCACCTGCCTTTCTAGTTTAGACTTTCTTTCTTCCTGCCCCGTACGGAACAGCGAGAAGAGCCGAAAGTGCAAGTTATCCTCCTGTCCCTGATTCTAAGCCTTTTTTCCAGAGAATGCAATAGATAAGCCATTTCTTGGAATGGTCCTTATCTGGCGTACTCCACGGCGCGAGTCTCGCGGAACACATTCACTTTGATTTCACCCGGATACTTGAGTTCTTCCTCGATGCGCTTGGCGATATCGCGAGCGAGCTTCATAGCGCCCAAGTCGTCGGTCTTCTCCGGATTGACGAAGATGCGCACTTCGCGGCCGGCCTGGATAGCATAGGACTTCTCTACCTCCGGAAAGGTATTGATGAGCGCTTCCAGTTCCTGCAGGCGCTTGATGTACTTCTCTGCCGTTTCCTTGCGAGCGCCCGGACGAGCGGCAGAAATAGCGTCAGCGGCCGTCACGATGAACGATTCGATGGTCTGATGAGGGTATTCGTCGTGGTGGCACTTCATCGCATCGATGACGTTCTGGCCCAAGCCGAACTTCTCCAGGATGCGCATGCCGATCTTCACGTGCGTGCCCTCGATCTCATGGTCCACCGCCTTGCCGATATCGTGGAGGAGTCCCGCCTTCTTGGCGCAGGCGACGTCCGCTCCGAGCTCGGCTGCGAGCGCTCCGGCCAGGTACGATACTTCGAGCGAGTGCAGGAGCACATTCTGCTTGTAGCTATAGCGGTAACGCAGGCGTCCCAATATATAGAGAAGCTTCGGGTGGAGCCCCGCGATACCGGCGTCATAGGCCGCGGCCTCGCCGGCTTCCTTGATTTTCTGGTCGATTTCTTTCTTTCCCTCCTCTACCGCTTCTTCGATGCGAGCCGGGTGGATACGGCCGTCGCTGACCAGCTTCTCAAGCGCGATCCTCGCGATCTCGCGCCGCACCGGATCGAAGCCCGAGATGATCACCGTCTCCGGCGTATCGTCTACGATCAGCTCGACGCCTGTCTCCTTCTCCAAGGCGCGGATATTCCGCCCTTCCTTGCCGATGATCTTCCCTTTCACTTCGTCCGAAGGGATCTGGACGGTCGTGGTCGTAAATTCAGAGACATGCGAACGGGAATACTTCTGGATAACCGTCGCCATGATATTGAGAGAGCGCTTTTCCAGTTCCTCGTGGCTCTCGCGTTCCAGCTTCGACATGCGCTTCACCAGCGCCTCCTTGCTTTCTTCTTCTACCAGACGGAAGAGCTCTTGCGCGGCCTCCTCCTTCGGAAGGGCAGCAATCTTTTCGAGCTTCTCCATCTCCTGGCTCCGGAGCGCTTCCGTATCCTTCTGAATCGCCTTTATTTCCTCTGCCTTTTCCAAGATGCGCTTCTTCTCGGTCTCGTTCTCCTGGTGGAGCTGTTCGGCCTGCTCTTCGCGCTTCTCGATCCGCGCTTCCTGGTTCAAGAGTTTCTCCTCGCGGATCTTCTCTTCTTTCTTGGCGTCCTCGAGGATTTGGACAGCCTGATTCTTGGCCTCAAGAGTCATCTCTTGGACCTTCTTCTCGGCCTCTTCGATCATTTTGGCCGCCTGACCTTCGGCGGTCGAAAGCTGCTTCTTAGCGAGATTCTGACGGACAAGATAGCCCAAAAAGATACCCACCCCCAGCGCGACCGCTGAAAGCAGGATAGGGATAAGTGATTCCATAGGTGTGCTCTGCAACGGACCAGAAACCCAAGGAAGCCGACCAGGCACGCTCGCTCCCCTTGCCGGAGGCGAGTTTTCTCTGCTGATTTATTTGATTGAGTGAGAAAAGATGCGTCATAAGACTGATATAAACCAGGTCGTTTCCCGAAATATTCCGGTACATGCAAAAATGAGTAATTTAAGCCTGTATAAGGATGATAATCCCGGAAAATGCTTTTGTCAAAAGCCTAAAATGGATGCTATGATGCAATCATTAAGCCGAAAACAAATACCATGTACCGACCTGTCGTATTGATCGTGCTTGATGGCTGGGGGTTGAGCAATACCGTCCAAGGCAATCCGATCCGCGAAGCGACGCTCCCTACCTTCGATGCCCTGAATCGCTACTACCCGATGACCACTCTGCAGGCCTCCGGAATCTCCGTGGGCCTTCCTTGGAATACCTCCGGCAACAGCGAAGTCGGCCATATGACCATGGGTGCCGGGCGCGTCATCTACCAGAACATGCCGCGCATTTCGCTTGCCATCCAGGATGAAAGTTTCTACCAGAACGCCGTCCTTCTCGAAGCCATCAACCAAGCCAAAGAAAAGAAGAGCAAGCTCCATCTGATGGGACTCGTCAGCTCCGGAAGCGTGCATTCCCACAGGGACCACCTGCTGGCGCTCCTGAAACTCGCCAAGAAAGAGAACTTCGAAGATGTCTACGTCCATATCTTCACCGACGGCCGCGATTCGGCACCGACGGCCGCCATCCAGCAGCTGAAGGAACTCATCCGCGAGATGCGCCTCGTCGGCGTAGGCAAGATCGCGAGCCTCTCCGGCCGGAACTTCGCCATGGACCGGAACAACAATTGGGACCGCATCGAGAAGTCATACCGCATGCTGACCGAAGGAAAAGGGGACCAATCCGATGACCCTCTTCTTTTCCTCGAACAGTCCTACGCCAAAAACATCACCGATGAATTCATCGAACCGACGGTCATCACGGAAAAGGGGCACCCGGTCGCCCTTATCGAAAACAACGACTCGGTCATCTTCTTCAATTTCCGTGAAGACCGGGCTCGCGAACTGACCCAGGCTTTCGTTCTGGACAGTTTCAGCGGCTTCACTCGCGAAAAGCGCGGCCTTTTCTTCGCGACCATGACCGAGTACGAACGCGGACTGCCGGTAGCTGTCGCTTTCCCGCCGGAAGACATCCAGAACAGCTTGGGCGAGGTCTTGAGCCGAAACAACAAGAAGCAGCTTCGTATCGCCGAAACCGAGAAGTACGCGCACGTCACCTACTTCTTCAACGGCGGCAATGAAAAAGCCTTTGCCGGAGAAGACCGCATGCTCATCCCTTCGCCGTCAGTCGCGCGCTTCGATGAAATCCCGGAAATGAGTTCGCCCCAGATTACCGAAGCGCTCATCGCAGCCGTAGAGAAGAACGAGTATGATTTCATCCTGGTCAATTATGCCAACCCGGACATGGTGGCGCACACCGGGAACGAAGAAGCTTCTATCGAAGCCGTCGAAGCCACTGACAAGAGTCTCTCCATCCTCATTCCCGCACTCTTGAAAGCCGGTGCGGCGATCATCATCACCTCCGACCACGGCAACGTCGAGGAGTTGAAGAAGCATGCGACGGGCGAGATCGATACGGAACACTCCACCAATCCGATTCCCCTCTGGTACATCACGCCGGACAACCAGCGCGAGAAAAACGCCGAACAGATGACGCGCGAGCAGAACGAAGTGAACGGCCTCCTCTCCGATGTCGCCCCGACCATCCTCGAGATCATGAGTCTCGAGAAGCCTGCCGAGATGAACGGCACCAGCCTGCTCTCTCTTCTGACGTAAAGAAAAAGGGCGCCGCAGGTTTTATCCTACGACGCCCGTATTCGGGTTTTGGGAACGTATCCCTACTTCTTCTTCTGGTCCTTGGCGCCAGGGCGGCCGCTACTGCCGCTCGACCCCTTCGGCGGCTGGGCTGCGAGGCGCGCTGCACGATTCTCGGCCACACGCTTGGCCACACCGTTGGCCCGAGCTTTAGCCGTCTTGCCGGTGACCGGTGTGACGTGCTGGAGCGAACCCTTATTCAAGGGAGCGCTGCTTACGCGAGGCCTGTTACGATTAGCAAGATAGTGCCGCTGCCGATCTTCGAGCGTCTCGAGGCGCTCCTGGAGTTTCGGCGGCAGCGGCCGGTCAAGACGTTTCCAGGCGGCCAGGATAGCTGCATGGATCTTCTCGAACTCGCGCATGTTAAGCCCGACATATTTGCAGAGCTTGAAGGAAATATCCTGAATCCCGTAGAAGTTCTGACACCCTGCAAGTTCGTCGATGAAGCGCTTGAAGACCACGCCGACCGTAGCCTGGATGTGCGCGTACACGTTCTCTCCATTGCTCCGGCGCTCCTTCAGCATATCTATGGTAGTATCGACATCCCGAAGGTATTCTTCGCGGTGATACTGCGCCCTGCGCTCATAAGCCGCGCTGCGTTCGCGTTCGTAATTCCCGACATCCTGCATCTTGGCGACACCGGAAACGGACTGAAAGCGGGTCATACTATTTCTCCCATAGTTATAGCTCACTATTGAGCAGAAAACTTGGCTCCCAGAGGGAGTACGCTTACAGAAAAAGCTTTCCTGCAAGCGGCTCCATCCGGTCACGAGATACCTATTTTTAAATAACTTATTATTATACTCCTAAAAGAGTCTTTTGTCAAGACTATAAGACTGTTTCTGGCTTTATACAAAGCAAAAACCGCCTTAATGGCGGTTTTTGCTTAACGGTTAGCTGATCACCTTGTCGACAATGCCGTACTTCACGGCCTCTTCAGCCGCCATGAAGTAATCGCGTTCGGTATCCAGCTCGATCTTCGCCAATTTCTGGCCGGTGTGCTTCACCAGGATCTTGTTGAGCCGGTCGCGGGTCTTCAAGATGTGCTTGGCGTGGATATCGATATCGGTCGCCTGGCCCTGCACGCCGCCCAAGACTTGATGGATCATCACCTCGGCGTTCGGGAGCGCCATGCGCTTCCCCTTCTTGCCGGCAGCCAGGAGCACGGACGCAGCCGAAGCGGCCATGCCGATGCAGATGGTCTGGACTTCCGGCTTCACGTACTGCATGGTGTCGTAGATCGCGAGTGCGGAGGTCACCTGTCCGCCCGGGGAATTGATGTACATCTTGATGTCCTCCTTGGCATTCTGGGATTCCAAGAAGAGGAGCTGGGCGATCACCGCGTTGGCCACGCCGTCATCGATGGGAGAGCCGATGAAAATGATGCGGTCCTTCAGGAGGCGGGAGTAGATGTCGTAGGAACGTTCGCCGTACTGCGATTTCTCTACCACCATCGGGATGAGATAGTTGTTTTGCATAGAGAGATATTGTTATTCGGATTTATACTGAAAAGAAAAGGACACTCTTATCTGAAGTGTCCTTTATCTTACTCTGGGATTTCCGAAACGTCAATGGCGGCTAGCTGATCTTTTCGAGTTCGGCAATCGCCCGTTCGTTCTGGATCTGGCCGCGGACAGCCGTGTAGAGCCGGGAAAGATCGATGTTCTTCTCGATATCCTTCACGTTCTTGTAGTACTGGATTGTCTTGTTCATCTCGGCCTCGATCTCATCGCTTTCTATGGAGATTTCCAACTCCTTCGCCACGGCATCCAGGACCAGATGGGCCGCCAGGCGCTTCTTGGCCTGCGGTTCCCAATCCTTCTTCACATCTTCCTCGCTCTTTCCGACCTGGTTCAGATACCCCTGGAAATCCATGCCCATCATCTGGACCTGGGATTCGAATTCGCGGAGCATCCGGCCCAGCTCTTCCTCGATGAGCGAGCGCGGGAATTCGATCGTCGCCCCGTCGATGAGCACATCCAGAATCTTGGTGCGCTGCTCTTCCTTGCGCTTCGTCTTCTGCTCTTCTGCCATGCCGGAACGGATATTTTCCTCAAGCTTGGCGAGGCTTTCGAAGTTTCCTACCATCTTCGCGAACTCATCGTTGATCTCCGGGATCTGCTTCTCCTGGACGGCACGTACCTTCACGGTGAACTCCGCCGGCTTGCCTGCCAGGTGCTTCACATGGTAATCCGCCGGGAAGGTGAGGGTGAAGATTTTCTCTTCGCCCGCCTCCATGCCGGCTACTTCGCCCTCGAAACCGGGGATGAAGGCATTGCTCCCGAGAACTAGCGGGTGATTCTCGCTCTTGCCGCCTTCGATCACGACGCCGTCCTGGCGCACGGTGAAGTCCACGAGGACCGTATCGCCATCGAGCGCTTTTCTCGGAACCGTGATGATCGGCGCTCGCATCTCGGCGATGCGCGCGAGCTCATCTGCGACATCCTGGTCGCTTACGGCTACCGGCTCCTTCCCGGCTTCCTTATTGATCTTCTTCACCGCGCTTTTCCAGTCGCTAAGCTTGGCTTCCGGCATGACATCGGTACGGATGGTGTACGTGAGTGTCTCTTCTTCCTTGACGGTTCCGAGCTCCACTTCCGGACGGCCGATCGCATCCAGCGCTTTCTCTTCGAGGGCTTTCGGGTAGGAATGTGACACAGCGTGTTCGGCTGCTTCCGCGAGGAGAGCTCCGCGTCCGAAGCGCTGCTCCAATACGGCACGCGGCGCCTTGCCCGGACGGAACCCTTCCATCTTCACCTGTTTTGCGAGACTCTCTGCCGCATGGTCCATCTCACCCTTCCATTCTTCCCATGGGAGAGAGATTTCCAATTCGACGCGAGATTCCGGCAGATTCTTCACTTTGACTTCCATAGCATTTTCAAATGGGCTCCGGCCGGGAATTTCCCGCCGGTCGGAACCGTCAACTTAAAGGCTTACTTCTTGCCGTACTTGTCCTGATATATCTTGAGGCCGCGCTTCACGGCTTTGAGCGCCTCGTCCTTCTTCTTGAATCCTTTCACGACGACTTTCTTGCCGTCGATCGTCTTGTACGTCTCGAAGAAATGCTGCATTTCCTTGAGCGTGTACGGGTTCAGATCGTTTAAGTTCTTCACGTTGTCGAAACGCGGGTCGTCCTTCGGGACAGCGATGATCTTGTCATCGCCTTCGCCGCCGTCGATCATGTTCATGATGCCGACCGGGCGGGCTTCCACCAGGATGCCCGGTGCGAGCGGATAGGTGGTGAGGAGCACCACGTCGAGCGGGTCGTTATCCTCCCAGAGGCTCTGGGGAACGAAACCGTAATCGAACGGGTAATCCTGGCTCGTCTTCATCGCGCGATCCAGCTTGATGAGGCCGGTTTCCTTGTCGATCTCATACTTGTTCTTCGTTCCCTTGGGACATTCGATGATCACATTGATCACGTTCGGGACATTCTTGCCAGGAGAGATTTCGTGCCAAAGATTCATATGTTTGGAACAGTTAGAGTTTTGATTTACGCTTCCTTCTCTTCCGTTTCCGGAGCCGCTTCAGGGAGAGGCGCTTCCGTTACGGGTTCCGCTTCGACGAGAGGAGCTTCCTCGCTCGGCGCTTCCTTCTCTTCTTCCTTTTCTTCCGGAGCGCCTTCTTCCTTCGCCGCTTCCGGCTCGCCATTGCTGGTCACATCCAGCTTCCAGCCGGAAAGCTTGGCTGCCAAGCGCACGTTCTGGCCGCGCTTGCCGATCGCGAGCGACAGCTGGTCGTTCGGAACGGTCACCACGGCCCGCTTCTCCTCCTCGAACAGTTCGGCGCCCAGGACTTTCGCAGGGGAAAGAGCCGCGCTGATGAACTTGATCGGGTCTTCGTTCCATTCGATGATATCGATCTTCTCGCCGCCGAGCTCATCGATGATGGCCTGGACACGCGTCCCCTTCTGGCCCACGCAGGAGCCGATCGGATCGACGCCTTCTTCAGTGGAGGAAACAGCGATCTTGGTACGGGAACCCGCTTCGCGGGCGATCGCCTTGATCTCTACCGTTCCGGCAAAGATTTCCGGCACTTCGAGCGTGAACAGGTGACGCACCATTTCCGGATGCGTACGGGAAAGGAGGAGTCCGGGACCCTTGGTATCGGACTCGACGCGCACCAGGTACACCTTCAGGTGCTGGCCGATGCGGTAGTGCTCGCCTTCGATCTGCTCCGACGGGAACAGGATGCCGATGGATTTGCCGAGATCGACAAAGACGTTCCGGCCCTCGACGCGCTGGACGATGCCGTTCACGACCTGGCCTTCCTTCTCCTTGTATTCTTCGAACATCGTCTCGCGTTCGGCTTCGCGGATGCGCTGGATGATCACCTGCTTGGCGGTCTGCGCGGCGACGCGGCCGAAATTCTCTTCGCTCGGGAGAGCGATCTCGATGGTTTCACCGACTTTGGCATCCTTGCGGATCTTCTTCGCCTCTTCCAGAGTGATATCGCGTTCCGGATTGTAGCGAGGCAGGCGGTCCTCGTCAGCCGCTTCTTCGGCCGGAGCCGCTTCTTCCTCCTCTTCGACACCTTCTTCGACGAACTCGCGAGTCGTCTCATCAACGACTTCCTTCACGAGGAAAAACGACGCGCTCTTGGAGACTTCGTCGAACTGGGCGCGGATCACCTGACCCTTCTTGCCGTAGTCCTTCTTATAAGCAGCGGCGAGAGCGGCTTCCACTACTTCCAGGACACGCTCCTTGGAGAGACTCTTCTCGTCAGCGATCTGCATCACTGCGCTGCCGAATTCGCCCAGGCGTCCCGAGAGGCTCCCGGATTCCTGCACATCTTCTTCCTTTTCTTCCTTCTGCACTTTTTTGCGTGGCATAGGATTCTTGATTAGCTTGATTACGTATAAAAAATATCCGTGCCCCGAGAAAAAAAGAAAAGCTCGCTTCCGCGAACTTTCATACCTCTCATGACTGGACAAGCCCATTCTAGCCGGAAAACGAGCTCTTGTCAACCGCTCTGCCGCCTTTTTAGCTTATACAAGCCCATTATTGACTTTTATTCGTTTTTATGCTATAGTGACACGTTACAAGTTTAGGCGGTGCCTAGATCTGTGACGCGGCCAAAAGCCGTCCAAAATAGGCACCTTAACAACTTTTCAAGGAGAATTCGAATGTCACCTACAGAAAATCCCGTGACCCCTCCTTTGTCCGATGATGCTCTCATTCGTAGAGCCTCGAATATCGGGGAGGAACGAGCGATTGTTATCCAAGTTGCAGAAGAAGACAATCTGCTTATCGGTTTCTGGTGGTCGCTCGGTGTAGCGATTGCGGTCGCCCTCCTCGTCAATGGAATCATTTCCCTCTTGACCGGCGGACTGCACGATCTCAAGCTATTCGGCATGAGCCTCCAGTATATTTTTGTCGCTCTCTTCGGTTTGTTTATCGGTTCAAACTTTTTCCGGCGCGGACTCCGGATAGTAAAGATCGCGCACCGCGGCATACCGATTTTCCTCGGGCGCCGCGAAGAGAAGAAGATCTTCCGCGAAGGGTGGTGCTGGCATTGGCCGGAACCGCTTGGAAAAGTCCTCGAAGTTTCTATCGAAAAGAGAAACTTGGATATCAACCCTTCAGAAGTACTCGATAAGGAAGGCCTGCCGATTACCGTCAATATCAGCCTGACCTACAAAGTGGAGAGTATTTCGCTTTTCCTCAATGTGGAGGATCCGGTCAAGCTGCTCCAACTCGAGGCTGAAGATCAGATCCGAGACGACGTGGCAGATATGCCGTATGATGACTTAGCCAAAAAGCGCCAGGACTTCGCGAATAACTTGCAAGAGAAATTACAAAAGCAGATGGAAAAAACCGGAACAGGTATCCTCATCTGTGATATCCAGATTGCCGGCATCCGCTTGCCTGAAAAATTGGAAGCTGCAAAAACCAAGATCGCAGAGGAAAAGGCAGAGGCTGATTCAGATATGGCCGATACTGCTACCCTTGCAAGACAGGTCAAGCACCTTATGGAAGCAGGTGGCGGAAATCTTTCGGTTCAAGAAGCTTTGGCTGCTGTCCAGGCATCTCGAGGCGAGAGAACCGTTGTCACACTGGAAGGCGGCAGCCCGCTTGCTCAAGCAGGCGCTGCTGCAGGACTCATGAACAATCTGACGCAGGAACAGAAAACTGATGAGGATCAACTTCAGAAGAATCTGCGCCAGCGTCGGCGACAGAAACAGGAGAAAAAATAATGTCTAACCCGAAAGGATCCGTGGCTACCCTAGTCACTGGGAAATTCAACGAAGTTGGCGTCCTGAAGTGGTTCATTATCGGCATAATCGCGATCGCGCTCATACAAAGCATCGCTTCCAAGATTTCTTCGGAAAGTGATACTAGCTACCAAACGGTCGCTACCATCACGTGCAGTCCGAATGAAACACTCTGGAAGAAAAGCGCCGGGTGGTGCATGTCCGAAGAATTGGAGCCCGGAACCTATAAGCTCAAGCTCCAGAGCGCAAATATACAGCTGGCAATCTGGGATGATAACCATACCCGGATCATCAGCTCCCAGCCCATCCCTCCTCAAGGGATGAGTCTCGAGAGCTGGTCTGGCCAGCCGTACGAGAAGCAATTCCTCGATCAGGCACCGGTGAGGAAGATGCGTCTCGTGGCAGCGCCTATAGCGCGTATCGACCATGGCGAAGCCTTCGATCCAAGAAAAAGAAGCTTCGTGCTGGATGAACCATCGCGCATCGGGATAAGCATCAATGTCGTCCCGAGTCCCGGAGCCTTCGAGGGCAACCAGGGAGAAATCGTGATGAGGATCACACAGAAAGCGGATTAGATTCTGCTTCAACCCAACTAAAAGCGGCGAGTACATCTGTACTCACCGCTTTTTTCTTTGCGCTCGTCTCAAATTTTACGGTGCGAAGAATTTTGCCAATTGGCTGACAATCACGAGAGAGGCGAAAGCCACGATAATACCGATGATCGCATACTTCACGATGTTCTTGCCGGTATCGACCCGGTCCTCGTCTCCGGCAGCGGTGAGGTACATGATGCCGCCTACGATGAGCATGATGATCGCCAGTACGCCGACAATCGAGAGGAGGAAATTCAAGACATTCATCGCGATCTCCGAGAGCGTCTGCGCTCCCGCCGCGGCGCTGCTATCGACTGCGCCCCAGCCCAGGATTCCTCCTATTTCCTTCAAGAACGATGGCGCGGCCAGCGCGATAGCCAGACCGATAAGCGCCGCCGTGATAGCCGCTTTGGCGGTCTTTATCCGGCCCTCATCCCCAGCCGAAGTGATATAGAGAAGCGCACCGATGACGATGAATACCAAGGCGAGAATCACGACGATGCCCTGGAGCGTCCCCAGAAGGCTCGTCACCACTTCCTCGACTGTTTCGAACTTGAGGGGATTCGTAATGTTTATCGATGTCGATGTGGCATTTCCGCCGCCGAGAGCATTCGGTGCAGTTGCTCCGCCGCCGTTGCCTGCTTTGGGAGCGCCTCCTCCGCCACCTGTCGGAGAAGTAGTGCCTCCTGTGGTATTGGCGTTAGCGTTAGTGTTGGCAGATGTCGTACTGGTTTTCAGCGTGCAGCACTTGTAACTCTCCGCACAATCCAGCCGCCCCCAATCATGACCGCAACTAGAATATTGCGGATGGGGACTACCAGGAATACAGGTCCCGCTTACTGCTCGACAAGTGGCTGTTGTGCCTGGCTGCTGGGCCTCCGCTATGCCGGCGAATCCTGCGCTCACCAAGAAAAACAATATTGCCGCTAGGAGGTTCCGTGAGAATTTTTTTGTGTTTTGCATAGTCCCGTATTAGAAACCAGGCGTCGCAGTAAGTACCCCCTCTACAGCCTGGATGATAACGAGTCCGCTCAATGCGACGATGACGCCGATGATAGCGTACTTCATGTTGTTCTTGGCTGTCTCGGCCTGGCCCTCATCGCCGGCCGAAGTGATGTACTGGATACCGGAAATCACGAAAGCGATGACCGCCAGCATTCCGAAGATGGAAAGGAGCCAGAACATGAACTCGCCGATAATGTCGATGACGGGCGTGTCAGGCAATCCGGTGTTACTCGGAATACAGACTCCGGAAACTAAATTATAGCCTGTGGGGCAAGTGGTCACCGCCTGAAGGACAGGCACCGCGCCCGCGAACAGGAGAATTGAGAATACGGATAGAAGGCTTCTTTGTATTTGTTTTTTGGACATAAATCCTTTTATTACTGCCTCCATACTACTCTTTTCCGCATAAAAAAACAATCCGCCTTGCAGGCGGATTGCTTTGGTCCGGACAAGTGGTCCTTAGAAACTGGAGGTTCCTCCACCGAGCCACTGCGTGACAGCCTGGATGATAACGAAACCGATCAGAGCGACGATGACGCCGATGATGGAATACGTCATAGCATTCTTGGCCTTCTCGATCTGGCTCTCATCGCCAGCTGCGGTGAGATAGAGAATACCAGCGATAACGAAACCGATAATACCGATGAAACCCAAGATGGCCAGAAGCCAGTACATGGTCTGTTCGATGATACCGATGATGCTTCCGCTCGGGAGATCTGCTTCGCCAGCATTACTGATGCCCTGGCCCCATTGTGCGGATGCCGCCAAAGGAGACAAAGCCAACGCGGTAGCGTATGCGCCGTACAAAGCTTTTTTGATTTGTGTCATACTTCTCTCACCTCCTTCCATGTACGAGGCCTCCCTGCGAGGCGCTCTGTTTTTATTTTTACGTTCTGCTCTTAACTGAAGAATTTGCTTAACTGTGAAACGATGACCAGCGCTCCCAAGGCGATTATGATGCCGATGAGCGAAGCGACTGTCATCGTCTTGGCAAGATTCGTCTGCCTCATATTCCCGGCGGCCGACAGATACAGGAATCCAGCGATAACTAACCCGATTATACCAAGCACGCCAACGATTGACAACAGAAATTCCAAAACATTCTGAAGGATGCCGGCGACCGGTGTCGCGTCCGTGATCGCTCCGGCATGGGCCACAGAGACAAGTGCTGCGTGAAACATCATCGTTCCTAAAAGCTATTTACACGCTCCGACATTGCAAGCGTAATCCCTGATGGCGCACGCATTGAATTGAGCGTTCCCTGGATTGATAGGGCATCCCCATTTCGGGATAGTGGGCCAACCGCTCGCCGACGAACAGTCGACGCTCGCCGCGCTCTCTCCCGCTCCCGCGTTATGAATCGCTGCTGCGAGTTCGTTCACGGTCACCCTATTGCCATACTTGGCTTTCAGGCTTTGTGCTGTAGAGTAAGCCGCTGCCAGGATACGCGTCCCCTCCATGATCCCCGTGGCTGAATCTTTCAATTGGGCGCAGGAGTATGTAGAAGAACGCGTATTCACCTGCATCAGCCCGCAGCTTGAACTGCCGTCGCTCTCCTTCTTCTCCTTAATCCGATCACAGCTTGATTCCCGAGCGATCACTCCGCGGATCAGTCCAGGAGAGACTTTGTACTGCTTGGCATACCTCTCGATCAAGGAATCGAACGGCTGGGTATTGCAAGACGGGCAGGAACCGGTCCCGTTGCAGACCGTACCGCCTGCCGAAAGCCGCGCCTTGGCAGCATCGATGTTCTCGCAGGCCGCACCGCCTCCGGCTGGCGCACCTGCTCCGACGCCTGCTCCGGCACCTGCTCCGGCGCCTGCGCTGGATGTGCCGGCAGAAGACGAGATATCGCAAGTGAAGGTGAAGCCTCCGCTAGAGCTAGTAAGTCCCGGAATAGTAGCGCCGAAGATCCGGAGCGTGGTATTGACGATAAGCCAGGCCGAAAGCATGACCGCAAACCCGATGAGTGCCGCCTTGATGCCGCTTTTGGCGGTCTCCATCATCCCCTGGTTCCCGGCCGAGATGATGTAATAGATCGCCATAGCGAAGACGATCGCGATCGCGAGGATCGTCATGATCCCCATGAGCCAGTTGATGATCCCGTTTCCGGCCACCACGAGATGGCACATGGTGCATTTTGCCGACTCATCGATATCGGTGGCAGGATCGTTCACATTCTGGCCGCAGGGCACCAAACCCGCGCCGTCCGCCGGCAGCGGCGAGAAAAAAGAAAACAAGAACATCCCGAGAAAGAAGATTCTTGCAGTTTTCTGATACATATGGAGCCTGTTTTTGTTTTCTCTATTGTATCACAGAAAAACAGCAAAAAAGAGGGCCAGGAGTCTCCTCCTGGCCCGAGCTATATCGATCGCGAACGTTACTTCTTGCGGCCGGCTTTTGTCCGATCAGTCTCTTTCAAAAACTGCTTGCGGAGGCGGACGCTTTCCGGCGTGACTTCGAGGTATTCATCCTCCGCTATGGTTTCCAATCCCCGCTCGATAGAAAGCTCCCAGGCTGGGATGAGCTTGATCGCATCATCAGTGCCGGAAGAACGCATGTTGGTCAGCTGCTTCCCCTTGATCGGGTTTACTGCCATGTCAGACCCCTTGGTGACATTGCCGATAACCATGCCTTCGTAGACCTCTACGGCGGCACCTACATACAGAACCCCGCGGTCTTGCAGATTGTACAGTGCGAAGGCTGCGGTTTTGCCGGTAACCATAGAGATCATCGATCCCTCATCGCGTTTCTTGATTTCTCCGGCATGCGGACGGAAACCGAGCACCCGGGTATAGAGGGTGCCCTCGCCGCGGGTATCGATCATGAACTCGCCGCGGTAGCCCAAAAGCCCGCGAGTCGGAACATCGAAGAGCATGCGGGTATAGCCTCCACTCCCTTCGCGCATATCGGTCATGATGCCCTTGCGCTTGCCGAGCTTCTCGATGACGGTTCCCGAGGCCTCCTGCGGACACTCGACGGTCACTTCTTCGAACGGCTCGACTTTCTGGCCGTCCACTTCCTTGATGATCACCTGCGGCTGGGATACCTGGACCTCATAGCCTTCGCGGCGCATGTTCTCCAGAAGGATTGCTACGTGCAGTTCGCCGCGGCCATAGACCTTGTAGGAGGCATCGCCGAAGTCGATACGGAGTCCCACGTTCACTTCCAATTCTTTCTCCAAACGTTCGCGGATCTGCTTGTTCGTCACGAATTTTCCTTCGCGTCCGGCGAACGGAGAATCGTTCACGAAGAAGTTGAGCGAGATAGTCGGCTCGTCGATCGCGATAGCGGGCAGAAGCTCCTGGTCGGAATTCACGCAGATAGTATCGCCAATCTCGATATTCGGCAGTCCGGCGATCATGACGATATCCCCTGCCTCCACCTGATTCGTCTCGACGCGTTCCTGTCCGCGGAAGGTGAACAGCTTTACGATCCTGCCTGATTCGCTCTTTCCGGAAACGTTCCGTACGAGCACGGAATCATTCACGGAAACCTTGCCTTCGTAGACGCGGGCAACCGCCAGACGTCCGACGAAGTTGTCATAGCCCAGGTTGAAGGGCTGTGCGGAAAGCGGCTTGTCTACGGCCTGTTCGGCCGGAGGCACCACTTCAAGCAGCGTGTCGAGAAGCGGGAAGAGGTTCTCACCCTTGGTTTCGAGAGAGAGGCTCGCCACGCCCTCGCGTGCGATCGCATAGACGATTTTGAAATCCAGCTGCTCATCGTTCGCGCCGAGATCCAAGAAGAGTTCGTACACCATCTCTGCGACTTCTTTCGGCCGGGCGGCCGGCTTGTCGATCTTGTTCAAGACCACGATCGGCTTCAGCCCCAGCTCGAGGGACTTCTTCAGGACGAAACGCGTCTGCGGCATCGGTCCTTCCTGGGCATCCACGACGAGCACGACGCTGTCGATAGAGCGGAGCACCCGTTCCACTTCGGAGCCGAAATCGGCATGGCCCGGAGTATCCACGATATTGATCTTCGTGTCCTTGTAGAAGAGAGCGGCGTTTTTGGCATAGATGGTGATGCCGCGCTCGCGCTCCAGCTGGTTCGAGTCCATAGAGACCCCTTCAGCGGTCACCATGCCTGTCTGGCGCATCAAAGCATCCGTCAAGGTGGTCTTGCCGTGGTCAACGTGCGCGATGATAGCGATGTTTCTGATCTGCATAGTTATGGAGAGGGATAAAAAGGCTGTAACACTGAAAAAAGGCGCGTGCACGCCTTTTCTTATTGACTGAATTCTACAGGGAAAAAAGCCTTCTGTCAATATCAGCGCTTGTTCGAAAGCACGTTGATCCGGTTCGTGGCAGTGCTCAATGCGTCGAAAATACTCTTTTCTCCGCTGACGAAACTCTCTATCATATCCGCGAGGATTGTCTCGATCGCTTCCGGATTGCTCTGTTCCCAGTTCTTCGCGATGAGATTCCCCAGAGCGAAAGGCGAGAGCACCACATCGTTCTTCTGTTTCTCTATGAGGTCGCGACGGGCGGCCGGCTTCCTTGTTTTCTCCAGATACTTCTCCGCCGGATCGAACGCGAGCGGAAAGTCTTTGGAAGTGCCTTCAGCCCCGTTTACGAGCGTAATCGTCTTTTCGGGGTGCGGGTACGCCATGAAGCGGAGAAGCTGCCAGGATTCATGGATGCGAAGCTCATTCTGCTTGGCCGGATCAACCGTCGCTTGCTGCCCCACTGGCGCAGTATACTCTTTGTTTTTGGAAACTCCGTAGCCCCAATAATTGGCATAATTGCTGGTCTTCCCGCCGATGAACTGGGGCAGGGGTGCCACGCCGATGTTTAGCTTGGCGTTCTTCTGCTTGATCGTCGGGTACTGCCAGGAATAGTTGATCATCATGCCGAGGGTGCCCTCGTAGAAAGCATCGATCGAGTAATGCTGGCGCGGATTCCAAGAATAGGATGGGGAACCGATACGCGCGAATTGGGTATAGAATTCCGTCGCTTTGCTGCTTGCTTCGTCATTAAGGTTCACTTGGCCGGAAGCGTTTTCCTGACCCAGATTCGCTCCGAGCTGGAACATCATAGCCGAAAGGATGTCAGTCGAGCGGTTGATATTCCGGGCTGTCCCGAGCGCGACGCCCGACTGGCGGAAATTGCCGTATTCATCGAGGCTATTCAGTTTCTCCGCATCGGCAGCAAGCTCTTCCCAGGTCGTCGGCGGCGCAGCGATGCCGGCCGCGTTGAAGAGGTCTTTGTTGTAGTAGAGCGCGAGAGAATCCACCGAGAGCGGCACGGCATAGATCTTCTTGTCGTCCCCGATAAAGTCGGCGGCGGCTACATCGACAAACGCGTCCCGGAAGCTCCGTTCCGCGAAACTTTCCGGTGCCGGGGAAAGCTTGTCCTCGAACGACGTCCGCCAGACATTGCGGATCATGAAGATATCCGGCCCCTTGTTCGCCGCCAAAGCGTTCAGGAGATCCTCCTTATACGTCTCTACCGGCAGCTTGCGGTAGCGGATATTCTTCACGTACGGATTGAGCTTCTGGTACTCGTTGAAGATTTCCGTGTAGGCATCACTGTCGTCGAAAACTCCCCAGACTTCCAGATCCACGCTATAGCTCTCGGGTGCAGTCGTCTTGAATCCGCAGCCTGAAAGGAGCGCGATCCCGCATATCCCCATTCCGAGCATGATGCTTTTCTGCCAGCGCTTCATAAGCCTATTTTTTCTTCACTAAAAAAGCGTAGTGGAATCCTCCAACCGGGATTTCCTTCTCCAAGGAAAATCCGGCGGCTTCCGTCATGGACTGCAGCTTCTCCGGAGCGATGCGCAGTTCTCTCCCCGGTCCGACAAGCGATTCTTCCGGGCTCCACTCCATGATGAGCATGTAGCCTCCGGGCCGCAGTACGCGGGCCGCTTCGTGGAGGATGGCTTCTTTCTTCTGATTCTGGAAAAGCATGTCCTTGATCACTACCCAGTCGACGCTTTCTGCGAGGAGCGTGGAACCATCGGCGTTCTCCAGGTTCACGCGCTTGGTCGTGATATTTTGGATTCCCATCGTTTTCGCGCGGCTCGCGACCGCCTCGAGGGCGGAAGGCAGCACATCGAAGGCGTGGACGCTCCCGTCCGCACCGACACGCTTGGCGAATTCTAGGGAAAAATAACCCGAGCCGCAGCCGAAATCGGCGACTTTCTGCCCTGCCGCTACGGGCAGATCACGCAGGACATGGGATGGGTCGACAAACGTCAAAGCAAGGGGCGCAGCCATATTTTTCTTGTTGGTATTTCGCCTTTTATTGTACAACGAAAAAAGCGAACAACAAAGCCTCTCCCTTGCCTCGCCAGACGCTTTCTTGTACAAAGAGTGGAGAGATAAGAAAACCGGAACCAGGAGAGGTGCTAGAGTGGTCGAATAGGACAGTCTCGAAAACTGTTGTACCTGCAAGGGTACCGAGGGTTCGAATCCCTCCCTCTCCTCATTATTTTCATAAACAAAAACCTATGCAGCTAGGCATCTACAGGCACTACAAAGGCCGCGAGTATCTGGTAATCGGAATCGCCAAGTATGAGGAAAACCTCGAAGACATGGTCATCTACCAGGCGCTCTACGACGACTACACCCTCTGGGCCCGCAAGCGGGAAGTCTTCGAAGAGCAGGTGGACATCCCCGAAGCAGGCTATTCCGGCCCGCGCTTCCAGTTCGTCCGCCCTTTCACCCCAGAAGACCTGGTAGCTCACCCGCAAGCGCTCTGGACGGCCCGATAAAAATCCCTTGCCTTGGCTTTTTTTCGCTTTTAAAAGGCTTTACAAAAGAGAAAATCCGTGATACCGTTTCGAACAAGACGCCTTTTTCTTATGTTCGGATTTTTCCAAGAGCTTTCTCCCGCAGCACTCTATACTCTCATCGGCCTTTTCGCCGGGGAAATGCTTATATTGGCCGGTCTCGTTACCGTCTGGGTACGGCAGAGACGTACTGCCAAGAAGCTTCAGGTTTTCTTTTCCGGGAAAGAAGCCCGCGACCTCGAAAAAGTGCTTCTGGAACAGCTCGAGGAAACCAAAACGCTTGACCAGGAAATCCAAGAGCTTTTCGAGATTTCGAACCGTCTCCGGGAATTGGGCATGAAGAGCGTCCACAAGACCAGCGTGCTCCGTTTCAACCCTTTCAAGGAAGTCGGCGGCAATCAGAGCTTTTCGGTCGCCCTCCTGGATGGCCGGAATTGCGGCCTCGTCATCTCCTCGCTCCATACCCGCGAAGGCACCCGTGTCTATGCCAAGCCTGTCGTAAACGGAAATGCCGACGGTTTTCCCTTCACCGAAGAGGAAAAGACCGCCATCTCCCAAGCGATCAGCGGAAAATCAACTACCGTTTAGCCTCTCTTCTCATATTATTTCCTAAGAAAACTTCCGCTATGACAAATGAAACCGCTCCGAAAATCGTCCAGCTCCCATCTTCCGTGACCGTCAAGAAACTCGCGGAGCTTTTGGGCGTGCCGGTGCCGGCGCTTATCACCGAACTCATGAAGAACGGTATCCTGGCGACGATCAATGAGGAGATCGATTTCGAGACAGCGAGCGTCATCGCGGCAGACCTCGGCTTCGAGACGCAGGAAAGCGTCGAGGAGTCCGGTGAAGGAGCGCTCACCCTCGAAGGGCTCAACAAGATCCTCGCCGAAGAGAAGACTTCCGGCAAGAATCTTTCTCCCCGCCCGCCGGTCGTCACTATCCTCGGTCACGTCGACCACGGCAAGACAACGCTTCTCGATACCATCCGCAAAGCGAGCGTCGCTTCCGGCGAAGCAGGCGGCATCACCCAGCACATCAGCGCTTACCAAGTGAAGAAGCACAAGCAGCTGATCACCTTCGTGGATACTCCCGGCCATGAAGCCTTCGCTGCGATGCGGAAGCGCGGTCTTTCGATCGCCGATATCGCCATCCTCGTCGTAGCGGCAGACGATGGCGTCCGCCCCCAGACCAAGGAAGTGATCGCCTACCTGAAAGAGCGCAAGCTCCCGGTAATCGTGGCGATAAACAAGATCGACAAGCCCGATGCCAAGCCGGAGCGCGTCAAGCAGGAATTGGCGGAGCACGGCATCCTCTTCGAAGAATGGGGCGGTGACACTATGTGCACGGAAATCAGCGCTAAGAACAATATCAATATCGACACCCTTCTCGATAACATCCTCCTGGTAGCCGAAGTCGAGGATTTCCGGGCCGATCAGAAACGGGATGGGCTCTCCGTCGTTCTCGAATCCCATCTCGACCCCCAGAAGGGTCCGGTCGCAACCGTTCTCGTGCGCACCGGAATGCTCAAAGTCGGCCAAGATGTGGTCTCCGGAGCCGCCTTCGGGCGCATCCGCCGCATCGAGGATTTCGCTGGCCGCAATCTGGAAAGCGCTGGTCCTTCCGCGCCGACGACGGTCTACGGTTTCAATACGGCTCCCCAGGTGAATGATGTCGTCCAAGTCGTCGGTGGCAAAGGCTTGGCCCGGCTCAAATCCAAGGAAGCGCTCCTGAAAGATACTGCCAAGAGCAAAACTTCCAAGATCCAAGGCGAGGGAGAAGAGGAGATCAAGAAGCTCGCTGTCGTCCTCAAGGCTGACGTCCAGGGGTCGCTCGAGGCTATCGAACAGATCCTCGGCTCTATCGAATCCTCCGAGGTGAATCTCCAGATCATCTCTTCCGGGGTCGGTAATATCACCGAGTCCGACGTGAGGATGGCAGAAAGCGGCGACGCGCTGATCCTCGGATTCAATGCCGAACCCACCTCCGTCGCGAAGCGTCTGGCCGAAAACAGCGGTGTTATGATCGAAACCTACAACATCATCTACAAGCTGGTCGAGGCCGTGAAAGAGAAGATGGCTTCCCTCCTGCCGCCGGAAATCGTCCGCACCGATTCCGGCCGCCTCTCGGTCATGGCGATTTTCAAGACCGGCAAGCGCGACATGATCGTCGGCGGACGCGTCAGCGAAGGCAAGCTCCTGCGCGGATCGCTCATCGAAGTGCTCCGTGACGGCGAATCCGTCGGAAGCGGCCGCATGACGAATCTCCAGCAGAACAAGCAGAATGCGGACGAGGTCGGCCAAGGGAATGAATGCGGTGTCGTCTTCGAAGGATCCGTCAAGATCCAAGTCGGAGACACGCTCGTTGCCTACAAAGAAGAAGAGAAAAAACGCAGCTTGTAGACCAGAGACTTCTCAACTTTCCGAGTATTCTGAAAAGCCTGCGCTTCAGATGCTCTCCTTATCTCCATGAAGATACATATACCTACCCCAGTCCGAGAAACCATGACGGCTTTGGAACAAGCCGGTTTCGAAGCATTCATCGTCGGGGGCTGCGTCCGTGACCTGCTCCTCGAACGCGTGCCGAAAGATTGGGACATCACGACCAACGCCACTCCCGAAGAGATCCTGGCAGTCTTTCCGGGAAGCGTCTATGAGAACCGCTTCGGGACGGTCGGCGTCAAAGTCCCCCGCTTCCTGAAGACCACTCCTCCGAAGCACGAACACGACATCATCGAAGTCACTACCTACCGGGTAGAATCCGGTTATGAGGACAAGCGCCGCCCCGATGAAGTCCGCTTCACCGCGTCGCTCGAGGAAGATCTGGCGCGACGGGACTTCACTGTCAATGCGCTGGCGTATGGGAAAAAGGAAGACAAAGAACAGCTCATCGATCCATTCCACGGCCAAGAGGATCTGGAAAAAAAGATCATCCGGACGGTAGGCGTTCCGGAAGAACGCTTCGGCGAAGACGCTCTGCGCCTCATGCGCGCCGTGCGCCTCTTCGCGGAGCTCCGCGACCCGCAAGAAAAAGATGACGGGAAAAACTGGCGCATCGAGGAAGGAACGCTTCTGGCTATCAAAAAACTTTCGGGCAATCTGGCCCACATCTCGCAGGAACGCATCCGCGATGAGTTCTCGAAGATCGTCCTTTCCCCAAGCTCGAAAGAAGGCATCGAGATGCTGGAATACTCGGGTCTCTTGGAATACATCATTCCCGAGCTTCGCGAAGGGATCGGGGTGACCCAGAATCTGCATCATATCTATACTGTCTGGGAGCACAACCTGCGCGCCCTCCAAACTTGCCCGTCGCAGAAGCTTTCCGTCCGCCTGGCGACCCTCCTCCATGACGTCGCCAAGCCATGCACCAAGCGCGGTGAGGGTTACCGCTCCACCTTCTACAACCACGACCATGTCGGAGCGCGCATGACGACCAAAATCCTCGAGCGTCTCAAATATCCGCAAGCGATCGTGAAAAAGGCCTCCCTCCTTGTGGATAATCATCTCTTCTATTACAATGTCGGCGAAGTCACCGAAGCCTCTGTGCGGCGTTTGGTGAAACGGGTAGGGCTCGAAAACATGGATGATCTCATGGCAGTCCGCGTCGGCGACCGCTTGGGTTCGGGTGTGCCGAAAGCCAAGCCGTACAAGCTCCGGCATTTGGAATACATGATCGAGAAAGTCTCCCGGGATCCGCTCTCGGTGAAGATGCTCGCCATCAAAGGCACGGATCTCATAGAGACGGTCGGTATCCCTGCCGGCCCGAAGATCGGCGCGATCCTCGATGTGCTTCTCGCGGAAGTGATCGATGACAAAGAGAAGAATACGCGCGAGATTCTCCTCGGGCGCGCCCGGACACTCGCCGCAAGCGACATAGGCGAGCTCCGCGCGCTCGCGCAAGAGAAGATCGAGGAAAAGCGGGAAGCGGAAGACCAGGCTATCCGGAAACGGCACTGGGTAGAGTAAGAAAAAACACGGGGTATAGTATAGTGGTAGTACGCGCGCTTCGGGTGCGTGAAGTCTGGGTTCGATTCCCGGTACCCCGACTACAGAACAAATTCATGAAAATCCGCATCTCACCGCTTACGGAGAATTCCCTCACGCTCATGCGCCGGGCTGGCTACACCTTCCAGCGCGAGGAGCAAGGCGAAAAAAGCTTCATCCGGCCTCTTGCCCGAGCTGGCTATCCCCGCTTCCACTGCTATACGAAACAGGCGGGTCTCGAATTCTCCATCAATATCCACCTGGATCAGAAAAAGCATACGTATGGCGAGTACACCCGCCATCATGGCGAGTATGAGGATTCGCTCCCGCTCCGTGAGGAAGCAGCCCGCCTCCTTGAACTTTTCGGCGAAAACGCTACAATAGTGTAGTTCTTGCCGGGATGGTGCACACCCGCACCGATACCCTGACAGATACTCTATCCCCCTAGCGAGCGGAGCGTTTCGGGCAGGGAATCAGTAGACGCTATAATTTCGGGCAGGTGGCGGAATTGGTATACGCGCTAGTCTTAGGAACTAGTTTCCTTGTGAAATGAGGGTTCGAGTCCCTCCCTGCCCACAAAAAAACCGAGGCGTTACGGTGCCTCGGTTTTATTTTTCTTTATTTTTCTTGCAGACAAGCCTCTTACCAATCGTTTCTGCCGGATCTGCCCGGACTTGGAGCAATCGCCTCGGCCGCTCTTCCGCCTGGCAGGATGGCCATCACGAATCCGGTGGCGAAGAGGATGAGCGCTCCGCTTAGAAGGATACGGAAGGAGAAAAGAAGCGATGCCGGGACATACGATACCAGAGCGGCCAGATACTTCTGAACCGGGGTTTCATCGCCGCGGACAAGAGTCGGATCCTGGAGCTCGATCTGTATCCCTGAAGAGAAATGCACTTCTGGCGAATCGAGCGGGGAAATATTCCAGATATCCAGGAGAGCCCTCCGGGTATCGTTGGACTGCATCACGCGGGCCGCGAGCCCGATATTGTAGACCATGAAGGGCGCTTTATCGGCCGGGAAGACAAGTTCGTTCGGGCTGGTCTCGGATACGTTTTCGTTATCGATGGTCCACTGCCTTTCGGCGGAACTCGCGAGGAAGCTCGGGATAAACTTCGCCTGGAGCGTGAGGCTGTCGCCGGAGAATGCTTCGAAGACATTCTTGCTCACATCATCGCAGAGGCCTCCGGGGCAATCCGTCGCTGTCCCCGTCACATCCCTGTACTGGCCGAGGAATTTCGGCCACGCGGCGTTCTCATCGCCGGAAACGATCCGTACTTGCGGCGAGACGATATTGAATGAGCGCGAGAGCGTGACGGTCTTGCCATTCGTCACGTCGTTTGCCGTGAGCGTGACCGTGTAGGTATCGCCCACGTTCCCCGTGACCGGGAAGAAATTCACCGCATTCTGCTGGCCGTCGGTGCAGTCCGGCGATACGGCGCTTGCGGAACAGCGGAGCGGCGATCCATTGATTGTCCAATTGAAATTCGTGAGATCATTCTCATCGACGCTCAAGCCGACGATTTCGTTCTCGACGACACGGCAGACATTGCGATCCAAGGCATCATCATTGCAGATGGCTCCGGCATTGGCAGGGAGTCTCACTTGCATCTTTCCTGCTACGAGAGCCGGTTCTGCCTTATAGGCGACGATCTTCCTCTGGGTGGAAGTGAACTTCACGATCACATCGCTCCTCCCCTGGCGAGCGATTCCCTGCGAGAAATTCTCGCTCACCCGGGAAGTGAAGCGGAGATACCCCACATCTCCGGAAAGATAGCTCGAAAGCGGCCGGCCGCCCAAGCTCGCGCTCCGCGGAATATCAAGCTTCAGCCGGACAGCGTCCAGAGCATTCCCCTTCGCGTTGCTCAAAAGCGAGAGACTGCGAAGATCCGCAGTGACATCGGCGGTTGGCCCGATCGAGGAACTGAATTGGATATTATTGCTGATATCTACCTTCCAATCGAAGAGTATGCTCGACAAATCCTGGACTCCATTGCTCACGCTCGCCTGGGCGATGACGAGATCGCCCGACTCGTCCCCGGTCTCATCGTTCACCGGCTCATTCGGGGTTGCCGAAACTTCCACTTCCAGATTCGTCGCCTGGCCGCCTTGGGCCGGGTCGACGAGGTTGCGTTCCAGACAATTATTGAGATCCATGTCGGCCGTCTCTATCTCGACGCTGTAATTCTTGATGGACTGGGTATATGATCCGGTATCCTCTACTGGGCAGTCCTTCTTGGCGAAGGCCCACATGATCATCACCGAAGAATTGTCATGCTTGGTAGCGATCATCGAGGTGCCTTCTACCGCTACGCCCACCTGGTCGCCTGTCGCATAGTTCCAGGTGAAGGTAGAACGGCCGAGACCGGTGACATTCGCTTCGTCCTTGTTGCCGTTGTCGGCTGTGTCCGGATCATTCGGGTCGGTTCCCCAGAAGCGTTCTTCACTCGCATTGAATGACCCGTCGCCAGTCGTCGCGCCGGAAGCCTTCGGGAAAAGGTGCTTGCAGGAAGGATCTGCATTACCGGAAGAAGTCGTGCTGCAGGTGCTCAAAGCCGTACCGCAGGAAGTAGTATTGCTTTCCGGATTCGCGACGCAGCGCGGCGTTCCTGTTCCGCAAGAAGGCGTTCCGCTCGTTGTACAGGCCGGAAGCCCCGAAACGCTGCACTCATCGGTATTGCCGACAACGAACGTATCGCTTGCGCTGCTGGTTCCCAATGTGCCCTCTGGGATCTCTCCCGGCTCGACTCCTTCATCCTCGATCACGCACACTGCAGTTGTCCCGGCCGGACAGGAGAAACTCGTGTCGGAAGAACTGTCTGTCAGCTCGTAATTCTTCCCCGAAGAATTGTCGTGGATGTAGCAATAATCCGGCGTATTCGCCCTGTTATCGCCGCCGAAACGCGCACGATAGCCGTCATCATCGGAGTCCGAGGAGTAGCTGGTAGCGGTATTGTCATAGCCGTTCTGGGCGATGATACGCACCGCCTCGATCTTCCAGTCTTCTACGGTGATGCGGTTATCATTATTCCGATCGCAAGCGCTCCTGACCGCAGCGCTTGGGGAGTTCGTCAGTCCGCAATCAGCGCGCTTCAGGTACCATGTGTAATAGAGAGATTCTTCATTGTTGATAAAATAAACCGGAAAAGCCTTGGCAGAAATCTTCTCCCCGAGGCGAGGGTCGGACGGCGAGAAAAATAAAGAGACCTCCGGAGCAGGCTGTTTATTCGAAAGGACATTGAACAACTCTCCCTGATCTTGGACATTCTCAAGATCGATATGATAGCGCTTCTCGATGTCCGAGACCACCTTGGATGCCGACGGGATCTTGATCCCGCCGAAGAGCGCTGCAGCCGGCAGGGCGCTCCCTATGAACATCTGGCCGACCATGAGGATAGCGAGAAGGGTCTTTTTTCGTTTTCCGAATGTAAACATATTTTTGAGGCTAGAGGCTAACGGAGAATCAAAAAGAGTACGTCAGTCAGAAAGAGAAATGTCCAGCTTCCGAGAAATGCATACCAGAGCGAGTGCGTCTTATAGGCGATATACCCCGCAAAAGGCGCAAAGACGAGAAGCGGGAGCGTCTCCCAGGTGAAGCCGTCGCTCACATAGACCAGGCCTGTGAAAAGCGCCGCCTGTACCAGAATCGCCCATGCGCCGAGCGCTTGGAGCCAGAGCATCTGCACCAATCCGCGGAAGAATGACTCGTAGATGAGGACGATGAACGGGACCATGAAGAGCTCATAAAGCACGAACCAGAGGAAGTTCGTCTCCACCGCGACCGGGAACGTATACGCCTCTGCGAATGCCGGGAACTGCCACGTAAGGAAGAAAATGCCCGCAAAGGCGATCGCGACAGAGAGAAGCGGCCAAAAGAACCCGAAGATACCTTCTCCTCTTTGCCACCCCATATTGGAAAGCGGCTCCCGCAAGACCATCCTGCAGTACGCGAGCGGAATGACCAAGAAGAAAACGATACCGATAATGAAACCCTGGAGCACCCCGCTCAACTGCGAACTCTCCTCGAAAAAAGCGAAGAAAAGGAGACAGAAAAGAATCAGGGCGCTGGTCCCGATAAACTTTTTTTCTGCGAGCGAGAATGTTCTCATATTTCCTCTAGTATACCAAAAATATCGGAAGGGAAACAGCTATCCGCGCCTACCTTTTCATGCTTTTCGCCTTTTCAGAAAAAGCCTGGATCTGCTCATCGGACAAGTGTCTATCCATCCAGAGGACAGCGAGTACCGTGAATACTTCGATCGGCAGGAAATTTATCCCGAAGAAGAATCCCTCCACGATGAAGCCGGCGATGACGGCGATACCCATGCGGAGAACGAATCTCGAATCGATCAGATCTTTGTTGGCTCGCGTGATAAGCAGAGACAGGAAGATAAGAAAGGAGACACAGATCGTGATTATCGTCCCGATAACCGGGATAGAGCCTATAGCGACGAGATCGAGCGTGTCCTTCAGAGCGGCTAAGAGGAGTGCCGGGGCGTACGCGAAAAGGCTCGCTTTGCTCTTTTTCACCCGTTCGATCTGGGAGGAAACCGTCTCGTAAGAAGACTGCGCCGCTGCCCGGGCGCGGAGTTCCGCCGTCAGGCGCGTATGGTACTCGAGCTCTTGGGCAAGTGCCTCATCTTGGGATTCCCCGGAAGCGTAATCAGACACGAAAGCCATAACATTTTCTTAATCATGAAGACCCGAAATCCCGCTTCGCTTCCTCGATTTCCAAGAGCTGGCGCGGGTCGGAAGTGATGATCTGGTCTTCGCTATAGGAAGCGATCACCTTGATCGCGGCATGCTTGGTCCCGGCGAAGAATATCCCCTCTCCGACGTTGCTCTCCAGGAGCAGGAATTTCTCGTGATCGGTCAGATAGAAGGTCTCGGACACCGCATCGATAGTCGCCGGCGACTGGCGCAGGAGGAGCTGGAGCGATGAGTTCGTGATGATCGGCTTGCCGTAGCGGGATGCCATGAAGTCGCTGATATCCTGGGTAATCGTGGTCAGGCCCGCATAGTATTTGCGGCAGCGCTTCGCGATTCCGAAGAGGAACGAAGCCGCATCTTCGTTCTGCATCATGACCCAGGCCTCATCCACCACGACGAGGCGCTTCTTCATCTGCGAGCGGATCTCATTCCAGATGAACTGAAGCACGATGTACATGGCGATCGGCCGGAGCTCGTCCTCCAAGTCGCGGATGTTGAAAACGATCAGCTGATTCTCGGTAGACACATTGGTCTGTTGGTTGAGGAACCCGCCGAAGATTCCTTCGGTATAGCGCTCGAGCCGCATGGCAAGCGATTCTGCACCGTCCATATTCTGGAGTACCTGGTACAGGTCCGACATCGTAGGAAACGCCTCGGGCGTCAGGCCCTGGTAGTCGCTGTGCTCGGTGATATCGCGGAGCGCATAGGTCTCGCGGATGGCGCGGTCGAGGATCGAGTCTTCTTCCGGTGTGACCGTCCCGAGCATGAGGTGGAGCAGGCCGATGAGATTCGCCACGCTGCTCCGAAACACGCTCTCGCCGTCCTCATCGTCCACGCGCTTCGGAAGATCGAACGGGTTCAGACGCGCTTCGGAATTGAGCGAGATCTTGAGGAACGTGCCGCCGACCGCCTCGCAGAGATGCTTGTATTCGTTTTCCGGGTCGATGATGATAACGCTCGTCCCGAACATCATCGAACGCAGCACTTCGAGCTTCACCATATAGCTCTTACCGGCACCGGACTTGGCGAACACGACCATGTTGGCATTCTCCAGATTGAAACGGTCATACAAGACCAGGCTGTTGTTGTGCCGGTTGATGCCGTAGAGGATGCCCTGGTTCGAGGAAAGGTCCGAGGAGACGAACGGAAAGGTCGTGGAAAGCGGCTCGGTGTTCAGGTTGTTTGCCACATCCAAGACATCGTTGGCGAGCGGGCGCGTCGCCGCGAATCCCTGGTCCATCCGCAGGACGGCCGGCTTGGTATAGACGAGCTGGGCTTCGAGAAGCGCCTCGATCGCCTGGCTCTTCTCGTTTAAGTCTTTCTCATCGGCTCCATAGAGCGTGATGTAGAGGCCGAACCGGAAGAATTTTTCCGTTCCCTGCTGGAGCTTGTCCCGCAGTCCTTCGATATCTTCGAGAGCGGTTTCGAGGACCGGGTTGCGGATCTTGCCCCCCTCCGCCTCGATGTGGATCTGCGACTGCACCTGGGTCGCGGATTTGCGCAGGTTCTTTAAGATCTCGGCCGTATCGATCGGATGGATGAAGAGAGAGATGTCCATCGGGAAGTCGATGTTGATGATCGGCGAAAACCAGTTGGTGCTCAAGTAGCGCGGGTACGCGATGACGAAAAAGGTGCGCGACACCACTTCGCCGATCTGCATGGTGTTCGGCGTGATCTTGATCGCCGGCGGCGCGATGAGATCCCGGATCGTCGCCAAGCCTTTCTGGTAGAGGAGATCGCTCTCGCTCGCTTTTTCCGCATGGAACAAGCCCTTCTTGTCGCTTGGGGGCTTCTCTTCTTCCTTGGCGGTGAATACGATTCCTGGCTCCATGGGTGTTTATTTTATCAGTTCCAGCGCATCGACGTTCTTGATGATCGATGTGGCGAAGAGCGATGGATTGTAGCTGTTATAAAGGAGTTCGATGATCTCTTCGGTCGTGAGTGCTGTCGCCCGCACTCCGGTACCCGAAAGCGCTGCTGTCACCTGTTCGACACGCTGGAAGAGCTGGCTCCGATAGGTCTCGAAAAGCTCTCCGTGGAGATTCACGGTTTTCTGCGGATTGAAGATTCCTGTCAGCTTCCCGAGGAAGCTGCTCCTCTCATCTTCCGACGGCGAGAACGGCACGACGACATAGAAATACTTGGACATGATGTTCGAGACATCCGTCAGATTCTTGATGAAATTCTTGTATTCCGCGATTTGGAAACGCAAAAGCTCGTTTTCCTGGACGGCCTCTTTGTCGTTCAAGAGCTCCAGATACGGCTCCACATTGAAGCGTCGCGAGCTCGCAACGATCTGGATCGGGAAGTCGAGCGAATTCAGAAAAGCTTGGTACTGGCTGATAATCGCATCCTGCTCCTCGCTCGACTTGAGATCGAAATTGAGCGAAGAGACGAGAAGCACCGAACGGAGCGCTCCGCTTTTGAGCACGATGATGCCGTCGCGGATTTCTTCGACGTCAACGTAGCGCTGCGTGCTGGATGCGCCAGCTTTTTGTTTTGGTTTGAGGAATTCCATATCGTTATTCTAGCATCCGCAGGTTATTGCCGTCATACTCTTCCATGCCGATCGAGGATTTTTGCCAACTCGTGCAGCCGATCTTCGCTCAAATCTTTCGCGGCTGGCGGCGCTTGGGTCCCGTTTTCCGATGTCTTCGGCGCTTGCGGCATCCGCCGGACAGTCGCGGGTCTCTCCCACACGGAAACCTTCGGCCGGAAGAAGAAAAATACCGCGTGAAGGAAGAATGCGGTCATCGACATGCCATTGGGCCGATAGAATGCGAAAGCCGCGAAGAGAAGCACCGTCGGAACAGAGATGATGAAGAAGAGCGTGCTATCGAAAAGGTTGTAGAACGTGAGGAGCGTCGCGCCCATCCCGATCATCCAGAGGATCTGGCGCCAGGTAAGCGGACCGGCGATCTTGTCTTCGACATCGATGAATTGCGGAACATTGAACATCATAGGCGTGAGGTTTCTTTACGGCTTTTCTTTTCCTCTCCTAGGCTGACTGGGCGGATATGGAAGGGGTTGATCTCCCGTGGCTTCAATTTCGCTCCCTGATTCTGACCCGTCGCTTGCACTTTTTCTTCCTGTTCTGCCGGGAGCGTATGGCTCGACGAGAAACTCATGGTTCCGGCTGGGGATTCCTCCGTCTCTTGGAAAGCTTTCACTCCGAGGAGCTTCCCCATCGGAGCCTCGCGCGTAACGGTGAACCGGTTGCCGTTCGGTACAGAGCTCTTTGTTTCCCGAGGAGGAAGCGGTGCCGGTGCTTTCTCTGCATTCTCTCCATGCGCATCGAAACTCGGGCCTTTGGCGAAGGTCGCCCCGCCGAAAGCGAGCTCTATCCGAGGAGAGGCGTCTCTCGATTCCTGGGCCGGGCGCTCCGAGACCGACTCGAACTCGAACTTCGGGAAGATGATTTCCTGCCGGCGTGCATCGATCTGGAGCGGGAAATTCTCTTCGACAGACTTCAGTATCAGATTGATACGCTCGCGCTCCTCGGGATTCAAGCGGCGGCCGTTCTCGGAACGGAAGAGGAACTGCCCGCGCTGCACGCTGTTGTGCTGGCCGATACCGAGCTCATCGCGGTAGCATTTGAGCCAATTGAAAAGCGACGGGCGGACCGGCTCCGGCTGGGATTTGATGTGAATGCGCTCGTTCGTCACCATCTGGTTGCCAAGCCCTTCATATTTGGAAAGCGCTTGGAGAAGTGGGTATATCACTACGGAATTATTCTGCGGGGTTTCTTGCAAGTTTTCCTTCTCGACAATTTTCGGTTTCGGTTTCAGTTCCAAAATTTCTTTTTGGATATATTTTATAGCATTCTCTTTTTCCGCTTCTGTTTTTTGGCCGAAAAGAGTCCGAACTTCTCCGGAAAACTGCGCTCCATCCAACGTCCCGAAAAAATACTTGCGGATCAGAATGCTCAACTTCTCTATTTCCTGGTCGCTCACGCCCAGCTGGCCCTGAAAATCAGAGATTCTTTGAGGCATTTCTTCGCTCGTCAAAACATCCTGCTTTTCAGGAGCAATCTTATCGAACGCATCCCATACGGACAACATCTCTTCCGTAGCCTGAACCCCTCCCGACAGAGATTCTGAAGAGAGAAGGGGATAGTAAATCCGTTTTGTTATTTTGTTTCCTCCCATAAGTATCCTGAAATTCTCTTAAGCCCCTTGCTTCTTTTTCCATTCAGCCTCTGCCCATTCGCGCGACCCTTCTTTTAGTCCCTCCTTTTGTTCTTTTTGAACTCCATCGATCGCTTGCCGCCAAATTTCACGGCTCCCCTTCTTCATCTTCTTCAGAGCCTCCTGGTAGTACTGCGGGTCATCCTTGGTTTTACCTTTGAAGTAGTCGACAAGCTCCGGATCATAATTCTTATTGGGCTCACCCTTATCATCCATCTTCTTCAGGACAGACAGTATGCTTCCCTGCTTTGCCAAGTCATCAGCGCTCAATTTCGCGATGTGCTTCTCATACGCCAGGCTCTTGGCTTCACTCTCGGACTTGCCTGCCTTCATAAACTGCTGGGCATCATAATCCACGCGTACCTGAAGTTCGCCTTCTTTCTTGATCTTGCTATAGAATCCTTCCAGCGCGCTGCTAGCGACTCTCTTCTCCGCATCAACTTCTTTGCCATTATGATCGACATATTTTCCGGTTTTTTCATCCCGCAGATACATAGAAGGATTCTCAACCATTGCATCGTATTTCTGCTTGAATTCCGGATCTTTCTTGTACCTGTCGGATACGCCGTCCCAGGCATCGGAATGAGCCTTGTCTTGCACGAACTCATGCAGTTCCTTATCGACAATTCCCTGATTATCCTTATTGGCTTCGAGAGCCTGGAGGAGAAGTTCCGGAGTCTTGATGGCTCCAGCCTCGGCCAAAGCCCGGGCGCGAGCCTGTCTTTCGACCAGACTCGAAGATTTGAGACCGATCCTATTCGTTTCATTGCTCTCATTGCTTTCCTTAATCTCTTTCGCCCTTTTAAGTACGGCTTTATGTCTTTCGTTATCGATTTCCTGGCGAGCACCGGCCTTGCCTCCGTAGACACCGCCGGCAATACCAGCTTCAATCTTGCTCGGCTGCTTCCAATAGTTGCCCGACAGATATTTGCCCAGCCTCTTGTTCCCGTAGTCAAAGCCGGCGATCTTCCCTTCGCTAACAGCCTTCTTTCCGCCACGGTACAATCCCCGGCCTATGCGGTTGTCATATAATTTTCGCTTGCCCCAATTGCCTGCCTTGTATCCCCAAGCGGTAGAGGCCGATGCGCCAGCAATAGCGAATTTCCCGGAAATACCGATAGTGAACCAGAGCATCACGATCGGGATGGAGAACATCGCCATGGAAGCGATGAAGTCACTGTTGACAGCAGCAGAAGTCTGGCTTGCCGCCTGAAAGTTCTTATACGTGCCGCTATTCGCTCCGCCGATAGCATCAAAGAAGTGAGTCGCAAGCACCAGCATGAACATCGCCGCCGGGCCGAAGAATGCATACTTCAGGAAATTATCCCACCATTGCCCTCCATACTTCTGGAGTCCCGGAACAGCCGGCATCACGAACCCGATCGGCGAAAGAATAACGAGAATGATAAGCGCGATGAGACGGATGATAAACTGCACAGCCAGCACCAGAAGCGTGACTGCGAACAGAAACATGAACACGATTGCTGCGAGCAATCGTGACGTATCAATCTTGTCCAGATCATCTTGGGCTGCTGGCGGAACTAAAATATTCTCTAATTTCGAAGCGCTTAACGCTGACCCAAAAGCTGCGCTCGGATTATTGGTATCCGCTATCAAAGAATTCGCGAAAAAATACATCGGGACATTCGTCACATCGATGAGCGCTCGGGAGATAGGGAAACTGAAGTTCACCATGAGCGCTGCGATAACGAGTTTCAAGAGGATCTTCTTGTAGCTGTACTTGTCTATCTGGAAAATCGTTGCGAAGGCCGCGAAAAGGAGCGCGAGAATAAAGAAGAGGTTCAGGAAATCTCGCACGAATTTCCACATGTCATATACTGCCGGCAGATTGAAGAAACCGTTCGGGCCGGAGACGTATTCCGGATTGATCGCCCAACCGAAGATTGTGACCGCCACGGACACCCCCCATCCCATCAATTGAAAAACCCAGTAAAGAACGGTTTTAAAAGCATAGATCACGCCATCTCTTATCCATCCAAACATGCCCCCTCCGCTATTGCTCGCTGCCGCCTCTCCAAGTTGCACAGCAGAGTTATACCCCACCGATCCTGATTCAGCATGTACTATTCCTGCTCCAAAAAATACAAAAACGCCTGCAAAGAATATCAAAGCAAGCGTTAGCGCGAGAACTCCGTTCCTTTTCTTTTTATTTTCGAAAATGGTCATAGCAAACCAGGAAAAGCGCCTTCCGATATGGAGCACCTCAACACCAAGTATACCATAGTTAAGCAAAGAAAAAAGGAGGTCTCTTGAAGAATCAAGTTACCTCCTTACGGACGTGTTGACCGTCCCTATTCACTCACTGCTGCTTCCACAGGGAGACCTTTCAGCTCGATCTCCTGATAGAACGCGCACTTCTCTTGTTCATCCGAATCATAGCGTGAAGGCTTTTCTCCGTATCTCCGGGAAGAATTCACACCCTGATTCACTTCCGTACAGTGTTCGCTTCTGTAGCGATACCTTTCTGCTTCTTCCTGGCTGTAAACGAAAGAGATCTTCTGTGCAGAAGCAGGACCACCCTTATCTTTCGAGGAAAGGCTGGCACCGCCGGCCACAGCAGCTGCAGCGAGGCCGAAAGAAATGATGACGCTCAATGAGCTTGCACGCAGTTTCATGATAGCCTCCTTTGGCTTGGTGCTCATGATAGAGCATGAAAAAGAACCTTTGTACCCCCTTTATAGCATATTTTTCGACTTTTGTAAAGCCCTCCAGCATAAAAGAGGCGGAAAAGCCCGAGGATAAGCCTCGGGCTGGAAAATCACGCTTTAGATGAGGAATCTACCTAGTAGATATACCCCTTGATGACGCGGCTATTTGCCGGGAGCGTGCGGCGACTGGTTTTGCCCCAGCCCACGTAGTTCATATCGCTCACGGTAATCATCCCGCCGCTCACCTTCTCTACTATAGCGACGTGGCCATAGTAGCGGTTCTCGGTCGTTACGACAATCGAGCCGACAGCCGGAGCCTTGCCGGTCCTGTAGCCCATGGCCTTGGCATTGTAGAGCCAGGTTCCGGCATTGCCGCCCCATGGCACATAGCGTTTCTGCGCCACGTACCAGGTGCAATAGCCGTAAGGGAAGCGGTGCCCGGCCCCCGCCTTGCCTTCGAGCTTCCGATAGCCGGAAACATCCGTAGCGGTTCCGCCGGTCGAAGTCGCATACTGGCGGCGTTCGAGCCCAGTTTCATCGCTCGGAGCCGGCTTCGGAGCATCCTTTTTGCCATCCGGAATGATGATCGAGTCGCCGATCTTGAGCTCGCCATTGGCCGGCAGGCTGTTGAAAGCGATGATCTTCTCGGCATCGGCCTTGTATTCCTTGGCGATAGAGTCGATGGTTTCGCCGCTCTTCACCACATGGGAAAGGCCGGCTACCGGCAGGATGAAGATCTGGTCCCCAGGCTTGATCTCGTCGGCATTCGCCAAGTCGTTCGCCCAGAGGATGGTATTGACCGTAATGCCATGCTTCTCTGCGATCGAGCCGAGATTGTCCCCGGATTTGACGGTATAGATCGTGACACCACCCTCTTCTTCGGGATCCTTGGCCATATCGACCGTCTGGGTCGAGAGCATCACTTGATTCTGGAAAGCCAGCGCTTCGACATCGAAGAGAGAAGTGTTGTCTTTCTGTTCCGGATCGACAGACGTAGACGCGTCAGCGAGGGGCACCAGCGCCAGATTCTCTTTCTTGCCGCTCTGGGCGGCGATCCGATGCTTGGCAGAAAGCGTGTCTTCAGTCGCGGTATCTTCGCCGATGTAGCTCAAAAGAACGCTGGAAGAATCCTGGCCCTGGGCGAAATTGCTTGCCGAGACCAGAAGGGCGCTCGACGCCACGATAGAAAAAGCCGAGTAATTCCGGAAGACCCGGACCACCCGATACCCCGAAACATCCTTCAAGAAGGTCAGCAGACGTCTCTGCAGGTAGTGCGACTTGGTATGCCAACCATGCAAGCGGTCCCCAAGGGCTACTTTTTCCTTTCCTTTGGTACCGTGCTGAAGATCGTTTTCCTGCTCGCTCTCACGATGGGAAAACGGGTGAAAATTGCGGATATGAATCGCGCCTTTCAATTGGAAAAAGCTTTAGAATAGGAGCTTTTCGAAAAAAGCTTATTTCCTACCCATCAGGCTTTTACCCTAATTTTTACAAAGGTAAGTATAGCCCCGAGACCGATTCCCGTCAAGGAAAAAAAGAGCTAATTTTCTTATTTATGGCTTATTTGAAGCATACTTATGAAGAAAAGCCGAGCTCCATGTTACAATAATGTCGCATAATACTACCATGGAAAAAGAAAAACAAAAGAAGCCCCGGACCGAGCTCGAAAGGCTCGCCCAAGAGTTCCTGGACCACCTGGAAATCGAGATGAACCGCTCCCGCCGGACGCTCGAGAGCTACGGGAGGGTGCTCTCACATTTTTTCCAGTGGGGAGAGCTCGTAATCCCGGCAGATATCACCTTCGGGCGAGTCCGCGAATACCGCCTCTACCTGAATCGCAAGGAAAACGGGCGCGGGGAGACCCTCAAGAAGAATACCCAGGCCTACCACGCGATCGTCATCCGGACATTTCTCAAATACCTGGCCAAACAGGACATAAGCACCCTCGCCGCCGAGAAGGTCGAGGTCGGCAAGATCCCGGACCGCCAGGTAGACTTCCTGGAATTCGATGAGGTAGAGCGCCTCATCGCCGCGACCCAAGGAATCGACGCGAAAAGCCTGCGCGATCGCGCTATTGTCGAGCTCCTGTTCTCTTCCGGGCTCCGCGTATCGGAACTTATCGGTCTCGACCGGAACCATGTGAATCTCGACAAGGAGGAATTCAGCGTGCGCGGAAAAGGAAGCAAGCTGCGTATCGTCTTCCTCTCACCCGATGCCAGGCTCGCCCTCAAAGCCTATCTCGATAAGCGGACCGATATCGACCCGGCGCTCTTCGTCGGCTATCCGAAGAAGGGCTTGCAGACAAAGAAGGCGAAAGAGCGTGATACGGAACGTCTCACCCCCCGCACCGTCCAGCGCCTCGTGAAGCACTATGCCAAGAAAGCAGGCATCGTGAAGGATGTGCACCCACATACGCTCCGCCACAGTTTCGCCACCGATCTCCTCATAAATGGCGCCGATATCCGAAGCGTCCAGGCGATGCTCGGGCACGCCTCGATCACCACGACCCAGGTCTACACCCACATCACCAATGAGCGGCTCAAAGAAGTCCACCGCTCCTTCCACGCCAAGCGGAAGAAGTCAGCTTGATTCAGCGTGAAGAGAAGATTTCCCGAAGGGTTTCCCAAGAGAAGAGTCCGAAACGGTCTCGGGATTCTCGGAGAAGCATTTCTCCGTAGTCCAGCGTCTCGTCGATGATGCGCACCTCATCCGCGGTGCATGCATCCCTTTGGGCAAGCGCATCGGAGGCGTAACAGCTATTCTTCTCCAAGCGAAGCGCTTCCAGTTCGGCCTCTTTTTCCCGTATGAATGCCCGATCAACTCCGGAGACGACCCGCTCGTATTTGGCTTTCGGAGTATTCGCCGCTTCGAGATCCTCCTCGAAACGGGCTGCTGCCACCAACAGGCTCTCTGCTATGCCTGGCTGGGGGAATGATCCTGCCTTAGCCATCTGCTCTACTTCCGCTTCTTCCGCTAATTCTCCTTCTTCTGTCTCCAGTGACTCCTCGGTCTCACTATCATTCTCCGCGATATCTTCCTTGGGAATTTCTGCCTGGTTTCCGAAACTGCAGCGCTGACTGATCGGACCGAGACCGTTCCCTGAAAATTTGTTCCCGACTGCCCGCGCCGTTTGCCGGAAATATTGGAGACCCCCGCTGCCGCTCGGGTTCTTGCAGTCGATGCCGAAATTTCCGTTTCCGACGAAAGTATTATTGTTAATAGAAATTTTTCCCGCTTTGCTGCTCCCGCCGTATGTCTGAAGCGCGAGTCCGCTCGACTTGTTTCCATTGAAAGTATTTCCGGAAACTGTAAGCGATGAGCCGTTGATGATGATCTCCGCGCCGCCCTCGCCGTTTCCCGAAAACGTATTCCCCGCGATAGAACCGCTCGCGAACGCATGCACATCCAAGCCCTCCTCGCCGTTCCCGGAAATCTGGTTGCCGGAAAGCCGTAGAGCTTTCCCTTCGAGGATAAAGAGACCTTTGCGATTCTTGGTTATCCGTGAATTTCTCACGGTAAGCGTCCCTCCGCCCTTCGGAGCGTAAATGCCCGTATCCTTGCCGCCGCGTACCGTCACATTGATGAGGGTGACGCTTGCGCCTTTATCGACCGTGATCGGAACAACATTCCCGTTCACTGTCACATTCTGAAGCGACGAACCGTTCTCCATTTCGATGTCGCCGTTGATGATCGCTTTGTCCGGGCTCGAGCCGATCACTGCGACCCCTTTGCGGATCTTCACATCATCATTCTCTTTCCCGGAAAATTGGATATTTTTCTTCCCTGATTTGAGCGCTTTATCCAGATTCTGGGTGGTTTCGGCGCCAGAGACAGTCCAAGGAAGAGAGGCGAAAAGAAAGCCTGCAACGAGAATCGCACCTAGTACCGGCTTCAGATTGACCTTGATCGCGCCCATAGAAAAAAATACAGAGGTATCCTTTACTTTCCCGTAAATCCCAGGAAAAAGCAAACGTTAGCTCTTCTGGAGCGGCGCGACGCCAAGCATCATTTTCTTCACTCCCGAGCGCTTGAAGGCGATGGTCGCCAGGGTTCCGTCGAGAGAGACGATGAGGCCTGACCCGAACTGCGGGTGTTCCACCATATCTCCGGGACGTACTTCTTCCGGCATGAGCGGCTTTCTTTTTTCCGAAGATGAATCCTCTTTCATTGCCGGTGCAGAAGCTGCCTTGAGACGCGAAGCGAAACGGTACGGGGTGCGCGCGAACGAGCGCTTGCCGAGCAGGCCGGAAGATTTCTTTTCTGTTTCGTGCGTGAGGTGTTCGGGAATCTCGCTCAAGAAACGCGATGGCGGGTTCACCTGGGTATTTCCGAAAATCATGCGCGTTTCAGCATAGAGAAGGTACAGTTTCTCCTTGGCTCGCGTGAGCGCTACATACATGAGGCGCCGCTCCTCCTCCATCTCTTGCGGCGAAAGCGCGCTCCGCGAATGCGGGAAGACTCCTTCTTCCAATCCGACGATGAAGACCACAGGGAACTCCAGTCCCTTCGCGCTATGCACCGTCATCAGCTGGACTGCATCGGCATCGGCATTGATCTCATCCGTATCGGATGAAAGCGCCACTTCCTCGAGGAAGCTGTGAAGCGCCTCATCGAGCGGCATAGTGCGGAACTTCTCCGCCACCGTAAAGAGTTCGCGCACGTTTTCCTGCCGGGTCTCGCCTTCCTGCGTTCCGTCCGCGAGCGCATCCATGTAGCCGCTCTCCTGGGAGATCTTGTAGAGGAGTTCCGCTAAGCGCATGTCCGGCCGCGTTTCGCGCTCGGCCTGGAGACGCAAGAAAATATCCGCAAAATCCTTGATCGCCTTGCGCTTGGATTCGTTGGGCCCATCGTCCGGACCCATCTGGTACGCTGCGTCCAGGAAATTCACGGCGCGCTCGCGCGCATACGCTTCCCACTTGGCCAAAGTCGTCTTGCCGATGCCGCGTTTCGGCTCGTTCACGATGCGCTCCAGCGCCAGAAAGTCGCGCGGGTTCTCCAAGAGACGCACATACGCCACCATATCCTTCACTTCCTTGCGCTGGTAGAATTTGAGCCCGCCGACGATCCGGTACTGGATAGAGGTGCGGAGAAACATCTCTTCCAGCGCCCGCGATTGGGCATTGGTGCGGTAGAGGACCGCGAAGTCGCTGAAGCGCCTGCCGACATCCTTCCCGGCGCGCACGATTTCCGCGACGGCGCGCGCTTCGCCCTCTTCGTCGCTCGCGGGGCAGAGCGTCACGAGCTCTCCCTCCTTGCTCTCCGTCCAGAGCTTCTTGTGGCGCTGGTCCCTATTCTTGGAAATCACGCCCTGTGCCGCATCGAGGATGATCTGCGTCGAGCGGTAGTTCCGGTCGAGCGTGATGACGGCGGCATCCGGATAGTCTTTCTCGAAATCGAGGATGTTCCGGATATCCGCCTGACGCCAGCCGTAGATCGACTGGTAATCATCGCCGATCACGAAGACATTGCGGTGTTTCTTGGCGAGCAGGTGGATCAAGAGGTACTGGGGATGGTTGGTGTCCTGGTATTCGTCCACCATGATGTAGCGGAAAAGGTTCTGGTAGCGCTCGAGGACTTCCGGGTATTCCTGGAAGATCTTCACGCACAAGCGGATGAGGTCATCGAAATCCAGGGCGTTGTTGGTCCGGAGCTCCCGCTGATAGCGGGCATAGACCTTCGCGACGATCTCCTCGTAGTAGCTTCCGGCCTGGAGCACGAACTGTTCTTCATCGATGAAGGCGTTCTTGGCGCGCGATATGGCCTCGAGGATGGAGCGCGGGCGCACCTGATCGGTGCTTATCTCGAGCTCCTTCATGGCGCGCTTCACTACCGCCTGCTGGTCCTGATCGTCTAGGATATGGAAACTCTGGCCATAGCCCAAGACGGCGATTTCGCGCCGCAGGATCTTGGCGCAGATATTGTGGAATGTCCCGACTTGGGGGAGCGAGCCCGCATGGAAAATCGTTCCCGCCTCTCCCGAGCCCAGCAAGCGTTCGATGCGCTCGCGCATTTCCTGCGCCGCCTTATTGGTGAAAGTCACCGCCAGAATGTTGACCGGCGAGACGCCTTTCTCGGCGATCAGATACGCGATCCGGTGCGTCAGCGTCTTGGTCTTGCCGCTTCCCGCGCCAGCCAGAATCAAGACCGGCCCCTCCGTCTGGAGTACCGCTCGCAGCTGCTCGGGGTTCAGCCCTTCTTCCCAAAAACGCTTTTCTCGCTCCATAGGATATCTTCCGAAAATACGGATAACTGTACCAGTTTATCACATATCGCCTCTCCGGTCGCTCCTCGGAAGTCATGCTAAAATAAACCGTATGCGAGCCGTTTTCCTCCGCGCCATCCATTCTCTCGAAAATATGCCGATAAGCCTCGGCAGTTTTCTCGCGGCTTTCTTCTGTCTCATCATCTTCCGCCTCGTCATCGAGGGTGCCGTCGAACTTTTCGCAGCGCGGCCTTTCTCATACATCTTCTTCCAATTTATCCATACCCTCCTCTTCTTCCTCTGCTCCTATCTTCTCTTCTTGCCGGTGATCGAGCGCTTCGGAAAAGCTTCGCTCTCCCAGGCAGCCAATATCCTCCTCTTCGGCTTCCTCATCATCCTGACGCCGCCGCTCATCGACACCTATATTTTCGGAGGAGCGGCCTTCTGGAGCTTCTATGAATTCGACGGCTTGAAGGGACTCTTCGTCCGCTACTTCACCCTTTTCGGAGATACTCCGGAAATCGGCATCACCTATGGAGTCCGTATCGAAGTCGTCATCGTGACGCTCGGCACGGCACTCTATGCCTTCCTGAAATCAGGAAAGGTTCTTTTCGGTCTGCTTGCCGGGCTTACCCTTTACTCATTGCTCTTCGTTCTCGGTACCATGCCTTCCTGGCTCACACTTGCTATCCTGGCGTTCCAGAAGAATCTTTTCGCCATCTCGCATACGGATGTGGCCGGTCTTTTCCTCTCTCCCGAAACCATTCTTTCCAAACAGATCGACAATCTCCGTACCGTCCTTCATATCAAAATGAGCCTTTTCTACGCTTGGTTCGCCATCATCCTCGGTGCCGCTCTCCTCTGGCGCAAGCAGCGCGCGCACTTTCTCGCACTCTTCTGGAATGCCCGCTTTCCCCAAGTCATCTACCACAGCGGCCTGGTCTTCCTCGGCGCCGCTCTTGCCTGGCTCCTGGAACGCCCGATGCTTCTCTGGAATATTTTCGACATCCTCGCACTGCTCCTTCTGGCAGCTGCCGCGGTATTCGCCTGGCTCGCTTCCGTCGTCGCAAACGACCTCTACGACATGCGGATCGATGCCAAAACAAACGCGGATCGGCCGCTCATTGTCGGGAGTATCGACCCGGTACTCTTCCGCACCTACGGCATCATCTTCTTCATAGCCTCGCTCCTTTTCGCAGGCATCGTCAGTTTCTCGGCGCTCCTGCTCCTCCTCGCCTATCAGGCCATCGCCTGGATCTACTCGGCTCCACCTTTCCGCCTGAAGCGCATCCCCGTACTCGCCACCTTGCTTGCGGCCTTTGCAGGATTCCTCGTTCTCGCTTGCGGCTTCCTCGCCATAAGCCCATCCCAAAACCTCGGCTCTCTGCCGCTTCCCCTCCTCTTCTTCCTCATCGGCGCCTATGCAGCCCTGCTTCCGATCAAGGATTTCAAAGACATCGCGGGAGACCGGGCAGATCATGTCTACACGCTTCCGGTTCTCTTAGGCGAGGTGCGTGCCAAAAGACTGATCGGCAGCCTGCTCTTCCTGTTCTTCGCCGCGAGCCCCTCTCTTCTCAATATGCAAAAAGCCTTTCTCCCGAGCCTCTTCTTCGGAAGTCTCGCCTATTGGAGCCTCCAGAAAGGCACGTCTCAAAAGGGTTCCCTGTTTACGTATACGAAAATCCCCGGTGTCATCCTTGGCATAGCCATCTTCTACGGGTTCGCTCTCGCGCTCCTCTTGCTCTAAGAGAAGCGTTCTTGCCAGAGCGCTTCAAGCTTCTCCCAATCGGCGATAGAAAGCGCTTGAGCGCGGATATCCTTCCGCAGTCCGAGTATCTCGAAGAGTTCTTCCACTTCTGTCCGAGGCACCTGGAGACTCGATGAGAGATTGTTCGCAAGCGTCTTCCTGCGGGCCGAAAAGCCGGCGCGCACCAGGCGGAAGAACTTCCGATCCGCTTCCTTGTCGTAGGAACGCTTGGGGCAGATGTGTATGACGGCACTCTCGACTTTCGGCACCGGGAGAAACGCTTCCTTCGGAACGAAAAGCCTTTTCTCGACGTCCGCATAGTACTGCGCCATCACCGAAAGAAGGCTCATGCTCCCCGGAGGAGCGGCCAGGCGTTTGGCTACTTCGTCCTGCACCATGAGCGTCAAGGATTTCGGCTGCACCGGGAGCGAAAGGAGTGTCCGGATAATCGGTGCCGTAATGTAGTACGGGATATTCGCGATGATCTTGTATCCTTTTTCCGAAAAACTGCTCTCGTCGATAAGGCTCGCCAGATGCATGTCGAGAATATTCCCTTCGAGGATAGAAACATTTTTCGAATCGACGAAATGTTTCTGGAGCCGCAGCACCAGTTCGTGGTCCAGCTCGATCGCGATGAGCTCCGCTTCACGGGCACAGAGCGCTTCCGTCAGCGCGCCGGTCCCCGGGCCGATTTCCAGCACAGCCTCGCCAGGCTCCACTTCCGCGATCCGGAGGATCTCGGCGATCACGCCTTCATCCTGGAGAAAATTCTGTCCTAAAGATTTCTTGGCTTTCACTTGCATAGGCTAATTGGTGATCTCTTCCATCTTGACGTGGACGACTCCGCTCCCGAGCGAAGCGATCTTTTCGAAGGCTACCTTGTCGAGATCGATGATGCGTCCGGGCGCGAACGGCCCGCGATCATTTATTTTCACGATGACGCTCTTGCCGTTCCCGGTATTGGTCACGCGCACATAGCTTCCCATAGGGAGCCACGGATTCGCGGCTGCAAGCGTTCCGGTATGCGCATACCACGAAGCCGCACCGCTATGACTCTTCCCTACCTTAACATACGTCCCCTGGGTCACCACTTCCGTCACCGGCTCCTTCACCCGTTCGCGCGCCAGGAGTTTGCGATTCACTTCCTTGCCGTCGTGCCGGCTGACGCGGTACGTCGAACGCTCGATGCCGTTCTCGCCTTTCTGGGTCACTACTGTTTTCCGCCATGAGAGCGCATCGTCTTCATTCGTTTTCTTCGCATACGGGATCGGCTTGTCTACCGATTCTTCGCTCACCACCACGCGGGTGATCGCGACCCGGCTGTTTTCGGCAAGACTCGTCTCGCGCGCGGGCTCTACGATGTCATCCTCATCCAGCGTCACGTGAGCGGCTGCAAGCGCTTCGGCGACGGTGCGTGCCTGGGTTTCCAAAGAGAGGGTCTCGCCATCGACCCGAAGCGTGTACGAACGCGAACGGGTAATGGCGATCCTGCTCCCGCTCGCAAGAGCGCTTTCCTCCGATGGGAAAACGCTGTCGCCAGGAGCCAGGACAATCCCCTCGCCGCGGAGAAAGTCTCCGACGGTCGCGTATGTCCCGCCGGCATACTGGAACTCTGTCAGGTCGTCCCAGACGGTAATCCCGGTCTTCCGCGAGAAGTCCCGGGACTCTCCATCCAGAAACAAGAAAACGCTCACGCCACAGATGACGAGAAGTCCCAAGAGCATCAATAATCGGGTATTCCGCAAACGCATATACCTCTATTCCTTAAAACGGTACTGGAGCGCCTCGCCGATGTGGAGAGCGAGAATGCGCTCGGAACCGGCGAGATCGGCGATAGTCCGGGCGACTTTCAAGATGCGCATATAGCCTCTCGCCGACAGTCGCAGACTTTCCAGAGCGTGCCGCATGAGAGACTGGCATTCCTCATCGAGCGCGCAGAATCTGCGGATCTCTTCGCCGCTCATTTCCGCATTCGTCAGAGCGCGCTTCCCGGCGAAGCGTTTTCTCTGCAGGTCGCGCGCGGCCTCTACCCGGCTCCGGATATCCCGGCTTGTTTCGACATCCCCGGGGAATTCTTCGAACTTCTCGACTTTGAGCCGCGGGACTTCCACATGGAGATCGATCCGATCGAGAATCGGTCCGGATATCTTCTGACGGTACCTCACTACCTGATAGGGAGAGCAGGAGCAGACGCGCTCCATATCGCCCGCGTAGCCGCAGGGACAGGGGTTCATCGCCGCAACCAGCATGAAACGCGCCGGAAAATGGAGGGAGCCGCGTGCCCGTGCGACGGTCACTTCGCCGTCTTCGAGCGGCTGGCGCAGATTTTCGAGGACCGAACGCTGGAACTCCGCGAATTCATCCAAGAAGAGCACGCCGCGATGTGCCAGACTGATCTCGCCTGGCTTCGGGAAGCTTCCGCCCCCGATGAGCGAGACCGCACTCGCCGAGTGATGCGGAGCCCGGAAGGGACGCGTCCGCACCAGCTCTTCGCCGCGTGCCAGCCGACCCGCCACAGAGAATATCTTCGTCACCTCGAGGCTTTCCTCGAATTGGAGTGCCGGGAGAATCGTCGAGAAGGTCTTGGCCAGGAGGGTTTTCCCGGATCCCGGCGGGCCCACGAGAAGCACATTATGTCCGCCGGCTGCAGCAACCTCGAGCGCGCGTTTGGCGTGCTCCTGCCCCCGTACATGGCGCATATCGGAATCTGCTTCATCCTCATGCGAAGGAAGCTCCTCCGGCGCCGTAAAAGACGGAATGAGAACGGTCCCATCGAGGTGCTTCGCCAATTCCGTCATGCTCTTCAGGGGATAGACGCGCATCCCCGAGACCAGCGCCGCTTCGCGCGCGTTCTCGATCGGTACATAGAGTTCCTCGTAGCCATGCTCTTTGGCAAAAAGCGCGATCGGGAGCATTCCATGGATCCTACGGATCTTGCCATCCAGAGCAAGCTCTCCTACGAAGAGCTTCTTTTCAGTAATAAAATTCGCTTGTCCGGTGGCCAGAAGCACCGCCGCCGCAATCGGCACATCGTAGATAGCGGAATTCTTGGGAAGATCGGCTGGCGCCAGATTGACCGTTATCCGGCCGCACTGATGGAGCGGGCGGAAACCGCTATTCTTGAGCGCCGCACTCACCCGATCGCGCGATTCCCGGATAGCGAGGTCCGGCAGTCCGACCAGGGTGAAATTATGGAGTCCGGCCGAAAGCACGTCTACCTCCACTTCGACAGGGACGCTCTCGATGCCTATAGTAGCTGCAGAAAAGACTCTGGAAGACATAGGTTAGGCTTTCTTTTTACGAAAGAGCTGCCAGGCGATAAGACAGCCGCCGAAAACGAGGAAACAGTCAGCGAGATTGAAGGCCGGCCAGAACGGGAGGAAAAAATAGTCCGACACGCATCCATACCGGATCCGCTCCCAGAGATTGCTCATACCTCCGGCAAGCATGAGGAGTGCGCCCCAAGAATACTCCCGAAAAAACCAGTAGAGGAGCATCGCCAGGAAAAGAACATTCAGGATGATCAGGATCGGGGCTGCTACGGGTATCCCGAAGGCGCTTCCTACATTACAGACCGTCTCCCATCCGGAAGCATACGCTATCTGCCGCAGAGCGAACATGAGAGAGACAAAAAAAATCGCAGAAACGGCTCCACGGAGTGCTTTCTGCGATTTCATAGGATTCACCTAGAGAGCGGTCCTGGCAGCTGGATACGCTCGGAGCCGGTCTCCGCCGATCTCTTTGCCGGTATTTTCACAGATGCCATAGCGACCCTCTTCGATCTTCTGAAGCGCATCGTTCGCATCCCGGAGCTGGCCCTCGAGACTCGACTCCAGGGCGAGATTATCGACATACTGCTCGACTTCGGAAGCGTTCTCATCGGGATCCGGGCCGATATTCTCGAACTGCGTATCATAACTCCCTTCCGTACCAGTCGACTTCGCGAAGCGTGAAAGCTCGCCTTCCAGGCGCTTTTTCTCTTCGGTCAAATGCTCTTTCATCTCTGCAACGAATTTTGGATCAAGTGCCATAGGAGAATACATTAACAGTAACGCCAGTATATCAAGAACCTACGGAGCTGTCTACAGAAACATATCCTGAATATGGCGTATTTTCGCTGTCTTTGCGGCCGCATCGTAGCAGACAAGCACCGCATCGAATCCGTATGACTTCTCCAGAAGGCGCTTTTCACGGAGATAGCTCGCGGAAATGCGTTCCAGGCGGCGCAGTTTTTCCCTGGTTATCGCCTCTTCCGGGAAAACCGGCTTATCCAAGCTAGTTTTCCGCGTTTTCACCTCTACGAAAACGATTTTTCCTTCAGAGGAGGCCACGATATCGATTTCCCCCAATCGATATCCCCGGCTATTCGTAAAACGGCTTTCGAGGATCCGATATCCCTTGTTTTCAAGATAGCGGGCAGCTAATTTTTCTCCTAATTCACCGAGTGCATGGCGTAGATCGGCCATATGAGTATTAAAAAATCCCTCAAATATAGGGAATTCTGGAAATTGTTGGTGTCGGGCGCTACGGAGGCCCAATAGTAAATATATTTGGCTGTAGCGCCCGAACTTGCATGTGCCAACAGGTATGTTGGTTACTTAGCCCGGGTGAGTGGCATCGTAATCCAGAGAACACGCCTGTAGTTTGTCCACATGACCTATTGCACTTGTCCTAACGTTTCAAATGCGTACCCTTCACCATTCTCTGGGACGAACCCTTTGATTGTTTTTGAAAGAACTGATTTTTTTGTTTCTTTTTGTTTTTCTCCCGAGTTTTATTATTTTTTCAGGAGTTGGCAATCAGCTAGGCACTGGCAAGAAGCTCTTCCGGCCACTGTCTAGCTGATTCCAATTTTTTGTTTTTGTTTTTGGTCTCCGTGTTAGGACGGAGCGGCCTCACAGGTTCGTGAGACACTTGAACAGTGAAAGAGTCCCCAGCACAATTAGGGGGAAATTGTGACCGGGAACTCTTTCACTGTCCGCAAACAATCGCGGTGAAAGGATTTTGTTAAAGTTCAACTGACTACAAACCCATTATAGCAGAAAAAAACGCCGAAGTCAATCCCTCGCAACGACTTTTCATCGAATTTCTGGCAAGAAATTTTCCGAAAGCCTGCTTGTTTCATTCCTTTTCGATATTCCCGAAAAATTTTCAAGCTATTTCTCTCGCTTCTCATCCATTTCCGCTTTTCTTTCTGTGTGAAGAGCGTAGCCCAGAAAAAGTCGGCTGACTTTTTTCTCTTTTTCCATTTCTCTTTATTCCAAGCCTTCTTTTTGGGTTTTTTCCAAAGTGGTTCTCAACGCATTTTTACTGTTCGCCACGAAGACATGCCCGGTATCGACGAAATAGTCCATGGAATAGTTCTTTTCTTCGTCGATATTGACATAACGGACCGGCATTCCATTGAAGCTCCCTTCTCGGAAAGACGTTTTTGCCGGAACCGAAACTTCTTTCCCGTAGAAGAGCCCGGTCAAAGCCCGAGGGAAGAGCGCTTCATCGGCTTTAGCACGAGCTTGGACATCTGCGAGCTCTCCCTTCGACGTAATAGCCAGCGTCTGACGTATTGTCCCGCCATCGTTGTAAAGCCAAAGCGTGAAAGATTCGTCCAAAACGTCCAGAAAATCGCTCGGCAGGGAAAGATCGGCAAGAAATGCGAAGCGGGTGAAAGCAAGCGGGTTATTGTTCTGGTCGGTAATCAGAAACTCTACCGGCTCCGTCATGCCGAACTCGAGCATCCGTCTGCCCTTGTCGGAAACTTCGGCCCGGATGCTTTCGGGCGTCGCGGTTTCCGTATTCAAGAGGAGGTAATTCGGGGTTCCGACAGAAAAAGGAGCTTCGGGCTCCGCAATCGCGGCATTCAGATCGGAAGAAAGCTCTGCTGGAGCGGTTTCCGGCGCTGCAGAAGGGGTTTCCGGCGCTGCTTCGTTGCTTCGGAACCAGATAAAGGCAACGATGCCGGCAAAGAGAGCCAGGAGCACGACCCCTGAAATGAGCCAGATTATCTTATTCGAAAGGAAGCCCCCTTCCGGTTTCATAGCTGAAAGCGGCGTAAAAAGGGCTTTTTTGGAAGATTGGGCAAGTGGGGGGACTTGAACTCCTGATCCCATTTTCTTTTCCGGGGTTCCGGGTTCCTGAACCGGAAGGAACGGGTTTCTCGCCGGAGTCTGGACAGAGCCCGGCTTATTTTCCTGGGCTGATACTTCTTTCATCGGCGCCTTCGGAGCCTCAAAAACAGGCAGGCCGGCTGGTACGACAGGCTTTTTCTGTTCTGGCGGCTGTTCCGAGCGCTGCGGCGCCCCTTCATTCATGACGGTGACTGCTTGAAAGAATTCTTTCGGGATGCCAGAGACTTCCGATTTCTCTTTCCCGGATGAAAAGATACCCATAAGAAAATTTGTATTAGATACAAGAAGAGGAGATAGTGCTATCTCCTCTTCAGTATACAACACTTTTCCTCTCCGGGAATACTTATTCCTCGCGGCGCGAGAGCGCGGCCTTGTGCGAGAGGTTGATGCGGCCCTGGCTATCGATCTCTTTCACGATCACCGGCACTACATCGCCCACTTTCACCACGTCTTCCACTTTCTCGACGCGGTGATCCGCGAGCTCGGAGATATGGATGAGGCCTTCCTGGTTCGGCAGTACTTCCGCGAACGCTCCGAAGTTCATGATACGGGTGATGCGGCCCTGGAAGAGCTCTCCCGGCTTCACTTCGCGCGTGAGATTCTGGATCCATTCTACCGCCTTGGTGGCGCTGGTTTCATCCACGGAGGTGATGAAGACGGATCCGTCATCCTCGATATCGATCGAGACACCGGTCTCATCGATGATCTGATTGATCACCTTGCCGCCCGGCCCGATGACATCGCGGATCTTCTCCGGGTTGATATGAATCGTGATGATGCGCGGCGCATACGGGGAAAGGTCTTGGCGCGGCGCTTCGATCGCTTCAAGCATCTTGCCCATGATGAACATGCGGCCTTCTTTCGCCTGGGTGATAGCCGCTTTGAGCGTCTCCGGGGTAAGACCGTCGATCTTCACGTCCATCTGCATGGCCGTGATGCCGTCTTTGGTACCCGCTACCTTGAAGTCCATATCGCCATAGTGGTCTTCGAGACCCTGGATATCGGTCAATATCTTGTATGAGCCGTCATGCCCGGAGATAACGCCCATCGCGATACCGGCTACCGGCTTCTTGATCGGGACGCCGGCATCCATGAGAGAGAGGGTCGAGCCGCAAGTAGAAGCCATCGAAGAAGAGCCGTTCGATTCCAACACCTCGGAAACGAGGATAATGGTGTATGGGAACTCCTCTTTGCTCGGCAATACCGGTACGAGCGCCTTTTCTGCGAGCGCGCCGTGGCCTACTTCGCGCCGGCCTGGGCCGCGCATCGGACGGACTTCGCCTACCGAATACGGCGGGAAGTTATAGAAGTGCATGTAGCGCTTCTTTTCGTCGACTTCCATGGTATCCACTACCATCTCGTCGCCAGGAGCACCGAGCGTCGTGACCGTGAGCGCCTGGGTTTCTCCACGGGTGAAGAGCCCGGTTCCGTGGGTACGCGGCAGGATCCCTACAGCTGTCGTGATCGGACGGATTTCGGTCAACGCACGCCCATCCGGACGGGCTTCCCGCTCGAGAATGTTCGCATGTACTGCCTTGTCCGCCACCTCGTCGGTGATGATCGAGAGCAGCTCGGAGAGATTCTTCTGATCAGGATACTTCTCGGAAGCGTATGCGGCGATACTCGCGTTGACTTCAGCCACTTTGGCTTCCATAACCTTCTTCGGAAGAAGGTAGAGCGCTTCCGGGAGGCCGAACTCGAGCGCTACGCGCCGGATATCGGCTTCGAATTCCTCGGAGCCTTGGAGAAGAGCGGCAACGCGCTTCTCTTTTCCGGCTTCTTTCCGGATTTCCTCGATGAATGCGGTGATTTTCTGGATAGCCTCAAAACCGAATTGGAAGGCTTCCGCCATGTGTTCTTCTGTGATTTCCTGCGCTCCGGCTTCGATCATGTTGATCTTATCTTTGGTTCCGGACAAGATGAGGTCGAGCGTGCTGTGCAGACGATCCTCGGTAGTCGGGTTGAGGATGAATTCGCCGTTCAAAGCGCCGACGCGCACGGCGCCGATCGGGCCGTTCCAGGGGATATCCGAAAGCGTGAGCGCTGCCGAAGCTGCGATCATCGCTATGAGATCCGGATCGTTCTCGCCGTCATAGGAGAGGGTCGTCACCACCACCTGCACTTCGTTCCGCATGCGGCTGTTGAAGAGCGGGCGGATGGTACGGTCTACGGCGCGACCCGAAAGGATAGCGTCATCCGAAGGACGTCCTTCGCGCTTGATGAAGCGTGATCCCTTGATCTTGCCAGCGGCATAATACCGTTCCTCGTAATCCACCATCAGCGGGAAATAGCCCATGATCTTGGACATTTCCTTGCTCATGACGGCTGCCGCGAGGACAACCGTATCGCCATAGCGGACCGTTACCGAGCCGCTTGCTTGCTTGGCGAGAGTTCCGGTCTCGATGACCAGTTCCCTGCCGCCAAGCTGAAGCTTCCATTGCTTCTCTTGCATATGCTTGTTTTTGCACCTGCAAGCTCATAAACACGCGGGATGGCTTCTTTGAAAGGAAAAAGCTCTCTCGTGTACCTATAAACCCGCAAGGGCATGATTAATACTTCTCTTGCTACTCTCTCAAATGAAGACCCTTTTGTCAAAAAAACCGCTTCGGAAAAGCGGTTTTCTTTTTTCGTGCTAGATGAGGAAGTGACGCTTCTGCTCTGAAAGATTCAGGAAGTCATCGGCGATCTCGACAAGCTTCTGACTGCTCGATTCCGCAAAGGCGACGACTTCGAAACGGCAGGCATAGGTATTCTGGATATATTCTGCGAGCGACACATAGTCGCCGTCTCCGGACACCAGAACGATCACATCGAGTTTCGGCGCCATCTTGATGGCGTCCACCGAGATACCGACGTCCCAGTCTCCCTTCTTCGATCCGTCCGGAAAGATCTGAAGGTCCTTGGTCTTCACTTCATAGCCGCTCTTCTCGAGCGCTTCGAAGAATTTCTCCTCGGTCGCCTCCGCCGTCTTGATCCCGTAGGCGATCGCCCGGATCAGCTTGCGCCCTCCGACAGAGGATTCGAGTACGTTCTTGAAATTCACTTTCTTGCCGTATAGTACGCGGGCACTGTAATAGAGATTGGAGATATCTACCAGCACGCCCACTCGTTGGTCTAGAAATTTTGCCATAGTGCTTAAAAAATATTTTCGCTTAAAAAATGTCTTGCTCGGGATTCCCCGAGAAAAGAAAGAGGGGCTTAATCAAGCCCCAATGTCTTTATTACGCTCTTGTATTCCTTCTCGTTCGTCTTCTCGAGATAGGCAAGCAGCTTCTTGCGCTTGGATACCATCTTGAGGAGTCCGCGACGGGAATGGAAATCCTTCTTATTCTTCTTCAGATGAAGGGTCAGCTTGCGGATCTGCTCGGTAAAGAGCGCGATCTGATAGGCCGAGGAGCCAGTATCCTTCTCGTGCCGCTTGACTGGGGTAGTCACCTTGTCTTTCTGCTTTTTGGTCAGTGCCATAGCATTTGTCAGCTAGACGTTCGCTTGAACCTGAATCAGGACAAGCCAGCATCCGCTCGTGGTAAAAATTAACAAACGCACTGTACCATAATGCCCTCTCCCTGGCAACATCTGTAAAAAAATAGGAAGAGATCGGCAGATCCCTTCCTATGAGGCCCTCTAGAGGGCATGTTCCTGAAGTATCGAGTACAGGCTCAAAATCTCCTGCATCCCCGCTCGGCAATTGGAGAGGAGTTCCTCTCTCGACAGGAATCCGATCGGCTCGATCTCCACGCCGGCATGCATTCCGAAAAAGTAGTCCGCTCCCTCGATGAGTCTCGTGACATACACATGCGCCACAGCCGCGCCTTCGGAGAGCGGCACACTGCCCATGAAGGAAGCCTTTTCCAATTCCAATGATCCGGAACTGTCCACTTCTTCGATAATCAGCCGCTCGAGCGCTTTCTCCCGAGTCTCGCCGCTTCTGATCGTCTCGCACGGGACAGAGAAACTGCCGACAACCTTTCCGGTCGTAACATTTCCGAGAAGTTCGCGGACACAGAACAGCTTTTCGCCGCGCTGATCGAACAGCAGCAAAGCGACACCTTCTACTTCACATGTCGTCATACAATCCCCTTTCTCCAAAGAACAAAAGAACAAGCCTGGTAGACTTTACTCTCGGAAATACATTTTGTCAAAACCGAGAATATCCGTATCCCCCATGAAAAAGCCGCTCTCGCGAGCGGCGTTTCTCTCTAGGACTTTCTACAGGACAGTGAAGGCCGCGACGGCATCCCCGGTCTGGGGCTTCATGACGCGTACTCCCTGCGTCACGCGGCCCAGGAGCGGCACGCTCTTCCAGGGGATGCGGATGATAGTCCCTTTCTTGGAAGTCAGGATGAGATCTTTCTCCACGTCGGCCATGCTCGTAATGAGCGCTCCGACGATATTGCCGGTTTTCGGCGTGACCTTCATAGCCTTCATGCCGGATCCGCCGCGCTTCTGGACCTTGAACTGCTTGAGCGTGGTGCGCTTGCCGAAGCCGTTCTGCGAGAGGACGAGGAGCTCCATGTCTTTGGAATCCTTCGGGACCACGTCCATCGCGACAATATGGTCCTTGGCATCCTTCAGCTTCATGCCGCGCACGCCTGCGGCGTTCCGGCCCATCGGACGGACATCAGCTTCCTTGAAGCGGATCGACTGACCGTCAGCAGTGGTCATGACGATATCATCGCTCCCGGTCGTCGGACCGACCCAGCCGAGCACATCGCCCTTCTCGAGGCCGATGGCGATGAGTCCGCTCCGCCGCACGTTCTCGAAGTCTTCGAGTTTCGTCTTCTTGATCGTCCCCTTCTCGGTCGCCATGAAGAGATACTTGTAGCCGTCGTTGTTGCTGAACGAGATGACAGCGGTGATCTTCTCTTCCTGCGACATCTGGAGGAAGTTCACGATCGCTTGTCCGCGCGCGGTGCGCGAAGATTCCGGGATCTCATACGCCTTGGTTTGGAAGACTTTGCCGGTATTGGTGAAGAACATGAGGTTGTCGTGCGTCTGTATAGTGAGCACATTGGCGATCTGGTCTTCTTCCTTGGTCGTCGCGCCGATGACTCCTTTGCCGCCGCGCTTCTGGACACGGTAGACGATCGGGTTCATGCGCTTGATGTACCCGTCAACGGTGAGCGTAATGATCGCTTCCTCATTCGGAATGAGGTCTTCCTGCCTGAATTCCGTAATGCCGGTCTTCACGACCTTGGTACGACGCTCATCGCCGAAGCGGTCTCTCACTTCGATGAGCTCGCTCTTTACCAGCCCCAGGATCTTGCTCCGGTGCTTCAGGAGGTCCTCAAGAAAGGCGATAAGTTTCATTTTCTCTGCGAGCTCGTCCTCGATCTTCTGGCGCTCGAGACCGGCAAGCGTCTGGAGGCGCATCTCGAGAATCGCGGTCGCTTGACGCTCGGAGAGCTTGAACTTCTTCATGAGGTTCACATGTGCCTCTTCTTTGGTCGGTGATTTCTTGATCGTGTCGATGATCGCATCGATATGATCGAGCGCCTTCTTGAGCCCTTCCAAGATATGCGCGCGGTCCTTGGCCTTCTGGAGGTCGTGTTCCGTGCGGCGTATCACGACTTTCTCGCGGTGAGCGATGTAGTGCTCGAGAATCGACTTGAGCGTCAGGATCTGCGGGTCGCGTCCTTCCACGAGTGCCAGCATGTTGACATTGAAATTCTTCTGGAGATCTGTAAGAGAATAGAGGCGATTCAAGACCTTCTGGGGAAAAGCTTCCTTCTTGAGGTCGACGACGATACGTACGCCGTCCTTGTCGGACTCGTCGCGCAGGTCCTTGATACCCTGGAGCTTGTCTTCCTTCACCAGGTCGGCGATCTTCATGATGAGCGTCGCCTTGTTGGTGGCATAGGTCATCTCGGTGATGACGATCTGGAACTGGCCGGCTTTGGTCTCGACGATTTCCGCCTTGGCACGCGTCGTGATCGGACCCTTGCCGGACGCGTAGGCTTCGCGGATATCCCTCTGGTTATACATGATGCCGCCGGTCGGGAAGTCCGGTCCTTTGATGAACTGCATGAGGTCGTCCACGCTCGCATCCGGATGATCCGCCAAGTGGCAGATGCCATCGACCAATTCATTCAGATTGTGCGGCGGGATATTCGTCGCCATACCGACGGCGATACCGACCGTACCGTTCAAGAGCAGCTGCGGAAGCTTGGCCGGAAGCACTACCGGCTCATCATGCATGCCATCGAAGTTCGGAACGAAATCTACCGTATCCTTGTCTATATCCAAAAGCATCTCCTCTGCGATCGGCATGAGCTTGGCTTCCGTATAGCGGTATGCCGCTGCACTGTCGCCATCCATCGAACCGAAGTTTCCCTGGCCCCAGACCAGCGGGTAGCGCATCGAGAAATCCTGTGCCAAGCGCACCATGGTGTCGTACACTGCCGAATCGCCGTGCGGATGGTACTTACCGAGCACTTCACCGACGACCGTCGCGGACTTGCGGAACTTCGCCGTAGAACGGAGGCCGGTCGACCACATAGAGTAGAGGATTCTCCGGTGCACCGGCTTCAAACCGTCGCGTACGTCCGGAAGCGCGCGCGCTACGATCACGCTCATCGCGTAATCGAGGTACGACTGCTTCACTTCATCGGCGATGGAACGCGGTTCTATTTTCCCGTCGTGGAATTCCTTTTTTTCGGCCATAAGCTTTGGATCTAGTTCGCTAAATTGGATCTTCGCATCTTCTATTGATTCGTCGGGGCGGATGCGTCCCCTTCTCTCGCCTTCACCTGTTCTTCGAAATACCCTTCTTCACTGGTCTTTCCCTCCTCTACCCGGAGCGGCGAGCGCTGTTCCAGGAGATCCCCGAGCGAAGGAGCGGTCTTTCCCGGCGGAATGTCCGGAAGATTCAGGGATTCGCTTGACTGATTCGAGATACGGCGGAAGCTTTCGTTCAAGGAGATGAGCCAGATGGTGACGATGAAGAGCATCGACACTCCGAGACAGAGAAAGAGGTAGCGCATCTTCACGTGCTCCGGCTGCCGGCGTATATACTCTATTTTCTGCTGGATGCGCGACACCATATTCCGGTCTGTTTTAGCTTCCTCGCTCGAGCAACACCGTTTCGAGCGTCCGGCCTTCGAGATCCTTCTTCTTTATATTGAGCTTGGGAAGAGCCTCTTTCGGGCAGTTTCCGATCGCATCGCAGAAGGCCTTCTCGTTCTCGAGCGCAAGCGTCAGTCCCGGCATCTTGTAGTGCATGAGGATGACGATATTCGGCTCGATCTTCCGGACCAGCTGGGCCGCTACTTCAGGAGAAAGCGCCTTATGGTCCCCTACCGGCAAGAAGAGGATATCCGTGCTCCCCAGGCGGTCAAGCGTTTCCGGAGAGAGGTCATGGCCGAGCGCACCGAGAAACACGATGTGCATTTCCTCGCTTTCAAAGGCAAAAATCGTATTTTGACCCGAAACACTCCCTTCTTTATCGTCCTGGAATGCCGGGAATCCCATAGCAGAAATGCCTTTGGCGGCATATTCTCCGGGACAGTCGAGTATGACCGGGCTTCCCTTGAGGCTCTCCCGAGCCGCTTCGCCATCTCCGTGGGTAAAGAAAACGATATCCGCTTCACCCTGGGGCGAGCGCAGACCAGCCCCCTTCTCGAGGGGGTCTGTCCAGATGACGATATCCTCTGTGGCTCTTCCTCCCGGTTTTGTGCTTATTTTAAAGCAATAATCTCCGTAATACTGGATAATCATAGGTCGTTTGTCTTTGCATTCTGGATAAATCCTCCCCTTTTTCAACGTTCCCAGTCTAGCACAAGAACGAGGTCGCTGTCTATACGAAAATCCTCCTTTTTTCGCTTGTTTTTGGTCATATTTAGGCTTTTCGGAGGAAGCCCTGCCCGCTCTTGCCAAAATCCTAAAAATGCGCTAGAGTTCTTGAGTTAGAGAAAAGCGTAATTGGCTAACACAACTGGAAAAGAGATGCTTTAATCTCTTTGGCTTTGGAGAAATTCTTTTCCGAAGGCAGGTCGGGTTATCCAAAGACGCTTACGCAAGCGGTCTTTTTTTATTTTTATACGAAAAAGCTCCCTTCCTCCGACTTTCCGGCGCGCATAATCCCTCATGCGGCGGCGCCGGCCGCGACAGAAAGCATACTATTTATGACAAAGACTATTCAGACCAAAGAAGAAGTATCCCCGATGGAGCAGCTCTTAAATGAGCACATCGTGGAGATTCCGGAGATCGGCGATGTCGTCCAGGGCGTTGTCATCCATACCGGCGGAAGCTCCGCCCTGATAGACCTCGGCCCCCTCGGAAGCGGTATCGTCTTGGGCAAAGAGATGCGCGACGGCCTCGGTCCGGAAGGCAAACTGAAAGTCGGCACCACTGTGAGCGCTACCCTCATGAGCTACGAGAACGAGGATGGCTACATCGAGCTCTCGATCCGCGAGGCTTCCTACGAGAAGTCTTGGGAGGATATCGAAGCGAAGCTCGGAGCGCGCGAAGCAGTCACGACGAAAGTCATCGACGCCAACAAGGGCGGCCTTATGGTGGAAATCAACGGTATCCCGGGCTTCCTGCCGGTTTCCCAGCTCTCAAGCGAGCACTACCCGCGCGTCGAAGACGGCGACAAGAACAAGATCCTCGACCTCTTGAAGAAACTCATCGGGCAGGAAATCGTCGTACGCATCCTGGACGCTGACCGCGAATCAGAGAAACTCATCGTTTCGGAAAAGGCGGCCCAGAGCGAGAAGGAGCGCGAACTCATCAATCTCTTCCAGGTAGGCGACGTCATCCAGGGTGAAGTGAGCGGTGTCGTAGACTTCGGCGCCTTCGTCAAGTTCTCTCCTCGCACCAAAGAAGGCGAGAAGGAGCGCACCGAAAAACTCGAAGGTCTGGTCCATATCTCCGAACTGGCTTGGCAGCTCATCGATGATCCTCGCGAGATGATCAAGACCGGCGACCAAGTCGAGGCGAAGATCATCGGCATCGACGATACTCGTATCTCGCTTTCCATGAAGGCTTTGAAAGAAGATCCTTGGAACAGCGTGCTCGAGAAATACAAGATCGGTGACGTGCTCCCCGGCAAGGTAGACAAGATCAACCACTTCGGAGCCTTCGTCTATCTCGACAAGGACATCCACGGACTGGCCCACGTGAGCGAATTCCAGGAAGTCTATCCTGGCCGCAAGATCGAAGAAGTCTTCAAGGAAGGCGAGACCTATCCCTGGAAGATCCTCTCCATCGAGCCGAAGAGCCACCGCATGGGACTGCTCCCGGTGCGCGAAAGCCAGAAGGCGACCGCCGAAACAGAATAATGCCGAAAAACATCCTGGAATTTCCGGGATGTTTTTTCTCCTAAAACAAAGTATGAAAAACATCTTCCTCATTTCCGGGCCTTCCGGTTCCGGACAAGATTCCGTCATCGAAGGCCTTGCGAAGCGTCTCCCTCTGGAACGCGTCATCACGACGACGACCCGTCCCATGCGCCCGAACGAGAGCGAGGGTCATCCGTACTACTTCGTCTCGCGCGAAGCCTTTCTCCAAGGGATCGAGGAAGGGAAATTCCTCGAACACGCCGAAGCCTACAATCATCACCTCTACGGAGTGACCCGAGAAGAACTCGCGCGGATAGAAGAGACCGGCAAGATCGCTCTCTGGAAGGTGGAGTATCAGGGAGCGAAGACCGCCAAACGTCTCTTCCCAGGCATCATCGCCATCCTCGTGACCGCTCCGCTCGAGGTATTGGAAGCCCGCATCAAGCGCCGCGACAAGCCGGAAGCAAGTTATATCAAAGAACGTATGGACTACACTCGTACGTGGTTTGAGAACACAGATATCTATGACTACATCATCCAAAACCAGGAAGGCGCCCTCGAAAGCGCCGTCCAAGAACTCGAAAACATCGTCCGCAAACACGCCGAAGCCTGAACGGCCGGCCGTGCGGAAAGCCGCTTCGCGCGCCTTCATCAAGCGCATCCAGAATTTCGCGCATCAAGAGAGCCTTTTCCGGCGCGGAGACGGGCTCCTCTTAGCGGTTTCCGGGGGCGCTGACAGTCTCTGCCTTCTGGATGTCATGGCATACCTTTCGAAGAAATACGCTTTCACGCTCCATGCCGCCCATGTGAATTACGGGCTCCGCGGAAAGGATTCCGATGCCGACGAGGCTCTGGTACGGGAGGAATGCGCCAGACAGAACATTTTGCTCCATGTGCTTCACCCGCGGATTACAGGAAAAAGCAACCTGGAAGAGCGCTTGCGGGATATCCGCTACCGTTTCTTCGAACAGGTGCGCGGAAAGTACGCGCTCGACAGCATCGTCATCGCTCATCACCAGGACGACCAGGCGGAAACCTTTCTTATGCGCCTTTTGAGAGGATCCGGGTTGTCCGGACTTTCCAGTATGGAGCCGCGGTCGGAAACGCTTGTCCGCCCCTTCCTGGAAACGTCGCGAGCCGACATCCTCGCCTACATGAAACGTGAAGCGCTCCCTTATCGGGAAGATGCTACCAATCTTTCTCCGGACTTCCTGCGGAACCGCATCCGGAACAAGCTCCTCCCCCTCCTTGCAGAAGAATATCAGCCGAATATCCGTATCCTCCTGGCGAAGACGGCGCGTTCGCTCGCCTCGGAAAAGCATCTGCTCCGCTCACTCCTTCCGGAATTGAAGACTCTCACGAAAACCGCAAGCGGGGCCGGTTTTTCCCGCCAGGAGTTCCTGGCGCTCCCGCCGGAAGCCCGGAGACAGACGCTCCGGTCGCTCCTCGCTTTCTGGCTCCCCACACCCCCTTCTCGGAACCTGCTCCAGGAACTGGAAAAATCCCTCAAGAGCGGTAAAAATAAGCCTCAAACTGTCCGCTTCCGCGGGTTGATACTGGAACGGAAAGGTGATAAAGTGAGACTACTCAAATCAGACTCATCAACTCTCTAATCGTACAAAAAACTCTATGGACAAGCTTTTCAAAAATATTTCCCCCTGGCTCATCATGATCATCCTCTTGGGCGGCATCCTGGTGCTCTACCAGACACCGGAGAAGAAACCGGCAGATGTCTCCTTGAGCCAAGTCGTTTCCCAGATAAACGAGGGCCAGGTAAAGAGCATCGACATCGAAGGCAATGCTCTCACGATCACGCTCCAGGACGGCGCAACCGAGAAAGCCAGCAAAGAGAGCGAGACATCCCTCACCGAAACGTTCTCGAACTACGGCGTCAACCCGGAGAAACTGAATGCTGTTTCCGTTACGATAAAGGAAGCTTCGGGCTTCAGTTTCTGGGCGGCTGCACTCCTGCCGTTCCTCCTTCCCTTCATTCTCATTTCGCTCTTCATCTGGTTTATGATGCGCCAAGCCCAGCGCGGCAATGCCCAGGCTCTTTCCTTCGGATTGAGCCGGGCGCGCGTCCTCGACCCGAAAGACAAGCGCAAGCGCATCACCTTCAAAGACGTCGCTGGGTCGGCAGAAGCGAAGATGGAACTCCAAGAAGTGGTGGATTTCCTCCGGCACCCAAAGAAATTCCTGGATATGGGAGCGAAGATTCCCAAGGGCGTGCTCCTCTTGGGGTCGCCTGGTACCGGAAAGACTCTCATGGCGAAGGCAGTCGCCGGCGAAGCAGGCGTGCCCTTCTTCAACATCAGCGGATCTGAATTCGTCGAGATGTTCGTCGGCGTCGGTGCGAGCCGCGTCCGCGACCTCTTCAAGCAGGCAAAGAAGAGCGCTCCCTCGATCGTCTTCATAGACGAGATCGATGCGGTCGGTCGGCAGCGCGGCACAGGCCTCGGCGGCGGGCATGATGAGCGGGAGCAGACCCTCAATCAGATCCTTGTCGAGATGGATGGCTTCGAAACCGACACGAGCGTCATCGTGATTGCGGCGACCAACCGCCCCGATGTCCTCGACCCGGCTCTGCTCCGCCCCGGCCGCTTCGACCGGCGCGTCACCATGGATCTCCCTGATATCAATGACCGGGAGAAGATTCTCGCTATCCACACCAAGAACAAGCCTCTGGAAGACAGCGTCAAACTGCGCCGCCTCGCCGAACGCACCCCGGGATTCTCCGGTGCCGACCTGGCGAACCTCGTGAACGAGGCCGCTATCCTCGCGACCCGCCGTAACAAGAAGACGATCGGCATGGCAGAGCTCGCGGAATCCATCGAGAAAGTCATCCTCGGGCCCGAGCGCCGCAGCCGCGTGATCAATCCGAAAGAAAAGGAGATTATCGCGTACCACGAGAGCGGACACGCGCTGGTCGGTGCAAGCCTCCCTCTCGCGGATCCTGTCCAGAAGGTTTCGATCATCTCCCGCGGACACGCTGGAGGCTATACGCTTGCGGTCCCGCAGGAAGACAAGACGCTCCATTCGAAGAGCTACTTCTATGATGAGCTGGCCGTACTTCTCGGCGGATACGCGAGCGAGAAGATGATCTTCGGAGACATCACTACCGGCCCATCCAATGACTTGGAGCGGGCGACCCAGATGGCGCGCAACATGGTGACCCGCTACGGCATGAGCGACCTCGGCGCGCGCACCTTCGGCAAGAAGGAGGAACTCGTCTTCCTCGGCCGCGAGATGCACGAGGAGCGTAACTACTCGGAAAAGACCGCGCAGGATATCGACGGCGAAGTCTCGCGTCTCATCAACGAAGCCTTCGATCGGGCCACGAATATCCTCAAGGAAAAGCGGGCGATCCTCACCACTCTTGCCAAGACTCTCCTCGAGAAAGAGACTCTCGAGAAAGAAGAGTTCGAGAAGATTGTCGGGCTTCCCGGCACGGCGCCGCTGGCCGCTTAAGACTGCAGGAGAAGCTTCGAGCCGCGATCATCCACTGGGGTCGCGGCTTTACTTTTCTCCCCTTTCCCGCTATGCTGAACACTGTATTTTTGGAATCCGGAGATTCCTGAAAGGACGATTAGCTCAGTTGGTTAGAGCGCTACATTGACATTGTAGAGGTCACTGGTTCGAATCCAGTATCGTCCACAAAAGAAGAGATAGTCTGATCCCTGGGTCAGGCTATTTTTATTTATTGAAACCAATTTCGGATTCGCTGTTTTTTTCTTTCCAACAATCCTAGTAGATCCCGTCGCTGCCCTCTATGCCGTACGGGGCGGATGTATTGGTATTGATATCCGCATTGGTGCGCTGCTTCAGGGTCTCGTCTATGAAGACCGCCGCCGGCCCCAGTCTTCCCGTGGCATCATTGAGCGCTCCGCTGATCTGATTATCGACATTGCGGATCTCCCGCTGGATATTGCTCTGGATTTTCCCGACCCCTTTCTGTACCAGCCCGTTGATCGTTTTATTGACTGCGGCCATCATGACTCCGGAAAGCAGCTCGCCTGGATTAGAGGCATTCGCGATGATGTCCTGCGGCAATCCCGTCGCCTTGCTCACGAGCTCCTCAATCGAGGCTGCCGGTGTGATAACGTTTCCGTCCTTGTCAGTCTGCGGCAGGAATCCGGAAGATGTAGCGATGATCTTCTGCTTCTCCACTTCCGAAGAATACTTGCCAACATAGGCCTCTTCCGCAAGGAGCGAGTATCCGAAGGGATTATTGGCAGGATTGGAATAGAAGGCATTGAACGCCCGGAGATCTCCTTCGGCGAACATCTTCGCCGGATCGGAAGTGTATTCATCCAGGTTATAGGTGGGCGTCGTTTTCTTGTTCGTCGTTTTTTCCGCCTGGCTCTTGAGGTAGGTCGCGTAGTTGCCCGTCACATTGCCGGAAGTCCCGCCTGCCCCGATGTAATTCGCAGATGATGCTTTCCCTCGGAGCGTCAGGGTATAGAAGTCATTCATGAAAAGATCTGCTGTCTGCTCGGGTTGGCGCTGGAGAAAGTCATTATAATCGACAATGATAAGGGCCTGCCCCAGCGTGTTGCCTCCGACCAATTGTCCGACCGTACTATTGATAACCTGTACGGCTGCAAGCTTGAGAGATCCCATCAAAGCGCCCTCGATGGAGCGCGCTATTGTCTCCATAGTCTGCTTCATAATGGCTGCCGGTATGGCATCGGCCCAGGCAAGCGCTCGCGGGGCGGAAAATATCTGGAAAGAAAAGACCGAAACGAAGACGCCTATCTGGATAGCCGCCAGAAAGCTTTTATTCTTTCTCGAGAGAAATAATTGTTTTTTTGGTACGCTCATAGACTAGAGATCGAGAGGGATTTCCTGGATATCGTATTCCGCAAGTTTCGCTTCGATATCGGTTATAAAACTGACCGTAACATTAGTGAGTCCTTGCACTTTCGAAAGTACCGCTATCTGGCCGAGCGGGTCATTCTGGTTCGGCTTCAGCTCGTCTTTGAGCGACTTCGCGTACTTCGCCATCTTGATAGCCTTGATATGCACATCGAGCATCTTTTCGGGAACCTCGATACCTTTTGTTTCTTCAAGAATTTTTTCTCCCTTCTCTGAAAGAGCGTCCAGGTAAGCGGTATTTCCAGAACCCAAAGCCGCTATGGATTGAGTCGACACCGATTCCAACAACGAGCCCAGCTCATCTTCGCTGTGAAACGCCTTCGGGGAATTATTCGCCATAAGATACGACATCACCGTGAGGTACTCGACGATGTCTTTGCGCTCCCGCTCGTCACGTTCTTTCGGCTTCAATGATTTCGATGGAGCTTTCTTGATCTTGATTTCCTTGATATCGACTTCGGGCAGCGTCACGTCCTCCGTATCCCCTGCCAAGACCTTCTGTACTGCCTGATTCACATCCTCAAGCGTAATCTCTTCGTCTCCGTTGCTGTTTTTGAGAACGCTTGCGATCTCATTCGAGACTTGTTCCGTGATGTTCACATCAGCGACCGTCGCGTCCGCGCTCGTGTTCTTCTCTGCGAAGGCCGGAACGATACGGTCGCCAGGAGCCGGAATGAGCGGATTATAACCGCTTTCGACTTCTACCCCGTCGGAGTATCCGTCGCCATCAGTATCCTTCTTTTGCGGATTAGTTCCGTAGAGAGATTCTTCTTCATTGGTCAGATTATCCTGGTCGCCGTCTTCAAAAAGATTCTTGGAGCTCACCGTGGAATCGCTTGCAGAAACAAAAAAAACCACGCTGAAGAAAACGAGGCCGATAAATAAAAACGTTGGAGTTTTCAAAACGAATGCATCAAAAAAATCTTTTGACCGTGCCATAACGATCTTGTGTTTTTCTTTTGCTTATAATTATATCAGCATTTGCCAAGAAAACAATCTTGTCTTCATCAGTCCGCTTCAAAGAGAAACTGGCTCTGCATCCATCAATAATATTATGTAATAAATAATACTATTTGTCAATACCTTTGTCGTACACCCAGAAAGAGAAGCCAAGAGCTAACCAGAGGAGCCAGGCCCCTTGGGGAATATCCCAGAGATAATGATCGAACAAACCCAACACCCCCACATAGAGGATGATACTGCGGGCTGATATCTTTTCTATAAATGTTCCACGTGGAACATACCAGAGCGAAAGGATGAAAAAGAGAAAGATTCCCAATCCGAGGACTCCCAACTCTGAAAGAACCAAAATCAGAAAATTATGGACCGGCTGAAGCATCCATAAAGGCAGTTCACGGTGATGTATAAAAATATCATAGACATGCTGCCCTATTCCGATTCCAAGGTAATGAGAATCTTGGATCTGCTCAAAAGCGAAAATAAGGCTTATAAAACGTTCATTATAGCTGTTCAATAGAAAATACTCCTTATTGATAGAGAAGTAAAACCCCAAAATGACGAGTAATCCACCGATTATCCAAAGAAAATGTTCCAC
>MFRW01000004.1:48533-128577 GCA_001786575.1 Candidatus Moranbacteria bacterium RIFCSPHIGHO2_01_FULL_55_24 | reverse complement strand
TCGAAGAGATACAGGAAGTGGAAGTCGAGCTCTCCTTCGATCCGCCCTGGACTCCCGAGAAAATGTCTCTGGAAGCCAAGGTACAGCTCGGCATCGACTAAAAGAAAACTCCCCGCTTTACCGGCAGGGAGTTTTTCATTTATACGACTCAAGCAGTTTCTTGAGTGCCGCATCGTTCCGTTTCCGGAGGAAGAGCGGGTCTTGGCCGTCGCGGATGAGCTCTTCGTAGGTGGGGCGTCCGGTTTTCTGGTAGATCACTCCGAGGGCGAGCTTCTCCATATCGAAAGCGATTTCCAGCGCCTTCATCTTGTCTGTCTTGTCGTGCTGTTCGTCCAGATAGTACGTATGCTCCTTGAACCACTGGTAGGTATTCTGCTTGTTGAAGACCACACAGGGCTGAAAGACATCCACCAAGGCGTAGCCTTTGTGCTGGATGGCAGCCTTCACGATCTCCTTGGCCTGGATGATGTCCCCCGAGAAGACGCGTGCTACAAATGTCGCTCCGAGCGAAAGCGCGGTAGCCAGAGGATTGAACGGTTCCAAAACGACGCCTTCTGTCTGGATCGGCGTCTTCATCCCCTTCTCGGAGGTCGGAGAAGCCTGACCCTTCGTGAGGCCGTAGATCATGTTGTCATGGACGATGTTGGTGATGTCGGGATTCCGGCGGATGGTATGCAGAAAGTGGTTGCCGCCCTCGCCATAGGTATCGCCGTCGCCGGATTCCGAAATGACCACCAGACCAGGATTGGCGAGCTTGATGGCGGTCGCCGGCGGAAGCGCCCGCCCGTGGAGGCCGTTGAAGTAATTGACCCGCATGTACTGGGGAGTCTTGGCCGCTTGGCCGATACCCGAGCAGATGACGACGCCTTCCGGCGGGATATCGAGTTCGGCAAGCGCCGTCTTCACGATATTTAGGATCGGGAAGTTGCCGCAGCCCGGGCACCAGGCCAGGTCGGTATGAGCCGGCAGATCGTATTGTTTCTTGTCGACAGCCATACTACAGATGTTTGAATTTTTTGATGACGTCCTCCACCGCGAACGGCGCTCCGTCAGACTGGAGGATATTTCCTGAAATCTTGATGCCGTACTCCAGCTGCAAGAGATTTGCGAATTGCCCGCCTGTGTTATTCTCGAGTACGACCACTTTCTTTTTCGAGAAGAGCTTCTTCGCCTTCGCCGGTAGCGGATAGACCTGGGAAAAATGGAGTGCGGCAAGCGCCTCATTCCCTGCCTTTTCCAGACTCTCCTCTACCACGCCCCGATTGGAGCCCCAGCAGACCACGAGCGTTTCTGCGTGCTTCGCATCGCCGATTTCCGTAGGCATGAGCGCTTCCTCGCAGATACCCTCCAGCTTCTTGAGACGTTTCCCGTGCATCCGGCGCCGTACCTCGTGGCTTTCCGTGATACGCGCTTCTTCATCATGCTCGTCGCTGTCGAGTCCGACGAGTCCGGCTCCATATCCCGGGATACCGCGCGGCGAGACACCGTTCTCGGCATAAACATACCGCTTGTACTCCGCGCCCGTCCGAATCACATGGTGTTCTACAGGCTCGAAAGTGAAATCTTTTTTCTGAAAACTTCCAACCGAATCCAAGAGATACTGGTCCGTCAGAAGAAAGACCGGGATCTGATACTTATCAGCTATCTGGAAAGCCTGGTGTGCGAGACGGAAAAGCTCTTCATGGGTGCCGGGAGCGAAGATCACTCTTGGGAATTCGCCGTGGCCGGAGTAGAGGGCCAAGTTGAGGTCGGCCTGTTCCGTGCGCGTCGGGAGTCCTGTGGCCGGTCCCGGCCGCTGGCCGATATGGATGACGATCGGGGTCTCGATCATTCCCGCGAGGCTCACGCCTTCGGTCATGAGGGAAAAGCCGCCGCCGGAAGTCGTGACGATCGCCCGCGCGCCGGCGTACCAGGCGCCGAGCCCCTGATTTATGGCCGCGATCTCATCCTCGGCCTGGTCCACGACTACCCCGAACTCCGCTCCATGCTGTGCCAGATAGGTAAGGAGAGTCGTTCCCGGCGACATCGGGTACGAGGAGATATAGTTGCAGCCGCCGGAAAGTGTGCCGAGACCGAGAGCATCGCTTCCTTCTAAGAGAAGCTCGCTCTTTATCGCTTCATCTTTCTTGATATGCACCTCGATGCCTTCGTCATACGCCAAGTGTTTGCCGAAATCGTAGCCGAGGCGGGCCGCCTGGATGTTCTTCTCTACGATCTCTTCGCCTTTCCGGGCGAAATGCTCGGAGAGGTACTGCTCGAATTCCTCGATCGATGCCCGGAGAATGCCCAAAGCCACGCCGACAGCTACCGTGCTGGTGAATATCGGATTCCCGAGCTCGTTGGCGAAGCGGGTGAAAGGGATATCGACGATGTGTTCCGAGGCACCGGCACTGATCTTGACCGCTTCCCCGAGGATAATCGTGTCTTTGGTGATGCGGTCCTTCAGATGCGGCACGACATCCTTGTCCATCGCGAAGAGCAGGTCGATGCGGCTGACGAAGGCGGCTCGGCGCGTATCGGTGATGCGGATTTCCGTCGAATTGCTCCCTCCGCGGATGCGCGACATGTATTCTTTGCACGCGAAAACCCGGTAGCCCTCGCGTTTGAGCACCGAAACCAAAAGAGCTTCTACCGTCTGCACCCCCTGTCCGGCCGCTCCTCCTAATACCAAAGAGATATCGCCTGAAAAACGTTTCATGTCCTCCTGTTTTTGTGTTTCTTTATTCTAAAATTATAGCATGAGAAGGGGATCTCCTCATTCAGTTCCTTAGACGAGAAGAATTTTTTGACGGTCGCGATCTTGTCTGAAGAAGCGCTTTTAGGTCAGAAAATGAGCTGTGCCCCGCCGTCGATTGGGGGCGATATTTTCTGCTAGCTGAAAGCGCTGATGAGTCGAGAGCAGAGGAAAAAAATCTCTTCTTACTTAATGGACAACAAAAAGCAAAAATTTACTTGCTATTCCTTCTCTAACTCTTTCTTCACGATTTCGAATTCGTTCTCGATCTCCTTCAGACGGGTACGACTGTCCTTGATGAGCGTGGCGCCTTCCTTGATCTTTTCCAAGCCCTTCTCGACATCCACCTCTTCCTGGTTATCGAACCAGCGGATGATGTCCTGGATCTTTTTGAGAGAATCTCCGAGCGATGTTTTTGGCATAATGATTTCGTTATTCTGTAATCTTCTTCACTTCGGCGGAAAGACCTCCCTTCCCCAGCTGTATATCGAGTATATCACCGATTTTCGCTTGCGAGGCGTCCTTCAAGACCGTATTCCCCTTCTTGATGAGGCTATAGCCCAGACGGAGAACCCGCTGCGGATCGTACTGGAGAAGCCGCGCTTCCAGGGATTCGAGCGCCTTCGCGACCCGGGAAGAAAGGAACTGGAAACTCTGCTTCAGTTTCTCCCGAGCAGTCTCGAGCTCGCTCCTCTTCTGGCGCACGTACTCGAGCGTCAGCGCCAAGTGCCGGGCGATATCCTGCTCGCACTCCGTTACCCGTTCGCGGATGAGGCGCAGATAACCGAGGAGTGTCTCGGTGTCCCGATTCACGTTTCTTTGCGTGTTTGACAGTCTTTCTTGGAAGAGAAGCGGGAGATGCTTCTCGAAATGTGAAGCGAGCTGCCGCGCTTCGTTCCACGGATGCGCCAGAAGCTTGGCTGTGGCGGTAGGCGTCGAGACCATCACGTCCGCCGCGAGCGCCGCGAGCGTCACGTCCTTCTCGTGGCCCACACCGAGAAGAGTCGGGATGCGGGACTCGGCTACTTCGCGCACCAGAGATTCGTTATTGAAGGCTTGGAGACTTTCTAGGCTTCCGCCGCCGCGGATGATCACCAGGCAATCGTAGCGCTCCGGGTGCTTGTTGAAGTAGCGGATGGCTTGGAGGATCTCGAAAACCGCTTTCTTCCCCTCGACAGAAGTCGGAAAGAAAGTGACTCGGAATCCGAAGTTTCCGAGATTCATCTTGAAATCATCGATCGCCGCCCCTTCGCGCGAGGTGATGAGTGCGATGCGTTCCGGAAATTCCGGGAGGGTGCGTTTCTTTTCCGGAGCGAACACACCCTCTGTCTCGAGCTTCTTGTACAGCGCATCATAGGCTTTCTTGAGCGCTCCTTCCCCGAAAAGCTCGATCACTCCGACTTTCAAGCTCATGCGGCCGGTCGGCTTGTAGATCTCCGGTACGCCTTCGACGACGATCTCATCCCCCACGGCAAGCGCTACTCCGGACACTTCGTACTGGTAGCGGAAAATGAGACAGTTGAGCGCGCTTTCGTCTGTGCTGTCCTTTAAGGTGAAGTACACCACGCGGTCACGGATATCGACGCTTGAGACTTCGCCGCGGATGCGCGCCGCCATGCCGGAAAGCTCGATGTTCAGAGCATCCAGGAAGCTGCTCACCGAAAGCGGCTCTTCCGGCGCACTCGCTTCCAGAGAAGCAATATCAAAGGATTCTTCCTCTTTCTGCTCGGAAAGAATCTCACCGGTGCCGGATACGAGCGATGCCTTCACCATGGCCAGGAGCGTTTTTCCGTATTTCTGAAAGCGCGCTTCCTTGATGCCTTTTATCCCGAGCAGCGCTTCTTTGGTTTCCGGACTGGTGGCGGCGATCGCATCCAGAACGGCATTGGTAAGCACGCGGTAAGGCTCTACGCCTTCGACCCGCGCCTGTTCCGTGCGCCATTTTCGGAGATCATTGATGAGAGACATAAGTTATCTTCCCTGATTATAAAGCGCGTAGATTTCCTCGACTGAAAGCGTCCGATTATATACCCGCATCTCGTCCAGCTTGCCGTCGAAGGGGTTGGGGTTGACGGCATCGGATTCGGTTCCGATAGCGAGCACCAGAGCGTTGGAGAGATCGCCGATGTTCCCAATCGTACCGCTGTCCGTCGCGTTATCATCCGCTCCGTCGATATAGATTTCAGAATTGGCCGCAGAATCCTGGTCCCAGACAATAGCAAAGTGGTGCCAGCCAGTTGCGGCGAAGGTCGTCGCTCCCGCCAGTTGGTACTCATCCGTGCCGTCGGAAACTTCGAAATAGAGCTTGTCATCGGCATCATCTATATACGCAATGTATCCGGTATCAGTCGAGAGAATCCCGTCTCGCTTGGCGATAATAGTGTCATCCGTAGTCGCCGTATCCCGATAGAACCAGCCAGTGATGGTGAGGTCGGCGGTATCCGTGGCATCGAGCGAGACGTGGTCAGGTATGCTCACATAGTCATCGGTCCCGTCGAAATCGAGCCCCTGGCCGAGTTTGCCGATGGCTTTCGTCGCTCCGTTCTTCAATAAGCCATTGTTGTCCGTACCGCTCCTGTCCAGAGCGGTCGGGATAACATCCGACCCGGATTGCCAGTCGTCGGCAAAAGGATCCACGCTCAAGGTGCTCGGTCCTCGTAGGCCAGGCACTCCGTTAAAATTCGGCGAGGATGAATCGGTCATCGTGCCTCCCATGCTTACCCAAGCTCCCGCATCGCCCACCTTCTTATCCATCGTTATCACCATACTATCACCGGCGCGCGTCGATTTGATGCGTACCCTGTCTCCCAGAGTGAAGGCAGTCGTAGCAACTGTAAAGGTACCGGCAAAATTCCTGTAGAGGCGCGGGGTCGTGCCGCTTAAGCGTATGCCATAGCCCGTATTCGTCGAGGGTGTCATATTGACTGCAAGAAAAGTAGAGGTATTGCCTAGACCCCTGACTACCATCGAAGCATACTGACTCCCAGTCCCAGGATCATCGGTTTGCCACCAAACAGTCGTGGTATTGCCAGCGACTCCCGCCAAGGTGCCTCCATCCGCCCCTATCTCATAGATGCCGGTGCCGCTTCCTCCTTTAGTCCATCCAGAGCGGGTATTCAAGTCATCACCGGCAGTCCCGGTAAAGTCATCTGTGAAAACAGTTCTGGATACACCGATATCCCCCCCATTGAACGACCAGTACCCCTGAAGCCCTGTGTCCGTACCGGTCGGAGTCGAGAGACGGTAGAGGTTGGCAACTTCGCCAGAAGAAAGTGTGCGGTTGTACACCCTCATCTCGTCCAGTTTGCCGTCGAAGGGGTTGCCGACATCGGATTCGGCTCCCAGATACAGATTGACGGCATTCGAGAAATCGCCGATATCTTCTATCGTGCCGCTATCCGTGGCGTTATCGATATGCCCGTTGATGTAGATCTCCACACCTCCTGCCGAATCATCATCCCAGACGGCCACGAAGTGATTCCAGCCAGTCGCAGTGAAGGTACTCGTCGAAGTGACGGTATAGAGGTCGGTACCATCGCCTACTTTCAAGACCAGCTTGTCCGTCGCATCATCGATATAGACGAGGTAACCGGTGTCTGTCCCTAATTGGCCGTTGGATTTCGCGATAATCGTGTCATCGGTCGTAGCCGTATCGCGGTTAAACCAGCCGGAGATGGCGAAATCCCGAGAATCAGTCGTATCCAGCACATCTCCGATACTGATATAGTCATCAGTCCCGTCGAAATCTACCGCATAGTTGATCTGTCCTGTAGTCCAGGTCGGACTGTTGGTGAGGGTTCCCGTATTGCCATTAGTGCTCGAGTCAGTCGCGGAAGTTCCGGTGTTCTCATCGAGCGCCCAGTATCCCCCGAGACCGCTGTCAAGACGGCCGGTTCCTTGCAGAGCGGAAATACTCGAGTTCAGGCTATCGGGACGACCGAGTTCGTAGAGGCTCTGCGCTTCAGAAGCAACGAACGCCCGGTTGTACACCCGTATCTCATCCAGCGAGCCTATGAAGGGGCTGCCGGCATCAGATTCGGCGCCGATGGCGAGCACCAGAGCACTGGACAGGTCGCCGATATTTCCGATCGTACCGCTATCCGTCCCTCCATCCGCTGCTCCGTCGATGTAGATCTCGGTATTGTCTGCCGAATCCTGGTCCCAGACGACCGTGAAGTGATTCCAGCCAGTCGCAGTGAAGGTACTCGTCGAAGTGACGGTATAGAGGTCGGTACCATCGCCTACTTTCAAGACCAGCTTGTCCGTCGCATCATCGATATAGACGAGGTAACCGGTGTCTGTCCCTAATTGGCCGTTGGATTTCGCGATAATCGTGTCATCGGACTCGAAATTATCACGGTAGAACCAGCCGGAGATGGAGAGATCGGCCGTATCATCAAAATCCAGCGTGGCGTTATCAGCCACAGAAACATAATCGTTGGAACCGTCGAAATCAACAGCTTGGCCGAGTCTGCCGAGCGTCACCACCGGACCGTTAGTCAGTGTCCCGTTATTGGTATTCGCGCTCCGGTCATAGGCGGTGGTCCCGGAGATATCGGCCCCATCGAAAGTCCACAGACCGACCAGACCGTTGGTCATGAGGCTGTTCTGCGAGGTGTTGAGCTGGGTCGTGTTGGTCGTTTTCTGGGTGACTCCGGCCCGAGCTTGGAAATAGTAATAGGCTCCGGCGAAAAAGAGGCCGATCAAGATGATGCCGAAGTATTGGAGAGCGCGGTGAGTGGTAAAAGACATGACCGAAAAGGAGATAAAGTAACTGGCGTCGTCCCTCTATTATAGCAAAAAGACCCTGTATCTGGCAGGGTCTTTGAGAAACTTCTTTTTCGGAATGATTACTCGAGGTACTTGTCGATCGCAGCCTTGAATCCCTCGTAGGGAAGCGCTCCGACAATCCGTTCGCCAGTCACAGTCCCGTCAGCGCCGAGCTTGCCGATAATAAAGCTCGGGGTGCCGGAAACGCCTGCTTTCTGGCCGTCAGCCATGTCCTTCTGGATTTCCTGCTTCACGGCATCGGTCGCGGCACAGGCAGTGACTTTCTTCACATCTGCTCCAGCGGCACGAATAAGCTCGTCCACCTTGCCTGCTGGCAAGCCTTGGCCGTTCGCTCCGGTATTTGTATAGAGTCCCTTGCTGAAGGCGAAGTATGCTGCGTCGCCCTTCTCGGCACCCACGCATTCCGCGAGAGCGGCCTCTTCGGTGGCTTTCGGATCATGGAACGAGAGCGGGAAGTCGCGGAAAGAAATTACCGCCTTGCCGGTCGTCACATAGTCCTTCACCAGTTTGTCATACGTTTCCTGGTGGAAACGCTTGCAATAAGGACACTCGTAATCGCTGAATTCTATGATTGCCACTTTGGCCTTCTTCTTGTCGCCCTGGACGGGGTCGTCATCGAGAGAGGCGACTGCTGTAGTGTCCTCTTTTGCTCCTGCGTCGGCGGCGTTGTCGGTACCGGCGGCCGGAGCCTTGGCGGTCATACCCGAGAGGATATCCGTTCCAGGAAGCCACAGGGCACAGGCGATAATGATGCTCCCGAGGATTACCGCAAGCGATACAAGCAACCCGTCGCGGCTTATGGGGTCATTCTTGATCCATGTCTTTACCGGCTCGTTTTCCATCATAAGACTTCATTAAGGGTTTAGAGATTTCCACTCCAGTATACCACATACCACCTTAGGGAAGAGGCGGCTCAACAGGAGGCTTTTCCGCCGGCTGAAGCGCCGTTTGAGAGGCTTTTGCGGCCTGGAAGGCCTTGTAGCGGTCTGCTACCAAGGTAATGGAACTCGGCAGGAAGGGCATGAGGTTCTTCCAGGCGAGGATTTTCGCCAGCGCATAGGTACCCAGGAGGAATATTGTTTGTGCGAATGCGATGGTATATGTGCCGTCGCTCCCGCTCCTCATGAAGAAGCGATGCAGTACTGCAAAGATGAACATGAGGTACACGATCCTATGCAGGCGCTTCCAGTTCTTCCCGCCCAAGAAGCGATTCGCCAGATTGTTCGAAGTGAGGAGAAGCGGCAGCGTCAGCAGATAGGCGATCATACCGAAAAGATACGGCGCGGGCACCGTGAAAAGTCCTGCCTCGAGAGGAACTGTGAAGACATACTGGAACCAATCCGGATCCAAGAGGTAGCCAAGTCCGTGCACCGTGGCGAGATAGGCCATCATGATCCCGAGCTCACGCCGCAAGCTCATCATCTGGAGGAGAAGGCGCATCCGGAAAATCTGCGAAACCGGGCTTAGGAAGAGGATGCCGATCAGGAGATTCCCGGAAAGCTGGCCGAAATCCCTGCGAAACTCGGGAAAGAAAAGTCCGAAAAGCGCGAGGTGTGCTACCACGAGAAGAAAGCGCTTCACTTGGAACAAGTGCTTCGCGAGAAAAGCGCTTAAGAAGTCGTGTATGAGAAAGAATGGCAAGAGAAGAGTATCCAGCATCTTTTTATTTTACCTGGAAACGTAGAGGAAGTAGAGAAGCACCAAAGTGAGAATGATGGCCTGGATGATCCCGAGGATGATGACGGTTCCGCTGGTTTTCATAAGCCTATCATAGCATCATCCCAGTCTCTCGAAAAAATGCGTCCGAAATGCTATTATGAAGGCAATTATGGAAACGCAAATACAACCGAAAGCAGAGCCTCTGATCACTATCGATAAGCTCCGCATCATCTACAATCAGGGGAAATCCAACGAGACGCGCGCACTCGAAGAGACGAACTTGGAGATTTATCCCCATGAATACGTCATCATCTACGGACCTTCCGGCTGCGGGAAGTCTACTCTCCTTTATTCCCTCTCGGGGCTCCAGAGAGCCACTTACGGCGAAGTCTACTTCAAAGGAAGGCCCATAAGCAAGATGACTCGGCGCGAAGAACTGGAACTGCACCAGACCGGTACCGGCATGGTCTTCCAGGCTTTTTACCTCATTTCCTCCCTCGATATCCTCGATAACGTCTGCCTGCCGAAAGTCTTCCGTGGCGAAGCCCGTGGCGAACGGCGCAAAGCCGGCGTCCAGCTCCTACGGCGTTTCGGCATCGTCGAGCAAGCGGATAAATTCCCGAGTCAGCTCTCCGGCGGCCAGAAACAGCGCGTGGCGATCGCCCGGGCACTCATCAATAATCCCGATGTCATCCTCGCCGACGAACCAGTGGGAAACCTGGACAGCGAAAGCGCCGATAACGTCTTGAAAATCCTCAAGGAATTGAACGAGGTCGACAAGAAGACTATCGTCCTGGTGACCCACAATCCCGAGCACCTCCCCTACGCCGACCGGGTCATCCACATGAAAGACGGACGGATCATCAAGGAAGAAGTGCACAAGGAGAAGCGCCCGATCGGCACCGGATCTACCAATCAGGAAAAGAAGGCTGACGAGACTATCGCGCCGGAATCGCTGGAACTGAAGATGCTCATGAACTCGTTCAAGAGCCTCCTTCCGCAGCAAGTCGATGTCCTCCTTGTGCCGTTCAAGGCGAAGCAGCTCCTTTCCCATCTCCTCTCCGAACTCAACGAGGAGCAGGTCACCATGGCCGAAGCCTTCCTCAAAGAGCTCCTCTTCAAGAATATCGACATCAGCACGTTCACCGAACGTCTCGATCTGGACCTCGAGGAGGGTGGAGCCGGCTGGAACAGCCTGCGTTCGCGCTCGTTCGCGGCCCGAGCTCAAGCCATCCTGGACCAGGTCCAGATCCTGAAGAGCGATCCGGTCCAAGGCGTCGCGCGCCTTGCCGACTACCTCATCGAGCGTTTCCATATGAAGCTCGCTGCCGAACAGCGCATGCGCCTGGAGGCCGCGCTCAAACTGCGTCTCGAAAGCCACATCGGCCAGATCGAGCTCCTGAAACGCTTCGATGCCCCGGTCGCAAAAGATGGCATCGGACTCCACAAAACCACCGCGGAAAAAGCGGTGCGCGAGATCGAGATCATCATGCTTATCAAATACTCCTAAAGCCATGCTCTTCTTCGATTTGCTGAAACTTTCGCTCCGGATGTTCAAGGCCCGCACCATGCGGACGCTCCTGACCATCCTCGGCATGAGCATCGGTATCGCCGCTATCATGTTCCTGGTGTCCTTCGGCTATGGGCTGCAGCGGACGCTCCTCCAGAAAATCACGACCTCGGATGCGCTCATCACCCTCGATGTCACTGTCGGCAAAGAAGACGGTCCGGAAAAGCTCGACCAAGCCGCTATCGAGACGCTTCAGTCTATTCCGAACGTTTCCGAAGTCGTCCCGGTTCTCGAGCTTCCCGGCCAAGGGAAGTTCGACACCATCACGCTCGATATCAGCACCGTGAGTTCCGATGCCAGCATCTTCAAGAGCGAAGGGTTGCGCCTCGAAGAAGGCAGACTCTTCACACGCGGAGAGACGGACACGATGGTCATCACCCAAGCGGTCGCACGGGTATTCGATACGTCCGCGGAAGCTATGATCGGGAAGAAAGTCGCCCTCACGCTCTTCCAGGCGGATAAGACCGGTGCCGACAGCCAAGGAAAAACCTTCTCGCCAAGGAACGTCTACACCATCACCGGAGTGATCCAGGGCGAGGAGAATACCGCTTATCTTCCCCTTGATTCCCTCTCGGGCTTCCCGCTCGTAAGCTATTCCAAGCTCAAAGTGAAAAGCCTCTCCACGGAGACGCTCGACCAAGTGCATCGGGAAGTCGAGAGTCGCGGATTCATCGCGTCTTCCATTTCCGAAACCGTCGACCAGGCGAACAAAGTCTTCCGCGCCGTCCAGATCGTCCTCATGGTCTTCGGCATGATCGCGCTCATCGTCTCGGCGATCGGCATGTTCAACACCATGACCATCGCGCTCCTCGAGCGCACCGAAGAAATCGGCATCATGAAAGCCATCGGAGCCTCGCGCGGGAGCATCTCGCTCATGTTCGTGATGGAATCGACGCTCATGGGATTCCTCGGTTCCTTAGGTGGCGTCATCTTGGGCTTTTTCGAAGGCGAAGTCCTGAATCTCCTCATAAATCTGATTGCGACACGTTTCGGCGGAGAAGCCGTCGACCTCTTCTACAGCCCGCTCTGGTTCATTATGACCGTGATCATCTTCGGGGCCTTCGTCGGCTTCATGACAGGAGTCTTCCCGGCGCGCAAGGCTTCGCATATCGATGCCCTCGAAGCGCTCCGCTACAAATAATCGTTTCCTGCCGCTCCCAAAGAAAAGCGCCCGAGAATCGGGCGCTTTTTCTCTCTGATTATCTCTAGGAATTCCTATGGATGCTTGACTTCGACTTCCACGGCGCGGGTCGTCCTGCCGTAGATTCCCTCGGACTTGAGATGCACCACATCCGTCCGCCAAGTAGTCGTGCTGCAGCTCGAGATGTGCGCCCCGTCATTCTCGTAGAAATTGATCTTGTAATTCCCGCTTCCGACATTCCCAGTTATCTCCCCGCCGCTGCAGGTCCCGAGACAGCTCAAAGCCGAGCTATCGCAGCTTCCGGAATAGATCTTCTCGAGCAGGATCTCCACGCCGCTATCCGCTGCCTGGAAAGCGACACTCGAGCGATTGACGGCGATGGAAGTCTTGGTCTCGGAGACGGCGACGGCTGCGACCGAAAGGGCGGAAATAAGGAGGAAGGAAAGCACGATCAACGAGAAGACCAGGACCGATCCGCGCGCCTTTTTGTGCCTCAAAGAAGGAATTCGCATATGTTTTGATGCCTTGAGTATACCACGCCTCCCGCTAATACGTGGAGCGAAGCGCGTTCATGATGACGCAGAAATCGATGACTTCCTGAAGTACCGCCCCCTGCACGGGGTCGACATACCCGAAGAACGCCAGTGTCATCCCGCCGGTCGAAAGCGCCATACCGAGAACGATACTCTGGAATGCCACCCGATAAGAACTTCTGCCTATGTGGATCGCATCGCGGATACGGAGAGCATCGCGGTCGAGGATCGCCACATCGGCCGCTTCGGTCGCGGCGGAATTCTCCGTCCCCGAAAACACGATACCGAGATCCGCAAGCGCGAGGGCCGGGGCATCGTTCACGCCATCCCCGATCATCCCGACCAGCTCGCCCTTCTTCTGATACCGTGCGATCAGGCTCGCTTTGCGTTCCGGTGTCGCATCAGCATACAGAGGAAGCCGGAAGTGCCCGAGAACTCTCCGGGCATTCTTCTCTTTGTCGCCGGTAATGATGCCGAGGCGGTAGCCGCGGCTCGTAAGATACCCGAAGACTTCTCCGACAGCAGGCTTCAGGATATCGTCGAAGGTGAAGCTCGCGATCCGCTTCTTCCCGCAATAAAGCTCCACAACGATCCCATCGCCGCCCGAAACGGTGGCTTTGCGAAGGGAAAATTCCGATCCGTGGATGGTTCCCCGGATACCTTTGCCGATCTCTTCGGATATATGCGTCGCCGGAAGAATCTCGCCCTTCGCTTCGCTATGGACCCGGACAAAGGCTTTGGCGATCGGATGGATAGAATGCCGCTCGAGAGAGGCGGCGATGTTGAGCGCTTCCTCTTCATCCAAATGCTTGTCAAAGATATGGATGCTCCGCAGGCGCGGCTCGCCGAGAGTCAATGTCCCTGTCTTGTCGAAGAGGATCGTCTTGGTGCTGGCCAAGAGCTCAAGGATAAAGGGACTCTTTATGATGATATTCTTGCGTGCCGCCTTGTTCAGTCCGCCGATGAAGCTCATGGGGGCGGCGATGAGCAGCGGGCAAGGCGTCGCGATAACCAGGACTGCGAGAAAACGCATCAGGTCTCCGGAGAAAAAGTATGCCGCGAAAGCGATTGCGAGCGAAAAGATCGTAAAGAGAATGTTATAGCGTTCGGAAAGGCGGGCCAAGGGAGCGGGATGATGCTTCCCCTCATCCACCAGTTTCAGGATCTTCCGATAGCTTGAGTGCTCGAAATCTCCCTCCGCCCGGGCAAGAACGATCTCACCGCGGTTCACGAATCCCGCTTTGAGCAGTCCTCCCTTGCGGTGCACAGCCGGCTCGACTTCTCCGGTAACGTTGGATTCATCGAAGACCGCTTCATTCGAGAGAAGCTCGGCCTCGAACGGCAGCATCTCGCCACGCCGCAATACCAGGGTATCCCCCGGCACCACAGCATGGAGCGACACTTCGTGGTCACCGCTCTCCCCGCGGACCATGACCGTCTTCGGAATTTTCTCGAAAAGCTCGCGGAGCGTCTTCTCGGCGCGGCGGGTCCCGTACGTCTCAAGCGCGGCGCTCACCGCTGCCATGAGAGCCAGCACCGCTCCGGCCAGCCATTGTTCAAGGAAAAAAGCGACCACGAGCGCCAAAAATGCCAGATAGTCGAGATTCCACTTCCCATGACGTAGCCGTCCCCAGGACTCGAAAAGGAGCGAGAAAAGGCCGACCAAGCCGCCAAGAATCAGCGCTTGTGGAAAAGAAAACACTTCTCCGAGAAAAATGAGGAGAAGGATAGCGAAGGGTATGCGGAATTCTCGGCTTCCGAGAACATCAAAAAGACCGATCATGCCTGGCGCGTGTTAAACGAATGATTGCGGGGGCTTCTCGGGAGGCTTCGTCTTTCGGGGACGTTTCTCCTGAAGTGCCTGGTAGCGCTTCACTTCCTCGAACTCATGCGAGCGCATCCGGAACTCGTCTTTCTGCACCCGTTCTTCGAGGTGTCTGATTTCCAATTCGTCGCGGCGCATCTGCCGGAAGAGCCAGAGCAGGATCACGAGAAAGCCGAGAAAGAAGACGATGGAGCCGAAGAGCAGATAGATGAATGAACGGTCCGATGAGGCAAGCGCGCTCCTGACTTTCGCGAACGCGCTGTCGCGAGCGACACCCTGTTCCTGCCACCCGCGGCAGACGGATTCATACGATGCGAGCGACGCTTCCACCGGGAATGCCTCGTGCGTCGCCCGCGCTTCCTGAAAAGAGCTCAAGGCGCGCGAACAGCGGCGTTCCAGGAAAAAAGCGAAGCCTTGCCGGAAAGCCGTACCGAAACGCCCCTCGGCCGGAGTGATCCTGGCTTCGGCTAAAAGCGCCGTCACCGCCTCGACCGGCAGCGCGAAAGCGAAATTATCTCCGCTCTCGCGACGGAGCGTATCTGTCTGAAAAGTCACTATCCCGATTACCTCGCCATTCTCATCGAGAAGCGGTCCGCCGCTCGATCCCTGGGAAACCTTGGCATCTGTCTGGAACAGACGCTTCCCTGTAGACCGGTCTTCCCGCACGGCACTCACGATGCCGCTCGTGAATGTCGCTTCCCGGCTATCGGACGGTCCGATCTCCGCGGTCGCCGGATAGCCGAGGATGTAGACCCGCTGTCCGGAGGCCAGGTTTTCGGACTTCCCTAAGCGAAGCGCGGGCAGAGGCGCGGCATCGATCCGCAGAAGCGCGACGTCGTCCTCATCCTTGAGAAATCCCTCGCGGGCCAAGACTATTTCTGCCGGAAAGCCACCTCCCATGAGATCCGGGAAAGTTTTCGCCTCGCCTCCCGATCGGAGCACTCGCACATCCGTCCGGAGATCGAACGTACTCCGCTCCACCACGAACCGGAGCACCTCGTCGATGAAAGGATTCTCCTCGTCCTCAAGGAACTCCTGCATTTCCGCGTCATTCAAGAAAAGGGCGCTCTCATAAATGGCGGAAATAGCGCTCTCGCTCGCCAGATTCTCCTTGATCGCCTCCTGCGACACGACGTGGGCGCTCGTCATGATGTAGCCGCCCTCCTCTACCGCGAAGCCGCTGCCGCTTATGTACTCGTCCACCGGGACTTCCATAAACTCATTCGGTACCTGGGCGACGAGACGCTCGCGGATATTCACCTTTATCCTCGGGATCTTGGCATGCCCGTAGGCATGCACTCCGATATGCACCACTCCCGGCCGCGAGATATCGGCGACCGCCTGGGAAGAAAGCGTCGCGGCATCCGCTGGGAATGGAGCGACAAGAAAGAACAGGAGAGAAGCGAGAACCGCTCTCCGGAATATCTTGATTCCTGGATGCTCTTTTTTATCTCTCTGCCGCATACTTTTCTCACTCCATTCTACCACGCTATTGAAAAAACCTCCGTGATGCGGAGGCTTTTTCTCGAAAAAGATTCGGGATTCCGGAAATACCTACTCTTCTGCCACTTCTACCGACTGGATCGTGACCGGCGTGACCGGCGACGACCCTTCGCCTGACGGCTTGGTCGGAGCGGTCGCGATCTTGTCTACCGCTTCCAAACCCGAGATGACTTTTCCGAAGATCACATAATTCTTCGGGAGGGCCGTATCCGCATGCATAATGAAGAATTGGCTGCCGTTGGTATCCGGTCCGCTGTTCGCCATCGCGAGCGTACCGCGGGTGTACTCCCCGGTGAAAGGCTCATCAGCGAACTTGTACCCCGGGTTGCCGGTGCCATCGCCGCGCGGGTCGCCTCCCTGGATCATGAATCCCTTGATCGTCCGGTGGAAGATCGTGTTGTCATAGAATTTCTCGCGTGCGAGGAAGACGAAGTTGTTCACCGTCTGCGGAGTCGCCTTGGCATTGAGCTCCACGACGATGTCGCCCGCGCTCGTCTTGAGCGTCGCTTGATAGGACTTCTCTGGATCGATGGTCATGGCTGGAGGATTCTGATACATAGGTTTGCTGCTTATCGGTTTAGTCTGTTTCGCTACTGCTTCTTGCGCTTGCTTTTGGGCTTCCGCTTTTTCGGAATCGAAGGTCAGGTTGTCTTTCTGCACTTCCTTCCGTACCGGGGGCGTCGTGCATCCGGCGAGCAAGAGGAGCATGGGAATCAGCAAGAGAATCTTTTTCTGCATAGGTATCGGAACAGGACTTACGCTTCCTAGTATACCAAGGAAGAGCGTGCTTCGGAATCTCTTGACTTTAGCCTTTTTTCCTGCTATAATGGATTATGTTGAGAGTTGAAAACGGGTGAGGACCATTCCAGGTCCGCACCCGTTTTTCTTTTCTCTTCTCCCCTTTCCCCGGGTCCATACCGGAGGCGGAGGCGAAAATAAAAAGATAATAAACATTAACAATAAAAGTATGGAGACCATGCAGACGGAGACATCCGTCGAAGCAGCCGCAAGCGACTGCCCAAGCTGCCAGCAGGCATCTGCTGACGCAGCGAAGAACGAGGAAACCAGCCTAGCATTCCTGCTGGCGCTGCTCCCCGTCATCACTCTCACCTTTTTCGGTCAGGTAGGACTCTTGTAAGAAGAGCTTCCCGACTCATAAAAAATCCGCTCTCGTTGAGCGGTTTTTTTATACGCGTATTCTTTCCCTTGATAGAATGATATATTTACTGTATAATAACGCTTTGCTATGAAAACTCCCAGAACCCAAAAGAAGACTTTCAGCTGGGGAAGATTTTTCCTCGGATTAAGCGTTATCTTCCTCTTCATGGCCATGCTGACGAGCATTGCCGTGTTCGTCTTCTTCATCCCCTCGATAAATGAGTTCACGGACGCGGAGCATGGCGCCACGTCTGTCCTCTATGACCGTACCGGCGAGCACGTGCTCTACCAGGTGCACGGCGAAGAGAACCGCAAACCCATAAACCACACGGATATCCCCAAGAATATCCGCCTCGCGACCATCGCGGTCGAGGACGAGAATTTCTACCGCCACTTCGGCATCGATACCCGAGCCGTCTTCCGGGCGCTCCGCGTGAACCTCCGCGAGGGCGGGTTCGAGCAAGGCGCCTCCACCATCACCCAGCAGCTGGCTCGGAGCGTCCTCCTCTCCCGCGAGAAAACCGTCGAGCGCAAAGCGATCGAGGCCCTTCTGGCTATCAAGTTAGAGTTCTTCCTGACCAAAGAAGAGATCCTGGACCAGTATCTGAACCAAGTCCCCTACGGGTCCAATGCCTACGGCATCGAGGCGGCGGCGGAAACTTTTTTCGATAAGCAGGCTCCGGAGCTGACGCTGGGCGAAGCGACGCTTCTCGCCGCCCTCCCCAACGCGCCTACCCTCTACTCCCCCTACGGCAACAATCCTGATCTCCTCATACAGCGTCAGCACCTGATCATCGAGAAGCTGCGGAAAAACGGCTGGGTGAGCGAGGAAGAAGCTGCGCGTGCCAAAGAGGAAGACATCCTGGCTCGTGTCGTGCCGCTCAAGCGCGAGATTCACGCGCCGCACTTCGTCTTCGCGGTTCTGGAAGAGCTCGAGAAGCAGTATGGCCGCGACTATCTCGAGACCCACGGGCTTCACGTATACACTACCCTCGACTGGGAAGCCCAACAGAAGGCGGAAGAAGCCGTGCGGAGCGGTGCCGCCAAGAATGCCTCGTGGAATGCCTCCAATGCCGCGCTCGTCGCGCTCGACACAGAGAATGGCGAAGTCCTCGCGATGGTCGGCTCCAAGGACTACTTCGACAAAAGCATCGACGGAGCCGTGAACGTGGCGCTCGCCCCGCGCCAGCCAGGGTCTTCCTTCAAGCCGTTCGTCTATGCGCGCGCCTTCGAGAAGGGCTACCAGCCCGAGACCATGCTCTTCGACCTCCCGACGAGCTTCGGTCCCGACGGCCAGGGCAAGGAATACGAGCCCCAGAACTACGACGGCAATACCCACGGGCTCATCTCCATGCGCCAGGCGCTTTCCAATTCGCTCAATATCCCTGCCGTACAGACCCAGTACCTCGCCGGCGTCGATTCCACCCTCGCCCAGGTCGAGAAGATGGGGATCACCGTTTCCGGGAACAAGAACCGCTACGGCCTCTCCTTGGTCTTGGGCGGTGCCGAGGTGAGCCTGCTTCAGATGACCAATGCCTACTGCGTCTTCAGCCAGGACGGCCTGTACAAGAAGGCATCCGGCATCCTCCGGATCGAGGATACCTATGGAAAAGAGCTTTTCTCGCATGAGAAGCCGGAAGGCAGCCGGGCCTTGAGCCAAGAAACTGCCCGCAAGATCAGCTCCATCCTCTCCGACAACCAGGCGCGCTCCATGGTGTTCGGCGGGAGCACTCCCCTCGCCTTCAAGAGCGGCGGAGTCGCAGCCAAGACCGGCACCACCCAGGAATTCCGCGATGCTTGGACTGTCGGCTACACCCAGAAGGTCGCGGTGGGTATCTGGGTCGGCAACAACGACAATACCCCGATGAAAGCCGGAGCTGATGGCGTGTTCGTCGCCGCGCCCATCTGGCGGAATTATATGGACTACCTGCTCGCCCGCTACCCGGCCACCGCCTTCCCCGGGTACACCACGGTCACGAGCGACAAGCCCCTTATCACCGGTTCTCTCCCCTTCTCCTACAAAAGCTACGATTCCCCGCCGCAGAACAGCAAAGAGCGGAAACGTCGCGAAAAAGATCTGAAGAAACAGGCACAGGAGTTCCACAGCATCCTCTACTATGTGAACCGGGATGAGCCCCTAAGCGACAAAGCACCGAATCTCGACGATCCGATGCTTGCCCGTTTTGAAGCGGCGCTCTCCGGAGCACCCAAAGAAGAGAAGAAAGACTAGAACGGCAGGGTTTCCTGCTCCCGAGCGCCCGTCAGAGGGCGCTTTTTCTTTTCTTCAAGGACGAAGATGGCGCCTAAGAAGAGCGTCAGGCCGACCTGTGCCAGCAGAAGCGGGAACCACCACGTTTCCCTGCAGCTATCGAAGACATACCAGCCGATGATGAAGAGGAGACCGTAGACCGCTTCCGATTTCCACATGACACGCCCCTCGGCGCGGATAGTATAAGAAAAATTGAAGACAAGCAGGAGCGCGTACGCCACCAGGAGGAAGAGCCACAGCTCTGGGGGCAAGGTCTGGCAGGAAGCGCCTATCTCACGGAGCCCTTCTTCGTTCGCAGTCGTTACAGCTGGGCCGCCGATGCTCGCCCCTTCGATCTCCGAGAGCCGGAGAGGCGTGCCTTCACGCTCCGTCTGCATCTCCTCCCAGAGCGGAAAATCCGAAAATCTCTCCGCTTGCGGCGGCTGGAAAAAGAAAAATGCCATGGCGCATTCCAATATGAGAAGCGCCATTACGATAGCGAGCGGCCGGTAGCCGCCGAAGCTTTCGTGCGATGCGATTTCTTGCGATTGTTCCATAAGGCGTCAGTTTTCCTTCTGTTCGGCGATAACGACGAGGCGCTTCAGAGTCGTGCCGGCAGGCCAGCAGGTCATGAGCGTAAGCGTCTTTCCTCGCCCTGGTCCGGTGATGTACCCCGTCTCTTCCGCTCCCACGATTTTCACTTCTTTCACCCGGTATCCATAACGGACCCCCTGGTAGAAGAGCTCGATCTCGTCCCCCGCCGAGAGCTTGTTCATGAGATAGAACACGGCATTGTAGCGGGCGGCTTCGTAGAAGTCAACGCCGGAGTGCGAGAAGAGGAAGATGTTCCCCGATTCCCCCGGCTTGGCTGTTCCTTTGGCATGCGCTACCCCCTCCTGGAGGGCCCTCTGGTAGCGAGCCGAGTCCTGCCAATCCACATCTGCCACAACCTTGGCATTGGCGCGGATCTTCGGGATAACGATCCCGAAGTCCTCATCTACCGGAACCAGCACTTCTTCTGCTCCGGTCTCTCCCTTGGCTGCCTGCTCGGTCTTCGTCAAGACCGGCGGGATCGTATCCTGCTCGAAGCGATAGGCTACCTCTTCCCTAAGTACCGGGAAGAATGTGGCCAGAAACAGCACAAGAGAGGCCACGATCAGGAAAGACCCTGCATGGGTGAGCCAGTTCTTCTGGGGAGCGTGACTAGGCATTGCGCGGGCGTAGGCGGTAGAAGATGTAGAGACCGGCGAGAATCACGAGGATTATCAGGCTGGTAAGCCACGGGTGATTGCTCACGAATCCGTTCTCGCCGAAGACTCCTCCGGCAGCACTCTCTTCGGTCATCTCACCCAAGACGCTTCCGGCTTCGCCTGCTGCAGCTTCCGGAGTCGTTTCTCCTTGTACAGCACCGCCTTCGGCTGCACCGGCTTCAGCGCCGCTTACCGCGAGCGCTCCGGTCGTGCCTGTTGCAGCAGCACCTTCAATGTACTTTTTCTTGTGTTTGATGTCGGTATCGACTGTCGTGATGCCATCGCCGGTGAATCCGGACCCGTTCCCCAGAGCATCTACCGCCCGGATGGAGTAGAAGTAGTCCGCATTGCAGTCAGGGACAGCGTTCACGAACGCTCCGTCCTGGCTTGAGCCGATCGCCTGCTCATCCACTTTCGTAGAAGCATCCGCAACGAAGGTCTTCGAAGTGCTGCGATACAGTTCGACTTTCACCGTCTTGCCACCATCGGCTGCTGTCGTGTATTCCATCTTGTTCGCGCACGAGAGATCGGTGCGGTTGTAGTTTACCGGCGTTCCTGGGAAGGTAGAGTGCAGTTTCACGGTCTTCGGCCCTGCAGTTTCCGTCTCGCTGCTTTCCTCGTCATCATTAGCCGTTGCTACCACCTGGAACTGGTAATCGCCATCCGCCGGCATGACGCCCGCGTTCACCTGGCAGTCGCCGGAGTTTCCGCCCGCAGCATTCAGTACCGGCGTAGCGAAAGTCGAGAAGGAGACATCCGCTGGTCCCTGCACCTGGCACTCTACTGTCACCGGCCGGTCAAGAATGTCGAGAGCAACGAAGCCGATCTTGAAGTCCGGGCTCGTCACCTGCGCATCTGGCGTTTCCATCTCCACAGAGAGGCTCGAGTCTGCGGCTTCTGCCGGAGAGCCGAACGAGAGCAGAGCAGCCAGGAGGAAGACTCCTGCGAGCGTCGCCCTCGCCTTGCGGCGGCCCAGAGCGAGGAGAGCTATTCCCGCGAGGAAGAGCGCTACGATTCCGAGAAGTGTCCGTACATCGGCTCCGGTCATCGGCAGGCTAGTAGAGGCACCGAGGACGATTTTTTTCGTTTCAGTCCTGTCCCGGTCTACCTCCACTTCCGGCACGGTGTATGAGCTCGTCTCCGGAAGCGCTACCGCTACCTGGGTGCCTACGAAGTTGTCAGAGTCCGAAGGGTCTTCAGCCAGTACAGGGTCATTCAAGGCCGAGGTGCCTTTGGCAAAAGCCAAGTCCTCGTAGAGTCCCTCATCCTGGGTATCGCTAATCTTCGCCTTGTAGGTAATAATTTTTGTTTCTCCCGCGGCCATATCCCCGAGATCCCAGATGCCAGGTGAAGCATAGGGTTTGATGAAAGGCGCTCCTTCCCCAGAACCCTCGACATATTCGAACCCTTCCGGCGGAAGATCAGTAAGCTCGACGTTATTCACGCTGTTATTGAGGACAGTTACCTCAAGCCTGAAAGTAACGATATCCCCGGGCAGTTGAGGTCCTTCCGAATTATTCGTCTTGAAGATCTGTGCTCCAGGTGTCTGATAGTTTCCGATAGAACACGTTTCTTCTGACCCTGATTCGATGGCAATCCCACCGAGTTGGACTGATTGGACAATAAACTCTTCATTATCAGTCAGGATCGGTCCGCCACACATAGCAGTCGTTTGCTGCCACCCATTCTGGTTTACTTCCCGGACAATGTACTGCCCTACCGGAAGACCCGTGAACGAGTAGTACCCATTTTCATCGGTTATTGTCGAAGGCTCATTAGCATCAAGGCTGCCATTGTTATCCAGGTCAAGATAGATAGTCCATCCTTGTAGACCGGTTTCCTGACACGTTTCTTGATCATCAATAGAGCGTTCGAGATCGCCATTGCCCTGCTTACCATCTCCATTGCAGTCATTGAACTTTATTCCCGTAATCGTTCCTGGATGGAAGTTGGCGAAGTCGTATTTCCCATCAAAGCCCGAATCAACGGTGAACCAGTGACAGGCTGACGTAGGCGCGGTTTGCGTCCAGTTTGACTGCTGGACTTCGCAGAGAGCATAGTCGCCAGCAGTGAGACCCGCGAAATCGTACAGCCCGCCGCCAGAAGTCACATCAGTCAGGACATCAGTGAGTTCATACACCTTCACGGTGAGGGAGCCGCTATTATTCGGCTTGTAGACATCATAGATGAAGGCGTTGTGCGAAGCGTCATCGCCGGCAAAGATCTTGCTATAGACATTACCTCCGTTACAACCTCCCCAATCGGTCGCCGCCCCGTCGATCTGGAGATCAAGGAGAGTTTCGCCGTAGGACTCGTAATTCTTCACAAAGGTATTCCAGAGGCTTCCTGCTCGCGAAGAGCATTCTGCATCGCCCGTAATGAAGTCTCCAGCGTCGAATGTTCCCTCTGCTGTGACAAGGTAGGATTTTCCTGAAGCAAAGGTTCCGAGGTCGACAGGAACATCACTTGCAGAGTCGACGCTCACCGACTTCACCAGTACGGATTTTCCGAGAACCATGGTCCAGCCATCAAGACCGGAGTCGCCTTCGGTATAGCCGTCGCCGTTAAGATCTTCGAACTTCTCCCCGGATACCTTTCCAAGATGGAAATTCCCGAAGTTGTTACCTCCGCTCGTCTGGCCAGGGCCAACGGTCACATCATGACAGTTGTAGATCTCATTTTGCGGGTATGTCTGTTGCCAATCAGTCTGCTGCTGTTCACACACGCGATACGTACCCGGAATGAGATCATCGAAGATATAGTCCCCGTTGGAATCAGTAGCAGTCGACACTTCCCCCGAATCGAGGACGCCACTATTATTGGTGTCGATAAAGATTGTCCAATCCGCAAGCTTCTGCTCACACGCATCGAGAACCTCCGTATCTTGCGCTACTAGGCCATCTATACTGCAGTCATACTGCCCATTTCCATTGAGATCATCCCATTTGAAGCCGGTAATCTCCCCGGTCTTGAGCGCATTCCACGCAACGCAGTAGTACGTCTGTCCGGCTTGCGGATTATTGATCCACTCCCAGTTGTCATAGTTCACAGTATCGCCAGTACAGTACATTTCGGCGCTGAAGTCGCTATTGCCATTGCTATATCCGAATGGGAGGTAGTCCGGCTGGAGCACTTCGCGCATCTCGATCCTTCCGCCAAGATTCACCGTACCGGGAATCACTGCCGTAGTCGTCCCGGCGACGGTCGGACCGAACGTGTTCCACTGGCCTCCTGCCGGCCCAGTAAAGGCATCGCCGGCATCGCCTGAATTGATCGGTCCCCATTCGAAATCCCAGTTATCCGTAAGAGCACAGTGCTGGAGACGTTCCGGATGCGCTCCGTCATTGAGCCAATTTGAAGCGGTATTCCCGTCAATCAGTTCCGTGTTTCCCCCGCCCCAATTCGGGAGATAACTCTCGTTATCACAGACGATCTTTGAAGCAACAACCGTGATCGGCTGGGTATTGGTGAAGGTGCAGGTTATGGTCTCGCCAGGCTGGAGAGAAATGTTATCTGCGCTTTCATGGTCATCATTGCTGCTCACGCAAGATACGTTCGTCTGATCCCATCCTTCAGGCAATGGGAGAGTCTCCGCTACAGAATAGGTTCCGGAGAGGAGGTTGAACGAAGAGGACTGACCGTCAGTAAGAGAGAAATCCTCTCCCCAACTCGGATCGAATGAGAAGCTTTGATCACTTTTGTCGGGATTTGTCTCTTTCTTCACGACGATCGTTCCCGAATCGCACTTGGCGTCGATCGCTTCAATGTCATAACCATCGGCATTCGAAGCATGCGGACCATAGGCAGTCGTATCGACAAGCTTCACATACTGGATCGACGGAAGTCCGGTCGAAGAGAAGTCGAGATACATCACGCCGTCATCGCCGGGTTCACTCGTCACGGATCCTACCGGAACAAAGGTAACGCCGTCAGAACTTACCGAGACATCAGCTTTCTCGAGCGGATAGCTATTGCGGCCGTTCATCGTCTCATGGAATGAGAGGTCTGCGCCAACGACGTCGATTACCGGATCAGTAAATTTGACTACGAGAGAACCTCCATTTCCAAGACTGAAGAATTTGCTATCCGGCACGCCTAAGGCGTATCCGGGAACAATTCTTGTCGGATCAGTGATCGAAGCGCCGCTCTTGAGAGTCCCCTGATCCACTGCCACCACCGAATTGGCATAGGTCGTATTGTCGCGGCAGACACCTGCGATTTCCGTTACTGTCGTTTCCTCGGTGTCGCTATTGTTCTCGGTGTTGGTATCGCCGTTCGTATTGGTCACTTCCGCGGTATTCTCAAGCGTACCGACTCCGAGAGCGATACCTTTGACGATAATCACCGCGGTCTCGTTCGGAGCGAGCGTTCCCAATTCGCACTGAATATCCTTGTCTATGACATCTTCTGCATCCGAACAGCTATCCCCTGCTCCTGGCGTCACGCTCATGAGCTGGAAGTTCACCGGAAGCGTATCCGTCACGACAACATCGGTCGCCGGGTTCACTCCGTTGTTCTTGGCAGTGAGGGTATAGGTGAGGATGTTTCCGCTTATAATCGGATCCTGATCATCGATCTTGGTAATCTCGACATCCGGCTCGACCGCCTTGTTCCAGGCGACGCAGTAATACGTTCCTCCTGGCTCGGTATTGATCCATTCCCAGTTGTCGTAGTTCAAGACATCGTCATTGCAGTAGAACTCCGCACTCACGTCATCAGAATTATCCGGATGCGCTTCATGGCTGAAAGGGATATAATTGTCCTTCCATACTTCGCGGAACCAGAGGAGGGATGTTGCCGGATTGATGATTTCCGTGCTGGTCGTCCCATTCACATCGGTCGGGCCGAAAGTATTCCAGTTCGCAATCGGATCAGCAGTATTGTTGTCGCCCGGGTTCCCTACCTTATCGAGGCTCCACTGGAATTTCCAGTTATTTTGGAAGCTACAGCTAGCATGATCACCAACCCAGTCTTCAGCAGTCGTTTCCGTGATGTTTTCTCCGCCATGTCCCCAGTTCGGGAGGTCGGCTTCATCAGTACAGACGATCTTGGTCGCATGGACATTGATCGGCCTCACGTAATTGATATGGCTCCAGTCGGGATAATTCCCCTCTCCGGCAACGAAGGTGAGACAGCCGTTCGGATAGTGCGGCGTGTACTGCGCCGGCACATTCACTTCGCAGAACTGGTAGGATCCGCTGTCGGCAAGCCACATTTCAGCCGGGCCTGATTCGCTGATGGTCACTGTACCGAGAACGGTACTCCCCTTCTTCACCTCTACATCGAAGCTCGCATTCGGATCGCTGAAGTCTTCTTGGAGCGACTTTCGCACATCTTTCCGGAGGATGAATGACTGGAGCGTGAAGTCATCCGTATCGGAGACATGCTGATCCTTGTAGGTACCGGTTGCTGTCGCCGTATTCGTGAGCTTGGTATTGTGGGCCCAGGTCGGCGTCGTCGAACACGTATAACTCCAAGTTTCAGTGAGGTCGAGGAGACTATTCGAGTTCGCGTCGCCCGAGACGTAGTTCACCGGCGAACACTTGTCGTCAGAGACGCTGACATCCGAGAGCGGCACATCACCGGTATTCGTCACGGCGTAGTTGTACGTGACCGGATCGCCGGCCGCTGCAAACTCGGAGCCTGTCTTCTCGACACTAATGGCCGGATTGCGAGGCACTTCTCGGTTCACGATCGTAAAGGTCTCGTCGGTAGAATCCACTTCCACACCGCCTTGGCCTCTGACATATTCCCAGCCGTCCTGCTGGACCTCACCTACAGAGTATTGGCCAAGCGGCACGTTTTCGAATGTCACACAGCCGTCCTCTCCGGTCGTCCCAGCGTATCCCTTATAGATACCGACAGGAATTGATCCAGAGTTGTCCGAATAGACATCATCGAGAATCTTGAAGTCGAACTGACCGGAATAGTTCGGGTAGCCGCGAACGTACTGATGTGCCGGATTGAAGTAGCTGTTCCAATCGGTTGCCACGCCATTCACCATCACGCCGAGCCAGCCGGTATGAGGCGACGGGAACGTGTTCACGTTTACCCACGGGACATACGGGCCTCCGTAGACGGCATCAGATGGATGGCGTTTCGAGTAATTCGCGTCGGTAAATTCCGCGCCTGGAGTACCTGGCCGGTACGTATAGGTTCCGTTCGCTTCGAGAATGTAATTGTCCTGGGGCAAGACGGAAGAGCTGTCAGTATTGCCATCCGGATCCACATTGACCGTTTCTACCGCTGCTCCCTTCAGGAACACGCTCCATCCTGGAAGTGGGTTCTCTTGTGCATCCATCTTGCAGACTTCTACCGTTGCCTTGGCTTCTTCGCAGCTGTAGACATCGAGCGTAAGGCTTCTATCGTTATCGGACATGCCGCTCTGATTCTGGTACAGCGTATTGAACCAATCGCTGTAGCGGTCCCCGATGACGAATTGTGCAGCATTAGATGGCGCGGTGAAAACTTCGCCATAAGTATGGCTTGAGTCATAATCCCCCCAGTTGATGACCCCGACTGTTCCTGTCCCGAAATCTCCAAGGAGGGCGTGTGCCGCGTAGTCATTGCCCGTACCCTGAATACCGTACTGGGAAGCAAGCGAAGACCAGTTATCGTTGCTCGTATAACCCGCATCAGAATGCCATTGTTCCCCTGTCGTAGGGCGGAAATCGGCGGATGCTTCGAAAAGATACGTCTCACCTGAAGTCAAAGGAATGCTGATGCCATCGGCATCTTTCGAATCGACCGAGTAGGTACCGACAAGCTTCTTCACAGGCTTTTCGACCGGACAGCTTTCCGGACCGTCATAAATCGGCTTCAGCGTACAACTTACCGTACAGAAGTTTTCTCCTGGTGTAGTACCAGCCGTACCGTCACAGGCTTCACTCGTCTGATTCATGACACCATCGCCGCAGTATGGGTCCTTCGTGTTCGTAAAGGTACAGGTGACATTTTCTCCTGGAGCAAGAGTAATTTCTTGAGTAGGATTCGATGTAGAATTGAGTGATTGGAGATTCGAAGAGGTACAAACAACTCCGGCAAGCGTCCAGCCTGGGGTAGCATTCTCTGTGACAGAGTATGCCCCCGGAAAAAGCGGCCCCGAGACTTTGGTATTAGAGAACGTTCCGTCCGCATCGTCATCGAGAGTAAAGTCTCCAAGTCCGCCTGTAAATGAGAAATCCTGCGCGTCATCAGGTTGAGCATCCTTGATAATGGTAATCGATCCTTTATTAACCAGATTACTGAAAGTACAAGTCGTCGTCTGGCCCTGTACTACCGTAGCGCTTGCCGTGAGATTAGATGTTTGGGTACAGCCGGTACCAGTCACCGTGTTCAGAGTGTATGTGTTGGGTCCTATCTCGGCAATCGTATGCGCTCCGGTCGTCACTTGCCCGAAATCCACTATCCCGCTCGCATCTGCCTGCACAGGAGTATTCTGATCAAGTTGGAAACTCCACTGCGTGAGATCAGACTGGTCATCTACCGTCTTAATCACCTGCAACCCACCGGTCGGCACGCAGTGATTGCGGAGAATAGCCTCCCCTGCAGCATCCCAGTTCTGGCCGTTAAAATGACCTCCATAGTAATCAAACGGCGGGATGATATCAGCACTGTGCTGCTGGCTATGGCCGCTCAATACGCCGTCATCATCGGTAGTAATTTCGTTGTATCCATTAGCAGCCGTGTCCGACGGCGTGGCATGACAGAAAGTTACCTGGGTATGTTGGATACTTACCTTGATCGTCTCGCTACAATCATTATTACTTCTGTCACTATCGTCTACTCTCCAATCAGGATCAACATAGCATTTTGTATGTACGCCATTCCGAGGATTCTTCAGGTCATTGGTAGTAGTCGGAGTCGTCTGCCACGTAATATCGAATGATCCGCCATCTTCGATGGTTACAGTACCTCCTGAAGCCTTACAGATAAGATTCTTTGTACCATCAATGGAACAGGCAATGTTGGCGGTTCCGGAAACATCATCGAAATTACCGACTGTTGGAGCACCGTATGTCGCGCCAGAACTTGGCAGGTTATCAGTAAGGATAACTTTCGTATCACTGAAAACTGCGTCTGCATTGCCGATATTCTCCACATGGATCTTCCAAGTGAATGCTTGGTTCAGATAAACATCCCCCGAATGACTCTTTGTTGCTTTCAGGTCCGGCTTTGACGGAAAAGTAGGAAACCAGAACGAAAAATGATCTTGATCGGAAACTTCAACCGCATCCTCAAGACTCTTCACGTCTTCCTTCGAGACCTCTTTAATATCTTCATTTTTAAGAGTTCCTTCCTTTATCTCGCTTGAAGACTTTTCAACATATACCACCTTGACATCATCTACTTCTTTATTCTTTGGCAACACGATATCATATTTAAAATCGCCGTTCTTCATGTCTGTAGTAATGTCGTAGGCGTATTTTGAAGCTACGGCCATGCCTTCTGGCAACTGGATTTCAGATGCATCAATCTCCTCTATCTTCAGCTTGTCGAGCTTGCTCTCGTCTGTCGGGAGGCAGGTGAAGGTGACTGACACGTCTTCGTTGCCCGGGAAGACATACTTCACTCCGAGTTTCACTTTTTCCTTCGTTTCAGACACTTTTCCGTCTTCGGAAGTGTCCCAATCCCCTTTTTCGCTGCTCTTTACCTCGTCATTGGAGCCTAGGCAAGCGGTTTCTGGGGTTTTCTCCTCTTCCGTCGCTTCTTCCGGAGCGATTTCTTCCGATACCGGAGCTTCTTCTGTCACTGCTTCTTCAGTAGGTGCTTCAGTAGATACTTCTTCAGCAACAGTCGTCTCTTCCGTTGGCGTCTCTGTCTTTTCCTCGACTGCCGGCTCTTCTTTCACTTCTTCCGTTACGGCATCCTTCGGCTCATCTGCCTGCGGCGCTGCCGGATCAACTTCCTGCGCCTGGACATTCCGGGAAAAAGAAAAGACTCCAAAGATTCCTGGAGTCCCTACCGGCTGCAACAGCATCGTCAAAACGACTGTCGCTGAAAATGTCTTATGCAAAAATGGAAACAAACCCCTCCTTATCACCCGTCGGAAAGATTTCATACGCAAGATCTCAAAAAATAAAAGTCAATTAGCTAATGGACACATTGATTCGCTTCAGAACAATCATACAGACGTGACGTATAGAGAGAAGCAGAAAACGGAAGAAATGACTTTTAGAGATGCTTTTGTAAAGCTTTTTATTTTTTCACGGTAATATAAAGAGACTTTCTCACCCGAATACCTTAAGCCTATTCCTGGGCCTTTCTCCTGTCAAGGAACTTTTTTCGTTTTGTCAAGAGCTCTCCAGGTACAAAAAAACGAGGCCAATGCCTCGTTTCCCCCTCTTAAAGCCTTAGATAAGCATTTTTTGGTTATATATGCCCGCCTTTGGCGTGGAGCGTATGCGAATGGAGCCCTTCTCCCGGGAAAAAGTGCTTGATTGGGGCCTGGATGCGGCTTGCCGCGCTCGCAATGCGGGCCAGCTGCTCCCCTGTCTTCCAGAGGAAGGCTACGGGAGCGACGATGAGCAAGAGTTCCAAGAGAAGGATAAACCCGATCCAAGCCATATCCAGCCGTCCCAGAGACGCCTGGGTAGCATTCGCTGACTGATTCGCGGGTGCTGCAGAGAAATTCGTATCCGAAACCATCACCGGTTCCGCCTTTTGAGGCGCGGCCGGCGCGGACATCTCGGTCTCCACTCCCTGCACCGCTACCGGAGTCTTCGCCGGCAGAGCAGCCGGAGTTTCCGCGGTGGCCGGTTTCTTGGCAACGATCGGCATAAGCGGCGTCCCGAAGAACTGCACGGTCACGATCACGTTCTTGCCGTCGATCTTCCCTTCGGCGACTGCGATGCCGATTTCCTGGTAGTGCGTGTTCAGAATATTCGCTTTGTGAGTCGCGCTCTTCATCCAGGCCTGGTGCTGCTCTTTGGCGCTGTCGAAGTTGATCGCCAGGTTCTCGCCGGCGAATTTGTATTCATAGCCCGTCTGCTTGATCCAGTGCCACGGGGCGACGCCCTTGGGCGAAGTGTGCGCGAAGTAGTCGTTCTTGATCATGTCTTCCGCCTTGGCTTTGGCTGCCCGGGTAAGCTTCTCGTTTTCCGTAAGCGCCGGGAGGCCGGCATCGGCCCGCGAGACGTTGGTAAGCGAAATCACCTTGGAGCTGGTCATGTCCCCGGCATGCGCGAACGAAACGATGGTAAAGGAAAACAACGCGAAAAGGAGCGCCGGACGGATGGCTCCATGATAGACGGTAGCTTCTTGTTTTGTGTGTTGTTCTTGATTTTTGGCCATAATCGGCACTTGGAAAGAAAAACAGAACGGGCGTTGTGCACCCGTTCTGCCATGTGTTTCGGCCTTTTCAAGCCTTTACCAATCTATTATAGCAGGTTTTTTGGCTTTTGTAAAGGGATTTTCAGTTCTTGATCTGGTTCGCATAGTAGCCCACGTCGGCTATCCACTTGTCGACGCTCTTCGCACTGTGGCCAGAGCAGGTCCAGCCGCATTTCCAGACGACAAGCTCTTCCGGCGTGTCGAAGCGATAGTCGCCTATGAGCGTGTCGAGGCGCTTGGATACCGTCTCGATGGCTTCCTGCTCGCTGCCGAAGCAGCCGTGCCCCATCGCCTTGCCGCGGCTCCCGGCTCCGCGGTAGCCCCAGTAGTTGTAGCAGTCTCGCCCGTTCTGGGTCGGGATGCGCTTGCCCCAGTTGCTTTCTTTCTTCGCGATGCCCACGAGGAACGCCGCGGTCGTCTTGTCCTGCTTCACGATGTACGGCATCATGCGTTCGATCGGATAGCCTGCGACCATCTTGCGCACGTCGTGTTCGAGACGCATCTCTTCTACCGACACCTGCGGCTCCGGCTTGGACAACTCTTCCACGCTCATGCTCGCAGCGAAAAGGAGTCCGGTCACCAGCATGCTCACGAAGAGGAAGGTCGTGTAGAAAGCATTCTGCGACAGCTCGAAATGGCTCGGCTCCGGAAGTTCGAGTATCATCCGATCGAGGTGCTTCTTGAGGTTTTGGACGCGCTCTTTGTATGTCATATTTTGCTTTAGATAAAGAAAAAGCGGGCACCAGAGAGGCACCCGCTTTCTTCATTTCTACATACAGTATAGCACGTTTTTGGCTTTATATCAACCCTTTGCCTACTTCAGTCCCAGGTCTCGCAAGAAAGACTTGCGGGCAGGACCCAGAAGCTCGCGGGCCTGGCCGGGCTGGAGCTTCCCCAGGTGAATGTTCATGATGCGCACCCGTACCAGCCGCGTGACATGGAGATCGGCCGCTTCGAGCATGCGGCGCACCTGATGCTTCTTGCCTTCCGTCAGAATGATCGAGAGGGTCGCAGGGTCGAGGATATCGACTTTCTTGGCAGAGAGCTTTTCGCCTTCGCTTAGGACGCCGCGCAAGAGGGTGTCGCGGACTCGGCCCGTCACCTTTCCATTCACGGAAACGATATACTCCTTCTCGTGCTCGAAACGCGGATGAAGCAGCCGCTCGGTGACGCGCCCGTCATTCGTGAGGATGATAAGGCCTTCGGAGTCCTTGTCGAGGCGGCCCAGAGGGGAAAGATCCGGATAGCCGGAAACGGCCTGGATGTCCTGTTCCCCCGCTTGCGGCGTATGGGTGATGATACCGCGAGGCTTGTAGTAGGCCACGTAGCGCAGTTCCTTGTTCTCGCGGAAGCGCGCCTCATGAATCTCGATGTTCTCATCGGCATGAGCGACGCGATCCCCCAGTTTAGCCACTTGGCCGTTCAGGTAGACGCGGCCCGACTCGATCATCTTGTCGACGTCACGACGGGTAGCGATGCCTCGGAGCGCCAGAAAGCGGTTCAGACGCATCGGAAAATCCTCCCGCTCGTTATTGGTCTTCGCGGGCTTGCCAGAGTAATGGCGCTTGTAATTGGGATTCTGGCTAATTTTTTTTGCGTGCGGCTTGGCGCTCTTCTTGGCACTTGGCGCAGCGGCAGCCCATCTTTTGGATGTACTCGCTCTTGAAGTAGTCTTTGCCATAATGGTAGGTTAGTTCTTCCCCTGGCTTAATGTTTCTCTTGGCGACGATGAAGATGCGTCCCCGGCGGTTGATGGCTTCGCAGTTCGGGCGGCAGCTGTGGTTCACGTAGCGCGCGGTGTTCCAGCGCGGGCTCCCGTCGATGTCGATCCTGGAGTTCACGTTGAAGATGTATTTGTTGTCGGCGTTTTCCTTGGTCGAGATGCGGCGGCCGATGTATTCGATGATGGTCTGGCCTTTCTTGAACGGGATTTCGGCGAAGAGGCCGAGACCTGCACTCGAACGGCGAACGCGGTAGGGCTTGTGCTTTGCTGGCATAGCAGGCAGTTTGATGAAGAAAAAATTGCCCCGCCTAGAGGGGCAATCGGCAAAAAGGAGTATAGCAGGATTCCTGGAAAAATCAAGGGTCAGCCGCTCAAGAAGAGGCTTTGCGCGTGCACTCGATCGCCCGCTCCATGGAGCGGTTCCGGTGGATGATCTCGTCATTCCGGATCGACTGGAAGAGTTCATACTCGCTCTTGGCATGGCGTCCGTAGAAATCCAGGAAGTCGATCATGACCGGCTTGTGCCGGAGCTCGTCTCCATACAGCTCCAGGAAGCGGCTGTACTGCTGGAAGGCATGGCTTTCGAACATATAGTTGAGCTCGAACGCGCGCCGGGGACTGAAGAGGTAGAGCAGAAAAGACGAAGTGAAGTAGAAGAACGAGAAGCCGAGCGGGACGAGCGTGTGAAAGAAAAAACTATTCTGGCCGTATTTCTTGGCAAGCTGGCTGAAGACCACCACGTGCATGGTCTCGTTGTCCTGGGCGGCGCTTCCGAAGCGCGCTGTCTTGGAGAGCTCGATAGCTTTCTTCTCGTCCGAGTAGAACATGGTGAGGAGCATATAGCTCACCAGTTCCCAGGATTGGTACGGGATGCGGGCGATCACTTCGACCGCTTTGAACTTCCCATAGGAGGGCTCTTTGCCATAAAACGTGTTCCCGAGGAAGACCAGGGACTTCCCGATCACTTTCGGGACAAAGCCGACCTGGAAAACCGCGCCGACTGCCGAGTATGCGGCAAATGTTTCTCCGTCATTCAACGATGCGACCAATTCTTCGTGGCGTCCGTATGGCATAGTGTTTTCTTTATGTGCGTTTATCCCCTTTTTTCCATTCTACTATCTCCCCCGCCTCGCGCTCGATCCAGCTCGCAGGCCGGAGCTTCCTCCGGTTCGCTTCCGGGACCAGCGCGTAGTGCGGCAGGTCGTCTAGGGCGAGCGCGATATCCCAGAGGTCTTCCTCGGCCGTCGCCCACGCCTCCCCGAAGCGCAAGAGGTCGAGCGGACGGGAATAGCTCTTGAGCGTCTTCTTGCCGTCCGTATTCAGGAAGTATTCATGAAAATAGGAAAGGGCGAGCTCTCGGAGCGTGCGGTAGATGGGGTCGCGGTACCGGAGCACGGCGTGATTGGTCTTGCTGATGGCTCCCCAGTAGCCGTTCTCCTTGAAAAGCGCAATGACATGGTCATCATCCCCGCGCGCGCTCGTGAGGTCCATGATGAGCGCCGACCGGCCCTGGAGGGAGAGTGCGGCGGCGGCGAGAAGCGCGCCTTCGAAGCAGTGTGCCTTCTCTTCGCGCAAGACCCGGCGCGGCGACATGTACGTGTCGCCCTGCTTCTCATGGTTCAGCGGGAGCTGGTCCAGGAAATCCTGGATCTTCTGGGGAGTAGAAAGACGCTTGAGCGCGCTTGATTCCGACTGGGTGAATCCGAACATGCTTCCAGTATCCTTCATTTTCCCCGGTCTGTGAACTGGGACGAGGGAAATTCGGACAAAAAAGAAAACGCCATCCTCAAAATAATATTGAGGATGGCGTTTGATGGTCTGCCCGGATATTCCTAGGCAACGACTGAAGCAAGTCTCTTGTTCCGACGCACGGATGCGCCCAGAACCATGAAGCCGCTAAGCATCATCGCCCAGCTGGCCGGCTCTGGAATCGCCGCCGTCGGACTGCTGATGAAGAAGTCAGCACGGCCGGTGGCGAGGGCCTTGTCGTTCACGGAGTCGAACAGATAATATTCACCCCAGAACTTGGTCGGGAAATCTTCCCATGAGGTGACATCGTCGAGAGCCGCTTGCTGCTGCGGAATGGTGCATCCCACACAATAGGCGGCATACGCGTTCCCGGAACCAACGCCGATGAGGCCGTCGACGAACTGGTTGTTCGCCCCTCCAGTGATGAAGGTATCGTCCGCGGTCCAGAGAATCCCGTCACTCCCTTTCAGAACGCCCTTGTAGCGATCATTGTAATTGTAGGAGCCCGGGAGATAGTAGAAAGCAAGCGTCTGGGTGGGGTCGTCGGAATTCGCTCCGAAACCGAGCTGCGAAATGGAGAATTGGTCCCCCATCCCATCGATCCGCAAGCCGAAATGGCCGCGCGTACCGAGTTCGTTCGCATAGGCCGCTCCGAACTCCGTGCCCGGATCAGCCTTGCCTTTGCGGGACGCGAATCCGGAAACGGTAATATCTCCCGGGGTGATGTTCGCATTGGCTTGGGCGAAGAACGGAGTGCCCGGCGTCCCATGCTCGAAATCACCCTGGAATGCCGCTTCAAGTGCATTGTCGCGCCACTGCTCCCATGACGGCGAGCCGTAAACGTTCGGCGCCAGCCAAGGCGCCACATCGATGGTAGGCGCTGCAAAGGCCGGTGCGGCCAGGGCAGAGGCCCCCAAAAGTGCAGCAATCGACAATCCGATCGCTTTGAAACTGGACTTCATGCTCTTTCTCCCTATTTGCAAAGAACCAACACAGACCTTTTAAGGTCTTGCTATACTCCCAGAAAAAGGCTCTTTTGTCAAGTCCTCTAGCGACTCCCCCGCCAATTCTGCCTAGTGGCCCATCATCATACCATCCTCGATCGGAGCCCCGTTCTCTCCGTAGCCCCAAGCCTGGTACCAGGCTTTCATCTCGGCTATTTCCTTGGTCTGGGCCGCGATGATCGCTTGGCTCAACTGCTTGATCTCGTCGTGCACAGAGCGGCTCGCAGTAAGTTCCGCCATCTCCACCGCGCCTTCGTGATGCGCAATCATCATCTCGATGAAAGCTTTGTCATAGGCATCGCCCGTCTTGCCCTTCAGAATTTCCGTCATGTCATCCATCGTCATGGCTCCCATGTCATGCTCGGCTTCGAGCTTGGCCTGGCGCTCTATCTCTCCCACGTTTTCCTGGGCCTGTGGCGCATTGAGGAACACGAGACTGGTCGCGATCGAGCCTAAAGCGAGACCGATAAGCACATAGAGGAGGACCGGCTTTTCCATATTTCCCATACTTTTCCTTACAAGGATTACCTCTCTAGTATACATGACCGGAAAAAGCCTCTTAATTTGCCAATGTGGCCTCTCGCAAGCGAAAATGCCTGGATAGACCAAAAACCCCTATTATGATGTATAATAAGGGCGCGTAATTATTAGCTCAAAAGTATGAATGAGCCGCAAGTCGCAGAAATCGCATACTGCGTAAAGTGCAAGGAGAAGAGAGAGATGCAGGAACCCGAAGAGGTGGAGATGAAGAACGGGCGCCTGGCCAAGAAGGGTACGTGCGGCGTGTGCGGCACCAAGATGTTCAAGATCCTCGGGAAGAAGTAGTTCTTCCGGGAAGAAACTAAAAACACCCTCGCGAGGGTGTTTTTTCATGCTTTCCTCCCCTAATCGACGATCAGATGCCCCTGCATTTCCGCGTGCCCTACTCCGCAGTACGCGCCGCAGAGGAAATCGAACGTTCCTTTCCGGCTCGCTACGAACTCTACGACTGCCCCTTCGGGAGGGACATCGGCCTCTAACCCCAGGTCGGGGATGACAAGCGGGTGCCTGACATCGGCATTGTGGATCACGAGCCGCACCAGTTCCCCCTGCTTCGCGCGGATGGTCGATGGCTCCCAGGCCCACTGCCGCACTCCCATATGTATGGTACGTTCCGTCCTGCCGTTCTTTTCCTCCAGCGTGATAATGGGATAACTCATCGGCGAGGCTTCTTGTGGGGTCTCTTCGGGTTCTTGGCGCTCTTCCGGCTCCGGCTCTCGGGAAGAATCAGCCAGTGTGCTCTCTCGAGGAAGCTCTGCGGCGGTTTCTTCCGAAGATCGTTCCTCGCTGGGTGGAGCTTGCGAAAACTGCCAAGCCTGCCAAGCGACAAGCTCGAGTGCTCCAAGGAATATCAATCCGAAAACGATCCAGCGCCACATATGCGGACTATGAACCTTGAAAATCTATCTCGAAGGGATACATCCCCATGCTGCAGGTCCCTTGGAAGAGTCCGGCTTCCGGAACCCCGAGATCTACTTCCGTCACGCCGGTGGGCGGAAGATTCTTCGTGATGTTCTTTTCGGGAATCCGAAGCGACGAGGAACAGTCGAAAGTGCCGTTCGTGCTTACCTGGAGAACCGTAGGGATGCCCGCCTTGGCCGTGCTCTTGAGGGGAAAGTAGCCACCCTTGGCGGTAAGCCGGATGATCTGCTTGCCATCTACTATGCTCACGTTCGGAACATTCTCTTCAGTCAGTACTGCCGGAGCGGACGTGCGAGACGAGAGATACCAAAAGCCGCCGATAACCAGCGCGACGCTTATGATGAATCCTATGATTATTTTCATACCCCTTTTCTCTTTTAGAAATTGAATACCGGACGGATCACTCCTATCACCACCAGGCTATTGATGAGATTGAACAGTCCGAACATGATGACCACCAGTCCCGCCGTCTTGAAGAAGATCCCCGACTGGGCTTTCTCGTGGATGGCGAGCGAACTGAAGCTCAAAAGAGCGAGAACCGGCAGCGTTCCGAGAGCGAATGCCGTCATGAGCGTCGCGCCTGCCCAGAAGCTCCCTGTGGTCAGCGTGTAAAGCTGCATGGACTGGGTAAACCCGCAGGGAAGGAAGAAAGTCGCGACGCCGAGGAGAAAAGGAGTGAAACGATGATTGAAATTCTTCAAGCCGTGCATCCGGATTCCCAGAGAAGCCGGAAGCGCCAACTGCCAGCGCTTCAACCCGGGGAAAACATCAAGGAGATTGATACCGAGAATAAGCAGCACGATGCTCACGAGAAATCCGAGAATGAAAGTGCCGCCGGTACCCAGCTGGAAAACCGCGCCGAGACTCCCGATAGCCCCGCCGAGAAAAAAGAAAGCGACGAGACGTCCGCTATGGAAGAGCATCTGCGGACGCGTCTTTTCCCCTTCCTTGGCGAAGTTTGCCGAAACCGAGAGCACCAACCCGCCGACGACTGCCATACAGGTAGAAACTGAAGCGATGAGTCCTATGACGAAGGCTGTCCCGTAATTCACATCGGCTGTCGTGACCAGATTCACTACTCCCAGCCTCTGGAGCAGCACGAAAATACCCATAAGGAGCAGCGCCAGAGGCAGCGCGTAGCGGAAGTCGATCCACGCAATGCTCTTCTCCTCTTTTTCAAGCGAAAGCGTATAGCCATGCGGCCGGAGAGCGGCGGTAAATTCTTCCGCGAGCTCGGCTTCTGTCTTTCCCTCGAATGTTCCCGTAACCCTTACGGTTTGATCCTTGAGAGAAGTCTTGGCATACGCTACTCCTGGCAGTTCTTTGAGTTCGCTCTCGGTCAGAACGACGCAGGAGTTACAGTGCATACCGTGCACATGGAAAGTGTAGGTCTGCATAAGGTTACAGCTTTTTCGTCTTTAAGCGAAGCGAGTTCCCGACGACCGAGAAGCTCGAGAAGGCCATAGCAAGGCCCGCGAATACCGGCGAGAGAAGCCAGCCGAAAAGCGGATAGAAGAGGCCTGCAGCCAGCGGGATGCCCACGATATTGTATACGAAGGCCCAGAAAAGATTCTGCCGGATGCCGGTCATTGTCATTTTTGAGAGCCGGATAGCTTTGACGAGCTTGGAGATATCGCCGTGGAGGAGCGTGATGCCGGCCGTCTCGATGGCGACATCGGTACCGGTCCCCATGGCGATGCCGACATCCGCCTTCGCTAAAGCAGGCGCATCGTTCACGCCGTCCCCCGCCATCGCGACGATCCTGCCTTCTTTCTGGAGCGCCTCGATCTTCTTGAGCTTGTCTTCGGGGAGCACTTCGGCAACCACTTCATCTATCCCGACTTCTTTCGCGATTGCTTCCGCGGTATTCTGATCATCTCCCGAAAGCATGATGACTCGGATCCCCAGGCGATGCAGGGCTTCGATCGCCTCCCGAGCGCCTTCCTTGAGCGCATCAGCGACCAAGAAGCTTGCCAAGACTCGGTCTTCGGTCGCAAGGAATATCGGGGTTTTGCCTGCTTTCGTCTCAAGAATGATTCTTTCCTTATCGAATGCGAGGCCAAGCTCTTCGATCAGCTTCAGGTTGCCGGCAAAATACTTCTGGTCCGCGATTTCCCCTTCGACTCCCTTCCCCTTGATACTCTGAAAGTTCTTTACCTGGAGAAGTTCTCTTTTCTGTTTCTCTGCAGACTGCAGAATGGCATGAGCCACAGGATGCTCCGATGCTTTCTCGAGCGATGCCAGGAGAGAGAGAAGTTCCGCCTCGTCCTGATCCGAGTAATTTTGGATGGCGAGGAGCTCGGGCTTCCCCCGAGTAATCGTCCCCGTCTTATCGACGACCACCGTATCCGCCTTATGGAGTTTCTCCAAGGTCGCCGCATCCTTGATGAGGATACCCTCCCGTGCCCCCTTACCGACTCCGACGATGATAGCTGTCGGCGTGGCGAGCCCCAAAGCGCACGGACAGGCGATCACGAGGATCCCCACGAAAGAAGTGAGCGCGAGCGAGAGGGCCTGCGAAAAGCCGAGTGCGGGTATTCCGAAAAGAAGCCAGAGCCCGAGAGCCGCGAACGCCAGAACGAGCACTACCGGAACAAAAACCGCCGAGATCTTGTCCGCCAGAGCCTGGATGGGTGCTCGGCTTCCCTGGGCTTCGCGCACCATTTTCACGATTTGCGCCAGGAGCGTCTCGGCTCCGACTTTCGTAGCTCGGAAGGTGAAGCTGCCGGTCGTATTGAGCGTACCGGCGACGACCGTATCGCCCTCTTCCTTCGCAGCCGGCATCGGCTCTCCGGTCACCATGGATTCATCGACAAAAGAAGAGCCTTCGAGCACGCTTCCGTCGACCGGAATCTTCGCGCCGGGCTTCACCAAGACGGTATCTCCGGGCTTCACCTGTTCCAGAGGTATTTCCTCCTCTTTGCCATCACGGATCACGAGCGCTGTTTTTGCCTGGAGATTCAGGAGTTTCTCGATAGCGTCCCCAGTCCGAAGTTTCGCCCGCGCTTCCAAGTATTTCCCCAGAGCGATGAAGGTAATGACGATGATCGTCACATCGTAGTAAGTCGCCTCGACATTCAGATAGGGCGCGAGAGGCCCTTCGAAAGCTGCCAAGATGAAGCTATATACATACGCTACCGAAGTACCGATACCGATGAGCGTATCCATATTGGCCTGGCCATAGCGGAGAAAGCGGTAGAAGCCGAGGAGGTACGGCTTGCCGACGACAAAGAGCACATACGTCGCGAAAAGCGGAAGCAGGTGATGGAAAAATTCTTTGAGCGTGTGCGATGGCGCAGGCAGGACATCGAATGCCGCCAGAGTATCCCAGAGCATGACGAACGCGCTCCCCGCGGCGAGCGGAAGAGCCGAAAGCACTTTCCCGCGGAGATCGGAAATCTCTGCAAGTTTTTCTTCCTTGGACTGGCTGATACCGAGATGCGCCGCATGCTCATCGGAAGACATGTTCATCTCTTCAGCGGAAGGCAGCGAGAGGGAATAGCCGAGCGGCTTGATCTGCTCCGACAGATGGTGCGGATCCGTCTTCGTCTTATCGAAGGTCACTTTCGCCGTTTCCGTCCCATAGTTCACCTCTGCGGACTCGACTCCTGCGAGCTTTTTAAAGGATTTCTCGATGATGCTCGCGCAGGAAGCGCAGTGCATTCCCCTGATCCTATAGGTCCGTGTATCCATATCCATATATCATTCAATATGATCAAGAACCATTCGCAGCTTATTCTCAACTTCACGCGCTACCTTTTGAAGCGCCGGATTATCCAGCATATTCATTGCGGCCGTAGGCAGGATGGTAGAAACGAAAAACTCTGAATTTTCCTCATAGACAATAATATTACAGGGCAAAAAAAGGCCAATTTCCTTTTCTGCTTGTAATGCTTGGTAAGCGAGAGGCGGATTGCACGCACCTAAAATGATATACTGCCCATACTCTACTCCAAGCTTCTGGCTAAGTGTCGCCTGGACATCTACTACCGTTAAAATGCCGAAACCCTGCTCTTTAAGCGCCTCTTTCGTTTCTTCCACGACCTCACTAAAATCGGACGCAGCTACTTTTTTCCTAAGAGAGTATTGCATGATCTTGTTTCTAAAAATATTTAGCGTTTACGCGCCATCCTCACGCTCTAGCGTTGCATCATACCGGCATCGTTGCCCGCCGTATAACCCCAGTCTTTCATCCACTGTCGCATTTCATTTATTTCTTTTGTCTGGGCAGAAATGATATCTTCAGCCAGTTTTTTCATTTCAGGACGATTTGTGCCAACGAGCAACATATTGGCCATCATTACTGCCATCTGGTGATGCGGTATCATCTCTTCTATAAAAGATTCGTCGAAATTAGAAGCGTTTCTTAATGTCTCCACATCACTCTCATTGCCCATCATCCCCATACGCATCCTGCTACTACCCATCACCGAACTATCTTTTGGAACTTCAGCACCAAACCAATTCTTATACCACTCCTGCATCTGTTCTATCTCAACGCTTTGTGTTCGTTTAATATCATTAGCGAGGTTCTTAATCTCTTGATGCTGTGCTTTTTCCAGAGCGCTATCAGCCATAACAATAGCGTCCTCATGATGCGGAATCATTTGTTCTATAAAATGGCGGTCGCTATTCTCCATCATTGTCTTTGAATTTTGCAGTCCCGACGACGGCCACATGCCAATCATATTCATCATTCCTCGCATATCGTTATTCACTGCGTATCCTGCCGTAAAGCCGGTGATCACTACGCCCAACAGGAGGCCGATAACTCCGTAGGCTATCGCATCTTTATTCATAAAAGTTCGTATAAATATAATTACTTGCGCTTAAGCCGGTAAACCTTGAGGATCTCTTCTTTGGCCTTGCTTTCCTTGCCCCCCTTGATCTGTTTGATGACACAGGTGTTCAAATGGCTCTCCATAAGAGCATCCTCTATCGCCGTGAGCGCCTGCTTCACCGCCGAAGTCTGCGTGATGACATCGATGCAGTACGCGTCTTTGGCAATCATCTCCTGGAGCCCGCGCACTTGGCCCTCGATAATCTTGAGGCGCCGAGAAAGCTTCTGTTTGGATTGATGCATAGATTTTCCTTAGAAATATTTCCAATCTATACCCCCCTGGGGGTATTGTCAAGAAACAGAAAACCCACCGAAACGAATTTCTCGTCGGTGGGTTAGGTTAGATGATAGAAGAGAAAAGTCATAGGTTCTCCTGTTTCTCATGCCGGCGACCGGAGCGTATTCCAATTGAAATTCCACGGGTCGCTCTTTCTGTCCGGCGCGATCTTGTTATGCCCCAAGACATACCTGATGGGATATTGGCCCTTCAGCCTGCTTATGAGGTAACGGGCGGCAGCGTATTGGGCCGGCGTATAGCTGTCATCCTTCTTGTTCATGATCTCGATGCCGAGTGAGAACCGGTTGACGTTGGTCCGTCCGTCCGGCATCCTGCTCGCCCCGGCATGGTAGCTCACGTTCTTCTCGGGAACCAGGCGATAGATAGCGCCCGCTCGATCGATCAGGTAATGTGCGCTCACGCCGTACCGCTCATATCCCCGGACAACTCCTCGGACCGAGTACGGATCCTTACCGACAGGATCGTACGAGGAATGGAGGATGATCGTATCGATCTCCCTCTTCCCCGAAACAGCGAACCCGGCGGTCATCGGCCGATCGACCATGGGAAATGCGGCGGACGGCGGCGGATCCGTCGTCTGAATGAAAGCCTGATGCCGTGCATCATTGAGCGGCGTGCTTGCGGCTCCGAGAGCCAAGACAGCAAGAAGTATTTTCATAACGGTTTCTCCTTTCTCTCTTTGAAATTGTGAACGAACTTTGCTCAAGGCAAAAGTAACTTCTTTGAAATCTTTCGTCAACTTCGCTTATTATCAAAAAACGCCTCCGCGAGGCGCTTTCCCATATATTTTTGCAGCGGAGTCTTATCAAGCGCAGATATACACGATTTCGCGCTTGCTGGGACCGGCGAATTCCAAAAGAACGACTCGCTGAAAATCCCCAAGCATGAGTTTCTTGTTCTTTACCGGAATCGCAAGAGTTGAACCAACGAAAGATGCCAGAATATCTGCCGGGAGATAGGTCGCGACATGGTCGTGCCCGTTTTGGGACGCTTTCACATGCAGGTGATGAGGCACCATCGCTTCTATCATCCCTATGAGGTCCAGTTCCCTCTTCGGATCGATAGGAACAATGGTAAGCGCAGCAGTCGTATGGCGTATGAAAAGATGGCACATCTCCCCTTTTACAGGGTGATGCCCGATTATTTCGTTCACCTTGTCCGTCAGATCGACGACCTGGCGCTCTTGTTCTGTCTCGACGGTAAATATTTCCATAAAGAGGGAATTATTCGCTTTTCAAAAGTTTCATGTTTTCTTGAGCGTATCCTCCTTCAAGAGATCGATCACTTCTTCGTCGGAAACCTGGGGGAAATCATCATAGTACGCTCCGACCGCCCCGAGATAGTGCCGGGTATCCTCAAGAATCACTATCGAGTCCACCTCTTCGCGTAACGCCAGTTCCGCATCGTACGGAGCCGCCGGAACCGCTACGACGAGTTTCTTGGGATGCTCTTTCCGGATCGCCAGGAGCGCTCCCCGCATAGTGAGACCGGTCGCGATGCCGTCATCCACCACTATGACTGTCTTCCCGCCGAGTTCGCGCCGCTTCTCTTTGCCCCTGTAGGCAGCGATACGCCGCTCCGCTTCCTTTCTTTGCCGTTCGATCTCTTCTTTGAGCCAATCCTGATCGACCGCCCGGGCCTCCGCTTCGTTGCATATGGATATGCCTTTCTCGTCCGTGACGCAGATCGCGTACTCGGGGTTCTGTGGGTGCCCTATCTTGCGCACGACCGCGATGTCGAGCGGGAGATGGAGCGCGCGGGCCACTTCAGCGCCAGTGACGACTCCGCCTCGCGGAAGCGCTATGATCACGGCGTCCGTGCCGCGATACTCCGCAAGCTTTTTCGCGAGGAGCTTCCCCGCTTCTTGTCTGTCAGCGAATACCCCCATGGCGATTTTCTTATTGCTTCTTCGCTATCTGCTGCCAGAGCCACACTCCGACCAGCACCAGGTCGATAAAGAGAGCGAGCCAGGTCAGAAGACCGAGTCCTCCCCCGAAAAAACTGTATCCGTACATCATATGTGGGTTATTTAGCTGATTACGTCTCTCTTCCTACTCTTTTTCAGCTTTCTTTTTCTTCCGCTTGGAAAGCATCATGGCGTTCTTCGCCTTCCCATCAAGCCGCGGAGGGCGGGTCAGGTGGAAATGCTCCTGCATTTCCTTCTCTTTGTCTACGATCCGGGTAGATTTTTTCTTCATATGTTCCTATAAGAAATGATAAAAATTCTTGCTCCATCTCTATTATACTCCTCGCTGTCAAATGCCTGTCTCCGGTACACTCGCAGGATCAGCCAGCCGTTGTGTGCGGAACTTACTGGATCAGGCTCTCCGGTAAATCTTGGAGAGGAGCGGCGCGGAGAAAGAAGTTCTCCACGATCGCATCGAAGGGAGAGTATTCTAAGACAAAAGCCAGCAGGAGGCTTGCAAGGATGAAAAGGGGGATTATCACAAGCAAGGTATGCCGATAGCCGTTCCGCGTATGCCGAAAAGCGTAGCTCCCCAGAAGGATGAAGACGAGGACGAAAAAGAGCCAGACCAGCGGCGCGGAGAGAAAGAAAATAGCGGCCCAGCCAAGATCATTTCGGCCCAGCAGGTTCCACCGCAGTTCGAAAGCGATATGGAAGGCGATGGCTGTACATACGCCGGCCAGAACAAGCATGCTGCCCACTCCCGCCCACCATCCGAACTGAATCGACCGGAAAAGCCAGCTTGGCAGAGGTGCGAGGCGTTCTTGGCGGATCCGGTCCAAGGTCTTTTCGGCGAAGGGAGTCATATATATGTATTACGCGGATATCTGCTGAATGTTTTCAAAAAGAAGTTTTCTCCCGCGGCGGATGAGAGTCGCTACCGTCCCCTTCGGCTTCTGGAGGATGTCAGTTATTTCATCATAGTCTTTTTCCTCGAGGAAACGCAAAACCAGCACCTCTCGGTACTTCAAGGGAAGGGCGTAGATAGCTGTCTGAAGCTTTTCAAAAGCTTCTTGCTTGAGGAATTCGGCTTCAAGGTCAGTCTGGTCGGCAAGCAGGTGGGCCACCTCTTCCACCGGGAGCGCCTTCATAAAAGGGCGCGCCTGTTCGTGCCGCAATGCATCGATGGTCTGGTTGTAGGCGATGCGGTAGATCCAGCTTGAAAACTTGAGACCAGGATCGTAGCTGTTCAGGTAGCGATAGGTCTTGATAAATGTTTCCTGAAGGATGTCTTCCGCCTCATTCGTTCCCCATCCCGTGAGCCGCATGATGAAGCGCAGAAGAGGCTCCGCATAGCGGTCCATGAGCAGCCCGAACATCTCCGGGTCATCTTTTGCCCGAGCTATCAATTCCTGATCGGTAAGATCTTCGAGGGAAGAAGGCATAGTCTGGTGCTTTAAATAAAGCTTTTTTTGTCAGTTTTGAAAACTTTTTCTCTGCTTTCTCGTACTACTCAACAGAGAATAATACCTGCTATCACTCTAACACTATGAATAACAAATGGAAATTTCGCTTTTGGTTCCTGGGTTTTGCCGTTTTGGCTTTCCTCGGCTCCTTTTCCGCGGTCGTCGCCGTAGAACAGGCAAAAAATGGCCAGAAGATAGCGTGGAATGACAATCCACTGCCTTCGATCGTTGATCTGCCGCCTGCCGATCAAGTTGCTCCTGATATTTTGCCAACGCCTCCTGCTGAAACACCAGCCCCGGCTCCGGAACCTGCTCCTGTTACGCCTAAACCGATCGCCGCTCCCGCTACCGTGGCACCGCAGCCGGCCAAGGTTGCTGCTCCTGCACCGGCAGTAAAGAAGCCGAAGAGTTCCCGCAAGACCAAATCTTCCTAAATCAGGTCCGGTAAACGCATCCTCATTATGAGCTGGAAGAAAATCGCTCGCGAGCTGCAGCAAGAAATCATGAAAACCGATATCTATATCGAGATTCAGTTTCGTGCCGGACAGGAAGACGCTGCCGCGGCCGCTCTCGAAGAATCTTTCGCTATGTTCCGTGATTTCGAGTCCCGGTACAGCCGTTTTCAGAAAGAGAACGAGCTGTGGAGATTCAACGAGTCCGAATCTTGCGTCGTTTCCGATGAACTCTTCAGCCTTTTGAAACAATCGAAGGACTTTTCCCAGCAGACGCGCGGACTCTTCAATCCTGCGCTTCTTCCGGCACTTGAGAAAGAAGGCTATCTCGGAGCATATGCCGAAGAGCGGCAGGGCGAGTGGCGGCCGGAGCAGCTCGACGCCCTTGCTCTCAATCAATCAGACAATACGATCACCAAACCGAAAACGATGAAGATCGACTTGGGAGGGATCGGCAAAGGCTTCGTCGTAGACAAAGTCGCCCGTTTCCTGGCGACGCGCTTTGAAAACTTCCTTGTAGACGCGGGCGGCGACATCTTCGCAGCTGGGAGGAATATGTTGGACGACCAGAACTGGGGAATCGACGTAGAAGACCCTCATGATAGCCGGCACACTCTGGCGATGCTTCTCCTTTCCGGCAAAGGGGTAGCGACTTCCGGCAGCAATCGGCGCCGGTGGGAAAAAGAAGGCGAACCGAAACACCATCTGATCCATCCGGAGAGCGGGAAAAGCTTTCCGAGCGATCTGGCGACCGCTACCGTCATCGCCGAAGATGCGACCTCGGCCGATGTGTTCGCCAAGACTCTTTTTCTTCTCGGGAAAAACGAAGCGCTGGCTTTCGCCGAAGAAAAATCGCTTTCTGCTATACTGGCAATGCAGGACGGGAAAATCCTGTTTACTCCAGAAGCCATTCCCTATGTCTGGAACACGCTCTAAAATCTTTTTCCTCATCATCATCCTGTTTTTTGCGGCCCAAATACCTCTCGTCAAAGCTGAAGATGAGCAGTCCGATGCAGAAGAAAGCGAGGAGATTTTCGTTCCCGCTCCCACTATCCGCGATCTGTCCCCGACTCCCACACCGGCAGACACTTATACAGCAGAACCCGCAGAAACAACTATCGAGAACCCTGGCCTAATCGGAACACCCCAGCTTGCCTGGTATATCAGCCGAGCGAGCGGCATCGCAGCCTTTATCCTCCTGACCATCGTGGCCATAAACGGCCTGCTCATGTCCACGCGGCTCGTAGCCACCTTCCTGCCGCCGCCCATGAACTACGAGATGCATCGCTTCTTCTCTTGGAGCGCGCTCACTCTCGTAGTAGCCCACTTCGTAAGCCTTCTTTTCGATCCATATTTCCAGCTTCGCCTGGGCGAAGCCCTGATACCATTTCTCATTAGCCGCGACTACGCTTCGGCTCTCGGCTTCGATTTCCGCTGGGCAGTCGCTTTAGGGATTCTTGCCTTCTACGGCATCACGGTTCTCATCCTGACGTCTGAATTTCGCAAACAAATGTCGTTCAAGACGTGGCGCACCATCCACTACGTGAGTTTTCCTGCCTATTTCTTTTTCCTGGCTCATGGCATCATGAGCGGAACCGATTCGAAAGAGTGGTGGATGATCTGGCTCTACGGTTTCTCTGCCCTGCTCGTGACGCTCCTCGTCCTCGTCCGGGTTTTTTACACAATCAAGGCGCGCCTAAGCAAAGCCCGGCTCCAAAGTTAAAGAGGTTCAAGTCCTCCGAGGCTTTACAAAACAGGAAAATCGTTATATAATTAGTTGATTTCTTCATTATTAGGCTTTAAAGCCTTCTTTTCTTCCTTGCCATTGAGCGTCTTGAAAAGTTCCATGAACGAGAAGTCATCTTATCTTTGATTTCTCGCTCTATGCCCGAAAAACCATTCACCCTCTTGAGTCTTCCGGCTCTCAAAAGCACGCCGCAAGCCATAAAGAAGTTCCCCTTCCCTATAGATTTCACGGCAGGGAAATACCCGGATCTTGAGCTCGCTTTCCACAAAGGGGCTGTCCAGGCTCTCCACAGAGGAATCGATATACGCGAATTCTCATTCGTTTGGCTTACTTCAGGCTGGAATTATCGGGATATCGCCTATGCTCTCCACCTCTATCTCGAGTCTGCCGGAACTCCTCATTCGTACGTAGAGAAAAGCCCTTCGAAAGTCACTGACTGTATGGTCTTTGCGTTGAACGGTCTCCCCATCCCTGATACCGTTTTTGTCAGTCGCAGCAATGTTGAAAAAAGCATGGGACTCATAAAAAAGACCTGCGGCTACCCCCTCATCATCAAAGATATCCGCGGAGCCAGAGGGAAACATTCCGAATTCGTCGCTTCCGAATCTGATCTTTTAGAAAAGATGGCCGGTCTTCCGAAGAATAAGAGCTTCCTTTTCCAGCGCTACATTCCCAACGAATACGATTGGGGAATCATGGTAGTGAATGGCGTTGTCGTAGCCGGCGAAAAAAGCTACCACTCTGACGGGGAATTCCGGAATAATGCCTGCAATGGCGCCGACGAACAGTTCGTCGACCTGATAGATATCCCGAAAGAGATCAAAGATATGGCTGTCAAAGCGAGCGGGCATCTGGGACTGTCTTGGTCCCGCGCCGATATCATCATCGATAAACAAACTGGTCTTCCGTATCTGCTCGAAGTGAACCGGTACCCCGGCATCACTGCCGGATCGAGCGAGGTACAGGGAGCCTACACGTTCTTGGCCTCCCACATCACCCCTGCCGCATTATAAGGAATCCTCTGGTAACACGTATTTGAAAACCGCTCTAGGTATCCTATACTGGAGACGAACATCGAATAAGGAAAATCATAAATCATTAAGAGGGCAACCTTATGGGAAAAATACTTGTGATAGCGATCATTGCAGCTGTGGCTGTGGCCGGGTATGCGCTGGTCCGCAACAGCAAGACCGTGGCTATGGACTCCGGAAGTCAGGAAGTGGCTATGGAAGAGCCGACGACTGAAGCGCCAGCCGGACCGGTGAAAGAATTCACCACCACCGCCTATAACGACGAAGCCGGAGCCTGGTTCTCGCTTAAGGAAATGCGCGTGAAGAAGGGCGATACCGTCCGTCTCACAGCGACCAACACGAAAGGGATGCATGATTTCTCCCTGGATGAATTCGGCATCAAGAAGAATCTCCTCTTGAATGAGGCAGTGACGATCGAGTTCGTTGCGGACAAGACCGGCGAGTTCATCTACTACTGCTCGATGCCCGGACACCGCGCCAAAGGCCAATGGGGCAAACTCATCGTCGAGTAGACTCCATTTTATTCAAAAAAACAGCCCCTCACACGGGGCTGTTTTTTCTTTACTCGCCAAACGGGCCGGTTTACGCGCCGAGATCCAATACTTCGTCGATGCGGATCTGCTGAACGAAGTCTTCCGCATGGCTCACAAGGATGAGCGCTCCCTCGTACTGATTAAGCGCCGCCGCGATCACGGGAACGTGACGGAAGTTGATATGGTTGGTCGGCTCATCCATGATGAGCAGGCTCGGCTTTTCCAGAAACAGCCGCGCGAACATGAGGAGTCCCTTCTGCCCCTCCGACAAACTCTCTACGGTGTTCTTCATGAGCGGAGCGGTGATGAGAAAACGTGCCGCTGTGGCATAGACCGTTTCCATGCTCTTGTCGGAAGTAGCGGCCAGGAGAACGTCCGCCACCTTCTGCTTGAAATCCAGCGTAGAAAAATCCTGCCGATAGTAGCCGACTATGGCGTCCGGAGCGATCGTAGCGCGCTCCGTGTCTCCCTCGGCGAGGGCTTCCAGGAAAGTGCTCTTTCCTATGCCGTTCGGCCCCGTTACCAGAAGGTGCTTATTCTTCTTGAGCGTTAGATTGACCGGCTTGACCTTCGGGCCGTCCGGGAGCATAGCCAAGACAGAGCGGATCTCCACGATCGGGCCCGCCGGAGGATGGCAGGCGATCTGGAAACTCGGGAGGACGCGGTCTTCCTGGCGGACATCGACTTTGTTCTCTTCCAGTTCATCCGCCAGATCGCGCATCCGTTTGGCGACTCCGCGGAGCTTCCCTCCCTTGTTGGCGAAGACGTTGGCCTGGTCGCGCTTCTCCCGGATGGTGCGCTCGAGACGCACGTTTTCACTCTGCTCCTTGGCGATGCGGCGCGAGATTTCCTCCACCACCTGGTAGTAGTCGCCCGTGTATTGCTCGATCTGGTGAGTGAACACGTCGAGATACAAGACGCCTTCGGTAAACGCGTTCAGGAACGCCGCGTCGTGAGAAATGACGATACAGGTTTTCGGATACTCGATCAGGAACTGCGTGAGATGGGCGATGCCGTCCGCATCCAGGTTGTTGGTCGGCTCATCCAGGAGGAGCATGTCCGGATTCTGGATAAGAGCGGAGGCGAGCAGGAGCCGCGCCTGCTGTCCCCCGGAGAATTCCCGCATCTTTTTGGTGAGCGGCGGCACGGGAAGGTTGACCACTTCCAGGACATCCTGGATAAGTGCGGGAAGATTCCATTGTTTTTCGGAAAAAAACTGCTCGAAGAATTCTTCGACCGTCCAGTCCAGCTGCTCCCGATCCATCACCTGCCGGGAGAGAGCCACCGACACTCCCCGATCGATCGAGATCCGCCCGCTGTGCGGCTGGATTTCCCCGACAAGAAGGCGGAAGAGCGAACTCTTTCCGGCTCCATTCTGTCCCATGAGCGTTACTTTGGCACCGCGACGCAGCGAAAAGCTCACCTCGTCGAGGAGGGGCTTCCCGTGATCGTACTCGAAAGAGACGCGATCGAATTTCAAAATAGTCTGATTGTTGGCCATAGGCAGGGAAAGAGCGCTATTTTCTATAAAAAAATCGCCGCTAGGCGTCTTGTAGGATGACACAGATAAACCGATCAGGCAAGAGCATGAACCTCTCGGAGAGAGATTGCTATCCGCTCCTGCCGAACAATGTACGGAGCTCTCGCTTCGTTCTCGCCAACAAGCGTTTGCGCTCTGTCGAGAGGTTTTTCCCGGCGCGGTTTATATAGAAGTTGAGCATAGACATCGCGGACTGGTACGGCGTCCCTTTGCGGCGCACGCTCTTTTCTGCTGAACGCTTGAGCGAGCGCGCGATGCGTTTCGGATCGCTCCACGTGAATACGCCGGGCTCGAGATCCAGTACGTTGCTCTCGCGTGTCACGCGTGCCGACCAACGCCTGGGCTGCTCTTTTTTCGCGGCACGTTTTCCTTTCATAGGCGTATGTCGAGCGCGTTCTCTGTCTCGCTCCACTCCGCCCGCGTACCGAGTTTGCGGCAAAGCTCCTTCATACGCCGAGCTATGCGTCTAGCGCCATCCGGATCAGGGAGGCGCGCCTGGAAACCCTCGATGATAGTCGGGTGCATCCGCATACGCACGAAACGCGCACCTTCGAACTCGACGGTGAACACGAATGATTCGTCATTGCGTTCCATCTCGTCTACCGCGTAGTCATCGATAAAGTCGCCTGCACTGTAGATGATCGGTTTCCCCTTGTACAGTTCGACCCCGCGGAATATATGAGCCGAATGACCGAACACGATATCGGCTCCCGCTTCAATGAGCGCGTGGGCGAAGTTTTGGTGTCCGTCTTCGGGCTCACGTCCCCAATTGCTGCCCCAGTGCGCCGAGATGATAACAAGTTCCGCACTTCCCCGAACCGTCCTAACATGCTCCAAAAGCGCTTCGGCACGCGGATCAGGCTCGCCAACGGGGACATAGCGCACTCCCGGCCGCCCAGGAAGCGCTTCCCAGTCGGGATCGCGGCAATCGGTGAACGACAGGAGCGTAATTTCCGTGCCGAGAACCGAAATCTTCCCAGCGGCTCCGGCCGCGGCATCATTCTCTCCCGCGCCGGCATGCGCGATACCTGCCTCATCCAGAATTCCGATCATTTCCTGAAGCGCATCGGGGCCATAGTCGAGCGAGTGGTTGTTCGCAAGCGATACCGCATCGATGCCGGCTGCCTTAAGGACGGCGATGTTCTTGGAATCCGAACGGAAGGTAAAAGTTTTCTGCGCCGGTATCCCCCTATCGGCAATGACGCACTCGAGATTGCATATCCGCGCATCTGCCGCAGCAAAAATCGGCAGCGTGTCGCCCCACGGATACTCGGGAGATGCGTCACGAAGTCTTTCGTTCACAAGCCTTCCGAGCATGACGTCGCCGACAAAGAGCAATTTCATACTATTTCCTGTGCAGGGGTCGGTACCCTTCCTTCGCCGCCCCGCGAGTCTTGTCGGGCGACCGAGTCGGTTTTTCGGCGCTGTTGAGAAATTTCGTCGGGATAGCCGCTTCTTCTGTTTCTTCCGGCTCGCCCGATCCTTCGGCAGGAAGAGCGAGAAAGCGCACAAACCACCGCGTCGCAAGATCGGCAACACGTTCGAGCGTGCCGGGCTCTTCGAAGAGGTGCGTCGCGCCAGGGACGATTTCCATCCTTTTTTCACAATGAAGCGAGGCAAGCGCCTGCTCGTTAAGCAGGATGACTTCATGATCCTCGCCGCCGACGATAAGAAGCGTCGGGGCGCCAACTTCGCCGAGCCTGCCCAAGGCCAGGTCGGGCCGGCCGCCGCGCGAGACGACGGCTGCTACCGGGTTGTCCGGCTCCGCCGCAACGATAAGCGCAGCGGCAGCGCCTGTCGAAGCCCCGAAGAGCCCTATGGCAAGGCCTTTCGTTTCCGGCTCGCTGACAATCCAGCGAAGAACGCCTCCGAGACGCTCTGCAAGAAGATCGATATTGAAACGATTCTCATATTCCGCATCCTCATCCTCGGTAAGCAGGTCTATAAGAAGTGTTGCAATACCGCTATTCTGAAGGGTGCGCGCAACAAAGGTATTGCGCGGCGAGAAGCGGCTGCTACCGCTTCCGTGTGCGAACAGCACGATGCCAGAAGCACCTTCCGGTACTACGAGTATTCCGGGGAGCACCGCATCCTCTGTTGTTATGCGTATTTCCCGCTCCATATGCTGGCTGCGACAATTTATACCCTCATCATCGGCTTGAATAAAATAAAAGTCAATGCCTCCCGAAAATCATATACTGAAGAGCAAACGGGCGGCAGCGCACCCGCACCCGTGGAATATTGCCGCCGAAAGGCGTATGATGATAGCAAACAGGCTCCTATGCCGAAATCTTCGGTTCTGAAAATTTTCTTCTACGCGATAGTTCTCGGTCTGGCAGGAGGCGGTACCGCGCTTTGGTGGTACTATGCAGCCCGGCCGCTCTTCTCAACGCCTGTGGCAGAACCGATACCCCGGAAAGAAGAGCCTGTACTGATACTCTCCAAAGACGTAAGCGAGGAAACTCCCGTCTCTTCATTCGCTCCTTTCGGCAGCGCCACGCTCTCGCCTGATTTCTTTCTTGACGGCGCGGGCACCAATATCGATTCACCGGAGTTTTTCGAAGCAGACCAACCGGAAAATACGCTCCTTCTCGTCTCCGGTAAGGGCAATGACACAGTGGAAGTGTGGCAGTACCCCTTCGAAGGAAAAGAGCTGCCGGTTCTCAAACGAAGCTCCCGCCCCAATGGCTTGGGAATCGACCAGGAGAGAAACTTTCTCCTCATCGGAGATTCTCAAGAAAAACTCGTGGAGGTCCGAGCGCTACCGAACCTCGATATCCTTTTCAATCTCGGGAAAGACGTGCTCCGCCCCGGGGAAACCAATGTAGATACTTTGACCCTTCGGAGCGGTGAAAAATATCTGTACGCCACAGAGTCTCATCAAGTCCGGGTTTTCAATCTCGATAGCGGGAAACAGGTCTACTCGTTTTCTCCGAATGTCGAGAGTATCGAGGAGGTGTTGGCCGACAGCTATCACCAAATCGTTTACGTCCCGGAAGAAAAGGGAGCGGGATCCGAAAGGTATCCGAGAGGAGCCGTCACCGCCTATCACCCCGACGGGCGACCCTACTTCAGAAATGGTTCGAACGTGTTCGGAAAGGGCGTATTCGCCGGCGATGGCGAGGGCATCACGCTCTATGCCTGCCATGATGCCGATGGCAAGGATAACGGCAAAGGCTTCATCATTGCTGCGGATCAGGCTCCCGCTGGCAAAAACGGCTTTGAATTTTTCGACCGCCAGAGCTGGCAGCACCTAGGAACGCTCATTCTGAACGGTGTTTCATTCACCGATGGCATCGATGCTACCAGCCGTCCCCTTCCGAACTCCCCGCAGGGACTCTTCGCGGCCGTAAATAACGACAAAAGCACTGCCGTCGTATCCTGGGCGAGGATCGAGGAAGCCACCGGACTTCGTTGCCAATGATGATTGCCGCTACGTTCTCTTCTCGCACGAAAATCAGCGTATAATACATACATGAAAAAATTCCTCCGGTTTCTTCCTGCTGGAAGCATTATTCTGGCAATCACCACCTTGGCCTCATATATAGCGGGCTTGTTGCGTGATCGGATGTTTGCCCAAAGCTTCGGCGCTTCTCGCGAGCTCGACGCCTACAATGCCGCCTTTTTGTTCCCCGATCTTCTCTTCAATATCTTTATCGCCAGCGGTATTGCGGCTGCTTTTGTTCCGATTATTTCCGAACTCCTGAAATCCGATCGGAAAAGAGCGGCGGAATATCTTGGCACGGTAATAACCGGAGCGATGGGAACAATGGCCGTTTCTGCTCTGGTGATCATACTCTTCGCCGGAAAGATAAGCGTACTTGTAGCCCCGGGGTTCGCACCGGAAGACCAGCTCTTGGTAGCCGATCTTCTCCGCTACCTCGCCCTCTCTCCCCTTCTCTTCAGCGCTTCGAATGCCTTGGGGGCTCTCCTTATTGTGGAGCGCCGATTTCTCTACTACGGATTGTCTCCGGTGCTCTATAACCTCGGTATTATTTTCGGCACCCTGTTTCTCTCTTCTCGTTTCGGTATTATGGGCGCAGTCTGGGGCACGCTTCTCGGAGCCTCTCTTCACCTTTTAGTACGGATATTCGACGTGCTGCGTTCCGGATTCAGACTGAAGTGGAGCTTTCATCCGTTCCGGCCGGAATTCAAGAAGACGCTTTCTCTCATGCTGCCGAAAATGTTCGGCCATCCGGTAGAACTCGCGACCTTTTGGGCCTTCACCGTCATCGCCTCTCGTCTCGAACCGGGCTCCGTGGCCATTCTCAATTTCGCAAGGAACTTCGAGAGCGTCCCCGTGAGCCTTATCGGCATTACTATTGCCACTACCACATTTCCTGTCTTGGCCCGAGCGATGGCCGACCGGACCCTCGAACCATTCCGCAAAACGCTGAAAATATCTTTCTGGCTCATCCTGGGCGGAAGCATTTTCGCGGCTATCGTTATTTTTCTCATCCGCGAACCGCTTATCCGGATCGTCTTCGGCGGCGGAGCGTTCGACCAGGAAAGCGTCGCGCGGACCGCTCTCGTTTTGGGAGTGTTCACCCTGGCCATGCCGACAGAATCCTTGGTACATCTTCTCGCGAGAGCCTTCTACGCCACCAAAAACACCCTTATTCCCGTTGTTTTGAGCATCATCGGCCTCATTATCGCGATTTCGGCAGCCGCCTATCTAGCCCCGCGCTTCGGTATCGTAGCCCTGCCTTTTTCTTTTTTCCTGGCAAGCCTCGCCGAACTTGTTTTGCTGCTCCTCTTGCTGCCGCGACGCTTGAGAAGAATAGAGAATGCCATTTAAATGTTTTTTCATCTCGACGGACTCGCGTTCTCCTATTGTGCTACACTATTATCACTCCTTTCTCCGGTACTCGAATTGAATTTTTCTTTTCAAAAGTATGATTCTCAAAAGATGGGGTGTCATTCTCTTTCTCCTTACTGCTCTTGTAATAAGCTGGCTAGTTTTCTTTGAATATGGGAAAGAAGTATTCTCCCCAGAATCTCTTGCCCCTTCTCCATCTCTTCCAGAGCCGCAGCCTTTCCCTTCTTCATCAGATGCTTCTTCGGTCAAACCTCCCGAAGAAATTCCGGATAAGTTTCTGCTCCAAGTGCCTTTCACTCCCCAGGCTCCTACCGCCAACTGGGACGAGATGCACAACGAAGCCTGCGAGGAAGCGAGCGCTCTCATGGCCGCCGCCTACTTTGCCGGTGATACCAGGAAAGTTTTACCCGCGGCCGAAGTAGAGGAGCAATTGGCCGATTTGACCGCTTGGGAAGAAAAGCGCTTCGGCTACTCCCTCAACACCACTACCGAAGAAACGGCGGAAATGATCCGTTCGGTGTATCACCTCAAGGCCGAAGTCGTCGAGGATTTCACGGAAAAAGATATCAAAGACGCGCTCCTGGAAAGCAAGATCGTCATCGTTCCGGTAAATGGCCGCAAGCTCGGCAACCCTTACTTCCGCCAGCCGGGACCGATCTATCATATGTTCGTCATTCGAGGTTACACCCCGACACAATTTATCACCAATGAACCTGGTACGAAGCGCGGTGAAAACTATCTGTATTCCTTTGAGACAATCAAGAATGCAGGAGCTGACTGGAATCACGAAACCAATACGATTGATGAGGGGAAGTCCATCATGATCGTGGTTTCAAAATAAAGAGTTTTACTCTCTGATATCGTTACTTACTTCACTTATTGGACGAAGTCCGAATCGAATTTAGGTAAAAGAAAAGCGGCCAACAGTATGAAACTACTATTGGCCGCCAAATCAGTCGGGACAGATTTTCCGGATTTTCCCCTCGCATTGGAGAGTAATTATCCTTGCTTCTTCAAGCCCGTTGAGAATTGTCCAGATCTCAACTTGAGAACGCCCCTTCAGCGCATTCTCTATCCCGCCTTCCTTCAGAAGCCCTTGAAGGTCTTGGGAAGTGCGCAGAAGCTGCTGCATTGAGCTCTTGATCAATTCCCACTGCTTTCTTGGCTCGCGGGTCATCTCGCGCTCGCGAATGTAGAGACCAGCCTTCTTGGAAGCGGAGACCGCTTCCTGTCTTAGGTTCCGAACAGAGATAGTGCGCGAGAGCACTTTCTCCGCCAGATCCCGCTGGAGCCTGATGTCGACCTTGGAAATCTGGATAGCTGCCGTGACTGGCAGCATCTTATCCTTCGGAAGTGTCGGGTCGAGCATATCCCGAACATCAGGGTGGAGTTTCTGCAAACCATGTATCTGGTACGCCCAGAAAGGAGAAATTCCCAGCAGACTGGCGATTTCCTCCATCGGAATCGTGAGATTGGCCATGTGAGCAATGGAATCGGAAACCTCGGTTGGCGTGTGCCCTTCACGGTTGAAGTTGGCAACGGCCGCAATGATAAACGGCACGGCCTCATCATCCAGGTCGACCAGGGTTGCCCGATAAGCAAGCCCCGCCATCTTGGCTGCGCGCCAGCGACGTTCACCATCGAGGAGCTCATACTCCACCTTCCCGTCCGGAGGAACCCGGCGGATAATTCCTGGCTGGAGCTGGCCGATGGTCTTCATAGAATTCCCCAGCCGCAGAAGTCCCTCTTGATTGAAAAACTTCCTTGGCTGATCGGGCAGTGGCCGGAGCGTATCCGGCGCCACCCGAATTTCTCTGCCGGATGCCATAGCCGTTTGAGCTTTGGCAAGCAAAGCAGAGTATTCGAAGCCTTCCTTGGAAACCGAGGAAGGCGGAGTCGTAGTAATGGCGTCCATATCATTCCTCCCTTATGTTCCAAAACTGTCATCGTGCATATTACGATCCCAGCTGTCATCCTCAAAGTCGTCGAGCGCGCCAGAATCTTCCAGATCCAACAAGAGCTTATCGACTTCCGAAAGCTCTGGCTCTGGTGCTTGCTTGCCATTTCCGTTCAGATGCTTGCCTCTGGCTTCTGCCTGAAGCAGTGCATCTGTTACTTCCGGGTACATCAGAGCGTAGCAAAAGACAACACCGCCCCAGGCTTTCGGGTTCATACGACATCCGACGCAGAAACCTTTTCTTCGAGGCTTCCGCCCCAGAGACATCTTCTCTGCACGTTCGCAATACTCGCGAATCGCACTGGGAATAAGGTCTTCTCTCTCTTCCTGTCGGGCGTTACAAAAACGCACGAACATGGCTCGGCCATAAGAATCATCTTGGCCTGAACGCTTGTACGCGCGCTCAAAGATTTTTTGACAACTCACCCCTAACGTCTCCGAAGAATACTGGAGAAGAGAGGGGCACAGACACGTTGCAGCTTTAGGAGGAAGGAGAGCCGAAGCCTCTTCCTCTTCTTCGAAAGCATTCATGGTACCCCTCCCTGCTAAAGATTTGATTAAGTTTTCAATGAACAATTCACTATACAACTCGCCGTACGGAAGTCAAGCGATACATAAAAAAAGAGGCTTATGTAAGCCTCTTTCTGAATCTTGTTCCACCTATCGGACGAGGTTCGAGCGCGCAGGGCGGAAACGATTGAGCTGTGACTAGTTGGGATGCGTCCGTGCCCATTCCGTGAGCCAAGCTCTTTGTTTCTTTCCTATCCCACTACCATAACGCTCCGCTTCCCTGATTGCCTTTTTCATAGTCCATTTCTGGACCGAATAACGATACAGCGCGATCATCGTCCCGGTTCGCGCATGCCCTTTACGACAATATATATGTACTGGTTGATTTTTTGGATTTTTCACGATAGCGAGAAATTGGAGAGCCTGTGCTTCGGTCGGCGGTTGTGATTCTGGAATAATAACGGAAAACTTCTTCAATCCGGATCGCTTAAACTCTTCCGTGAGTGTTGGGTCAATCTTTTTATAGGCTGCCAACTCCCCGGAAGAAACGAGTGTAATAACGCTTTTCCATCCTTTCTCCTTAAGGCCAAGCAGTTGCTTTCCGCTAGGCACAGAGGAACGGGACAGCACCCCAGGAACCACGATCCTGTAATCTTTCATTGTCCCAGGTTTCAAGGCCGCCTCAACACTATGGAAAGGCACGCTCCAAAGCGCAGCCAGTCCGAGGATCCCTAAAAATATTCTTGCTACAAATTTCCTCATAGATATGTCTCGGCAATAATTATGCCCCTAACATCTACCTATTAAAGTATACTCCCCTTTGTCAAATCATTCTTTACTCGCTGCTCTCCTTTTATGGAAAGCTCTTATTTCTTGCCCCATGCCTTGCCGACAGTCTTCCTATGTTCAAATCCTACCGCCCTGAAATACATGCAAAAAGCGCGCCCTTAAGGACGCGCTTTTTGCATATGCTCACGAAGTGGGATGATTTCGGAACACTAGAGTTAAGTAAATGTTACCCTAATACTGATTATTGCTTTGAACAAACGGTGTCTTTGCTCAAGGGTCAAATTGCTTAATTTATTCAGAATTCTTCTTAGAGCGAAAGGCCAGCCTCTTTAAGATAGTCTTCCATTACAGGATCCGTAATTTCTTCGTACCCAAAATGCCAGTAAATCTCTCGGATAAGACCGAAGATATAGGCTTTGAGCCTTTCTGGGGACTGCAAAGTGTCAGTATCCATATCAATCTTCCAGCGGTAATCTTTGATAAAGCTCTTGTTGTCATCATCAAAAAACATGCGGTTTGATGGTTTCAACTTGGCGACAAAGACATCTTCCATACCCTCAAGAGAGATAAATCCCTCTAGATTTCCTTGATAGCCAAATTTTACATAGAATGCCTTTGCGAATTGCGTTATTGCCAAAAACTGTCCGATTACCCGCCATAGAGGGACAACTCTCCTACCATCACTCTGAACACTGAGCGCGTCAAAATGCTCGAAGATCAACCCTTGTGAGTAAATTTGTTCCGACTGAAAATAGCCACCCCCACCGCTAACAAAACTGAATAAGCCTTCCGGGATGGCCTCCATATTCAGGTTCGGAAAGCTCACATATCTTGTACGAAAACGCATTCCATCAAGGGCCGCCTTTATTTCTTGAGGATTTCCCAAAGCCTTCTGGGGAAAATAGGGCTGGATAGCGATACGGCAAACAATGGCGTTTGAACCAACTTCCTCTCTCCCCTCTTTTTTCCTTTCTCGCTCTAAGCCTGCTGTAAATACTTCTTCTGCTCGCTCTAAATACAGCTCCCTTGCTTTTTCGGCTTTTTCTTTTTTACCAAAGAGAAGTTCCAATCCGTCAGGAGAAGCAATGTCTATGGGGTTACTCACATTTCCCGTTCTAACCCAAACATTAGAGTCATTCTGTGGTCGGTAAGGAGTTTTATCTCCTTCATATATCCGAATTAGCACAAAACACTTCCCCTCAACCTCATCAGTAACATGCACTTCATAGGAAGGTATGGGTTCCACGTTCCCAGCCTCTTGGTGAATTTTCTCAATCTGCTTTGCATCCCTATTGACGCCCTCCCAAACAGACGGGGAGCCAGATTTCCTATCTTCTTCAACTCCAATGATAATGACCCCTCCGCGCGTATTGGAAAATGAAGCGAAATGCTTAGCGAAGCCTTTTTGCGGAAACTCTTTTTTGTAGTCTATCTGAATACCCTCAGGTACCCCTTCCTCGCAAAAAGAAACGACGTCCGAAAAATTCAAGGATTTGACTGATTTACTTAGTATGTTCATACAGAAGAAAGATTCCCTTTTAATGTCTCTTATCTACTGGGGGATGCGGATCGTTCCCGTAGGAATCTTTGTCCCGAATCTTTCCATGAGTATCGTGGATTACCACTTCCGTCTTCTGCTTCTGAGCGATTGTTCGAGCGACAGAGATAGCCTCTCGCTGAGTATTGGTCCGAACAGTGTCCCGACTATTTCCCGCGCCCCGGACTGCCCAACCATCAGGTCGCTTAACTACATGCTGCTGTGCCATAATTGTGTGTTAAAAGATTATGGAGATATTGCAAGGCTATCATCATGGTGTTACAATGTAAATACTCTTTTTTCTGAACTAAAAGTTACATATAGTAACATATTGTTCGGAAAAAGAACCCGTTATGCACAAACACTCCCCTCTTAAATCAGCTATAATGAAAAAGGAAAGTTCCAAACCCGATAAGAGAAAAACTCAAGAGGAGATCCGTCAAGACATTGGGCAAAGAATCAAATCAATGAGGAGGCGATCCCGTGGTGCACTTTCCGCTCGTGCTGTAGCTGAGAAACTAGGAATCAGCCGAGTAACTCTTACCCAGATCGAGAATGGGAAAAGAAATATCAATGCAGTGCTCCTCTGGGAAATGGCATGCCGGCTAGGATGTAACATCCAAGAACTCTTCCCCCCTACCCCCGATGGCTTCCAAATCACCGAAAGAGATGTAGAGGAAGTAAAAAAAGTCGACAAGAAGGCCGTTAAATGGCTAGGCGACTTGTTCGGAAAACCCACTAATGGAACACACGTATGAACAGTAGGGATATTAAAATAGTTGAATTAAGGGCAAATAAGATTCTTCTCGAATCCAACATTCACGAAGTGCCGGTTGATATTGAAAGTATCGCTGACAAACTCGGGATTAAAATAAGCTACGCCCCTAGCGAAGAGTACTCCGGGATGCTCATCCGAAGAGAAGATGGGCAAGCACTTATGGGAATTAATAGTAGTGAGCCAAAAACGAGAATGCGTTTTACAGTAGCTCATGAAATCGCTCACTTTCTTTTTGATAAAAAGAATAAAGTTTCCATTGATTATAGAACAAGCACAAGGCTACTGGATAAGCCAAAAGAAGAGAAAAGAGCTGATTTCTTTGCAGCTAACATTCTAATGCCAAAAAAACTATTAACTCTAGATTTTGAAAAAATCTCGAAAGAAAGCTTCTCACAAGACCATTTAATAGACCTGGCTAAGAAGTACCAAGTCAGTCAGGATGCAATGAAATACAGACTGTCGAACTTACGTTTAATAGAATTGATATAAATTCTTGTTCTTGAGCATGGTTATGAAGAAAAAATCCACAAAGTTCAATAACCCTACGGTCGCAGATTTCTTTGCGGGCATTGGACTAGTAACGATGGGTCTCGAAAAATCAGGTTGGCAAACAATATATGCTTTAGACTACGAAAAAGAAAAAGCATCAACATATACTAATCAGTTCGGTTCTGGTCATTATCACACAAAAGTGGACAAAAAAGGGGTCAGGTACCTTTTTCTGAATCTTTCTCCATTATATAGTCCTCTCAAAGAAAAAACACACCTTAACAGATGTGTTTCTATGCTCCGGCGGTAGGAATCTCACTACTCGCTTCGCTGCGTTCTATAGGGCTTCCGCCCTCTAGCCCCAGACGAGTCTGGGTCACCCCAAACGGGAAACTCCTGTTTCCCGACCCCTTCCCGTTCTCATCCTACCGCCCTGAAATACATACAAAAAAGCGCCCAATTGGACGCTCTTTTTGCATATGCTCCGGCGGTAGGATTCGAACCTACGACCAAGTGGTTAACAGCCACCTGCTCTACCACTGAGCTACGCCGGAGTATTTCTACCACCGATCCGCCAGCTGGCGGACGGAGTATTCAATTTTCGATGTCTTACCGAAAAGTAAAACAAATAGATTATAGCCGAGCTCTCCTGTTTTGGCAAGAGAAAGCCCTGGATGGATCCAGGGCTTGTTTTTAGTAGTCTTTGAGCTTCTTCAGGTGCTCGTGTTCGCGAATCTTCTCGAGCGCCTTGGCCTCGATCTGGCGGATACGCTCGCGAGTGACGCCGAATTCCTGGCCCACTTCTTCGAGCGTGTGGGTCACGCCGTCCTCAAGGCCGAAGCGGATGCGCAGGATCTTCTGCTCGCGCGGCGTGAGCTCGCTTAGGATATCGGTGATGTGCGACTTCAGGAGCTTGCGCGAAGCGGCCTGGTTTGGCATGACGGTCTCGGTGTCTTCGATGAAGTCTCCGAGCACGCTGTCATCCTCGTTGTCACCGACGCTCGTCTCGAGCGAGACGGTTTCCTGCGAGATCTTCTGGATATGGCGGATCTTGTCGACTTCCATGTTCATTTCTGCAGCGATCTCTTCGGCGAGAGGTTCACGGCCGAGCTCCTGCACCAAACGGCGCGTCACCTGGGCATACTTGTTGATGGTTTCCACCATGTGGACCGGGATGCGGATAGTACGGGACTGGTCTGCCAGGGCACGCGTGATTGCCTGGCGAATCCACCAGGTGGCGTAGGTCGAGAATTTGAATCCCTTGCGGTAATCAAATTTTTCTACAGCGCGGAAGAGGCCGATGTTCCCTTCCTGGATGAGGTCGAGCAGCGAGAGATTGTGCGAACGGCCGACGTATTTCTTGGCGATCGAAACCACCAAGCGCAGGTTCGCCTCGGTCAGGCGCTGTTTGGCATTCAGGTCGCCCTTTTCTATCAGCTTGGCGAGACGCACTTCTTCTTCGCCGGAAAGGAGCGCCACGCGGCCGATTTCCTTGAGATACATCTGCACGAGATCCGAGGTACTGTCGCTCTCTTCGCCCCACTCGGCTTTCTTCTCTTTCTTGGCGGCAGCCTTTCCTTTCTTGCTGGCTTTCCCGAAGGACTCGCCGACTTTGTCCGTCTCTACTTTGAGCATCTCGTCGGACCCGACGACGCGGATACCGGAAGTCTCGAGTTTCTCATAGAGGCTTTCGAGGTGTTCGAGATCCGTCTCGACGTCCGGCAGGATGTGGATGATCTCGTCTTCCGTCACGAAGCCACGCTGCTTCCCGCGAGCGATCAGCTCTGCGAAGGCGTCCTGCTTCTGTTTCTGGAGGAGTTCTTTTTTTTGAGCCGCTTTTTTCGTAAGCTTCTTTTTCGGGGCGGCTTTCTTCGGAGCCTTCTTCGGCTTCTTGGTTTTTTTCGGTGCGGCTTTTTTCGCAGGCTTCTTTACCGCCTTCTTTTTCGGAGCGGTTCTCTTGCTCCCCTTTTTCGGAGCAGCTTTCTTTACCGCCTTCTTCTTGGCGGGTTTCGGCTTGGCAGCAGCCTTCTTTTTCTTGGCTGGCTTGGCAGGTTTTTTGGCTTGTTTCTTGGTCTTTTTTGCCATACTGGTTAGAAATAACAAATGAGAGAGGGCGAAGCGGAACGCTTCTGAAAATACAAGAGGGAATACTGCATCATACCAGCTTTTTTCTCGTCTGGGAAGCTATTTTGCGGAAAGCTTGGCAAATTCGGCAAGGAGCGTCATTTCCTTCTCTTTGTCTCCATGGGTGCGGGCGAGAGTGAGTTCCTGCTCCAGAACGCGCAGTCTTTCGTACTTGGTCACTTCACGCTCCAGGTCATCCAGGTATCCCTGGCCCATTTCTTCCATCTTGGCCTGGCGCTCCGCTCCGGAAAGACCGATGAGATCCGGGCTTTCCTCAAGGCGGAATACCAGGCGTGAGGCTTCGCTTTTGAGACTCTGGTCCTCGATGAGCGAGAGCACGTCAGCCTGGCCGGCCTGGAGGACAAAGAAGAAGAGCGGGTGCTTCTCAAGGAAAACTTTGGCATCCGGAGAAACTTTGGAGAGCAGTCCGTTCCGCACCGCGTTATCGGTGCACATGAGGGCCACCAGTTCCTCGCGCAAACGTTCGGCGCGACTGCCGAAGGCCGGCAGCGCCTGCGAAGGCTTCGTGTAGCTCCCCGGCTCCGGTCCGTCGCGGCGCGTCCTTTCGAGGAACGACTGGTTCACCATACCGATGAGCAGTTTTTCCTCGACACCGATTTCCCGGGAAAGCTCTTTGATCCAGAAGGCGCGCTCGATCGGATTCTTGATGGCGATGAGCAGTTCACTGAAGTCGTCGGTAATCGCCCGCTTGCCCTCCGGTGTCGCCTGGTCGTGAGCAGCCAGAAGAGACTGCAAGAAATACTTGGGCGCGGGCAATGGAGCAGCCACTGCGGCTTTCAGTTTCTCTGGGTCGTCCTTCCCTATGTCTGCAGCATCCTTGCCGGACTCGAGCGCGATGAGGGATACGGCGAGCTCTTTCTGAAGCGCCAGTTCCGCGCTCTTCCGAGCCGCTTTCTGGCCGGCCCCGTCCATGTCGAAGAAGAGCCTCACCTCATTCCCGTAGCGCTTCATGATGGTGAGTTGCTCGTCGGTCAGCGCTGTCCCGGATACCGCGACGGTATTCTCAATCCCCGCCTGATGCATGGCGATCACGTCCATATTCCCCTCGACGATGACCGTGTAGCCCGCCTGCTTCATAGCTTGCTTGGCATGGGAAAGCCCGTACAAGGCGCGGCTCTTGTGGTAGAGCGCCGTTTCGGGAGTGTTGATATATTTCGCCTGGGATTCATCGCCGCCAGGCGCGACGCGAGCCGAAAACCCGATCGGACGTCCCAGGATATCGAAAATCGGGAACATGATCCGGTCGCGGAAACGGTCGTAATGTCCGCTCCCCTTCTCTTTTTTCAGGGCGAGGCCGGCCGCTTCCAGCTCTTTGGCAGCGTAGCCTTTTTTCATGAGGAATTCCGACAGGTGCTGCCAGCCGTCCGGCGCATAGCCGAGGCGGAATTTGCGGATGCTTTCTTCCGAGAGGCCGCGGCCCTTCAAGTAGCCGAGGACCTTGGTCTTTCCTCCGCCTTCCCAGAGCTGGTGTTCGTAGAATTTGGTCGCAAGGGCCAGCAGTTCATACAGGCGATCCTTGCTGTCGCGAGTGCCCTCGGACTCGCGCGAATACTTCGGAAGTTCCACGCCGGCCCGTTCAGCGAGCATCTGGAGCGCTTCGCGGAATTCCAGTCCCTCGATCTCCATGACGAACGCGAAGATGTCGCCGCCCTTGCCGCAGCCGAAGCAGTGCCACATGTTGCGTTCCTCGTTCACCATGAACGACGGAGTCCGCTCCTGATGGAACGGACAATTGGCCTTGTAGTGAGCGCCGGCCTTCTCCAGGCGCACATACGAGCCCACGACATCCACTATATTGAGCCGCGCCTTGATCTCTTCGGTTGTATTCTGGCCGTTTAGCATAGTTCTTCCTTTAGGGTAGCGCCAAAGCCGTAAATAAAGCAAATCTCCCCGAAATGGGGAGATGCGAAGCTCGGGCTCTAGGGATTACCCCTACTTTCCGAAGATTACCGTGAGAGAGGCCGTGCTCGTTTCTTTGTTGCTCGCCTCTGCGGGTTTCGGAGCGACATTCGGATACTTGCTGCGGAGCGCGTCGGCTACAGCCGCCGCTTCTTTCTCCAAACCAGCCGCGTAGTAGACGGTCGTTCCGGTGAAGTCCGCCTGCGTATTCCCGACCGTTATCTTGGTGAAGCCTGCGGATTTCAACAGCTCGCCTGCCGTCCCAGCCGTACCTTTGGCAGCCCCGCCATTTAAGACACTCATCTGGGTTGCCTTGGCTTTGGTCACGCTCTCTCCACTGGCTGCCGGAGCGGATGCCGCCTCGCCTGCCGGCTTCTCTTCGGTCTTCGGCGCAGTCTCCACCATAGCTTCCCCGACGGTCACCGAAGCGATCGAAGGCTGATTGATAGTCTTTGCGCGGTTCTGCCACAGAAGGTACGCTCCCCATCCGGCCCCGATGAGCGATGCCAGAGCAAAGATGAAAAAGGCTGACAAGAGGAGCATCCCGAAGAATCTCTCATTATTCTGCGGTGTTGTCTCGGCTGCCGGAGTAACTCCTGCGGGCACCTCAAGAACAGTTTCTCCCTGTTTTTTCGCCATATATTTTTTCTCTTTGTATGTTAGTCACGGAATTTCTTCCAAGCGAACCAGAGAAGGGCTGCGAGAGCCACCCCGAGGACTACTACCCGGATGATGTCATCCATGTTGTTCCAGTAGGCGACCGAACCGACGACCAGCGCCAGTATTCCGCCGAAGGAAAGTCCGGAAGAAAGGACATCTGCTCCGACAACGAACGTGCTCGCAAGAATCAAGAGAAGTCCGATGACGGTGAAGACGATGAAGACATTGCGCTGATAGAGCTCAAGCGCGCTCTCGTACGACTTGGCACAAGTGAAGTCCGCATTGCAATAGCTCTTGATTGCGGGCGCCATCGTAGGATCCACCTGGGCTTTCATCTCTACTGCGGAACCTTCGATCCACTGGCCGCCCTGCTCTACGCATTCCTTTTCGCTATTCAAGACCTTTTTTACCTGTTCCTCTTTGCAGAAATTCTCATAGAGCGGTTCCGGATACACTACCTGGAGCGCGTACACGAGGAACATGTTGATGACGATAGCGATACCGAGGATGACCGCCCAGCGCACGATGCCCGGGTGAGCCGATCGGGTCTTGCCCTTCGCCTCTTCTTTTTTAGTTTCTGTTGTCTTTTCGGTTGATTCCATAACGATATGGATAGAAATTATTTCTTCATTTAGAGTATAACACAGAATAAAAAACGGGAGATTTCCTTCTCCCGTTCTTCGCTTATTCTCTTTTTCCCCGGGTTAGCGGATCGCTTTCGCCACGGCTCGGACGACCGCCTTGTCGAACACACTCGGCACGATTTTTTCCGCCGTCGGTTTCTTGACGATTTTGGCGAGATTTTCCGAAGCCTGGATGAGCATGGCGCTCGTGATCTCCTTCACGCCATTGTCGAGCGCGCCGCGGAAGATGCCCGGGAAGCCGAGCGCGTTATTGATCTGGTTCGGGAAGTCCGAACGCCCGGTCGCTACCACCAGCGCGCCGCCCGCTTTGGCTTCATCCGGCATGATCTCCGGAATCGGGTTCGAAAGCGCGAATACGATAGCACGAGGAGCCATGAGGGCGATATCGGGAGCGGAGAGCATATTCCCTTTGGAAACGCCGATAAAGACATCCGCTCCCCGGAGCGCATCCCGGATGTCACCGGTCATGCCTTTCTTGTTCGTGATCTGGGCCAGTTTTTTCTTCGAAAACGTCAGGTTCTCGCGTTTCTTGTGTACGATGCCGAGCGTATCTGTCACGATGATATCCCCGACACCATAGAGATGGAGGAAATTCGTGATCGCCTGTCCGGCCGCCCCTGCACCGCTTATGACGATCCTCACCTGGCGAGCCTTCTTTTTCGCCACCCGGAGCGCATTGATGAGGCCTGCGAGCACCACCATAGCCGTCCCGTGCTGGTCGTCATGAAGCACCGGGATATCCAGCGCTTTGCGGAGGCGCGCCTCGATCTCGAAGCACTGCGGTGCAGCGATGTCTTCGAGATTGATTCCGCCGAAACCGGGGGCGATGTTCTTGACCGTCTCGACGATGCTGTCGATGTCTTGACTGGCGAGTACCAGCGGCACGGCATCGATATCCGCAAGCGCCTTGAAGAGCATCGCTTTGCCTTCCATGACCGGGAGCGCCGCTTCCGGCCCGATATTGCCCAGGCCGAGCACGGCCGAGCCATCGGAAACCACCGCGACCGCATTCTTTTTCATCGTGTAGTCATACACGCGCGCCTTTTTCTCGGCGATGTGAGTCGAGACCGCTCCGACTCCGGGCGTGTAGTAGATGCTCAAGTCATGCTTGTCTTTGATCTTGGCCTTCGGGACGATAGAGATCTTGCCCCCGAGCTTCTTGTGGACGCGGAGCGCTTCGGCACCGAAAGTATTCTTCTGATTCTTTTTCTGCGTCATTTTGGTTGCTGTTACTTCTGTTTCTTCTTATCGAGCTTCTCGAGGCCGAGAATCTTGAACATACCGTAGATGACTGCCGAGATGATGATGAAGTCGATGAGGACTGCGGCGAAATCTCCCCACATGATCTGCACGTCCCCCATGACGAACTTGGCATCCTTCAAGTTTTCTGCCGCGCCGAGGAAAATGCCGACGAGCGGGTTGACGATGTCCGTCACGAATGCCGTGACCACCTTGGAAACCGCGCCGCCCAGGATGAAACCGACTGCCAGTCCGGCAACGCCTTGTTCGCGGATAAATTCGATAAAACCTTTGAATTGACGTGTCATAAGCCTACTCTTAACTGCTTACTTGCCCAAAAACTATAACACCCTAGGGAGCAGCCGTCCATTCCCAGCGCCAGTTCCTCGCCTCCCCCGAGAGCGCTCTCTTCGCTTGACGGAAGGGGTTTTCCCTACCCGGTCAAGGTGTATACTAGGAAGGTAATTCCTAAACTATTGAAGAGTATGGGAAAGGTCATCGGGCTTATCGCCCTCATCATCATTATCGGGGCCGGCGCCTACCTCTGGTCGAACCAAGCGAAAAATTCTCTCGAGAATGGCGCTGATTCTGCCATAGACAAGGCCCGCGACGCCAAAGAAGCGGTCGAGCAGAAAGGTGCCATTTCATCCCTCAAGGAGGCTATGGGCCTGGGAGAAGCCATGCACTGCACCTACGCCATGGAGCAGAACGGCAAAAGCTATGAATCGGAAATCACTCTCCAGGGAGAGCGGTTCCGCTCCGCGACCAAGATGGACGGCGTGACCATGTACGCTCTCCACGACGGCACGGCCCAGTACACCTGGACCTCCAAAGACAAGCAGGGGTTCAAGTTCGAGAAAGCTTGCCTGGATGAGATGCAAGATGCCTTCAAAGACCTCCCTCAAGCGACTACCGGAGGCCAGCAGATGGCAGAAGACGCGAAAGACACCCTCGATTTCGCCAAGAGTGTCCAATGCTCTCCAGCCGCCAGCATCGATCTCTCGGTTCCTGCAGACATCACCTTCACCGACCAGTGCGCCATGATGCGGCAGTCATTGGAAGCCATGAAGCAGCTGCAGCAGAAGATGCCCCAGGGCATGATGGGACAGTAGAAAGCTCGGTTAGGAAAATAAAAAACTGGCAGAAGTGCCAGTTTTTTTATTGGGGCAGAAGATTTTCCTCAATCCAAGATCTCGATGATGCCCCGGTTGCCGTCCACTCTCACCCTATCCCCGTCCCGGAAGACTTTCGTAGCGATCTGTGTCCCGATGATGCAAGGCTTGTTCATCTCTCTCGCGATGATAGCGGCATGAGAAGTGATCCCGCCCTCGTTCGTGACGAAGGCACCGGCCTTCTCCATGATCGGCACGAAGTCGACCGACGTCATCGTGGTGACCAGGATGTTTCCGCGGTCTATCTTATGGAAATCTTTCGCAGAAAGAATGACCCGCACGACGCCTTCGACCACGCCCTTGTTCGCCGTGAATCCCTTTACCGATGTTTCAGACGTCGCGCTCGGGGCGGAAGATTTTCCATGCGCCGTTTCGATGAACGCCACGAATTTTTGGAGGTCCTCCCCTTCGATCAGATGGTTCACACCGGTCTCATCGGTATAGTATCCGACGACTTTCCTTTTCTCTACGATGTCCTTGATATCGAATTCCGCGCCCTCGAGCAGCGCACGCATCTCCTCGGGGAGAAGAGAGAAGCAATCTCTCCAGTTCTCGGAATTTCCCAATGCGGCGATTTTTGAAAAAACATCCCGGTATCCGAGCGATACCCTGCTGAAGACGTTTTTCCTGAATTCGTTCAGACGCGTCCCTTCGGCGATGGCTTCTGCGAGGACCGTTACTTCCTCGTTCTTCATCCCTGCGAGCCTCTTCCGCTTCTGCTCGACCCTCTCTCTATGTTCCCGCTCGAAGCGCTCCAGCTCATCCGTGCAATTTTTCTGCAGCAATTCAGCGAGCTGCTTTCCGGCATCCTCGAGCGTCCAGGGATCCTCGCAGAAGTTGACCGGGATGAACCCATGATTCTCCAGCCATCCCTCGAGCAAGGCGGCCTGTTCTTCGTGCGGTACTCCGTTCTGTGCCTTCGCCCCTATCTCGAGCAGATCGAGCTGGGACCTGAAGAGCGGCGTGTGTTCGTCCGGATACGTCACCACGGCGATGGCTTCGGGGATATCCTCATCGGAAACGCCCTCCTTTTTCAAAAGTTCGGTAAGCGCGGTCATACCTGCGCGGCCGATGGTGGAAGTGAGGAAAAGCCCCGCGCACATCCGCGTATATTTCGCCATGAAATCATCCCAACGCTCGGGAGTGGTTTCTTCACAGAGCTTCTCGAGCGAAGACAGTAGTGCTTCGGAAAATTCCTCATAGCGCGCCCGGAGCTTCGCGATCCCTGCGGGAGCGGCTACCGATCCGAGAATAGCCTCGGAGTATTCCGCGATATTTTCGGAGCGGAAAAACAGGCTCGTCTCCGTGCCGAGAGCGGTTACTGCCAACTGCTGGTTCCGCGCATTGATTCCGAAATCAACCGTATGGTGAAAGTGGCCCAGAGAGGATATCCATTGATGCCAGAACGACACGTTCCGCGTAATGCCGAGCCGCCAATCTCCGTACCCTGTCTCGACATAATCCTTGGCTTCCGGCGCCGAAGCTTCTTGGGGGCTCTGGCCGAGCGTGGTGATCGGCCGGCTCTGGACGACGAAGAATTTCCCGCCTTCGGACGCCCACTCGACGTCGCAAGGAAAGCCGTAATGATTCTCGATGCGTACTACGATTTCGGAGAGCTCCAGGATCTGCTCATCGGTGAGCACCTGTTTTTCTCCGGTTGTTCCCGGTATTTCTTTCCATTCATTGCCGCCAGCCGCGGAACGATACATTCCTCTCGTCTGGGCCAGGATGTTCTTATCGATGATCCGGCGCGGAGATTTTTCCACCACGTAGTTATCCGGCGTAATCTGCCCCGACACGATCGCTTCGCCGAGTCCGAAACCGGCTTCCATGATTATCTGATTCCGGTCTTCCGTCACGGGGTGCACGGAAAAGGCGACGCCTGATGTTTCGCTTTCGACCATTTTCTGGACCACGACCGCGACGGATATCTTCAGCTCATGCAGATCTTTCTCGAAGCGATAGAAGATGGCGCGCGGGGTGAAGAGCGAAGCCCAGCATTTCTTCACGTTCTCTATCAGGTCTTCTTCCGTCGTATTGAGATAGCTTTCGAGCTGGCCCGCCCAGGCCGCGCTCGCGGAGTCTTCGGCGGTAGCCGAGGATCTGACTGCCACGTATTCCGCACCGAGGTTTCCGAAAAATTTCCGGATTTCTGCCGCGATGCTTTCCGGCATTTCGGCCGCCAGGAGCAAAGCCTGTATTTTCCTCGAAGCATTTTCCACGGTATGGATCTGCTTATGGTCTACCGAGCCGAGGATGGCGCTGATCTCCACGTGGAGATCAGTTTCTTCCAAGAATTTTTCAAAAGCGGGTGAGAGGATCACGAATCCCGGTGGCACAGGAATGCCTGCCTGCGTCATTTCGCCGAGCGAAGCGCCTTTCCCACCTGCGATTCCCACGTCTTTCGAGGACAAGTCTCCGAAGGCGAGTACTAGCCTATCCTTGCTTCTGCCTTTCTTCATATGCTTTTGCCAATTCAGCGAGTTTCACCATGTCGATACCGTATTCTTGGCCCCGAAAAATCACTTTCAAGCTTTTGCCGCCGCGCTCATCGGTTCTGATAGCGAATTCCATGCCTTCCGCGAACTGTAGCGCTCCCCCGATATCTTCTGCCTTCTCGAAACCGACGACTTCTCGGCCGTCGACTTCCCTTTTCAGGACTTCTTTCAGGAGCGCCTCGGGGAGACCCTGATGCGTGCCGTTCACCAGATCGATGTTCGAGCCGGAGAAAAGCTTGTCCGCCATCTTCGAATACTTGGCGATCATGTAGGCGAACGCTTCCGCTACTTCGTGCGGCGAGAACGTTTCGCTGTCCGGCCTTTCCTGCCCGAAACTCAAGAACCACTCCGCCGCCGTATCAGCGCCCTCTTCTTCCAGTTCCCTGAATTTTTTATAGAATTCCTGCGAGGATGGCGGGATGCCGATCTCGGTCCTGATCCGCGTTTTCAGTTTTTTGTCATGGGGAGAGTTTTCGATGATATGCTCCACCGTATCCATAGCCCGCTGTATCGGGCTGGAGTAGCCCTTGATCGCGTGCTTGTTTTCCAGATTCTCTCCGAACCCCGAGGCCTGCTTTTTGCCCTCGTCCGTCAATTCCCCTTCCCCACCCTTCTCTCCGTGGCGCACGAAAATGACATGTATCTCTACATTCCGCCCGAAGCGTTCCTGTGATTCCGGGGTGGTAATAAAGCGCGATTCGTTTTCCATAGCTGCATGCAACTTATCAGTTTCTCGGCTTTTCCTTAATTTTCCCGTATCTTTCTCGTTCCCTCTATCATAGGGATGAAAAAGGAGCCGCGCAAGACGGCCCCTTTTTCATATCGGCGGAAAGGGAGGGATTCGAACCCTCGGTACGGTTTCCCGCACGCTTGCTTTCCAAGCAAGTACCTTCAACCACTCGGCCACCTTTCCAGTTGCTTCAGGAAATTTCCGCCAGCGGCGGACCAGCCTCTGGCTGGCCTTTCAGCGCCTCGCATTCTATCGTACTTCCTTTATCCCGACAAGCTGCATAGTCCCATGCTCGGGCGTACGGCCCAAGAAGACCGCGACCCGGTCTCCCGCGGAGATCTTGCCGTCTTTCTTCGCTTCCTCCATGAGGAGCGTCGTGTGCGTATCATAACGTTCGTCCCCCTCGAAGAGGTACGGGTCTATCCCCCAGACAAGCGCGAGCTCGTTCCAGACGCGGCGGTCGTTGGTCGCCACCAGGAGGCGCGATTCGGGACGGAAGTGGGACAGGAGACGCGCCGTAAATCCGCTTATGGAAAGAATGAGGATAGCCTTGGTCCGGAAGCTCTGTGCGAGCTGATACACGCTCCGGATCATCGTCGAATACTCGTTCTTGAAATTGAGATCGAGGGCGTGGTACAGGTCATCGAACGGCGACTCTTCGGTCTTCTGAATAATCTCGCTCATCATGGCGACCGTTTCCACCGGGTACCTGCCCATGGCTGACTCTTCCGAAAGCATGACCGCATCGGTATGGTCGATGACGGCATTGGAGACGTCGCTCACTTCGGCACGCGTCGGGCGCGGATTCTCTGTCATGCTTTTCATCATCTGCGTCGCGACGATGACTGGCTTGGCGGCCTTCAGGCTTTCGCGGATAATCTTCTTCTGAAGGAGTGCGATCTCGCTTTCCGGCATCTCGATTCCCAAGTCGCCGCGCGCCACCATCACGGCATCGGTTGCGGCGATAATCGACTGGAGATTCCTGATCGCTTCCTTGCGCTCTATTTTCGAAACGATTTTCGGGAGGCGCGCCTCATCGGAAGCGTAGGCTTTCATCTGGGCGCGGACCGTCGCTATGTCTTCGGCAGAACCGACAAAGGAAAGCGCGATATACTCCACTCCCTCACCCAAGATGAATTCGAGATCACGCTTGTCTTTCTCGGAAATGATCGGGAGGGTGATCTCCGAATCCGGCAGAATGACGCCCTTCCGGGTTTTGATGGTTCCGGGGCTCTTGGTCTCGGCAGTAAGACTCTTTTCCTCCTTGGCTGTCACGGTGAGCTCGAGCGTCCCATCCTCGATGAGGAGGGCGTGCCCCACCTCCACATGATCGATGATTCCGGGAATGTCTAGGAATACGATGTTTTCACCCTCAAGCGATTCCTTGTGGGAGATATCGCTCACCGTCACTTTGGCACCCTGCTCAAGCTCGAGCGGAGCGGCTATCTCGGTGCGGATGCGCGGCCCCTGGAGGTCGGCCAGGATGGCGATCGGGGTCTTCAGTTCTAGAGAGAGCTCGCGCACGCGATTGATCACCTCCTGATGCCACGCGTGCTCGCCGTGCGAAAAGTTCAGCCGCACGACGTTCATGCCGGCATTCACCAGAGCGCGGAGCATCGCTTTCGATTCCGAAGCCGGGCCGATGGTCGCGACGATTTTGGTCTGCTTTTTTCCTTGCATGCCTTTTCTTTTTATTTCCCGGCGAGGACGCGGAAGCCGGGGACTCGCCATCCCCATACTCACCCAGTATAGCTCATCGCTTTTAAATGAAAAAGAAAAAGCGGCCGACATCAGTGTTCTGATGCGGCCGCTTGCTTGTGAGAGCTGATCTCTTCAGCGTTCCGGCTGAAAATCAGCTGCCCAGTCTTCGCGAGAAGCTGTTCGGCTGATTCTTGCCGCGCTTGGCTGGGGCTGGAATTCACTCTCCCAGTCTTCGGCGCGGTCGGACCGGCAGGTGCGCGTGGCGGTCGGTTCGGAAACATATTTCCCGCCGCGGCGCATCGTCGTCGTCATCGTCATTTCGCATGACGACGCCGGCGCTGATGAGAGGTAGTCGCGATAGGCCTGACGGGCGACTGCCTCGCAGGAACGGCTGTTGTCCCTGGAAGACTGGTAACTGTTGTAGTTGCGGATCGAGTGATACCGCTTTCCAACAATCAGCTTCCCGAGGCCTTGGACGAAGATATCTGCTCCGCCAGAGATAGCCTGATTAGCTACCTGCTGACCGATATTATCGCTGGCGCAGACACGGAAGACTTCGTCCGCGTAACGCTGTGCCAGCGCCACCTTTTGAGCGGTATGCCTCTGCGGGTCCTGACGGGACGACCGCTGGCCGTAATTCCCATAGCCGGCCGGTTCGAAGATGTTGCTTCCGCCAGCCTGGGCCGGAGCCGCAAGCGAAGAGGAAAGCGCGATCAGGGCAACGAGAGCAACAAAAAGAGTCTTCATGGTCTTTCTCCTGTGAGAGATCTGCTTGGGTTGTAAAGTTACTATGACCTATCATTATACTCCAAAATAAGCGGAATGTCAAGAGAAAGAAGAGGATAAGGCTTTATTTAAAGCAAAAAACCCTGCTATATCAGCAGGGCTTTGAGCGAAATTTCCCTTAGATGAGCCCTAGTTCTTGTAGAGCTCTTTGACCTGGAAGAGGAAGTACCAGCCGATAATCGCGCCGATAATCCCGCTCACGATATTGAAGGACACGATGTTGCCGACGAGCATCACCAGGGATGCATAGTAAGCGAGCTGCCAGCCCTTGTGGGTGCGCTTGAAGAGTCCCGGCACCGCCATAATCTCTATCACGAACGCGATAGCGGCGAAAATCGCCGAGATGATCCCGGCCGTTCCCCAGTAATAGCTGCCGCCCATCATCGCAAACGGCGCGAGGAATGCGTTTATGCCGAGCGCTGCGATAATCACTGGCAGTGCCATGATCGCACCTATGATTACTATATATGGCGCGATCTTCACAAGAATCTCCTTGACGCTCATCGGGAGCGTGAAGGGAGCCTTCTTCACCATGTACTCTTCGAGGAGCGCTTCGAGCTTGTCGGTCGCACCCTTGACCTCGGCTTTCGCGCTGCCCTGCCCAGTACCTGGCTGCTGTTCCTGCTTCGGCGCCTCGTGTTCCGGCGCCGGGCTGCCTTGCGGCGTGCCCGCCTGCATGTTTTCGTCCATATGCGTTAGAAAAAATTAGCTACTTTTATTATACTCCTGTCTCCGAATCAGACCAGCTTTCGATCTCTTGCAGAATCTCGGCCGGGATCGGGTCGCGCTCCGGGCTCACTCCGGGATAGCGCCAGGCACTGATAATCTTCTTCTGGCCCCGCTCGAGAGGACCTGTCTTTTTCTTCTCCTGATACATCACCCAGATCTCCTGTCTCCAAGTTTCTTTGTCCCCCGTCTTTTTCGGTGAGACCGGCTGCATCACGGCGATGGTCTGTGGGACGATACCCTTTTCCGTCCGGCGCGGCGAACGGATGACTCCGCGCACCTTCTGCTCGCTCAAGCCGTACTGGCGCATCTTGTAGCGCGAGTGCTCGGTGTAGCGGAACTCGCCGATCGCTTTCTTCTTGCGCTCCTGGCTCTTCTGGAAACGCGCCCGCGCCAGTGCTGCGAATTCTTTGTAAGTTGGCATGTTATTTGAATCGAGGAAGTGCCTGGAATTATTTCTGCTCCATGCCGCGGAGAGCAGCGATGCGGTCTTCGATCGGCGGATGCGTCATGAAGAACTTGGAAAAATGCTGGCCCTTGAGCGGGTTGGAGATATAGAGGTGCGCCGTGGCGCGGTTGGCGGCCTCGAGCGGCTCGGTATCGCCGGAGATCTTCTCCAGAGCGCTGGCCAGCCCCTCCGGATAGCGCGTGAGAAGCGCTCCGGAAGCATCGGCCAGGAACTCGCGCTTCCGCGAGATGGCAAACTGCAAGAGCATGGCGAAGAACGGCGCCAGGATGGAGAGGATGATCGCCGCGATGAAGAAAAGCGCCTGGGCCTGGCCCCGGTGATCGTTGTCGCGGTCGCTAAAGAAAGCGAAGTGGCGGAACCAGTCGGCGAGAAGCGCCACGAATCCGACCAGGATGACTACGACGGTCGCGACGAGCGTATCGCGGTTGCCGATGTGCGACAGTTCGTGCGCGATGACGCCTTCGAGCTCGTTTTTCTCCAGACGGTCGATGATACCGGTGGTGAGGCAGATGACGGCATGCTCGGGGTTGCGGCCCGTCGCGAACGCATTCATGGCCGAGTCTTCCATGATGTAGATCTTGGGGAGCGGCAGCCCGGCCGTGATAGCCAGGTTCTCCACGAGGCGATAGATTTCCAGATTTTCGCGCGGGTCGAGCTCATGCGCGCTGCTCATAGAAAGCACGATCCGGTCGCTCCACCAGTAGGAGGCTACGCTCATGCCGACCGAGAAGAGGACGGCGCCGTAGAGGATAGTGCTCTCCCCCATCGCTCCCGCGAAGACATAGCCTACGCCGATGACGAAGACGAGGAAAAGAGTGATATAGAACCAAGTGAGGCGGATGTTTTTGTCGTATTGGTTGTAGAGTGTTGCCATAATTTGCAATCAAAAGGCGCACTTTTGTGCGCCGTAAGTATATCCGATTTTTCCCTTCCTGGACAGACTAGAAACTGACCGCGACAGGCTCCTTCTCGGCTCCGGCAGCCTCGAAGAAATCGCGCTTGGCAAAGCCGAAGAGGGAGGCAATGATGCTCGTGGGGAAGGTGTCGATCTTCGTGTTGAGCTCCATGACATTCGTATTGTAGAAGCGGCGCGATGCCTGGATCTTGTTCTCGGTATCGGAGAGCTCGCGCTGGAGTTCGAGGAAGTTCTGGTTGGCCTTGAGGTCGGGATAATTCTCCGCGACGGCGAAGAGACTCTTTAAGGTGTCGGAGAGCATGTTCTCGGCCTCGGCCTTCGCGCTCCCGCTTCCTGCCTGCATCGCATTGGTGCGCGCCTGCGTCACCTTTTCCAAAAGCTCGCGTTCGTGCTCGGCATAGCCCTTCACGGTATTGACGAGGTTCGGGATGAGGTCGTAGCGGCGCTTCAGCTGGACATCGATATCGCTCCAGGCTTCCTCGACGCGCATCTTGAGCCGGACCAGACCGTTGTAGATCGCGATGACGAAAAGAATGAGGAGAGCAACGATGCCTAAAATAACGTAGAGCGGGTTCATATGGTTGATAGATAAGAGTTCTCGTACATGAAGAGTAGCAAAAGAGCGGCGGAATGCCAAGAATCAGGCTGATTCATATTCATGATATACTGGAGCCAAGAAAAATTCTATGCAAACGCTCCAGCCATATCTCGTCTTCATCATTCCGATCATCGTAGGCATCCTCGCGCAGATCGTGAAATTCATCCTCTTCACCATCCGCTATGGCTGGCAACCGGGGTACATCTTCACCCACGGCCATATGCCGAGCGCCCACACCGCCTTCGCGACTGCTCTTCTCGTCTCTATCGGCTATTATGAAGGTATCCATTCCGGCGCGTTCGCCGTCACGGTAGGACTCGCCTTCCTGATCATCGATGACGCGCTCCGCATCCGCATGCACTTGGGCGACCAGGGCCGCTACCTCAATATGCTCGTCGAGCAGATGGATCTCGACAAAAAGCAGTTCCCCCGCCTCAAAGAACATGTCGGGCATCGCACGAGCGAAGTGATCGTCGGCAGCCTCTTCGGAGCCTTTTTCACGATCGTCCTCATCGCGCTCTCCCTGTAGGGAAACAAGCCGAAAAAAGAGCCTCGCTATGAGGCTCTTTTTTATTTCTTGAGTTCCTTCAGGGTCTCCTCTATCGTTTGCCGCTCGCTCCAGGGTTCGCGCCGGTCCGCCCAGGCCATGCTGGTCTCGGCACCCTTGCCGGTAATGAGGACGATGTCGCCCCGCTCCGCGAGCGAGAGCGCTTTCCGGATAGCCTCGCGCCGGTCGAAGATACGGAAATATTCCTTGTCTTTCTTCTTGGTAACGCCCTTCTCTACCTCGTCTATTATGCGCTCCGGGTCCTCGGTATACGGGTCTTCATTCGTCAGGATGACGACATCGGCATTCCGGGAAGCGATATCCCCCAGAATCGGCCGCTTGCCGCGGTCGCGGTCGCCGCAGGTGCCGAAGACATGGATGATCTTCGTTCCGGGGATCTTCAGGGGCAGTACCGAAGCGTAGAGCTTCTCGAAAGCGTCCGGCGTCACGGCGTAGTCGATGATGATATCGATGCCTTCGGCATTCGGTACCAGCTCCATGCGGCCCGGTACGCCGCGCATCTCGGCGAGCGCTTCCCGTGCACTGGAGAAATCGATCCCGAGCAGGCTGGCCGCGCCAAGCGCCGCCAGCGCGTTCTCGATATTGAAGAGTCCGGGGAGCGGCAGCCGGAAATGGATTTCCCCAACGCGGAATTCGATCGCGTGGAAATCAAGCGAGATGCCTTCGGCGACGATATCGGCTGTTTCTTCCTTCGTGCTGTAAAGCACGGTTTTTCCCGAGACCAGACCCTGGAACTCTTCGGGGTGTTCCATGTCTGCATTGATGACGGCGTGCTTCGCCTGCTTGAAGAGCCGGGCTTTGGCTTGGCGGTAGCGCGGAAGCGTCTTGTGATAGTCCAGGTGCTCGCGCGTCACGTTGGTGATGACCGCGATAAGGTACGGGACGCCGAATACCCGATGCTGGTCGAGCGCATGAGAAGAAGTCTCGAGCACCACATGCGTTACGCCGGCCCGGTGCGCTTCAGCCAGGAACTTCTGGAGTTTCCAAGAGGACAGCGTCGTGAATTTGGACGCATTCACCCATTCGCGGTCGCCGATACAGAAGTTGACCGTCGTCGCGAAAGCAGTCTTGTATCCGACGCGCTCCAGGATGCGCGCAATCATCTGCGCAGTCGTCGTCTTGCCATTCGTTCCGGTGACGCCGATAACCGAAAGCTTCCTGCCGGGGAATCCGTAGCGGATATTCGCCAGAAGTGCCAAGCCGAGGTGGCCCAGATTTTTTACCGGCTGTGGAATAATTTTGAAAATAAAGCGCATACGTATCAGAAACGGAAAAGGTTGCGGACTGCCCGCAGAGTGCGATAGAGGGAATATTTCTTGGTATCCAGAATGATATCGTAGGTGCCGGGAAAAAGTAAGCCGGGAAGTTCTCCTGCAAAGCCTTCCTTGAAGCGCGTGATCCCGCTCCAGTCCGAGCTTTTCCCGCCTTCCGTCTCCCGCTGGATGCCTCCGAGATCATAGAAGCGATACCCGAGGGCTTTCGCGCGGCGCATCGACTCCCACTGAAGGAGAAACGGCGCCATCACCTGGCGCGCCTCGCCGCTGGTCCCGCCATGAAGATACGTCGCCGTATCTCCGAAGAAGCAGACGATATTCGCAGCGAGCACCTTTCCCTCGTATTTCGCGACGAACAGCTTGGCGGTATCCGGAATACTCTCGAGCATTGTCCGGTAATGTGCCGCGCCATGCGCACGGATCCCTTTGCGGAGAGAAGTTTCCCGGACCAGGCCGAGGAAGGCTTCGTGATCTTCCGGATCAGCGCTTTCGGAAACGGTTACGCCGTGCTTCTCGGCCAAGCGGATATTGTAGCGTGTCTTCGCTTTCATCCGAGCGAGAAGCTCGTCTTCGCTCGGCGCAAGATCGATCCTCAATATCTCCCGCGGCTGGATGTCATGAGGAGCTCTGACGCAGCGCTTCCCGA
>MFRW01000004.1:0-48487 GCA_001786575.1 Candidatus Moranbacteria bacterium RIFCSPHIGHO2_01_FULL_55_24 | reverse complement strand
ACGGATCCAAGCGGCCTGACTCTCCGAACCTGCCTCCGCTATAGCCCGAAACGCTTCCTCTCCGGCATCCGGAGCCACTACGGGCCCGCGCGGAAAATATATGAAACTCGCAAGCGGGGCTTTCTCCGTTATTCCCTGCGCACAGTAAGAACTCCCATCTCCAAGGAGGAGCGTCTCCTTGCCGAGAGCCCGCTGAAACGCTCCCCAGGCCGCTGATTGGAGCAATCCCCCGTCTTTGGCATGGGTTTTGAGAAAATTCTCGTGCTGGTCCATCTACTTGCCTAAATTCTTGAGAGCCTGGCGGATGCGGCCGCTGATGTCGCCTTCTTTCGGCACCTGCTTCAACGCATCGCGAGCCTGGGTGACAGAATAGCCGAGCGCCGTAAGGGCTTCGAGGGCCTCCTGGTCGGCGAGCGCCCCTTCCTGGTCGGCGAGATCCACCGCTTCTACCTTGTTCTGGAGCTCGATAATGACACGCTCGGCCGTCTTCTTCCCCACTCCGGAAACCCGGTAGAGGATGCTCGGGTCCTTGTTCACGATAGCCGTACGGATGGTCTTGGTATCGGCAATCGAGAGGATGGAAAGGGCCACTTTCGGGCCGATTCCGGAGATCGTGATGAGAAGCTCGAACATGTGGAGCTCTTCCTCGTCGAGAAAACCATAGAGAAGGAGCGCGTCTTCGCGCACGTGGGTGTGGATGTGAAGCATCACTTCGTCTTGGCCTGCGAGCTTGCCGAGAGCGTATACGGTCACAGCCACCTGGTATCCGACGCCTCCGACCATGAGGATGACGCTGTTCCCCTTGATGGCCGCTATATTTCCTGAAAGTCGCGCTATCATAATGTTTTTCCGTTCCGTCCCATTGTAACACGCGGGCATTCCCGCGGAAAAAGTCGCGTCTTGTCAAGACAGGTGAAGCATGGTAGAAAGGGTATGTCTCAAATCCATGTTCGTCGTGTTATTTAGCCACTAAATTATCGCATTGATATGCCAATCAAGAAGTCAGCCGAGAAGTACATGCGCCAGACTGCGCGCCGGACGGCCCAGAACAAGATCGTAAAGGGCGTGCTCAAGAGCGCTGTGCGCAAGACCCGGGAGGCGGCCCAGGCCGGAAACCTCTCCGAAGCCAAAGATCTGTTCAAGAAAGCCCAGAAGGCTATCGACAAGGCAGCCCAGAAGAAGATCATCAAGAAGAATACCGCTGCCCGCAAGAAGTCCCGCCTGAACGCTCTCGTCAAAAAGGCGGCCCAGAAATAATCCTGGCGCACCTTACCGAAAAAATAAAACCCTCTCTTTCCGGAGAGGGTTTTTGGTTTTTCAGAGGCGCGAGATAAAGAGATCGAGTGCGAGCAGGCTATCGGTATCGCCTCGCTTGATTTCCTGATCCGCTTCCGCCAGCATCCGGAGTCCGCGCCGGGTCCGCGCCAGCGGAAACTCCCCCGTCACCCGAAGCGCTTTGCCCGCCACGAATGGCGAGATCCCGGTCTGCTTCGCTATCTGGCCGCTCTCCCGCAGTCCACTGTCGGAGGCTTCACGCACCATCATGAACTGCCGGAGCTGCCAGGCGCAGAGCGCGAGGAGCGGCAATACCCCTTCTTTGTTTTCCGCTGCGTTGCGGAACAAGAGAAGCGCCGTGCCCCGATCGCCGCGCGCGAGGGCATCGAGTGCCTGGAACACAGTGTCTTCCTTATCGCTTCCGACCATGAGCTCTACATCTGCCGGGCGGATTTCTTCGCCTGCCCGATACAGCGCCAGCTTCTCCAGTTCCGTACACAGGTTCGCCGTATCCTTCCCTGCCCGCGCCAAGAAGAGCCGGAGTCCTTCGCGAGAGAAGCGTGCGCCGGATCCGAGGCGCGCGAGCTCTTCTAAAACCAGCTTCTCCTGTCCGCGTTCTTCAAGCGCTGCGAGGACTTCGCTTTGCGCATGCTTCGCGAACCACTTCATGAGCGGATCGCTCTTCTTGGGATTCCCCGGTTCGATGAAAAGAAGCGTCACGTCGTCCCGTTCCGTGAGAGCCGCCGTCTCCAGAAATTTTTCCAGACGCTCGCCCGCTTCCGCCGCAAGCGCAAGCGGATGGAACGCTATGAGCATTTTCGGAGCCGCGAAGAGCCCTGCCTCGCACGCCTGAAAAAAACGGTTCACATCCTCCGGTCTGCCCTGATCCTCGAAATCGAACACGAACAGCTCGGCTTCCGGAGAAGATGCGAGAAAAGCCTCTTGGAGCTCGCGGCGCCGCCGGCCAAGCAGGAAAAGATCGTTGCCGGAAATGAAACGGATCATATGGTACGGATTCTAGAAAATTCAAATCTCTCTCCAGTCCCCTAGTATAGCAAAACAGCCCGAGGCCCGGGCTGTTTTTCTCAATGATGTGCTCTTGGCTAGTTTACAGGAACCCATCGGAGGCTCTGGCCCGGCTCGAGCACCTCGACCCAGATCTGGCCCGGGACGAAAGCGATCTCGTTGCCCGACTCGTCGAGGAAGAAGAGCTTGCTGTCGATACTCGACTTGTCCTTCTTCCAGGTACCGCGGATTTCCTGCCCGTTCATATAGTAGAACGCATCGCCGCTGTCGGTGTGGTCATACCACGGGTCGCCCAGCTGCAGGTTGTTGTACTGCCCTTCGATCTGTTCCGATTGAGCCATAATCACGACGACGTTTTTCGGCGCGAGACGTTCGTTGGTATTCCGATCTACATCCGCCACATTGCCCCAGATGCGCTTGTAGCTATTGCTCTCCTGATCGTAATCATATTCCGCCGCGAACGGGCCTGCGAAGGCGACACGCAAGTGTCCGCCCTTGGCGCGGTTCTCTACTGGCGCTTCTGCGGCGTGTTTGTATCCGACGAATTTGTTCTCCATGCGGTAACCGAAGTTTTGGGCGCAGGCCAGGAAGTCAGCCGGTTTGCCGTAGCCGCTGTCCACGCCGCGAGCCATCCCCTCCTTGCGGAAGCAGGGATTCACCGGGCAGGCATTCGCGGATTTTCCCGCATCGCCATTGCAGTTGATGTTCTCCACTTCGTTGCGGTCGAGGATGCCCTTGGCAAGACCGACCGGATCGGTCTCGGAATGCGATTCCGAGCGTCCCCATGAGACGAAGATGGCGTCGAGACCCTTGGCAAGATGGATGAAGTCATGGCGCGCGCTCCGCATCGAGCCGACTTCCGGCGGGGTATTGCAGATATAGATTCCCATGAGGCGCGTGATGGACGCCGTAATGACCGGCATCTCTATCACCATATCCGCCGCTCCGAATCCGGCTGCCGGACGCGCTGTCACGTCTCCCGGCTGCATCACCGCTATAGAGCGGCGGTTCCAGTTATCGCACGGGAGTCCGGAAATCGGGCTGATGTTCCCTTCATTCAGAGGTCCGGTCTGGACTGGCAGCCCCTTTTTCTCGAGTTCGATCGGCTGGCGAGCCTCTTTCTTCCAGAAGAAAAAATAGCTGGCGAGCCCGGCAATCACCAGAGCGACCAGCAGAATGACAACCTTTTGTTTATTACTCATATGGTAAAAGTGTTATTTTTGGCAGCTTGAGCAATAGAAGACGCTCCGCTGTCCCATTTTTTTACGTACGATTATTGTACCACATTTCTTGCATGGTTCTCCCTGTCGGCGATAGACGAAGAGTGTCCGCTGGAAGCGTCCCGGCAGACCATCCGTATCACGGAAATCGCCGTCGCTCGTCCCGTGGAGCCTTACGGCATGGCGCAAGACTTTCTTGATAGCCGGGAGGATTTTCGGCCATTCGCTCGGCTTGATATCCGCGATCCTGCGCATAGGAAGGATGCCCGCGAGAAAGAGCGCTTCGCTCCGATAAATATTCCCGATGCCGGCAATCAGGTGCTGTTCCAGGAGGACCGCCCCGATCGGCCGGGAACTCCTCGCCAGAAGCAGTCCCTTGAAGACATCCTGCGTGAGCTTCGGAGAAAGCGCATCGATGCCCAGCGTCATGATGCTGGAGAGCATTTCCGCTTCTCCGGTCTCTACCGCTCGCAGCCAGCCGAACTTGCGCATATCGGAAAACTCGAGCGTCGCACCGTCGGAAAACGTGATGATGTGATGGATGTATCCGTTTATCGGGTCTTCTGTGAACGCCTTGTCATCGCGGTTCTCCTCTGTCTTGTACAGGAAGTGCCCGGTCATCTTGAGATGCGCGACGATAGAGTAGCCGTTGTCGAGATCGATCACGATGTGCTTGCCGAAACGCCGCACGCCGAGAACAGCGGCACCTTTGATCTTCTTCGCAAAGGTCGTCTTGGAAGAATAGATTTTCTTCCCCCAATCGCTCCAGAAGGAACGGATGGTTTTCCCGGTGATTTTCCGGTCGAGTTGGACGACGACCGTCTGTACTTCTGGAAGTTCAGGCATACTCTCACCAGTATCAGAAACCGTTCGCCCGGCTGATAATATCGCGATGGACCTGGTCGAATTTCATATCTCCCATATGAATATCATTCTTCTCTTCTAAGATACCTTTGATAAGAGGGATTTCATCACTCAAGATTTTGGCTATATGATCATGGCCGCATTCTTTGGCATATCGCGAAAAAGCAATCAGTTGAACAAGGACCTGCTCTAGAATCATTCTTTGTGCTGGATGTTTCAAAAATTCCGCATGTCGGTCCTCATTGAGCCAAATAGCGGCTAGTTCCATCACCTTAGTCCTTTCCATCCCTACCACCACCCGAGGCAGATTCTCGAAAACCCCTTTCATACGGGAATTCTTCGACTTGAAATATTTTACTTGAGCAAGATGTCCTTCGTCCATTTCTTTTTTAATGCGGTCGAATTTTTTATCGAGAGTGCCTGAATTCCTATCCGCGCTGAATGTCACATCAATAGCCAAGCCCAAATGTCGGAAGGCGCGGGATTCTTCTTCAAACTCCACCATCAGGTCAATTCCGTTGATGTAATCATCATAGAGAGAAGTTTTGATTGCCTGCGCTTTTTCTCCAAACCATCCGCTTCTGCCTATCTGCCGATAGATTACCCCTTCCATGACATCTGCATATTTCTTATGAGGTTCATTCGTCTCAAATTTCTTTTTCAGATCCGCGGCCTTAGACTTATCTGCACTGACCTGGTCTTCAGGATAAGGATCGATGAACTCATCCAATTGGATAGCCTCTTTCTTGAATATCTCCTCTGTTCTTCTGTGCGCCTTTTCGATATTCGGATGCAAGAAATCCTTGCTTTCCTTTTTTCTATCCAGCCCAGCCAGAAAATTATCTTCAAATCCCATATTTTTTCTTTAAAACAATTAAATCTCTCCCCAGTCCTTTCCGGTGTAGACTTCCGCGATGAGCGGCACAGAGAGCGTGTACACCTCTTCCATAACACGCTTCACTTCTTTGGCGAATTCCTCACCCACCGCTTCTTCCGCTTCGAAGATGAGTTCGTCATGCACCTGGAGCACCATGCGGACGCTTTCCGAGAAGCGTTCCTTGATGAGCGCGTCGACTGCGATCATACCGAGCTTGACGATGTCCGCCTCCATGCCCTGGATCGGCATGTTGATCGCCATGCGTTCCGCGGAGCGCACCACTTGGAAATTGCCGCTTTGGATTTCCGGGATATAGCGGCGGCGTCCTAGCTCCGTCTCGACGAAAAGTTTCTCGCGCGCCTCTTCCTTCAAGCGCTCCATGAATTTCTTCACGCCGGAAAACTTCTTGAAATACGCGTTGATGAATTCTGCCGCTTCTTGCGGGGTGATCTCTGCTGCTTGGGACAGCCCGTAGGATCCCATGCCGTACATGAGCCCGAAGTTGAACACTTTGGCCTTGCGGCGCATATCAGGAGTGACTTCTTCCGGCTTCACTTTGAATACCACGGCAGCGGTCGTCCGGTGCACATCCTCTCCCTTGTGGAACGCTTCCACCAACGCCTTGTCCCCGCACATATGCGCCATAATGCGGAGCTCGATCTGCGAATAGTCCGCTCCGACGAGAACTTTCCCCTTTCCCGCCTCGAAAGCGCTTCTGATGCGCTCGCTCCAGGAATTGCGTGCAGGAATGTTCTGGAGATTAGGCTCGGTCGAAGAGAGCCGGCCAGTCGCCGCGACCGCCTGCTGGAATGTCGTATGGAGGCGCGAATCCTTATCGACCAGGAGCGGCAAGGCATCGAGATAGGTCGTTTTCAATTTGAAAAGTTCGCGATAGCTCTCGATCTTCTGGATAATCGGATACTCCTGGAGTTTCGCCAGTTCGCTCGAAGCCGTCGAGATTCCGGTCTTGGTTCTCTTGATATTCGTGGTCGGAATCTTGAGGTCGGTGAAGAGGATTTCCGAGAGCTGCTTGGGCGAATTGATATTGAACTCCTTGCCGGCGAACTTGTAGATGTCTTTCTCGAGGGTTTCCAATTCTTTGCCGAGCTCTTCGGAAAGCGCGCGGAATTTCTCCGTGTTGAGATAGATGCCCTCTTTTTCCATCCCGTAAAGAATGGGGATGAGCGGCATCTCGATATTGCGGAATACGTCCTCAAGCGTCCGCCCCTTCTTCTGGGTCTTGCTCACGTCGCGGAGCTTTTTTTCGAACTGCTCGTGGAGGCGGAAGAGCGTGACAGCGGGAAACGCGATCTCTTCTTCCCCGAGTTCGGAGAGGGCGAGGTACGGGAGCTCTACATTGCCTCCGGAATTCAAGAGATAGGCCGCTATCATGATATCGGATGAGATTCCGGCAAGGCCCGTTTCTTCCGGCGCCAGCATGTGGAGGAGGGTCTTTTCGTCATACACCGTTTTGGCGATCTTTTCATCCTCCAAGAACGCCTTGATGGCCGGCTTCGTCTTCTCGTTCCATTCCAGAGTGGTCGAGCCCCTCTCGGAAAAGGCTACGTCGATACCGCTCGGGCGATGTCCGAAAAGCGATCCTGTTTCAGCCGTAACGAAGACCGCGGCAAGCTTTCCCTCGTTTGCGGAAAGGAAGGTCCGTATCGCTTCCGGTTCTGCCAATGTTTTGGCGCGTTTCTGCTGCGCTTTTTTCTTCGCTTCTTTCTTTTTAGTAGCTGGAAGCGCGCCTTCTCCGCCAGGCAAGCGCTTCACGAGGCTCCAGAATTCCATCTCCTGAAGAAGTGCTGTGAGCTTGGCTCGGTCGAAGTCATGCGCGAGCGCGTCCGGCAAACGGAGCGTTACCGGTGCCGCCGTGTCGATCCTCCCTAATTCCCTCGAAAGAAACACCTGCTCTTTGTCTTGGATGAGCTTGGCCTGGACGTTGCTCTTTATCTCATCGATGTGACTGTAGATGCCCTCGAGCGTCACGTATTTCTTCAAAAGGTCGCTTGCGGTCTTCGGTCCGATCCCGCGCACGCCGGGGATATTGTCCGAACTGTCCCCCGCCAGACCTTTGTAATCCGGAATCTGCTCCGGCTTGAAGCCGTATTTCTCTTCGACGAGCGCCTCGTCGTAGAGAACGGTGTCTTTGATGCCCTTGCGCATCGTGAAAACCTTCACAGAATCGTCCACCAGCTGAAGGACGTCATTGTCACCCGTCACGATGATCACTTCTGCACCTTCTTTGGAAGCTTGGCGAGCGAGCGCCCCCACGCAATCATCCGCCTCAAAGCCTTCCTTCTCGTAAATAGGGATATTGAAGGCCTGGACGATTTCCTTCACCCGAGGGATCTGGGCATACAGGTCATCCGGCGCTTTGACGCGGGTGGCTTTGTAGTCTTCGTACTGCTCATGGCGGAAGGTGGGGCCGGCCAGATCGAAGGAGGCAGCGATGTACTCCGGCTTGAATTTCTCCAGAACGGAAAGGAGGGTCGTCGTGAATCCGTAGACGGCGTTCACCAATTCGCCCTTCTTGGTCGTGAGCGGCGGCAAAGCATGGTACGCCCGATGGATAAGCGCATTTCCGTCCAAAAGCACGATGGTTTTCTTCTTTCTTTCCATGCCTTTAGTATACTTCTTTGGCTTTTTAAAGGCAAAAAGCGCCTTCTAGGAGATGCTGATGTGCCTTCCCTCTCCGGCATCGGGCTCGTGCAAGAGGGTTATGGTCAGGCGTTCCGCGGGAAGAAGGGCGCTCACACGTTCCGGCCACTCGAGAATGACCAAGCCCTCCGGATCAGAACCCCATTCCGCAAAGCCGATCGTATCGAAATCCTTGGCTTCGACCCGGTATGCATCGGCATGGTAGACACGCTTCACTCCTTTCGGACTCGGTTCCGGAAGCGCGTATTCTTTCATAATGACGAAGGTGGGACTGACATAAGGCCCGCTGGCGCCAAGACCTTCCAGAATGCCCTGGGCCAAAGCGGTCTTTCCGGCACCGAGGTCTCCGGAAAGGGCAAGGAAAGTCCCTGGAGCGAGCTCTAAAGCGAGCTTGCGGCCGAAATCCCGGGTTTCTTCTTTCGTTTTGGCAAAAAATTCTTTTTCCATAGCGCCTCCATGGTAGCGCGAGTGAGCGCCTTTGGCGAGCTTTTTTCCGCAATTGACACCCTGCTTCCAATCTGTTACTTTTGACTATCTTTCAAATACATCCCTCTGAATCCCTTGCCCCATGTCCCTCACGCCCGCCCAACAGTTTGACGAACTCTCCAAGAAGACCTCACGCCCGCTGGTTCTGCTTCCAGCCTTCCCTTCGGCCGATGCCATCGCTACCGCTTACGCCCTCGCTCTCTGGTTCGAAACCAAAGAGAAAGAAGTGACCGTCGCCGGAGACACCCTCCTCCAAGACAAAGAGGCTCTTTCCTTTCTCGCCAATCCTCGCGACCTGCGCGGCGCCATCACCGGAGCGCGCGATTTCGTCCTCTCTTTCAATACTGAACGCAACAAGATCATCGACGTGCGGACAGAGACGCTCCCGGAAGAGCTCCGCATCTACCTGACTCCGGAACACGGCATCATCGATCCGCGCGACTTCTCCTTCATTCCGGCGAAATTCACCTTCGACCTCGCTATCGTCATCGGAGCGGTCGACAAGGAACGTCTCGGCAACATCTTCGAGCACAATGCGGACATCTTCTACGAGATGCCGATCATCAATATCGATAACCATAGCGATAACGAGCTCTTCGGCCAGCTGAACCTGGTAGACGTCACCGCCTCTTCCGCCGCAGAAATTCTCGCGGATATCTTCTTCTCCCTCGCTCCGGAAACGCTCCCGGAAAGCGTCGCCGAAAGCCTGCTTGCCGGTATCATCACCGCAACGGACAGTTTCCAGAAAAAGAATACGACTCCGAAATCCCTGCACCTCGCATCGCTCCTCATGCAGCACGGCGCCGACCAGCAGAAGATCGTCCGCTCTCTCTACAAGACGCAGCCTCTCCACCTCCTGAAGCTCTGGGGCAAGGCGATGGCTCAAGTGAAGTGGAACGAGGAACTGCGCCTTATCTGGTCGCTGGTCGGGATCGAAGACCTCGTCCATGCGCGTGCGCACATCGATGACCTGCCGGCCGTCCTCGAGAAGATCAAGGGCAACTATGCCTCCGGACAGCTCTTTGTCCTCCTTTCTCCCGAGACTCCTGCTTCCGTACGCGTGATCATCAAGGCCCAGTCGCGCGAACTCCTGCGCTCTACGCTCCCGCTTTTCCCCGAAGCGCACCTCGAAGGCGAGACGCTCATAGCGTCGCTTCCTGCCGATAGTTTGGAAAAAGCCGAGGCGCTTCTTTTCGAAAAATTGACTCCGAAGACGCCTCGCGCCTGAAAATTCCTTGGCCGAGAACAAAAGGGTGCGCTACAATAGAGAAAAATATCTCTATGGTCAAAGTCGTCAAGCGCACCAGCCTCACTCCGGGATCCCAAGAAGGAAAAACCGAGGAGGTTTTGAAAAAACTTGAAACCACTTCCCGCGAAGAAGCGGGGCTACGGCTCGCGAACAAAGCAGGTCTTCCTTATATAGATCTTGCTGTCTTTCCTTTGGAAGGCGACGACGTACGCACCTTTCCAGAAACCGAAGCTCGCTCGCTCCAGATAGCGCTTTTTCAGAAGGAACATTCTATCGCCCGCTTCGCGCTCGCCGATCCGGAAAACCCGGAGGCTCTCGCGGCCATCAAAGCCTTTGCCGCCGAACACGGCTTCGAAGCGAAAGCCTACGTCGTCTCAAGCGCCTCTCTCGAAAAGGCGTGGGCCGAATACGCGAAAAAGCCCTTTATCGAACATCTGGATTCGATGCGCATCAGCCTTTCCGGAGAAGATCTGCGCGTCTTTGAAACGGATTTCGGAGATCTTTTGAGCCTCAAGAATTCCGCCCATTCCGTTCCGACTTCCCGGGCGATCGAGATCATCCTCGCCGGCGCGGCGAAGCTCCGGGCGAGCGACATCCATATCGAGCCGGAAGAAGAAGGCGCGCGGCTGCGCTACCGCATCGACGGCATCCTGGAAGACATCGGCCATCTGCCGAGCGATATGTACCGCCTCGGCCTCTCGCGCATCAAGATGCTCGGAAAAATGAAGCTCAACATCCGCGAGCGCTCGCAAGACGGACACTTCTTCATCATGCAGAACGACAAACGCATCGATATCCGCGTCAACCTGATCCCTTCGAGCCATGGCGAGACGATCAATATGCGCCTCTTGACCGGCGAGGATGCGAATGTGCCGATCGAGGAACTGGGTCTGCACGGCAGCGCTTATGAAGAAATCAAACGTCAGATAGAGAGGCCTCACGGCATGATCATCAACACCGGCCCGACCGGCTCGGGAAAGACCACGACGCTCTATAGCCTGGTCCGCGCCATCAATACGCCGGAGATCAAGATCATCACGGTGGAAGATCCGATCGAGTACACGATTCCCGGCGTCGTGCAGACAGAAGTCTCCCCGGGACAGGATTATGATTTCGCGAAAGCTCTGCGCGCCATCGTCCGCCAAGATCCCGACGTGATTCTCGTAGGAGAGATCCGCGATGACGAGACCGCGGAAGTAGCCGTGAATGCCGCCTTGACCGGCCATCTCGTCTTCACGACGCTTCACACGAACGACGCCCCCGCATCGATCACCCGCTTAGGTGAGCTCGGAATCAAGGCGCAGCTTATCGGAAGCGCGGTGAATCTCTTCATCGGACAGCGTCTGGTACGCATCCTCTGTCCGGAATGCAAAGCCGCCTATACTCCCGCGACCAAAACCGTAGAGGCTCTCAAGAAGCTCCTCGCGACAATCCCCAAAGAAGCCGGTGTCGTTCTCCCGGAAATCACCGTGCTCTATAAACCCGTCGGCTGCGCTTCGTGCAACTTTAGCGGTTATCGCGGACGCAAAGGGATTTTTGAAATCTTCCCGGTCCGCGACCGGATCGCGAAACTGATAAACGAATATGCCTCCGAACAGGAGATCCGCAAAGCTGCGCGGGAGCAAGGCATGCTCACCATGAACCAGGATGGCATCCTGAAGGTGATCGAAGGCAGGACCACGTTCGAAGAAGTGTGGCGCAACACCGGACGCGATGAGGCGCTTGAGGCGCTCTATAATGACATATTGGAAAATAGCCCGGGAGAAGCGCCTCTTCCTGAAAAAAAGGCATAAAAAAAGCCCCTCTCGAAAGAGGGGCTTTTGCTTTTCGCTTCACCTTTCAACTGCAGACAAAATCCTCGGGCATAGGAGCCCGAGGAAAGGAAAAGTGTCGAGGAATAGCGCAGCGCGAAACCACCCTACCCGGATCTGGACAACGATTCCCGAATTTGAGGACAAAAGATAGATATCCCCAAAAATTGCCTACAGGTGAAAGGCTCTCACCTGATATTTGGTAACGAAGCGACTTTCGATAGTAGCACGGGTTGGTTTTTTTGTCAAGAGGTGGTACAATAGCAAGGTACTGAATGGACATTTTTACCTTGTTTAAGCCTTTTTTATGATAAATACCGAAAATCAGAGCTTTGAAGAGCAGTCACTCGACAATACCCTCCGGCCGCAGAGTTTCGGCGAATATATCGGGCAGGAAAAGATCAAACGGAACCTCGATATCTTCATCCAGGCCGCCAAGAAGCGGAAAGAGACGATCGACCACGTGCTCCTCTACGGGCCGGCCGGTCTAGGCAAAACCACCCTCGCTCACATCATCGCCAAAGAGATGGGCGTGAATATAAAGGTAACTTCTGGCCCGGCTATCGAGAAAGTCGGCGATCTCGGCTCCATCCTCACGAACCTCGATGACGGCGATGTACTCTTTATCGACGAGATTCACCGCTTGAACAAGCTGATCGAGGAAGTCCTGTACCCGGCGATGGAAGACTACAAGCTCGATATCATCATCGGCAAAGGGCCCGCAGCACGCACTATCCAGCTCGACTTGCCGCGTTTCACCCTGATCGGCGCCACCACCCGCCTCGGATCGCTCTCCAATCCGCTACGGAACCGTTTCGGATCGACGCATCGCTTGGAATTCTACACGCCCGAAAACATCGAGCGCATCGTGAAGCGCTCCGCCTCGATCCTCGGGATCGGGCTGGATGATTCCGGCGCCAAGCGCATCGCCTGGTCCAGCCGCCAGACGCCCCGCGTTGCGAACCGTATCTTAAAGCGCGTGCGCGACTTCGCCCAGATCCAGAATGCCGACACGATCACCGAGGGTGTCGCAGAAGAAGCGCTCTCGCTCTACGAAATCGACTACCTGGGCCTCGAACCGACTGACCGCAATATCCTGGAAACGCTCATAAAGAAATTCAAAGGCGGGCCAGCCGGCGTCCAGTCGCTCGCTGCCGTGACCGGCGAAGAGATCCAGACGATCGAAGACGTATACGAGCCCTACCTCATCCAGATCGGCTTTCTCGCGCGCACCCCGCGCGGACGCATCGTCACCAAGGAAGGCTTTTCGCATCTCGGGATGGAAATGCCGGAAGACCACCAGGACAAATTGTTGTAGAATAGGAAAAGAAAACAAACACCCGCATGCAGGCGCTGTTCGGACTCCTCTATACGCTCCTTTTCATGAGCTATGTATTCACGGCTCTTTTCATCGTGTACCACATCGCGCACTATTCTCTCGACAAGAAGACCGCTTTCGCGGCGCTTCTCCTCTTCTTAGGCGTCATCACGGTTCTCCTCTTCACGAACGCGATCCTCTTTTTCACTCTTCCTTGGGGCGATCTGCTCCCGCAAACCTCCTCGCTCTGAATATTCTTCTATGAATATGAAAAAAATCCATTTCCCAGGACAGCGTGAGACGGAAACCGTAGTGAGTATCGTCCATCGGCACTGGTTCAACCTGCTTTCGCACCTCTTTATCGTGTTCGTGATGGCGTTCTTCCTCCTGGGAAGCCTGTTTCTGATTCCTCTGCTCTTTCCGGAAATTACCGCCGGCGAGCGCTTCCGGTTCCTCATCTTCCTACAGAACACGCTTTTCGTCTTTCTCTGGCTCTACGGGTTTCTCGTCTGGATCGACTACTATTTCGATATCTGGATCATCACGGATGAACGTATCCTGAATATCGAACAGAAAGGCCTTTTCGTCCGCCACATAAGCGAGCTGACCTATGGCCGGGTGCAGGACATCACCACTACTGTCGAAGGCATCGTCCCGACCATGTTCAATTTCGGCGACCTGTATGTGCAGACCGCCGGAGAGAACGGGCGCTTCATTTTCCGCCAGGTGCCGGATCCGCTCCATCTGAAAGATACGATCATGCGTATCACTCGCGATGCCGCAAGCGGATCCCCGAAAGCCTCTCTCTAAAAATCCGCTCCCATGAAAATCATCGGCATCGATCCAGGCACGGCGACCGTCGGCTGGGGCGTGATCGAAGTGATCGGATCGAAGATCACTCCTCTCGCGTTCGGCCACATCAGCACGAGCAAAGAACTCCCCCTCGAGAAGCGGCTTGAAGAAATCGCTTCCGATTTGGAACACCTGCTCCAGCTCTATGTTCCGGAAGAAGCTTCTGTGGAGGAGCTCTTCTTTTCCAATAACCAGAAAACTGCCATCTCCGTCGGCCAGGCGCGCGGGGCGATCCTCTTGACGCTCGAGAAGTTCGGTATTACCATAGCCGGTTACACTCCGCTTCAGGTGAAACAAGCGCTGACCAATTACGGGAAAGCGGACAAACTGCAGGTCCAGACGATGGTCAAGGCCATCCTGAAGCTCAAAGAAATACCGAAACCCGACGACGCGGCGGATGCGCTCGCAATCGCGATCTGCCATGCCAACCGGAGGCGCATGGAAAATATCAAGAATTCGAAGTAAGATACAGACAGCTAGAGTACGATTGAACCATTAGCGCTTCCGCATATGTACTACCATCCTTGGGTCAGTTTTATCGTTTCGCAGGGCGTGCCTCTTCAGACCATCGCGCTCCTCTTGATGGTTCCCGTCGTCGCGACGCTCGTCGCCTTCTTCCGCCAAGTGGTGGGCATCAAGGCGTTCGGCATCTATACGCCTTCGATCATCACCTTCGCTCTTTTCGCCTTCGATCCGAACGGCCTCAAATACGGCATCGCCATTTTCGTCAGCATCATCCTGGTGGGCATGGTCTCGCGTTTTATCCTGAAGCAGTTCCGCCTCCTGTACCTGCCGCGTGTTGCTATCACGATTTCCATCGTGGCCCTCGCCATCCTCGGGATCCTCGTCGCGGGCGGACACTTCCATCGTACCGGCCTCGCTTCGGTTTCCATCTTCCCGCTTCTCATCATGATCACGCTCGCCGAGAAATTCGTCGCGACCCAGATCGAGAAGGGTAGCAAAGCCGCTTTTTTCCTGGCTCTGGAAACCCTCCTTATCTCGCTCGTCGGCTACGCGCTCATAAGCTGGGACATGCTCACCATCCTCATCCTCCGCTATCCGTGGATCATCCTTTTCACCTTCGTGATCAACTTCACTCTCGGAAAATGGACCGGGCTCCGCATCGTGGAATACTTCCGCTTCCGAAAGATCCTCCCTCACCTCTAGTTTCTTTTCCATTTTCTCCCGTATGTTCGATTTTTTCAGGAAGAGCCAGAAGCTTCTCGGCATGAACGCGAGAAATCTGGAATACATCCGCCCCTACAACCGGAAGCGCGGCATGGAGATTGCAGACAACAAGCTCCTCTGCAAACGCATCTTGAAGAAGAACAGTTTAGCCGTGCCGCTTCTCATCGGGAAGATCAGTACCCATGAGGCGCTCGAACAGTTCGATTGGGCGAAGCTTCCGGCAAGCTTCGCCTTGAAGCCGAACCGCGGCTTCGGCGGCGAGGGAATCCTCGTCGTCTATGCCCGGAAAAAAGGACGTGACGATGCCTGGGTCAAAGCCGATGGGACAGTGATCACTATCGAAGACCTGAAGAGCCATATCAGAAACATTCTCGACGGCTCTTTCTCGCTCGCCAATATCCCCGACACTGCCTTCTTCGAAGAGCGCCTGACGCTTTTGAAACTCTTCAAACCATATGCTTTCAAAGGCATCCCGGATATCCGTGTCATCGTCTTCAATTCCGTCCCGGTAATGGCCATGCTCCGTCTGCCGACCAGAGGTTCCGACGGCAAAGCCAATCTCCAGCAGGGCGCTGTCGGCGTCGGTATCGACCTCGCAACCGGCACCACCACGACCGCCATTATCGGCAAGGGGCATGTCATCGAATACGTGCCTGGAACGCGCCTCGTGCTTTCGGGTATCAAGATCCCCTACTGGAAAGAGATTCTCCGGATGGCGGCAGAAGCGCAGAAGATTTCCGGTCTCGGGTTCCTGGGAGCGGACATCGCGATCGATCGCGAGCGCGGGCCGGTCATCCTCGAGCTAAACGCCCGCCCAGGTCTCTCTATCCAGCTGGCGAATCTCTCCGGACTCAAGGAGCGTCTCGACCGCGTCTCCGGACTGAAGATCCGATCAGTCGACCGAGGTATCCGCGTCGGCATGAATCTCTTCGGCGGTGAGATCGAGGAAGAGATCGAGGAAATCTCCGGTAAACGGGTCATCGGAGCAATAGAAAAAGTGAAGCTGATCGGTAAGGATGGGAAAGAACTGGAAGTCGAAGCCAAAATCGATACAGGTGCCGATTCCACTTCCATTGATACTCAAATCGCCGAAGAGCTCGGCTTTCATGAGGCTCTCGAAGAGTTCGAGCGGAGGGTAGCCAATCGGGACATCTTGCAGGAACTCTCGAAAGAGGAGCGCGAAAAGCTGTTCGCGGATATTCCCGATCTCGCCAGCACCGTTCCAGTCAAATCATCCCATGGCACTTCCTATCGGCCGATGGTCAGAATAGACCTGGTGATAGACGGCGTTACCGTTCCTGCCAAAGTTTCCATCATCGGGCGCTCCCATCTCGAATACCCGGTCATCGTGGGGAGAAAAAGCTTGAGGAAATTTCTTATCGATGTAAATAAATAAGCTTCATCCGCATATGCTTCTCGTTTTAAAAAGCAAGAAAGCTTCAGGTCCTCGGGTACAAAAACTTCTCGGCTTGCTCGGCGATCAGCTTTCCAGCCGCGGCGTAGCATTTTCTGTTTCAAGTTTTGAGGACATCGAGGTGTTCATCGAAAAAGGAAATGTCGATCTTTTTATTGAGAAAAAGCCTCTTGAAAACTGGAATACGATTTATCCGAGAAAAGTAGGGAGGCATGGCGGTCTCGCCTTTATGCTGGCGCACCTGGCAAAAAAGAAAGGGGTCTACTTTATCGATCGCTTTCATGAGCAGATAAAGGATTCTTCGGATGTCGCCAAGATCGTTCAGATGTTCCGCTTGGCATTGGCCGGAGCATCCATTCCGAAAACCTACTTCGCCGGAAGCTACTCGGAAGAACACTTGAAAAGCGCCGAAGAATATCTCGGCTTCCCGATCGTCGTCAAAGAATGCAATACCTCCCAGGGAGCAGGTGTTTTCTTGGCGAAAGACCTATCTTCTCTGCAAGAGGTTATCGGCCGCCTTTCAGAAAAAAACGAGCGATCAGCGATATTCTTGCAAGAATTCATACCCAACACATTCGAGTATCGCCTTCTAGTGACTGGCGACAAGGTCGCTGTCGCCGAAAAGAAGATCCGTTCCGAAAAAGAAGAATTCAGAAACAATGTCCACCTTGGAGCAAGAGAGGAATTCATGGACGTAGATGCTGTAAAGGAAGAGATCCGGCGAGAAGCCCTGCTGGCATCAGCGATAACCGACATCCAGGTAGCCGGCGTAGATATCGTAGTAAAGGAAAACGGCGAGCCGGTGATATTCGAAGTGAACGCCTGCCCTGCGCTTACCCTTGATCCCGGTATTTCTCAAGAAATCGAGCGCTTAGCCGACTACCTTGCCTTATGCGAAAAAAAATAGTCATGTATTTCCATCGGCGCCCCTTGAGCTCCGATCCGTTTCAGAAGCTCGGAATCAAAAGATCCGTTTACCATTCTTTTTTCAAGAAAGGAACGGGCTTGGGGTTCGACATGTATGTAGCGAATGGAAAAGAAAACTACGAGCCTCCTCTGACATTCAAAGATGCCTATCTCTATACCGGAAACTTTTTCGAGTTACAGAAAGGCATTATAGAAGCAGACGCCGTATTCGATCGGAGCGGCGGGATTTCCTTCCCGCCCGTAGAAATCGGACAGAAAACTTTGAATAGCAGCGAATTCAAGCATCTCTGCCATGATAAGAATCTCATGGGAATCCGTCTTGGAAGATTCATGCCGAGAAGTTTCGTTATTAAAAACCAGGAGGAGCTTCTTTCTCAATTGAAAAGTCTCGAAGGCGCTCCTCTCGCCGTACTGAAACCGGCCAAGGGAATGCAGGGAAAGGGTATTCTTATCGATAAGCCGGAAAACTTGGCTCACGTCGTTTTGGAGGAAAAGAGCGAATATGTACTCCAAGAATTTGTCGATACCTCCCAAGGAATTCCCGGGATAACAGAGGGGTACCACGATCTTCGTATCGTTGTTGTCAACGGGAAGATTACCTTAGCCCACGTACGAACCCCTAAAGAAGGTTCTCTTCTGGCCAATGTCGCTTTGGGAGGATCTATCGAAGAAGTGCCTCTTGAGAAGATCCCTTCTTTCATTCTCTCGTGCGTCCAAGAAATTCAAGCTGTGATCGATGAGGAATTCGACTTCCCGCTCTACTCGATAGATTTCGGGATCCAGGCCGGTTCCCAGCCTTTTGTTTTTGAGCTGAATGACCAGATCGGCTTTCCTTCCGAAAAAATGAACTCTTCAGAGTTATTCATTGAAAATACTCTTGAAGCTCTTGCCAAACGGGCTTCGCGTTAAGGCCTTCGAATTTGAAACTGTTCTTCCAAAAAGAGTTCCTTCGGGTTCTCTTTTTCGCTTTTTTATGGTATACAATGGAGATACTCATTGTATATAAAATATGCGGTTTTTACGTAAAAAAAGACGAGTTCTAGCCACTTTATCAGAAACGAAAAAGATCGACTGGGGAAATTGGAGAGAGTGGGATTGGGAGAAAATCCGAAAAGTAGCAGGAATCGCCGGCGGGGCCGGATTTGTGCTGGTCGCGGCGCTTTTTCTCTATATCGCGAAAGATCTGCCGGACGCCGGGAATATCAACAAACGTTTCGTCGCCGAATCCACGAAGATCTACGATCGGAGCGGCGAACACCTTCTCTATGAGGTCCACGGAGAGGAGAAGCGCACCGTCATCCCCTTTGACCAGATGCCGGAAGTGGTCCGAGCCTCGACGATCGCCCTCGAGGACCAGGATTTCTACCACCATTTCGGCATCCAGCCGAAGGCTATCCTGCGCGCCCTTTTCAAGGATATTATCACCTTCGATACCGCCCAGGGAGCCTCGACAATTACCCAGCAGTTCGTGAAGAATTCGCTTCTCTCGAACGAGCAGACCCTGACGCGCAAGGTCAAGGAGGCGATTCTCTCCATAGAGCTCGAAACGCTTTTTACGAAGGATGAGATCCTCGCCATGTACCTAAACGAGATCCCGTACGGCCAGAACGCCTATGGGATCGAAGCGGCTGCAGAGACCTATTTCGGGAAGCCGGCACGCGATCTCTCGCTCGATGAAGCGGCGCTGCTTGCGGCGCTGCCCCGCGGTACAGCCTACTATTCCCCTTACGGCAGCCATCCGGAACGCCTCATCGCCCGCAAGGACTATGCGCTCATGCAGATGGCGAAACTCGGCTATATTACCGAAGAACAGGCCCAGGAGGCGATCGCAGCGAATACGCTTGATAAAGTCCTGCCCCAGAAGGACATTATCGCCGCACCTCATTTCGTCATGTATATCAAGGATTATCTTCAGGAAAAGTACGGGGACCAGGCAGTGGAACAAGGCGGATACAAAGTCATCACCACGCTCGATTGGGACAAGCAGCAGATGGCAGAAGAGGCCGTCCGCAAAGGATCGGCTGACAACAAGCGCTGGAACGCCTCGAATGCCGCTCTGGTAGCCATTGATCCGAAGAATGGCCAGATCCTCGCCATGGTGGGATCGAAGGATTACTTCGATGAATCCATCGATGGGCAGGTGAACGTCGCCATCCGCGACCGTCAGCCGGGGTCTTCCTTCAAGCCCTATGTCTACCTCACCGCCTTTACCAAGGGTTATCTGCCGGAAACGATGCTCTATGACGTAGAGACGGAATTCGATACCGGCCAGGAAAAATCCTATAAACCCCAGAATTATAACGGTAAGTTCAACGGCCCTCTCCCGATGAAGAAGACTTTGGGAGGTTCGCTCAACGTCCCGGCGGTGAAGACTCTTTATCTGGCCGGAGTGAAGGATTCCGTGAAGCTTGCCCATGACCTCGGAATCACCGGTATCAGCGATCCTGACCGGGTCGGGCTGTCTCTGGTGCTTGGTGGGGGCGAGGTGAAGCTCCTCGACCATGTAAACGCCTACGGCACCCTTGCCACCGGTGGTATCAAGCATGAAAAGAGCGCTATTTTGCGGATTGAAGATTCTTCCGGAAAAGTTTTGGAGGAATTCAAGCAAAGCCCTGGGGAACGCGTCGTGGAGGAAAAATACGTAGCGATGCTCGATTCAGTGCTCTCGAATAATGAGAACCGTGCCTGGGTGTTCGGCGAGAACTCTCCGCTGCGCTTCGACAACCGTCAGGTAGTCGCGAAAACCGGAACGACAAACGAGTTTCGTGATGGCTGGACCATCGGCTATACTCCCTCCCTTGCTGTCGGTGTCTGGGCTGGGAATAATGATAACAGCCCGATGGTGGCTGGCGCGGACGGCGTGAATGTGGCAGCGCCGATCTGGCGGGCATTCCTGGATAAAGCTCTCGGGAACTACGCCCTTGAAGAATTTCCGAAATATAATCCGGATGACGAGATCGGGGATGGCGAAGGAAAAACCAACAAGCCGATGCTTGCTGGAAAGCTCGAGGAAAAGAAGGATGTGAAAGTCTGCCGCATACCTGGTAAGAAAGATTACTGCCTCGCGAATAAATACTGTCCGGAAGATGAAGAGGAGAAGAAAGATTTCGCGAGCGATCATGATATTCTCCACTATGTGAATCGTGAAGATCCGCGCGGTCCGGAACCGGAAAAACCGGAAAATGATCCGCAGTACAAAAGCTGGGAAAAGGCAGTGGAAAATTGGTATGAGAAACAGAAAGGCGTGATTGTGCGCGATGTCCCGAATGATGAGTGCAAAGCGGAAGACTTCTCTAAATACAAACCTTCTATCGCTCTCGCAGCTCCGAGCGAGACCAGCAGCTCTTCTGTCGCTTTTTCTGCACAGGTAGACGCTCCGTACGGAACAAAACAAGTAGTCTACCGGATGGATGGCAGCGATATAGGGTCATCCACCTCCAAACCGTATTCTCTTTCCTACTCGATTCCGGGGAGTAAGAACAATAGCACCGTCACGATAGAGGCGGAAATAGAGGATAATAACGGGAATAAAGCGATAGATAAGAAAAGTATGCTGATCCACTACTAGAAAGTAGTGGATTTTTTGAAGCTCATCTCTAGTAGAAGATCTTTATCTCTTCCACCGCTTCTTGAGCGAGGAGGGTATTGATGCGATTTTTGAGATGTTCTTTCTGAAGAGCCGCTTCATTCCTCCAGAGAGAATTCCTCGCTCTCAAGGAAAGCTTCTTTTCTTTGTATGTTACCGCCTCGATATTCTCGCTCCCGCGGCTGCCATATTCTTCCTGGAGGATTTTCTTGCAGATAAAAAAGATGGTTTTTTCATCGAGAGGCTTCGAAAGAGCTGTTTCTTCCGTGCTCTTCCGTGAAGAAAGAAGGTCTCGGAGATTACGCATATTCTTTCCGGATCGGCATCATGATATAGAGATATTTTCCATCCTCCTCTTTCTTCTCTTCGTTGAATTCACGGAGTGCTACCGGAGAGGTATTCGTATTCGCGAGGAAGAGTAGTTTGTCCGAATGAAGCGCGTTTATCCCCTCTATCACGTAGCGCGGATTGAAAACGAGAGTGAGCGGCTCCGTTCCGGTTTGCACCTCCAAAGGGATAATACTCGTATTCTCGCCGATTTCTTTCGATTGAGAGACGAGCGTGCATTGTTTCTGTTCCGGATCGAAGATAAGTGCTATCTCGCCCGATGTATAAGAGGAAAGGGAGCTTGCTAACTTCAAAGAACGGAGGAAAAGATCTTTCTCTATGACCGCTTGGAGGGTGAATTTTTTCGGGATGATCTGCTGATAGTCAGGATACTTCCCGCTGATGATACGTGAAACGATCTGCACATTATCTACCTCGAAGAAAAGCTGATTTTCCTCGAGTGCAAGCTTGATATTCATCGTTTCGGGAGTAATCACCCGAAGGAGTTCTTGGAGAGTGGCGCTTGGGATGATAAGCGAGGTATTTTCAGAGAGAAACTGCTTATACCCCGAACTCTGATCAGTGAAAGGGATAATCTCTTCAGCAAGCCGGAAACTATCCGTTGCAGCGAGATGGAGCGCTCCTTCCTCAAAGGAAACATACACACCAGTCAATTCGATACGCGCTTCATTCGTACTCACACAGAAAAGAAGCCTTTGAAGCGCTTGTTTTACATCTTGAGCTGGGAGAGAGAAGGGATAGTCGTTTTTGTATTGCGGAATGATAGGGAAATCCTTTCCATCCAAACCTTTTATTTTCATCGTGTAGCCGCCGCTTGCAATAAAAAGGTGCTGCTGTACCACTTTGATATTCAAAACCTCTCCAGGTGGCAAATTATGCACAAAATGAGCAAAGATTTTCGCTGGTACAGTGAACTTTCCATCACTTTCTATTTTCGCCCCTACATAAACTACTACCCCGATTTCTAGGTTTGTCGCAGAAATCTTCAGTCTCCCTTTTTCAGTCTCCAGAAGAAGATTACTCAAGATCGGGAGCGAACTCTGTTTCCCGGCGATTCGGTCCAGATATGAGAGAGCGAGTGAAAGATTCTCTTGTGTACAGATAAGTTCCATAGGTTTCTGTAATCTTTAATATAATTATATATATTTAAAGATTTATTATTATGATTAAGACTGTGGATAGTGTGATAAGTGAAGTTTTTCTTTTAGATAAAGTATTTTTTATACAAAAAAGTTTTATATTTCTCCCACTTCCTCACCAAACTTAGTGGAAAACTTACTCTTATTATTTCTTCGCTCGAATAATCCACATTAAAGGCGTTGTTATCCTAGGGCTACCCACAGAAAAAGAGGGTTTATACAGATTTATCAACAATATTTAACTATAATAGAGGCGTTCTCGCAACGTATCAAGTTCCTCTTTCAACCGTGAATTGTTTTCTTTTTGTGTTTCAATCTTCTCAAATGCATGAAGCGCGGTCGTATGATCTCTACCTCCCAGAAGCTCTCCTATAGAAGAAAAAGGTATTTGGAGTTCGTTTCGGAGAATATACATCATTACTTGGCGCGGGTGAGAAATCTCTTTTTTCCGCCCTTTTTTGATCAACTCTTCTTTAGCGACACCATAAAAATCGCTGATTACCCGGAAAACATCATCAGAATGGATGTTTTTCTTGTTATCCTCGATGAGTTCGGCGAGGATCTTCTGGGTGTTTTCAAGACTCGGCGGAAGTTTATGGAATTCGCAATAAGCGATTATCCGGTTTAAAGCGCCTTCCAATTCCCGGATATTCTGATTTACCTTTTCAGCGATGTATTTCAGGGTGATTTCATCTATAATAAAGCCTTTTTCAAGGATTTTTGATTGAAGAATCGCAATCCTTGTTTCGAGGCTCGGACGGCTGATATCAGTGATCATCCCTCCTTCGAAGCGCGAACGCAGGCGTTCTTCGAGGGTAGCGATGGCTTTCGGAGGCCGATCGCTGGATATGACAATCTGCTTATTTATCTGATAGAGAGCATTGAATATATGGAAAAATTCGTTCTGGGTCTTTTCGCGGCCCGAGAGGAACTGCACGTCATCGATAATCAGAAGGTCCATTTGCTGGTAGTATTCCTTGAAAAGGTCTATTTTCTGGTTCTTGATCGAGTCGACGAGCTCTGTAGTGAAACGTTCCGAAGTGATGTATTTTATGCGCTTTTCCGGATGTTCCTTCATCACTTCATTCCCGATCGATTGGAGGAGATGCGTTTTCCCGAGCCCCACCCCGCCATAAATGAAGAGCGGGTTGTACACCATGCCGAGATTCTGGGAAACAGCATAACAAGCAGCGCGGGCAAGTTCGTTATTTTCAGCCACGATAAAATTCTCGAAGGTGTAACGGGAGTTTAAGTTTGTTTCATGAAAAACCTGGTTATTCAAACCCGGCGTATTGCTGAATACCGGCTTTTCAATAATTTTCTTCCGCACAAATCCGCTTTGTTCGCGGGGTATCGCCGCATCTACGTTGCGAACCGAATCCACAGAGATCGGAGCAGCGCCCGGCTTATTCTGGAGCGTGATAGCGCAACGGATTTCTTGGACAGACGGATCAAGACTCTTCAAAGCTTTGAGAATGTACATATTATACTTATTCTCAAGCCATTCTTTCGCAAACCCATTCGGTACGCCGATGGTTACCAAGCCATTCTGGTTATCCACCAGAGAAGTATTCTTGAACCAAGTAATAAAATTCGCTTTCGACAAAGAAAGCTCTATTTGGCCTAAGACAGCCTTCCAAAGTTCCTCATTAGTCATAAGCTCCTGCTTCAGAGAATAGCGAAGATTGAATGTCATTATATCACGCTAAAAAAGGATGAGCGAGGCTGAAAAATGGTTAAAAAGTGCATAACGGGTGGATAAGTGGATTTATACCCCTATTATTGACTTTCCTTGGCTTTCTGATACACTAAAGAAACTTTTTTACAAAGACTTTAAGTTATTGAGAGTGGTTCTATGAGCAAGAGGACGTATCAGCCGAAAACGAGAAAGCGGGCCAGACGCCACGGCTTTCTGAAGCGTATGAGTACCCCGGGCGGTAAGCGCGTGATCACCAACAGGCGCCAAAAAGGAAGGAAAAAACTTTCCGAATAGCATCCATATGCTGAAAAAAAGCCTTCGGATAAGGAAAAAAGAGGACTTTGAGAGGGTATTTCGTTCCGGAAGTCCCCTTTTTTTTAGAGAAATAGCCTGTAAAATAGCCAAAAACAGCACAGACTCGCTTCGGATAGGCTTTTCTTTCAGTAAGAAGCATTTCCCCTTGGCTACCCAAAGAAACCGCTTGCGCCGGCAGTTGAGTGCCTTTATCGAGGAAAGCTACGGAGAACTCCCAAAAGGGTATGACATCGTATTTTTTAGCTTAAAGAAGGGAAAAAACATCGAAAAAGAGGAATTACAAAGCTTTATTCTTAACATTAAGAGGAGTCTAAAAGACAAAAAATAAGCATATGGCCACACTTTTCCATACCTTTATCTACGATCCGCTCTATAACGCCCTCATTTTCTTTTACAATGTCGTTCCGGGAGCCGATTTCGGAATCGCCATCATCCTGACCACCCTCCTTTTGAAGCTCGTGATGCTCCCTCTTTCCAAGAAGCAGATCGAATCCCAGAAGAAAATGCAGGAACTGCAGCCGAAAATGAAGGAGATCCAAGCGAAGCACAAGACGAACAAGGAAGAACAGACAAAGGCCCTTCTAGAGCTCTATAAAGCCGAAAAAACCAATCCTTTTTCAGGCTGTCTCCCGCTCCTCGTCCAGATCGTCTTTCTGATCGCTATTTATCGGGTCATTATTTCCATCTCCCAAGCGGGATTTATGGTCAATCCGAACGATCTCTATTCCTTTGTGGCTAACCCTGGGGCCATCAATCACCTCTTCCTCCATTTTGTCGATCTTTCGCGGCCGAATTACGTGCTCGCGTTCCTCTCGTCCATTGCCCAATATTTCCAGACCAAAATGCTGCTCCATTCATTGCCCGCCCCTTCCAGCGCTACTGCCAGCCCTTCCGACCAACCGGACTTTGCGGCTATAATGAATAAGCAGATGCTCTACTTGGGTCCCGGACTCACCTTCTTTATCGGGGTAACCTTCCCGGCAGCCCTTTCCCTCTACTGGCTCTTCTCCACCCTCTTCATGATTGTCCAGCAGAAGTACATCTTCGCTCTTAAGAAGGCTTAATCCGCCGAAAGCTTATGGAAAATACTCCTCTTGCCACTTTGCAGCAGATTGCCGAGACGCTCGTCGAAAAGCTCGGCTTTTCTGGAACGATTTCGGTACGCGAAGAGGAGAATGATCCAGAAAGCTTCTTTATCGACATTTCCCTCCATACGGATCAGAATTTCCTCATCGGCCAGCATGGGATGAATCTGGCGGCGCTCCAACATATACTCCGCCTCCTCTGCCGCAAAGCTCTCGGGGAAAGAGTTTCTCTCGTGGTGGATGTGAACGGTTATCTCGCCGAAAAGCGCGGATTCTTGGAATCAGAAGCGGAAAAGGCCGCTCAAGAAGCGATTGAGACCGGACTTTCCGTCACTCTCCGGCCTATGCAGGCTTTCGAACGCAAAGTTGTCCACACGATTCTCGCGAAGAATGACCGGATTCTCACCGAAAGTGTCGGCAAAGGAGAGGAACGCAAGGTGCTCGTGCGCCTCAAGGATTAAACGCAGATTTTTTTATTTTCTTTTCGTATGGCGATTGCGCGGAAGATTGCCTATAATGTCGTCTTGAATTCTTTCTTCAAGGTGTTTTCGACGGTCGCACTCTCGCTTCTCTCTATCCGGCTGATCACCGGCTACCTCGGTCCGGACGGCTTCGGAAAGTATGCGACGATCCTCGCGTTCTTCGGTTTCTTCTCCGCTATCGCTGATCTGGGTCTCGGTCCGGTAACTGCTCGGGAAATATCCCGGGAAGGAGCCGAAGAGAAGAAGATTCTCGGAAACATCGTAGCGCTCCGCCTGCTTTCTTCGCTTGCGCTTATCCTCATCGCACCGCTCGCACTTCTCGTTTTCCGCTACCCGGAAGATCAGGAGTGGGGAATCCTCATAGCCGCTGCGGCCGTCCTTTTCTCCACCCTTTCCCTGGTGCTCAATGGCATCTTCCAGAAGTATCTGGCCATGGATAAAGTGGCGATGATCGAGTTCTGCGGCAAATTCCTCCAGGTAGCGCTCGTGGTGTTTATCGTGCGGGAGGATCTCGGATTTCTCCCGATTGCGGCGACGCTTCTCGTCTCGCTTTCCTTCAATGCTATCCTCGTCTTCTGGTGGAGCCGGCGTTATGTAAAGTTCTCTCTCGCGCTCGATTTTTCCTACTGGAAAGAATTTCTCAAGGAATCGCTTCCTATGGGAGCGACAGCTATCATCACCTTCGCGTATTTCAAGTTAGACACCATCCTCCTCTCGCTCATGCAGTCGAATACGGATGTCGGCATCTACAATGTCGCCTACAAGATCATGGAGAATCTCATCTTCTTCCCGGCAATGCTTGCCGGATTGATTCTGCCTCTTCTTTCACGCTCGATCTATACCGACCGCAAGCGTTTCAATGAAATCGCCGACAAGACATTCAAAGTCTTTTTCCTTATCGTAGCGCCTCTTATTGTCGGTACCTGGTTCTTGGCTCCGGATATCGTCCAGATCGTCAGCGGCGAGGGCTTCCAGGCATCCGTGCCGGTGCTGCGCATCCTTATCTTCGCTCTCGGATGCATCTTCTTCGGCCATTATTTCAATATGCTTCTCATCGTGAGCAACGCCCAGCGCAAGCTCATGGTAGCGCTTTTCTTTGCTGCCGTATTCAATATCAGCCTGAATCTTTTCCTCATCCCCACTTATTCTTTCATCGGCGCCGCCTTCACTTCGGTCGCGACAGAGCTTCTGGTCATTACGCTTACCGGATTCCTCGTTTTCCAGCATGTGAAGTACCGGCCGTCATTCGAGCATATCGGCAGGATTCTTTTCGCTTCCGGAGCGATGGGGGTCTCGCTCTTTTTCTTGGAACCGTACTCGTTCTTTCTCGCTGGGATCTCCGGAGTCACTATCTATATAGGCAGCCTCTGGATTACGCAAGCTATCTCTTATGAGGAGCTCCGCATGATTTTTTCAAGCAAAGAGACTGCTCCTGCGGCAGTCGAGAACCCGATCTCTTAAGCTTCTCCCTATGCCGGTTCCCAAAGTCGCTCTCATCGTTTTGAACTACAATAGCGGAGCGCATCTCAAGCGTGCTCTCACGTCCCTTTTCGCGCTCGAGTATCCGCGAAAAGAGATTATCGTCGCGGACAACGCATCGACAGACGCTTCGTTCGATGAGGCGAAACAGGATTTTCCTCAAGCGAGTTTCCTCCCATTCTCAAAAAATTACGGTTTCGCAGCGGGGATGAACCGGGCTATCGAACACGCGTTCTCGAGAGGCGCGGATTTCGTATGGCTCTTCAATCCGGATGCGACCGCTGAAAAAGATGCGCTCACTCTCCTCGTAGCGGCTGCCGAAAAATTTCCGAAGGGAGCGCTCCTCTCGCCGGTCATCTTCGATAACCTGGGAAACGCCTGGTTTGCCGGCGGAAAGATCGATTTTTTCCGGATGCGCGCCGTCCATGAACGAAGGATTCGAAGCGCATCTCCCTACCCGAGCGGTTTTCTCTCCGGATGCGCGCTCCTTATCCCGAGGAACGTCTGGGAACAAGTCGGTCTGTTTGACGAAGCGTTCTTCCTCTACTACGAGGATACCGATTACTCGCTCCGCGCCCGGAACATGGGCTACCCTCTCCTCGTCGTTCCGGGGGCCAAGGCGCGCCATGAGGAACAGAGCGAGGAAAGCCCGCAAAAGCTCTACTACCTCGTGTTTTCAGGCCTTATTTTCTTTACCAAGCATGCGAAAGGCTTGATTAGGCCCTATACGCGGCTCTATGTTACAATACGAAGAATCAAAAATGCTCTAGATGTGTTTTTCGGGAGGGAAAAAGCGCGCATGGTAGCCCAGGCTTATCGCGATTTTTTTTCCAAAAGACATGGAACATCCGGCAATTTCCCTCATCTTCGTTAACTATCGGAGCGCACGCTATCTCGAAAAAGCGCTCCGAAGCCTCTTTCGGGCAGAAAACCAAGGAACTTTCGAAGTCATCATCGTCAATAACGACGCGAGCGAGTCGAAAACCCTTCATTCTTTCCAGAGAGCCTACCCCATACAAGTGCTTGAGGCAGGTGGGAATAAAGGTTTCGGAACAGCCGCTAATCTGGGCGCGGAGGCGGCCAGGGGCACCGTCCTCGGCTTTCTGAATCCGGATGTCGAATGGCCCGGAAAGCAGCTGGAAGCGATACAGGAAGTCTTTTCCTCCTCATCCGAACCGGCGGTCCTCGGCATCAGTCTCCTCGACGCCTCTGGAAAGGAGGCGCGCTTCGGCCGAGGGCAGGAAGTTTCGCTCCTCCGGATCATCCGGAATCACTTGCCTCTTCAGAATACCTCCTCTCGAGAAGTTGCCTGGGTAAGCGGAGGCGCTCTCTTCATCCCCCGAACATTCTTCCAGAAGATCAAGGGTTTCGATCAGGAATTTTTCCTCTACTATGAGGATGTGGATCTCTGTAAGCGCGCCAGGCAGGAAGGCGCGGCTATCCGCTTCGACCCGCGCTTCACGGTCACGCATTTCGGAGGCAAAAGCCAGGACTCGCGCTCTCTCCAGAAAGAGCGGTACTACGCTTCCCAAAAACGCTATTTCGAGAAACACCGCATCCTCTTCGAGCAGCAACTCCTCTTCCTCTTCCATCGCTTCAGAAACTTCTTTTTGTGAGTATGTTTGAAACAGCGCTTTTTTGGATTTTTCTCTTGCTTCCTTTCCAGTTCGCCCTCTCCCCGGCTTCTGGTATCGACTTCGCTTTGATCCGGGTGGCGATCCCTCTTCTCTTTCTGGCCTGGCTCGCTTCGGGCCTCACAAAGCGATCCCTTAATCTTCCTTCCCCATTCCTTTTTTCCATACTTCTTTTCTTCGCGGCGTTCAGTTTCCTGTCGATGTTTTGGGCTTCCGAGCCGGGATGGGCTTTCCGGAAAGCTTCTTTCCTTGCGAATTTCCTTCTCCTTTTTCCGATTCTTTGGGATGTAGCCGAGGAAAAATATGTGCGGATGAGGCTTGCCAAAGGCGTTGTCTTAGGCGCTTTTGTAGCGGCCTGCATCGGGATTTTCCAATTCTTCCTCCAGTTCATTGTCGGGGTAGAGACACTTTTCCGGTTTTGGACGAATACTTTGCTCCCCTTCTTTCTCGGTGAGAATTTCGCTTCGGCAGTCGCAACGTACCCGAGCCTTCTCGTGAATGTTTCCGGGGAGACCCTTATGCGCGCTACGGCGTTTTTCCCCGACCCGCATCTCTTTTCTCTCTTCATGGCTATATCGGCTTTTCTTTCGCTCGGGATATTTATGGAAAACCGGAAAACTTTCTGGGCAATCGTCTTCGGCATTCTGACACTCGCGGTCCTTCTCGCTTTTTCCCGAGGCGGATACCTCGCTTTGTTCGGTGGAGGCACTTTGCTCGGATTTTTTCGTATGCGAGAACATTTTTCTTTACGAACGTTTCTCATTTGCTTTCTCGGCGTACTGGCTTTTCTCGGAATATTTTCCACGACACCGGTGGGTACGCGTTTCTTCGAGAGCTTTTCGCTCGAAGAAGGATCGAACCGAGCCCGTCTGCTGCTTTGGGGCGAGGCTCTCGAGCATATCCGAGAGAGGCCGCTTCTCGGCACGGGGCTCGGCAATTATCCGCTTGCGGTCAAACCTGAAGCGACCTATCGCGAGCCGATCTATGCCCATAACCTCTTTCTGGATCTCACTCTCGAACTCGGTTTTATCGGTCTCCTCGCTTTCATTCTCTTGCCGCTCATGGCGATTTTCGGGAGCTATAAGGTGAGGAAAGACCCTCTTGTTTTGGGATACCTCGGAGCGCTCACAGCCTTTCTCGTACATTCCTTCTTTGAAACCCCGATATACTCGGTCCATGTGTTCCCGTTGTACCTTCTCGTTCTTGCAGCACTCATGAGAAGCGGAAAAGGAAGAGTTTCCCCTCGCAAAAGCGAGGCGCTTCGGCTATCATGAAGGCGTATGACGCACCCTTCCTTCTCAAATCTTCTCTTCGGGCTCCCCTTTCTTTTCCTCCTGCTTGCACAAGAAAAGATCCTTTTAGGCTCTCTGCCGCTCTACTCCCTGGAAATAGCGAGTATCCCGGTTTTCGGTTATGCCTTGTGGAGGTTCCTTGTATCTGACGAAAAGCTTTCTTCTCTTTTTTCTGCTGATAAGCTGCTTTCCCTCGGGGTGTTCCTGGCACTTTCAGGGGCTGCTCTCTCTTTCTTCGTGAACCCGTTCTCGCTCACCGGTCTCGGTATGCTGAAATCCTGGTTCTTTTTCCCAGCTTTTCTCTTTTTCGCAGGTATCAGCATGCGGAAGGAGCTCTCCGCCGAAAGATTGCTCATTTTCTGGCTTCTCGGGACGCTTTTCGTGGCTGTAGCCGCTTTTCTCGGCATCCGGGAAGGCATCTATACCTTCGATCAGCGCCTGGCTTTCCCCTACAGTTCTCCGAACTTCCTCGCCATTCTTCTCTTGTCCGGTATCCTCATCGCTTCGGCTTTCGGGACGCGTTATTTCCGCACCAAAAAAGGGCTCTCCTGGCTCTTTTTTCTCGCAGCCTTACTCCTTCTCGTTCCATTCATAGAAACCCGCTCCTACGGCGCCTGGGCCGCCCTCTCGGGTGCTTTCGTTTGGCTCCTCTCCTCTAGGAGCAGCGCTTCTGGGCTCCGCAAAACCCTGGCTGCCGCCCTTCTTTTGGCGGCGGTCTCGACAACAGCCTTCTTTTTCTCTGAAAGCGGTACAGGAAAGTGGCAATCCCTGGTCCATTTCGACGAACGCTCGTCGCTTTCGTCACGGGAGATGATCTGGAAGGCCTCTTTTGCGATTTTGGGCGACTCCCCTTTCTTCGGAATCGGCGTCGGACGCTTCCAGGAAACATATCTGGAGTATCAGCGTCATTTCCCACCGTACCTCGAGTGGGCAGTCCCGGAGCCGCATAATCTGATACTCGCTTTTTGGTTTGGTACCGGGATAATCGGGCTAAGCGGATTTCTCCTCGTTATCGGAAGAAGTCTTTTCCTTCTTTGGCGCATCCTTCCGGAAAGAAAGGATCTTGCGAGTCTAGCTCTCTCCTTATGGGGAGCACTTCTCCTCTTCGGCCTTCTCGATACGCCATATTTCCGGAATGACCTGGCATTCCTCTTCTGGATGCTCGTCCTTCTTTCTTTTCTTGTGCAACAAAAACTCCCCCTTACGGAGGAGCGGACTTTCGTTGGAGAGAAGAAAAGAGGCTAGAGATCGATGCGATGGAGGCGGCCGGATTGCCGATCGGTAAAGAAGAGAGCATCTTCTTCGGACGACAGGAACAGATCAGTACTGTCGAAACTCTGGGCCACATCCTTCGGCTCGAGGAGACGCGTCTTTTTGCCGGTCTCGATATCCATTTTCCAGAAGGTGTCTTTCGTGGCGAGGGATTTCTCGAAGTAGTCATTCGGAAGCGTCGCGTTTTCCGGAAGTCCGCCAGGGAGGGCATAGTAGAGGAAAGCGCTGTCGCGAGACCAGACGATTTTCGAAACGAGGGTAGGCAGCGCCAAGGAGCGCGCCTCGCCGCCGTTCTTGTTGAGCAGGCTGACGGAAAGCGTATTCCCGCCCTTCTCCGAGCTCCCGCTCATGACGATCTTCTCTCCGTCCGGAGACCAGAGATAGTCGCTGCCGTAACCGTCCCCGAAAAGGGTTTTGCGGCCGGTACCATCGCTCGAAACGCTCTCGAGCACGGTCTTTTCCAGCGCATTCGGACGACTCCAGAAAGAGACGGAACTGCTCTGCGGGACAGCCGAGAGGTAGGCATCGCGGGCTCCCAGTTTGGCAAGCTCTTTCCAGCTGCTTCCGTCGGGATTCGCGATGTTGAGCGAGCGCTCGGAGTTTTTCGGATCGGTATAGAGATAGAAAATCTTGTCCCCGAGATTGGTCCAGGCGACCCGGGTCACTTCCGGCTTGAGCGCGACTAGGCTCTTAGTCTGAAGATCGGCCGTGTGCCAGATGTTCCGTCCGTCGAGCTTGATGCTCAAAAGAGCCTTATCACGCTTCGGAGACCAGACGATACGAGACGGTTCTCCCGGGAGGTTGCTTAGGAGAACGGATTTGTCCTTGCCTTCGAGCGTCGCTTTCTTCAGAGCCTTATCATCGAATGAGTAGTAGTAGACCTTCTCGTCTCCTCCCATGACTGCTCCCAAGAGGGGCTCATTGATAGGGTTCTTCACCAGCGAAACTGCGACGGAGTCCTCGCCGGCTTCCGGAACGATAACCGCCTCGTTCTTGCCGGTCTCGGCTACCGGACTGTTGGAGTTGTTCTTGAATGCGAAATTGTACGCTCCCAGGAAAATGAGCGTCAGTACTAGAAGCGTCAATGATCCGTAAAAGACCTTCTTCATGGCTAATTGAGACAGTATTTTCCGAAATTCACGTGGAAATGCTCACTGTTTTCATCCCAGAAGTCTCCGCCGGTGATAGGATCACGATATATTGCTCGCCCACTAGAAGTTCCGCAGCGCGGCTGCTTGGTGATATAAGAGGAAATACTCTCTCGCCGGATATCCACAATTGGCCGGCCAATGCCATGGGTGGCATGGCCCACTTCTGTTCCGCCGGTAATGATCGGGCTGCACCCGCAGCCTTGTTTGAAAGCTACGAGTTTCGCAATGGTGGATTTCGGAATCCCATCCAAACTGGTACAGGATTTATTCTTCTGATCGCTGCAATTTCCGCTTGAACTCAACCTAATTCCGCTCGCGTTCAGAATCGCGAGCGCTTCGGCATGAGTATATTGATTGGGGTCTACGACAATCGTACGAGCTCTTCCTCCGGTGACTTGCACTACCTGGCCTTCGATCGGGGCGCCGACTACCGGGGCCATGCCAGTAATCTGGAGCTTGGTCAGGTCGGGATTGATGACATTGAGGATGAGATAAGCAATAATGGCTAAAATAAGCCCTATAATCGCATCCCGGATCACGTCTTTGGCAGTACCGAGGCGGGAGGTGTTGCCGGCGCTTGTGAGATACATGAATCCGCCGATCACCAGCATGAGGACCGCGGAAATCACTATGAGGATCAAGCCGAGCCTGTAGATCCCTTCGAAATAAAGGCCTAAATCGCCGGTGGTATTATCGAGAAACGGTATTTTCTCGAGCGGCGTATAGCTGAAGCCCTGTGCGGAAACGAACGCTGGTACCGAGAAGAGAAGGAAAGAAAGAAAGCCGAAGCGAACACTCTGCCAAATTTTGTTTTTGCGCATATTCTTTTTGTCAGCACCGCCATTATACCACAGAGAGAACCCGGGAGAAAAACAAAACCTCTCTCTTCAGGCCTTGCAAGAGAGGGGTTTCTCTTTGTTCCGATTCCTACCACTCGAGGGTGCCACCGACCTGGTATTCGGTGACGCGGGTCTCGAAGAAGTTCTTCTCTTTGGAGAGGTCGACCGCTTCCGACATCCATGGGAACGGATTGACGACATTGTACTGGGCGGGGAGTCCCACGCGCTCCAGGCGCCGATCCGCGATGTGCTCGATGTACTGCTTGAAGTTGTCGCTGTTCATGCCGAAGATGCCGTTCGGGAAGACTTCCCGAGCGAAGGTGTATTCGAGGACCACAGCCTGTTTGATGAGGTCGATGATGTGAGCCTGGAAGTCTGCAGTCCAGAGCTCGGGCTGTTCCTCCTTGATGGTGTTGATGAGGTTGATGCCGAAATTCAGGTGCTGGGACTCGTCGCGCATGATGTACTGGATCTGTTCGGCGCTTCCCATCATCTTGTTCTGGCGCTGGAAACCGAACATGACCGCGAACGAGCTGTAGAAGAAGATGCCTTCCATAATGAGCGAGAAGACGCAGATGTTCTCGAGGAATTTCTGGTCGTTTTCGAAGGTACCGGTCTTGAATTCCGGGTCGAATATCCCCTCATTGAAGCCGAGAACGAAAGCGTCCTTATTGTAGATGGATTCTACCTCGCGATACATGTTGAAGATCTCTCCTTCTTCCAGGCCGAGCGACTCCACGATGTACTGGTAGGCATGGGTGTGGATCGCTTCCTCGTAGGCTTGGCGCAGGATATAGAGGCGGCACTCCGGAGAGGTGATATGGCGGTAGAAAGCGAGTGCAACATTGTTCGCGGCGATCGAATCGGCAGTCGTGAAGAAGCCGAGAACCGTTTTCAGCGCCTTACGTTCGTCTTCCGAGAGCACGGAATTCGATTTCCACTGCTCGATATCCTTCTGCATGCCGATCTCGGTCGGGAGCCAATGATTGGCATTCCCGGCGAGGTAGGCCTCCCAGGCGAATTTATGCTTCATCGGGTAGAGCTGGATGACATCGGCATCGGCCCCGTTGATCACCCTTCTTTGGTTTATGTTGACCTTCTGGTCGGTTTTGTTGATAGGCATAGCGGAAAGAACGTTTAAGAGGGATTATTGGCAGGATTCGCACGTCGGGTCATCGATGCGGCAGAGCTTCACTTCGCCGGTCGGAGGAGCGCTCACGATCTTTTTTTCCGGTACCGGGGCCGGAGCGGACATCGGAGCACCTGCTTCGATCTTCGCCGAGTCCGCCTGTTTACGCGTGTGCGTCGAGCCGAATTGGGCCGTATCGACGGTAGACTTCTCTACTTGGGAAGCGGCGAGAGTGCGCAGGTAGTAGGTGGTCTTGAGTCCCAGCTGCCAGGCGTATAGGTAGACTTCGGAAAGCTGTTTTCCGGAAGTGCCTTGGAAGAAGATATTGAGCGACTGGCTCTGGTCGATCCATTTCCCGCGGTAAGCGGCGCTCTTGATGAGCCAGCGTGGATCGATCTCGAAGACCTCCTTGTATTTCGCGCGGATGTTTTCAGGAATCTCCGAAATGTTCTGGATGCTGCCGTCGTTGTACTTGATCTTCCCGACCATCTCATAATCCCAGAGATTGAGCTTCTTCAATTCTTCCACGAGATACGGGTTCAGCACGATGAAGTCCCCGCCCTGATTCGACTTCACGTAGATGTTCTTGTAGATCGGCTCGATCGACGGGATGGACCCGACGATGTTCGAAGTCGTGGCAGTCGGAGCGACGGCGAGGCAGTTGGAATTGCGCATCCCGTATTGGCGGATAGCTTCGCGTACGACGCTCCAGTCCAGGCGCGCGGTGCGCGGGACATCGATCTTCATGCCGCGCTCGGTTTCGAGGAGGTCGAGCGTGTCGATCGGCAGGATATTCCGATCCCACTTCGATCCCTTGTAGCTCTCGTACGTGCCGCGTTCCTTCGCGAGATTCGCAGAGGCGAGGAGAGCGTAGTAGGAGACCCCCTCCATGCTGCTGTCGGCGAATTCGACCGCCGCCTCGGAATCGAAATTGACATTCATCTGGTAGAGCGCATCGTGGAAGCCTCCCATGCCGAGTCCGACCGGACGATGCTTCATGTTCGAATTCCGCGCTTCTTTCGTCGGGTAGAAGTTGATGTCGATGACGTTGTCGAGCATGCGCATGCCGACCGTCACGGTTTCTTTCACGAGCTCCTCATTCCATTTTCCGTCCTTCACGTGCTTGGCGAAGTTGATCCAGCCCAAGTTGCAGACAGCCGTCTCGTCTTCGGAAGTGTTGAGCGTGATCTCGGTGCAGAGGTTCGAGTTATGGATGACGCCGACGTGGTCTTGCGGGGAGCGCACGTTCGAAGGGTCTTTCCAGGTGATCCAAGGATGGCCGGTCTCGAAGAGCATCGCGAGCATCTTCTTCCAGAGGTCGCGGGCCTTCATGGTCTTCGCGAGGTACATATGGCCGGCGGCAGCTTCCTTTTCATAGTGAGCATAGCGCTCCTCGAAGGCGCGGCCGAAGATATGGTGCAGATCCGGGACTTCTTCCGGGGAGAAGAGGGTCCAGTCCCCGTCTTCCATCACGCGCTTCATGAAGAGATCGGGAATCCAGTTGGCGGTGTCCATGTCATGGGTGCGCCGCCGCTCATCGCCGGTATTCTTGCGGAGCTCCAGGAAGTCTTCGACATCGGCGTGCCAGCTTTCCAGGTAGACGCAGGCTGCACCGCGCCGCCGGCCGGAGCGATTGATGGCGACGGTCACGTCATTGGCGATTTTCAGGAACGGGATGACGCCCTGGCTCTCGACGCCCGTGCCCTTGATGAAGGCGCCGGTCGCGCGCACGTTGGTCCAGTCGGTCCCGATACCGCCCGACCATTTGGAAAGCTGCGCGTTGTCCGAGTAGGTCTTGAAGATGTTATCGAGCGAGTCGCTGACGGTATTCAAGTAGCACGAAGAGAGCTGCGGCGAGGCAGTTCCGGAATGGAAGAGTGTCGGCGTGGACGGAACGAAACGGAAGGTCGAGATGACATCGTAGAATTCTTTGGCTCGCTTGGTCCGGTCGTTCTCACGGAGAGCGAGACCCATAGCCACGCGCATCCAGAAGGCCTGCGGAGTCTCGAGGATCTTCTTCGTGCGAGGGTTGGCGATGAGATAGCGATCGTAGAGCGTCTGGATACCGAGGTAGCGGAAGAGATCGTCGCGCTCGATCACGAGTTCCTGGCTCATGGCTTCGAGATCGTATTCGAGAAGCTTCGGATCGAGCCGCTCGATACGCACGGCTTCCTTGATGTTCTCGACGAAGGCGCGGCGATAGAGCGCTTCGAGATCCGAGAAATCGATCTTTTCTCCTCCGACCGTCTCTTTGTAGATGCTGTTTAGGAGGATGCGCGAAGCGATGTGCGAGTAGAGCGTGTCCTGTTCCATGAGGGCGCGCACGGTCATCATGAGCGTACGGAAAACATCGGTCGTCTTGATCCCGTCATAGAGTTCGGACTGGGTCTGGTTGATGATGAAGTCCACGTCTACCTGCGTTGCGAGCTCGCCGGCCATCTTGCGGAAAGAGGCCTCGAGCTTTTCGCGGGAGAATTTTTCCGTACGTCCGTCGCGCTTGGTGACGAGAAGCGCACGTTCCTCGATCTTCTTGATGGTTTCTTTCTTCTTCTCTTCGCGCTCTTTCTGGTGCTCGTACCGGTAGAGGATGTAGGACTTGGCGACATCGAAGTAGCCCCCCTTCATGAGCTCTTTCTCGACGAGGTCCTGCACGTTCTCTACTGATGGAACGCTGTTTACGAAAAGGACTTCCAGCTGGCGGATGACTTCGTCGGCAAGCGCCTGTACACGCGCAGGGTCTTTGGTTCCCGTGACTGCTACGAAAGCCTTTTCGATCGCGATTGCGATCTTGCCGCTTTCGAATTCAACGATCTCACCGCTCCGCTTTTTGATCTTCAGGATATTGTCCGCCATATGTGTCGCTCATTGAGATGAGGCAAATCATTCGCTTGCACCCAGATCTCTCTATTAAGGGATAAAAGATTATTGAGAACCGCTCTTATTTCTGGAACCGCGCGCTGACCGTCTCCCAGTCGATGGCCTTGGAGAAGGCAGCGATATAATCCGCTTTCTTGACGCCGTAGTCGAGGACGAAAGCATGTTCGAAAACATCCATGACCAAAAGAATGCGCGCTCCGGCAAGATGTCCGGCATCATGTTCGTTGATCCAGAGGTTGAAGAGCTCGCCGGATTCTTCATCCTGCACGAGAAGCACCCAGCCGATGCCGCGCATCGCTCCGATTCCGAAAAACCGCTTCTGCCAATTTTCAAAACTACCGAAAGATTTTTCAATCTGTTCCTTCAGAGGGCCATCCGAAAGAACGCTCCCTCCTTTTTTCATATTGCCGAAATAGTATTCGTGGAGACGGATGCCGTTCCACTCCCAACCGAAGCGTCTCTGCAGTTCCGAATACTCCGGCGTGCCGATCTCTTTCGTTTCCAAAAGTTCGATGAGCTTGTTCGTGTTCGTCACGTACCCTTCATAGAGAGTGAAGTGATTCGTGAGGAGCGTATCGCTTAGGCCTTCGGTACCGAGAAGGTGCGAATAATTTTTGGCGGTGTAGGTCGGCATATGGAATGTATTTAAGAAATTATTTTATTATTTTTTTGAGAATTTTCTCTGGAAATTTTTCGGGTCGCTTCCGTATAATACGAGTGGAAAATTGCGGTGTCAAATAACGGCTGCCAGAGCCCTCTTTCGGTCCGTATTTTACGTAAAAAATGATAAATCAACTATATGTTGTGCATGCAATAAAGATATTACCACAAGATGCGAAAAGAGAAAACGGCCATTCCCTTGCCAAAAAAGCAAATCCGTGTCACAAGAACAAGACGCCATCCGCCCCTCGATTTCCTGGGGTGCTCCCCGGGAAAGAACAGGAATACCACGAAACCAGCTATGGAACCAAGACCCCTCGGCATGACCTTTTTCGTGCCCAGAAAATATGTCGATAAGCGTCTCGATCTGGCGCTTGCGAGCCTCCTTCAGGGACACCCGGATATGCCGGAAGGTGCCCGTTTTTCCCGTTCCGAACTCAAGAAGCTCATACTCTCCGGGGATATCCTCCTAAACGGGAAGCGCGCGAATCCCGAAACCAAGCTTTTCTATAAGGATAAGATCACAGTGTCCGAAGCGATTTGGAACAGCGAGGCAGTCGAAAAAAGAACTCTGGGTGCCAGAAGGTATACCCTTGGGGTATTGGAGGAGAATAAGGACTTTCTGGTGCTCAATAAAGAGAGCGGTATTTCCGTGCATCCCAAGGCCGGGAGAAAGTCTTCTGATTTTTCCCTTATTGAAGCCATTCTTTTCCGTTATCCGGAAATCAAGGATGTCGGAGAAGACGAAGAGCGTCCGGGAATAGTCCATCGTTTGGATCGTGAGACTTCCGGAGTCCTTGTGGTTGCTCGGACAGAAAAGGCGTTTCAGGCGCTCAAACAGGCCTTCCAGGAGAGACAGGCGGAAAAGACCTATCTGGCCCTGGTTTATGGGAAAATGCCTCAAGAAGCTGGGATTATCGATCTCCCACTGACCCGAAAGAAGGGAACTCTGAAGCGCCGCATCGCCCGGGCAAGGGATGGAGAAGACCCCCAGAGGCGCGAGGCGGTCACCGAATACCGGGTATTGGCGCATTTCCCAGGTTCCGGAGCAAGTTTGGTGGAATTCTCCCCGAAAACGGGCCGGATGCACCAGATCAGGGTTCATGCTGCCGCTTTGGGAAATCCTGTTCTCGGAGACAAGCTGTATGCTTCCAAAGCCTCCCGGGCGGCATTCCCGGATATTCCCCGGCATATGCTCCATGCGGAATCGCTTTCCTTCCCTCTTTTCGGCCAAAAATACGTATTCTCCGCTCCGCTCCCGGAAGATTTTCGCGGGCTCTTGGAGGATATTGACGAAACCGGAGGATTTCGCTATGATAATGGGGCCTTGAAAAGCCTGTCTTCATAGAGACATTAGGCTTTTTTATATTTACTACAGTCTTTATCCATTATTCGCTTGCCGGAAAGATTTTTTCGGATGGCTCCCAATCAGAAGCTTATGCACCAACAGCTCATCTCATTCAATAAGACGCAGCGGAAAGATTTCGGTCTTCCCGAGCTTCATGCAGGCGATGTCGTGAAGGTCTACCGCAAGATCAAAGAAGGCGGAAAAGAGCGTACTCAAGCCTTCCAGGGAACAATTATCGCTATCCGTGGCGGCCAGAGCTCTTCCCAGATCCTCACTATCCGCAAGGTTTCTTTCGGAATCGGCGTGGAGCTGGTGCTCCCGCTTTCTTCTCCGCAGATCGAGAAGATCGAGTTCGTGAAGCGCACGAAGGCTCGCCGTGCCAAGCTCTACTTCGTCCGCGACAAGTCGGTCAAGGTCCTTTCGAAGAAGCTGAAGACGGTGGCCTTGAAAGACAGCCAGAAGCCGGCCGTAGCCGTTGTCGAGACCGCTTCCGAGGAAGTGGAAGAGGTTATCGAAGAAATGGCTCCAGAGCAGGCTGAAGAAGCAGAAGTAGCGGGAGTAGAAGCGGAGGCTTCGCAGGAGACAGAAGAAAAGAAAGAGGCTTAATCGCACTCTTTCACATGCCCAGGTGGCGGAATTGGTATACGCGCTAGCTTGAGGTGCTAGTTCCCGCAAGGGATTGGAGGTTCGAGTCCTCTCTTGGGCACACCGGAAAACTCGTCTGCACGCTTAGCTCAGTTGGTTAGAGCACCTCGTTTACACCGAGGGGGTCCAAGGTTCGAGTCCTTGAGCGTGCACCAAAGTACTGTTAAGATGCGATGGCAAGCCGAGGTAGCTCAGTGGTAGAGCAGAGGACTGAAGATCCTTGTGTCGGCAGTTCGATCCTGCCCCTCGGCACACGAGAAAAGATTGAGAAGGACAGAGTTTTTTGATAATATCGGTGTGGATATGGGTGGATAAGTGAGTTATACGGTAGTTATCCACCGGACTTTGGCTTATCCGGGACTGTAGCTCAGCGGTAAGAGCAGGCGGCTCATAACCGCTTGGTCGCTGGTTCGAATCCAGCCAGTCCCACTATAGTAGAGTCTTTTGAAAATACTGCATAAGCAGTTATTTAGCAGCAGATTCAATAGGTACTATAAGCGGGTATCGTGATAAGTCAGAGGCTATCTGCGGCCAGCATGAACCTCGAAAAACAGATATTTTAACAAATCAATAGGTACTATAAGCGGGTATCGTGATAAGTCAGAGGCTATTATGCCGCTATCATGAGTCTTGCGAAGAGATATTTAACAGATCAATAGTATATAAGCGGGTATCGTATAGCGGCTATTATGAGTCCTTGCCAAGGACTAGATAGGGGTTCGACTCCCCTTACCCGCTCACAAAGTGAGATATGGAATCGAGTACAATAGCCTATGTTTTCGATTTTGTTGCTGGATTTTGGATCATAAAGTCTATTGTTTTAAGATCCAAGAGAGTAATAAAAGACGAGTCAAGAACCTACTATGGTGGAAATGCTTTAGTGCTTAGGGCACAGCTAAGCGCTTTCTATGATGGTTGGATTGGACTAATTTTTCTTGCTGTAGCGACATTGTTGCATTTGTTCCATTTTTCGATGAATCCTTGCTGGGCGCTATTATTAATTGCTTTAGCTCATATTTCCGCAATTTTAATTTCAAAGTTCTATATTGAGAAAAAGATAGCACTACTTATGAAAGAAGAATATCCAATTCCAGTAGATAAAAATACTAAGTAGGAGTGTTTGGTGAGAATCTGACACGTTCTCTTGTATAAATTCGGTTCTAATAGATTGAGCTAAGTAGCTCTAAGTAACAAAAAGGCCTGGATTTTTTCCAGGCCTTTTTGGTATCTTTTATTGAATGTCAGCAGCTTTATTTATTGGACTTTAAGTTATTGATGGTTTCTACGACCTTCACTAACAATGGTATTTCTGTAGCTTTTGTAAACTTCCCTTCATCTTCTGATTTATATTTGACATGAAAAATATATTCACCTTGTACTGTAACAATCATCGAAGAAAACTGAAGACGCGCCCGTAACCTGTTGGAATTAGCAAAATCTAAACTAAAGGGAAAGCTTCCTAAAATTTTATTATTTGGATCAGTAACTTCTACGCTACCTAAATAATTTTTAGTGTCATTCTTATCTTTTATCCAATAGGAAACTAGTTCAAAATCAACAACCACATTTACATTTTTCCCTTTTGCGCTTGGATCAATGCCGATCTCAATTTCTTCAAAGGAATCAATTAAGCTAATGGTATTAGTCTGAGAATCAATAAGAGCTTTTCTGCAAAGTAAAGACCAGATATTTTTCATATATTTAACTTGCAGGATTATTAATTGGCGATGGTGTAAAGCTTATATTAGCGTTAATTGGAAATAATCTCCTATGGGTATGGGCCAAGACATCGGGTTCAATTGCCCAAGCACGAACCGTTTTCAGGGTTTCCTTTGCATGGTTGTCCTCTTCTTCTAAAAAGGCAAATTTTGGAGCAATTAAATAGGAATCAAATGCTTTGGCTATTTTCTCTAACGTGCTTAAGCTTGGTAACGCTGAAGCATTTTCAAGTCGAGCAATATTAGGTTGTTTACTCTTAATTAATTTAGCTAATTTCTCTTGACTAAACCCTCTTGAGATACGAGCCCGCGTTATAAGTTCGGAAATCTCATACTTTAAATCATAATGATTAATTAAATCCCTATAATCCTTATCTTCTGAAAGGATTTTTTTAAGTTCTGCGTGTTTCATAATTAATCTTTGCATCTTAATATTATTAATCTTAATACATACTAAAAAGGGCCGATCATCTCCTGTCTATGACCTAACGCTGTATTGACCTCCCCTCTGTCAAGCTTTCTCCCTCGCTTGATATACCCATGAAATATTCCATAAAAGTCTGCGACTATTCCCCCAAAAAGACGATACTCCATCTTGCGGTAGGGAAATTTTAACTCGTCCATCTTTATTGGGGCAATTCCTTGTATCTTCTCGGCGTCTGTGGCCTTTTTCATTTGCTCAATACCATATTTTTCCAGATATCCCAGTTTATCGCTTATCTTCCGCCTCGCCTTCGGATCAGTCAGGTTCTTTATAAAACCTGCCGCCTTCGGGTGGTAATTGAGCTCCATACCAAATATATCAAAAATAGTATATTTGTAGTGTAGAGTGAATTTCACAGGAAGTCAAGGGGCACGTGGACTTTCTTCAGTTTTAGTTCTGAAGATGCATAGCAACCCGCTCAAATAAGCGAAAAACAGCCATTATTCTGGCTGTTTTTGCTTTATATAAGCCAAATAATGACGGAATACTCTTGACAGGGATCTTATTTTGTGCTAGGATAGTCGGTCAACCTAAAAGAGCTTGGCTCTCGGGATGGCCCGTTTCTTCCACGGAAAAAGCGGCTTACACGTAAGTACACAGTATGATTTTTGGAAAGGTTACCCTTTTCGCCGTAGCAGTAAGCATCTTGATCCTTCCCAATATCGCCAAAGCAGAGAATCCTGCTTCCCAGGCTTCCCAGGTGCCGACTCTTGAGGACTATTATTACGCTGAAGACCCGTTTCTTCTAGAATGGACCTTCAAAGAGCGGGCCAAGGAAATTTCCCAGATGAAAGAGGAGCTTACCGTAGAGGAAAAAACGCTCGCTCGCTGGAAAGAGAAGCAGAATCATCTGTGGAGCAATCTTCCGCAAAATGCCTTCACTATCAACGCTTCAGCCTATACGGCTGCGGCCGACGAGTGCGGGAAAAGCGACGGTATCACCGCTTCCGGTTTGAAAGTCGCTAAGGACCGTACTCTGGCATGTCCTCCTAACTATCCTTTCGGTACCATTGTGCGTATCGAGGGTATGGGAGACTACCGGTGTGAAGACCGCGGAGGAGCCATCAAAGGAAACAAATTCGATATCTACATGGTGACGAAGGCCGAGGCGTTCCAGTTCGGACGCAAGAATCTCGTAGCTGAAGTTATCCGGTAAATATCTGCAAAAACTCCCCTTTCTGGGGAGTTTTTGGTTGACTGGGGAGGGTCATTTTGATACCCTTCGGTAGGTCAACTGGTCGTGTGGCCGAGTGGTTAGGCACGGGTCTGCAAAACCCTTTACCCCGGTTCAATTCCGGGCACGACCTCAAAAGCAAGCCGTGGTGGCGGAATGGTATACGCAGCGGACTTAAAATCCGCGGGCTGCAAGGCCATGAGAGTTCGAGTCTCTCCCGCGGCACAGCGAATCGAAAGAGAATGAAAAACAGCCCTTCTGTTCGGATGATCAGAAGGGCTGTCAGTTTTCTGGGGAGAAAGGCTTCTTTCTCCGTGAGGATTCCCTGGCGATAAGCTCGTCACGGATCTTTCTTCCCCGTTTATCCAGGGGTTCGGCATAGAGTCGCGCAAAGAACGGCTCATACGTCCAGTCTTTTTTCCAGATTTCGAAGAGTCGCTCGAGGAATTCCGTGAAAATTTCCCGGTCGTTCCGAATATCGTTGACCACCAGGAGAACAACACCGTCCACCCAATGACTGGGATGTTTTCTGTAGTGCTGCTCGATACCTTTTTTGGAGCTCTTGATCTGGATGGGCACGCGGATGACCGTATCCGGATCGCTGCGCTTGCGGATGAGCGCGAAAGCATCGATGCCGCGGACATCCGTGGGGACCGTTGCCCGTTCGAGCGTGAAAAACCAGTGCGGAGCACGATATTGTAAGCGGCGTACTATTTCAAAGAACCTTTTCTCGTTGATTCTCCCAAAATCAGAAGGATCAGCATGCGTGAACATCAGCACTCTCCTTTTTGCGGGATATCAGGATACAGTAATGAAAAGAGAGAGTTCTGTCAAACAGCTTTCTCGGAAGGGCCGCCGCGCTCTTTTTCGAGAGTTTCGAGTACAGCCGGTATTTTCTGGAAATCCTTCATAAGCGTTTCCCGCATGCCGCCGTTGTAAAGAGCGGCCGCCGGATGGTAGAGGGCGTAGAAGACCTGGGTGCCCATATCATCGAAGGATCGACGGAAAGCAGTTCCGTGGATTTGGGATATCTTTTTTCCCGGCACGAAGTGCTCCATGGCGTGGCGGCCGAGCGTCACGATGAGCTTCGGCTTGATGAGCATGATCTGGTCATGGAGCCACGGCATGCAAGCCTCCACTTCTTCCGGCAGCGGATCGCGGTTATTCGGCGGCCGGTATTTCACGACATTGGTGATGTAGATATCTTCGCGCTTCAGGCCGATGCCTGCGAGCATTTCGTTCAAGAATTTTCCTGCCGCACCGACGAAAGGTTTCCCTTCCAGATCTTCGTTTTTCCCGGGCGCTTCACCTACGAACATGATATCCGCATCAGGATTCCCGTCTCCTGGTACGGCGTGCGTCGCGCTCTCTTTGAGCTTGCATGGAGAGAGCCTGTCGTGACGTTCGTTCAGTTCTTGCAGGAGGGCACGGGTATCCATAAGTATGAGAGGTGTTTACACGACGGCGAATCCATCGAGGGTTTCGACGATCTTGCCGGGGATCTCGAAGCCGCTTGCGAGCCGGTGGCCTCCCCCGCCGAAAGTATGGGCGATGGCCGAGACGTCCACGCCGTGGTGTTCCATGGAACGCAGGCTGGCCCGGACAGTCGTCTCATCGCGCTCCGAGAGCACGAGGGCGAATTTGGCATCCGGTACCGCGCTCAAGATGGAAGTGACCTGGTAGATATCTTCCGGAGAAGCGTTGCAGAGACGGATGTCTTCCTGGGTGATGGCCGTCACGAGCATCCCGTTCTTTTGGTGGAGACGGGCTTTCTCGAGCGCTCTCCCCCACAGGCGCAGGGCCGCGATGTCCTTGTTGGTGAAAATGATCTGGGAAATCTTGGCGAGCGGCGCTCCGTGCTTCATAAGAGCGGAAGCTATTTCCATCACGCGCGGTGAGACATTCGAATGCTGGAATCCTCCGGTGTCGAAGAGGATGCCGGCCAAGAGGTAGCTCGCCATCTTTTTCGAAATCTGGATCCCCTCCTGGGAGAAATAGAGATAGACAAGTTCTGAAGTGGAAGAATAGCTCGGGTCGATGATGACGATGTCCCCGGAAAGCGCGATGTCCGGATGATGGTCGAGAAGGACCGTCACCTGATTTTTCGTAAGAGAGGGAGCGAAGAGATGGAAGCCGCGATCGACACTGTCGAGAGCGAATACGGCATCGTACTTCGTGAGCGCGAGCTTTTCCGGATGCACGAATTCTTTCATGCCCAGGTCGCGCAGGCTTTCCGGAAATGCATCGTAGCAGGCGATGTCGACTTCTTTGCCGAGCGAAACCAGGTATTCATGCATGGCTGCATTGGCGCCTACCGTGTCGGCATCCGGACGCTTATGTGCCACGAGGAGAATGCGCTTCGAACCCTCTATCACGTAGCGGAGCGTATGGAATTCTTTGCGAAAGTTTTTCATGAAGAGTTCTGTTTCGGGTATAGCCTGTGGATAAGCGGTGAAAATCCCCCGTCGATACTGTCTAAAAAATTTTCTTCAGAAGCTTCTCCACTTCATCTGCGCTCTGGGCGGTAGTGTCGACATGGAAAGAGATCTTCGGAAGCGGCTTCATGTAGAGCTTCTGATGCACGTTCCGCTCGATGCGCGCGCGTTCTTTGGCGAGAGTTTCAGTAGCATAGCGCGTTTCGCTTTCGGGAAAGATGCTCACGAAGATGCGTGCATGCCGCAGGTCCTTGGAAGTCTCGCATTTGGTAAGCGTGACGAAAACTCCCGGCTTCAAAGAGAGATCCGTATTGATCGTCTCGGAAACGAGATCCCGGATGAGTTCATTGACCTTGGTGATGCGGAGTGACATAGAGAGGTTGCTTAGTGCTCTCGGCAGGAGTCGAACCTGCATTTAAGGCTTAGGAGTCCCTCGTTCTATCCGTTGAACTACAAGAGCTGACTGTGCATGCTACCACAAGGTCTTTATTTGTTCAATACTGCTCATGATAATCTTGAAATAATCACCTCCTTTGGCCACTCGGACACGGCACATTCCATACGGAAGTTTGCCGTTTTTCTTGCCACCTAGCCTGTCGATGCTGATTATCTTTTTTATTCCGATATCAAGTTTTTCAGCCCAAAATTTCCTTGCCGCCAGTTCATCTATATCCTCATAAAGACGGAGACTGATACGCAGATCATCCTTTTCTACGCCGAGTTTGAGAAGTCCTTGGATAAAAATACGTACCAGATCAGGATCACTATTGATAAGATTGAGGTCCTTCTTGTTTCCTTCTGCCCAATAAAGGCCCGCTATAAGCAGAAGAAGATCCTTCTTATGAGAAGAAAAAGAAATTTCTCGCACTTTTTCGCGAGATTTTTCCCAGAGTTTTTGGGATCTTGCCTTGCTTCCGCCTTGCTTTTCTTTAAGAAAAAGCGCGTATTGAGGGAGGACTTCCACTCCCTGGATGTATTTGAAGACCGTGCTGCTGCCCCGATTCAAGAGGGCGCGAATTTCTGGCAGACTATGGCCGGTTCGGCGCAAGCGCTTTATCTTCAGGATTTCTTCTTTTGATACAGGTATCCCTCTCATACGCTCCTACTGTATCAGAGAAAACAATTTCGTTCAAAGAAAAGATTACTCTATCTTTTGAAAGATCTGACTGTGTGGACCTGAGGAGACTCGAACTCCTGACCTCCTCCATGCCATGGAGGCGCTCTACCAGCTAAGCTACAGGCCCGATTACCTTGCCGAACCCGGAGGCTCCGCCAGCCGGCGGATAAGCTACAGGCCCATGAGGTTCTGGCATCTCCTAATCATACCGGCTTTTGGGTATTCGTCAACGCTCCTTACGGTCCAGCCAGGAATGGTCTATAATAAAAGGAATTTCTTTTCCCGATCGCATGAAATTACTTGACTCTCCCCTTCTTAAAACGTTTGAAAAACTCTCTTTCTGGCTGTTCATCGCTACAGCCTTTCTGAACATCCAGATTGTTCTTGCTGTCTTCAATCCTCTGTCTTCTGGCTATAACGAATACCTGGACGTCTCGATCTATCTTTTTGACCTATTTTTCGCCAGTTTTCTTGTCCTATTTATATTAAACAATAAAATACAGTTATTGTCAATATACAGGGAAAAGATGTTCCACGTGGAACATGAGAGACTCTTTTATGCTCTTCTAGCCTTTATTGCCCTGTCTGGAGCTACCATATTCTTTGCTGAAAATAAGATACTCGGATTTTATGCCATTTTGAGACTTATACAGGCCTGTACACTCTTTTTTGCCTTTTTCCTGATCAAAACTATTGATAGTAAAATGTTCCACGTGGAACATCTGGGTCAGTCAAACAATGTTCCACGTGGAACATTGAGACAATTTCTCACAAAATGTTCCACGTGGAACATTATGAAAGGGGCTTTTTATACTCTATTTCTCCTAGCTCTGGTGAATAGCATCATCGGTATTTTCCAAATTATAACCGGATTTTCGCTTGGATTAAGCATTTTTGGGGAATCAGTCTTTTATTGGACAGATCCTGGAATAGCTAAAATTGCTTTAAATGAAGGATTTATGTTGCGTCCATACGGACTTTTCCTTCATCCGAATATATTAGGAGGCTTTCTCGGTTTAGTAATATTACTCTTCTTTCTTACTAAATCCATGTTCCACGTGGAACATCTGGGTCAGTCAAACAATGTTCCACGTGGAACATTAAGACAATTTCTCACAAAATGTTCCACGTGGAACATTTTGAGCCTTATTCTGATACTGGCTGTCTTTTTCTTGAGCTTTTCAAAGGGTGCGTGGATAGCGCTTATAGTCTCAATAAGCTATTTATGGTATCAAATGTTCCACGTGGAACATCAGAATCAATTATTAAATGTTCCACGTGGAACATTTGGGTCAGTCAAACAATGTTCCACGTGGAACATGAAGGATCTTTATCCAAAAATGTTCCACGTGGAACATTTTCTTTGGATAATCGGTGGATTACTCGTCATTTTGGGGTTTTACTTCTCTAT
>MFRW01000003.1 GCA_001786575.1 Candidatus Moranbacteria bacterium RIFCSPHIGHO2_01_FULL_55_24 | reverse complement strand
GAGGGTGAGAGCCCCTCACATCGAAAGTCTAAGGTTTCCTGGGCCATGGTGATCATCCCAGGGTTAGTCGGTCCTAAGGCGAGGCTGAAAAGCGTAGTCGATGGACATAGGGTTAATATTCCCTAACTGCTTGCATATTCGAAGGAGTGACGCATTCTTGTACCTTTCGCCCCTTATTGGATTGGGGTCGGGGTCTTGAGGACGTCGTACAGGCAAATCCGTACGGCAATAGTCCGAGAGGCAGCGCGAAGCCGGTAGTGATACCGGTGAAGGAAAGAGAGCAGAGTGCCAGGAAAATCTTCTAAGTTATGTATGCAAGCATCCGTACCGCAAACCGACACAGGTGGACTGGGCGAGTAGCCTAAGATGAACGGGAGAGCATTCGTTAAGGAACTCGGCAAAAAAGCTAGGCGTAAGTTCGCAATATGCCTTGCCTGCTCGTAAAAGAGCAGGCCGCAGCGAAAGTATTTCAACCAACTGTTTACCAAAAACACAGGTCTCTGCAAACCCGCGAGGGGAAGTATAGGGGCTGACGCCTGACCAGTGCTGGAACGTTAACGGGAGCGGTGCAAGCCAATCCCCGAAGCGCCAGTGAACGTCGGCGATAACTATAATCGTCCTAAGGTAGCGAAATTCCTTGTCAGGTAAGTTCTGACCCGCATGAAAGGCGTAATGAGTTGAAAACTGTCTCAACGAATATCCCGGTGAAATTGCAATAACGGTAAAGATGCCGTTGACCTACAGCAAGACGAAAAGACCCCATGGAGCTTTACTACAACTTGGTATTGAAATAGAGTTTTTGCTGCCGAGCATAGGTGGGAGACTATGAAGCTGCGCTTCCGGGCGCAGTGGAGTCATCACTGGAATACCACCCTGCAGAGATTCTATTTCTAACCCGTCGCCGTAATCCGGCGAGGGGACAGTGCCTGGTGGGTAGTTTGACTGGGGCGGTCGCCTCCTAAAAAGCAACGGAGGCGTTTACTAAGGTTGGCTAGATCCGGATGGAAATCGGATTGATAGTGCAAACGCAAAAGCCAGCTTTACTGAAAGACCGATTAGTCAATCAGTCACGAAAGTGGAAGTTAGTGAACCGACCATCACTCGTAGGAGTGTGGAAGATCATCAGATAAAAGTTACCCTGGGGATAACAGGCTGATCCTGCCCAAGAGTCCATATCGACGGCAGGGTTTGGCACCTCGATGTCGGCCCATCGCATCCTGGAGCTGGAGAAGGTTCCAAGGGTTTGGCTGTTCGCCAATTAAAGCGGTACGCGAGCTGGGTTCAAACCGTCGTGAGACAGGTTGGTCTCCTATCTGCTGTAGGCGTGTGTTGTTTGAGGGAACTCTTTCCTAGTACGAGAGGACCGGAAAGAACGAACCTCTGGTGTACGAGCTGTCCTGCCAAGGGCACTGCTCGGTAGCTACGTTCGGGTAGGATAACCGCTGAAAGCATCTAAGCGGGAAGCCAAGCCCAAGATAAGACAACATCTGCGGATTCGTCCGCAGAAGATTTCCTCGAAGATGACGAGGTTGATAGGCTGCAGGTGGAAGCGTGGTGACACGTTAAGCCAAGCAGTACTAATGAATCTATTCAACTTTCTGCTTTTCTACACGGTTAGCAGTGAAGAGTGTTTGATTCCGATTTACTTATGAGACACAAATCTTGAGGGCAGAGTATCCGGTGCTTCTGGCGCTAGGGAAACACCTGTTCCCATTCCGAACACAGCAGTTAAGCCTAGCAGCGCCGATGGTAGCCTCACGGCAAGAGTAGGTCAGTGCCGGGTACCCTGAACTCAAGATTTCTTTACGAAAACACCCTGAATAAGGGTGTTTTTTGTTTCCTCTTCCGGAAAGCAAGCGGAGAGGATATGCTATAATAGACGACATCCATATGTTTTTGGGATCCCGCAATCGCAAGCGTTTTTTTATCGGTTTTCTCTACCTCTCTTTCGTGGGGCTTTTGGCGTTCGGCGTATACTGGTCCTTCATCCGCGTGCCGGAAAGCTGCAATGACGGGATACGGAACCAGGATGAGGCCGGCATCGACTGCGGCGGTATCTGTACGAACGTCTGCGAAGAGAAAGTCACCGGTGTGCCGTTCGTCCTCGAAGAAGCGGCGCTCATGCCGGGAGGGGCGGGGCGCTACGATGTTCTGGGTCGGGTCTATAATCCGAACGATACTGCCGGCGCATCCTCTTTCACCTATGCTTTCGAAATAAAAGACGCGAGCGGCGCTGTCATCGCGACCGAGACCGGCGCGAGTTTCATCCTGCCGCAAGAGCGGAAGGTGCTCTTGGGGATCGGGGTAGCTGTCTCCGGCCAGCCGAGCAGCGTGACGCTCAAGATAAGCGGCATCGAGTGGGAGCGCTTCGCGGGCTATCAGGAAAAGCCGAATATCAATATCTACCAGCGCCGCTATAACCAGATCTCTTCCGGGGCGGGATTCAGCGAGGCATACGGTCTCGTCTCGAACGAAAGCGATTTCGATTTCAAGACCATCACGGTGAAGGTCATCCTCCGGGATCGGAACGGCAAAGCGCTCGCCGCCAACATGACAAGTTTGAACACGGTCGGCGCTCATGAAGAGCGAGACTTCCGTCTTGTCTGGCCCGAGGCCTTCCCTGGCGACGTCGAGACGGTCGATATGGAAGCCGATGCGGATGTCTACCACTCGGACAATTTCACCCGTACATTTCTCCCCGGCGGCAAATTCCAGGAAATTGCCCCGCCGAGCGCTTACTAGCCTATGATGTCTTTCTTCCGCAAGCTGGACTGGACGCTTCTCCTGACGGCTCTTTTCATCGCCGGTATCAGCCTGCTCACCCTCTATAGCCTCTCTTCGAACGGCGGAGCGGATTATTTCTTCCGCCAAGCGATATACATGGTCCTGGGAATCGGGGTGATGTTCTTTATGGCGACCCTCGACTATCGGCATGTGGCGAAATACAGCACGGCGATCTACTTTGTGACGCTTGGGGCACTGCTTCTCGTGCTTCTCTTCGGAGTCACGGTGCGCGGGACGGCGGGCTGGCTCTCGCTCGGTATCTTCCAGATCCAGCCGGTCGAGCTTGCGAAGGTCTCGCTCATTCTCTTCCTCGCGAGCTTCATTTCCCAGAAGAAAAGCGAGCTCGGAGAATGGACCCGGGTCATCGCGTCACTAGTCCTGTCGGCCGCGCTTATCTTCCTGGTTCTGGAACAGCCGGACCTCGGCTCGAGCCTCGTCCTCATGTCGATCTGGGGCGGGATGATCCTCGCTTCCGGGCTCCGTTTCCGTCAGCTCTTGGTGCTGGGCCTGCTCACGTTTTCTCTTATCGGGGGAAGCTGGTTCGTCTTGGATGATTATCAGAAAGCGCGCATCCATACCTTTATCGATCCGGAATCGGATCCGCAGGGGAGCGGCTACAACGTGATCCAGGCGATTGTCGCCGTCGGAAGCGGCGGGGTGACCGGGAAGGGGATCGGGCACGGATCGCAGTCGCAGCTGAACTTCCTCCCCGAAAAGCACACAGACTTCATCTTCGCGGTCGTGACCGAGGAGCTGGGGCTCGTCGGGGCGCTGCTTCTCCTCGGCCTCTACGGGGTACTCATGTACCGCGTCAAGCGTATCGGCGAACTGGCAAGCGATAATTTCGGTTATCTGGTGGCGGTCGGGATATTCATCATGCTCTTCGTGCAGGTGGCTATCAATATCGGCATGAATGTCGGTCTGCTCCCGGTGACCGGCATCCCGGCACCGCTCCTCTCATACGGGGGAAGCTCGCTCCTTTCTCTCTTCGTCAGTCTCGGCCTGCTCCAGAGCGTCTATAAGCGGAAGAAGGGAGCGGAAGACCTGCGTATGTCCCTCGAAACAAGCTTTATTGACTAAAGTGAGTTTTTGTGATATAATTAAAATTGTGCTTTGACGTGCCCTCGCTTTTTTGCTACAATAAAAGGGCTTAAATTCGCTATAAAAGGCCTTTTTTTATTTCAGATATGCGTTTTCTCCTGATCCTGCAAGCGGTAATCGCTATCCTTCTCATGGTCTCTATTCTTCTGCAGAATCGTGGGTCAGGCCTTGGAAGCGCCTTCGGAGGCGACTTTGGCGGCTACTACACGAAGCGCGGTATCGAGAAATTCCTGCTCTTCGCAGCGGTCGGCCTCGGGATGGCGTTCATCGTCATCTCGGCGGTCAATGTCCGGATGGGCCTCTCCTGAAGAGTCTCGCCGCAGGCTTCCTAATCTCTAAATCAAGCGTATCAGATTTTCTCCTTTTCATAGTCTTTCTACGCGCAAATGGACCCGGGTCTTTTTCGCCTTGTCATACCGGGACCGTGTTCTGGCGACCATCGTGCTTTCTGTGGCGGCGGTAGCGCTCGTCTTCTGGTTCGGGGCGCTCTACGTGGCGTCGACCACGGAGGTGCCGGAGCATGGCGGCGAGTACACCGAGGGCATCGCAGCCCAGCCGCGCTATATCAATCCGATCCTCTCCCAGACCAGCGACGCTGATGCGGACTTGGTCCAGCTCATGTACGCCGGACTCTTCGCGGTCGACCAGGAAGGCAAGGTCGTGAAGCGCCTTGCCGACAACTACGAAGTCTCCGATGAGGGCCGGGTCTATACGATCACTCTGAAACACGGGGCCAAGTGGCATGATGGCGAGGAAGTGACGGCCGACGACGTGCACTATACGATCCAGGCGATCCAGGATCCTGCCTACAAGAGTCCGCTCCGCGCGAACTGGCTGGCCGTAGAAACGAACGTGGTGGACCGCTATACCATCCAGTTCACCCTGAAGAAAGCCTACTTCGGATTCCTCGAGAACCTGACGGTCGGGATACTTCCGAAGCATATCTGGGAGAATATTTCTCCGGACAAATTCCTGCTCGCCGACTACAACCTGGCGCCGATCGGCTCGGGACCGTACCGCTTCTATGATTCGGAGAAGGATTCGAGCGGCAACATTCTCTCGCTCGAGATGCGCGCTTATAAGGACTACTTCGAAGGCGAGCCCTATATCTCCAAAGTCGTCTTCCATTTCTATCCGGATGACGAGTCGCTTCTTGCCGCCTACAATACCAAAGAGATCCTCGGCATCCACAGCATCCTGCCGCGCCACATCGCATCCGTCGAGGAGCGCAAAAGTTCGCATATCTACAAGATAGACATCCCGCGCATCTTCTCGGTATTTTTCAATCAGACGAAGAGCAAGGCGCTCGCGTATGACGAAGTGCGCGAAGCTCTCACCTTCGCGACCGACCGTGACAGAATCGTCCAGGACGTGCTCTTGGGCGAGGGCGAAACGGCCGTCTCGGCGCTCATGCCGTTCATGAACGGCTACGCTTCGGATCTCCAGTTCCCGCGCTTCGATGTTACCCGTGCGAACAGCATCCTGGATGAGAAGGGCTGGAAGAAGGGTACTGACGGCGTCCGTTCCAAGGACGGTACGCCGCTTGAGATCGAGATCGTAACGCCGGCCTGGCCCGAGCTCGTCCAGACCGCCAATCTCCTGAAGTCTCAATGGGAAGCCGTCGGAGCCCGTATCAACATCTCCGAGATGAGCGCAGCCGACCTCCAGAAGAATGTCATCCGCCCGCGCGAATACCAAGCGCTCCTCTTCGGGCAGGCAGCTATGCTCGAGAGCGACCCATACTCCTTCTGGCATTCCAGCCAGAAAGCTGACCCGGGACTCAATCTCTCGCTTTTCGATGAGACAGGAGCCGACGATACCCTCCAGGGGCTGCGGGAAGAATTGGACGAGAACAAACGCCGCGATGCCTACCGCAAGTTCCAGGAAATCCTCATCAAGGAAAACCCGGCCGCTTTCCTCTACAGCCCGACCTACCTCTACGTGGTGAATGATAGCGTGAAAGGGATCGGGGTGACGCGGATCGACAGTCCGTCGAATCGCCTCTCCATGATGAAGGACTGGTACATCAAGACGGATCGCGTCTTCAAAAAATAAAAATTTCTTATGCAGCATGAGCTCGATACCTCGAATTTCCGCGGAATGATCCTGGAAAGCCCGGACCAGTTCCAGACGGGATTCGATCTGGCAAAGGACGTTCGCGTTCCCGGGAGCTTCGATTCCATCGTCATTTCCGGGATGGGCGGCTCGGCCCTTCCGAGCGATCTCCTGGCCGCATATCTCCGCGATATCGCAACGCGCCACTCCTCCCAAACGATCCGGGTATTCCAGAACCGCTTCTATAGTCTCGCTTCCGATATCCCCGAAAAGAACACTCTCTACTTTTTCTGTTCCTATTCCGGCAATACCGAAGAGACACTCGAATCCTTCGAAGAAGCGCTCCGCCGTGAGCTGCCCTGCATCGGCATGTCAGCCGGAGGAAAGCTCGAAACGCTTTGCGCGGAGCGGGGGGTGCCGCATATCAAGCTCCCTCTGCCAAGCCCTGGATTCCAGCCGCGTATGGGAACGGGTTTCTTTATCGGAGCGCTCCTCCAGGTGCTCATGAATCAAGAGATGATTCCGGACGTCCGCGAAGAAGTGCTGGCGGGAGCCCGGGAGGTCAAGGAGAATCTCGCTTCGCTCGAAGAGGAGGGGAAAGCGCTTTCCGAGAAGCTTCGCGGCAAAACCCCCGTGATCTATGCGGGCGATCGTCTGCGTTCGGTCGCTATGGTCTGGAAGATAAAGTTGAACGAGAACGCCAAAACGCCGGCATTCTGGAATTATTTCCCGGAATTGAACCACAATGAAATGGTCGGATTTTCCCTTCCACAAGCCAAATTCTTCGTCATTATGCTTCGGGATACGGATGACCATCCGCGCAATCAGAAGCGCTTCGATATCACGGCCGAACTGCTCCGCGAGAAGGGCGTAGAAGTAGAGGTACTTGACATGAAGGGCAAGAACGTGTTTAATAGAGTATTCATGAGCATTGCTCTAGGCGACTTCACTTCCTACTATCTGGCCCTGGCCTACGGACAAGATCCGACCCCGGTCCATATAGTAGAAAAGCTCAAAAAGCTTCTGACGTCATAGAAGCAGAAAATTGAAAAAAGAGAGAGTCTTCTCTCTCTTCGCCTCATGCCGAGGTGGTGGAATTGGTAGACACACTGGCTTCAGGTGCCAGCGCTCGCAAGAGCATGAGGGTTCGAGTCCCTCCTTCGGCACAAGAAAGTAATCTAGCGCCTCCTTCGTCGAGAGGAAAGCGCTCCGCATACGCATTCGTATGCCCTTTCGTATAATTATCAGTAATCTTTTAGAAAACGACCGGCGAGCTTTTCAATGTAAATAGAAAGAACGTTCGTTTCGGTCAGAAAAGTTATGCAGCAAAAAAATGTATTTCAGGCGCGTGGAGATGACAAGCGTTTTCAGGGCGGAAAAAAGCCCGCAAGCGTGAGTCAGCCCGCTCCTACTGTCGGTGCCTTCGAAGGCATCGTCGCCCGTGAACAGTCAACGCGTGTAGCGAGCGATCGCCGGCATGCAGCTGGCGTGAAGCGCGAGCAAGCAAAAGACGTCAAGAAAGCAGGCGTTCCTTCTCCGCATGCGAAGAAGGGAAAGCCGGCACCGTCCCAGGGCAGAGGCCCGGGCAAAGGCGGTAAGCGTGGCGGTCGCCGCGATAGCCGTTTCCAGAACGTCCGCGCTCACCTCGAGCCACCGAAGAAGACGGATGTCGTCCCGCCGATCCCGGCTGATACGCTCCGTATCATCCCTCTGGGCGGCCAGGAAGAAGTCGGCCGCAACATGACCGTGTTCGAGTATGGCAATGATATCGTCATCATCGACATGGGACTCCAGTTCCCAGAGGAAGACATGCCGGGTATCGATTATATCGTCCCGAACGTGAGCTACCTCAAGGGCAAGGAGAAGAATATCCGCGGCGTGATCTTCACACACGGCCACCTCGATCATATCGGGGCGGCACCGATCCTCTTGAAGCAGCTCAAATACCCGACCATCATCGGCCGTGATTTCACTCTGGCGCTCCTCCAGCGCAAAGTGGAAGACGAGCAGAAGGGGGCTGGCAAGAGCCTCAAAATGATTCGCGTGAAGTCGCTCCAGGACCGCATCAAGCTCGGTGTCTTCGAAGTGCGCTTCTTCGATGTCGAGCACTCGATCATGGACGCTATGGGTATCGCCCTCGTAACACCGAGCGGTTCTATTATCCATCTCGGAGACTGGATGATCAGCCATGAGCCGATCAATCCGGTCGAGAGCGATGTCTCCTATACCCACCTCGAAGCCCTTCCGAAGCCGACCTTCCTGATGCTCGAATCTCTTGGCGCTCTGAAGAAGGGACTTCCGCCTTCGGAAACCGAAGTGCACACCAACCTCCAGAACCTCATTCGTGAAGCCCCTGGCCGTGTCATCATCGGAACTTTCGCATCCCAGGTGCGCCGTATCGCCTACCTGATCGAATATGCCGAACGTATGGGCAAGCGCGTGGCTTTGGAAGGCTACAGCATGAAGATGAATATCGAAGTAGCCAAGGAATTGGGTTACCTCAAAACCAAGAAAGAGACCCTCATTACCGTAAACGACATCCATAAGTATCCGGACAATCAGATCGTGGTCATCTGTACTGGTGCCCAGGGCGAGCAGAATGCCGCTCTTTCGCGCATCGTTACCGATAATCATCGCTTCATCAAGCTCCAGAAGAACGACACCATCGTCTTCTCTTCCTCGGTCATCCCCGGGAACGAGCGGACTATCCAGCGCCTGAAGGACAACTTGTACCGCAAGTGCGATAACGTCATCCATTCAGACATGATGGAGATCCACGTCGGCGGCCACGGCACCATCTGGGAGATCGAAGAAGTCATCCGCCAGGCCAAAGCGACCTATGTGCTCCCGGTCTACGCCAACCACTACTTCATCAGGGAAGCCGGCAAGATTGCCGAGCGTATGGGCTACCCGTCAAAGAATGTCTTCATCATGGATAACGGCCACGTGCTCGAGGTCCCGAAGGCTGAAAATACCTTCCCGCATCTCATCAAGGAGAAGGCAGACACCAGCTACGTCTTCATCGACGGGCTCGGAGTCGGTGATATCGGCCACGTCGTTCTGCGTGATCGCCAGGTATTGGCGGCTGACGGCATGGTAGTCGTTACGGCTGTCATCGACTCGAAGAAGAAAGACATCATCGGGAGCGTTCAGATCACTTCGCGCGGATTCATCCACGTGAAGGAGAACTTCGATCTCGTGAATGAGGTCAAGCGCAAAGTCCAGAAGATCATCAAGGACAACACGTCCAAGGATACCTCGCTCGACTGGGAACTGCTCCGAAACCAGATCCGCGAAGGCATCGGTCAGTTCCTCTTCCAAAAGACGGAACGCCGGCCGATGATTCTCCCTGTGGTCATCGAGGTATAAGAAAATTTAAAAAACAGCCTTACTAAAGGCTGTTTTTTAAATGGCGTAACTTACCTGATTTGCAGTATTTAAAAAATAACATACCCTTTATATCCGGTCGCATTTATATGGTATATTTTAAAGGATGACTAGAACTTTCTATGAAAGGATTGGGACCGATACAGAAAAAGATACTACTTGTCCTCCTAGGAGGGGTGGCTTTGGGATTCACCCAGTCGCCGAAACAGTATTTTCGCATAGCGGGTCTCATGGGGAAAGAATGGAAGAATATTTCCAAGTCGAAACTCGAACGTTCCATCCAAAGCCTTTATGAGTCGCGGCTGGTAGATATGCGACTTCAGAAGAACGGTGTATGGAAAATGGTACTGACAGAGAAAGGACGAGAAAAGACTCTTCTTTATGATCTCGAGACTCTCGAGATACAGAAGTCAGCCAAGTGGGATAAGAAATGGAGAATAGTGATATTCGATATTCCGGAAAAAAGAAAAAAGCTTCGTAACGCCTTCCGTTCCTGGCTCAAGCGCCTAGAATTCTACCGGCTACAGGATAGCGTTTTCGTCTACCCGTATGATTGTCGGAATGAGCTTGATTTCTTAGTTGAGTTTTATGGGGCTCGCAAATATGTGCGTTTTATGGAGGCGAGTCATATCGATAATGAAGCGCATTTAAAGCAAATATTCTCTCTCGGAAAATAACATATAAATGCGGTCGCATTTATAGGGTATAGCGGCGGTGTGATAGAATAGGGTAGTATTATTGTTTGTTGTTGATTTTTTACTAGGTTATGAAACAGAGGATCTTTTCGGGAGTCCAGCCGTCGGGGAACCTGCATATCGGGAACTATCTCGGGGCCATCAGGCAGTGGGGAGAGCTTCAGGACCAGTACGAAGCGATTTTTTCCGTGGCGGATCTCCATGCCATCACCGCGCCCCAGGACCCGGAAACGCTTCGGCAGAAGACCCTCGAAATCGCGAAGATTTACCTGGCTGCTGGGATCGACCCGGAGAAGTGCACACTCTTCGTCCAGTCGCATGTCAAAGAGCACACGGAACTCGCATGGATTCTCGGAACGCTTGTGCGGATGGCGGAATTGGAACGGATGACGCAGTATAAGGACAAATCGCAGAAGGGCGGAGCGTCTGAATCCGGGGCCGGACTTTTCACTTACCCGGTTCTCATGGCTGCCGATATTCTTCTCTATGACACGGCGGTGGTGCCGGTCGGGAAGGACCAGATGCAGCACATCGAGCTTACGCGCACGCTCGCGAAGCGCTTCAATGACCGCTTCGGAGAAACATTCGTGATTCCGGAAGGCAAACTGTCCAAAGAAGGGCAGGTGATCATGGGCCTCGACGATCCGAGCAAGAAGATGTCGAAATCAGCCGCATCGGAATATAATTATATTTCTCTTACGGACGATGCGGACACGATACGGAAGAAAATCAAGAAAGCGGTGACGGACAGCGGATCGGAAATCGTCTACAGCGATGATAAGCCGGCGCTCAAAAATCTCATCAACATCTACACGCTTCTCTCCGGCAAGACGGCGCAGGAAGTGGAGGAAATGTACCAGGGTAAGGGTTATGGTGACTTCAAAGAAGGGCTTTCGGAAGTCGTTGTAGGATTCCTTACCCCGTTTCAAGAAAAGCTTGCGGGCATTTCTGATGAAGCGGTGGAGGAGATTCTCCGTAAGGGTGTTGAGAAGGCGCGCGCGCTTGCCAGCGCCAAGATGACGCAGGTAAGGGAAAGGGTCGGATTTCTTCCGGCGGAATAGAGTAAGAAGAGGAATAAGATTTCTTCAGGAGAGCGCCCAGGCCCGAAAGGTCTGGGCTTTCGCTTTCCGGGAGCAGTTCTTGACAGATTTTCTTAATACCTATAACCTATGATATAGGTTAATGAAATAAAGCAATACCATGACTATGACAATAAACAAGACTGAAGCCGCAGTTCGTTCGCTCAAGAAGGCTCGCGGCACGCTTGAGACCGTGCTCATGATGGCAGAAGAGAAGGGGAGCGATTGCCTGGCGACGGTACAGCAGATCGATTCCGTTATCGGCCTCCTACGGTCGGCCAGGCGGACGATCGTGACGAACCGTATGGCAGACTGCCTGGGGCGCGAGCTCAAGGGAGACAAGAAGGTCGTCGATGAGATGTTCCGGCTCTATACCAAGATAAGCTAACGGAATGCCTATGGAAAAGATGTTTCAAGTCCACCCATTCCATTCCGAGAGAGGCTGTCTCTCGTATCTCATTGTCGATACAGCGACACAAGAAGCCGTGCTCATCGACCCGAGCCAGGAGATGGAACAGGAATACGACGCTTATTTCGAAGCTCATCCCCGAATCACGCTCCGATATCTCTTGGAAACGCATACTCATGCCGACCATGTATCGCTTAGCCGGATGCTCCGCGAAAAGACAGACGCTCGGATAGCTATGAGCGCACTTTCTCCGTCACCGAGCAAAGATCTCCCGCTCAAAGATGGCGATACGCTTTCGATCGGCCGGACAGAAATAGAAGTATGGCATACTCCCGGACACACGAATGAGAGTCTCTCCTATAAGGTCGGAGACGCGCTCTTTACTGGGGATATGCTCTTGATCGGCGGTACCGGAAGGACCGACTTCCAGTTAGGGGAGAGCGAGCGGCTTTACGAGAGCCTGCGCCGCGTTGCGGCGCTGCCTGTGGAAACAGTGATCTACCCGGCTCACAATTACCAGGGAATTGTCTCTTCGACCATCGATGCCGAGAAAAAGAATAATGAACGCTTCAGGCTGGCAGTAGAAAGAAGAAAGGAAGATTTCATCGCGCTTCTGGATCAGCACAAGCCGCCGACGCCGGAACTCTTCGAGGTTTCTCTGGAAGAGAACACAAAATAATCAACCGTTAAAGAATCAAAAAAACTATGCAAAGCAAAGAATTGAAAGAGATGCTTGAGAAGAATCCATCCAGTCTCCTGATCATCGATGTGAGGGAGACGGATGAGGTCGCAGACCAGCCGCTTCTTCCATCGCGTCCGAAGAATTATGTCAATCTGCCAGTGGGCTTCGTGTGCTCGCTGCCGAAAGACGAGCTCAAGGCCCGCCTGGAAGAGTGTGCCGGGCAATGCGGAAAAACGCTGGATCAGGTGACACTCGTTGTCAGCTGCCGCTCCGGCGGCCGTTCCAGTCTTGCTCAAGAGAAGCTGAAGGAGCACAGTATCGCCGCAGAAAACCTGGATGGCGGATACCTCGGGTGGTAACCCTCTAGAATTTGGAATCGAAAAAAAGCGCCTCGCCGGATGTTCCCGGGGAGGCGTTTTGTCAGTAAGGATGTCTGCGATGATAGGTGGCCGCTTCGTTGCAGGCTTCCCTGGGGGAGTTTATGCGCGGCAGGCAGCAATCGCCTTCCGTGCAATGCGTGTTTTCCTCCAGGAAGACGCGTCGCAGCGTTTCGATATCGCAGCGGCAGGTCGGCGGTCTGGAGCTGCCGGGGACATGCGCCATGAGCGGGCAGACCGTATGTCCGTCAGCACGGAGCTTCCGGATTTCATCATGCCAGTCGATGGCGAGGAGCGTCGTCTGGTGCATAGAAGACCCCTTTGTTTGAAAGAACCGATTTCGGCCAGAAAAAAACCGCCCAATCGGGGCGGTTTATGACGCTTGAGAAGAAATATTCACTTGGGGCGTTTTCTGGTCCATTGGGACCAGTATACCTCCTGTGCGGGAAAGCGGTCAAGCTTGTCTCCGGATGATGTCCAGGAGCTCGGCCTGCTTTTCGGCGAGGAGTTCGGGAGTTTCGGCTTCGAGGTTCAGCCGGAGCAGGGGCTCGGTATTCGAGGCGCGGACATTGAACCACCAGGTGGGATATTCGACTTTGAGGCCGTCGAGCTCGTGCATCTTGCCGTCTGCGTAGCGCATTTTCAAATCCTGGAGGACGCGCTCCTTATCCGCGACTTCGCTGTTGATTTCGCCGGAGTGGAAGTAGCGCTTCGTCTCGCGGACGAGCTCGGAGATCTTCTCGCCGGTCTCCGCCATGAGATTGAGGAGGAGGAGCGCCGGAAGCGTGCCGGCTTCGGCGAAAGAGTTCTCCTCGAAGTAGTAGTGGCCGGAAAGTTCGCCGGCGAAGATAGCGCCGGTTTCGCGCATCTGCTTCTTGATATTGGCGTGGCCTACTTTGCATTCGATGGCGACCCCTCCGTTCTCTTCGATGATTTCCTTGACCGAACGGGAAGAGCGCAGATCGTAGAGGATGGTACTCCCGGGCTTCTTCTCGAGGATGATCTTCGCAATAAGCGCGGTGATGAGATCCATAGGGATGATCGTTCCGGCCTCGTCCACGAACCCGATGCGGTCAGCATCGCCGTCGTAGGCGATCCCGAGGTCGGCTCCGGCTTCGCGGATCTTCGCCTGGAGTTCTTCCAGAGTCTCGGCTTTCAGCGGGTTGGCCTCATGGCAGGAGAACGGCTGCGAGAGATCGTCATAGAGGCGGATGAGAGAAATGTTTTCCGCGAGCTGTTCGTAGATCGGGAGCTCGAGTACGCCCATAGCGTTTGCCGTGTCGATCGCGAGAGTGAATTTCTTGTCGCCCAGATCGGCGAAGGCGCTGAAGTAGCCGTAGTAAGCGGGGCGGATATCCTCGGCTTCTATGCTGCCGGCAGAGCTGCCTTCTTCGAAGGTTCCGGCCATGGCCAGGTCGCGGATATCGCGCAGCCCTGAATTCTCGCCGACCGGAATCGCGCCGCGAAGGGCGATCTTCATCCCGTTGTATTGGGGAGGATTGTGGGACGCAGTGATAGAGACGGCGGCGTCGATATCGAGGCGGCCGGCGGCGAAGTAGACCATCGGGGTGGTGATGATGCCGAGGTCGATGACATCGCAGCCCTGTTCCATGACTCCTCGAGTGAAACTCTCGAAGAGCTCCGGGCTGGACTCGCGCACATCCCGGCCGACTCCGAGCGTTTTCGGCCGCAGATGCATGACCAGGGCGCGCCCGATCCGATAGGCATCATCGGCATTGAATTCCTCCGGGTAGATGCCGCGGATATCGTAGGCCTTGAAAATCGCCGGATTCATAGTGGTATGAGAAAGGTTATCGCCAGGATATTATAGCATAAAGCGCTTGAACGGGGCCTTTCTTGACATTTTCCGGTTTCTCGGGAAAGATAGGGAAATCCGCAGTTCTTTGCAGGCAGGAAAGGGTAGGACAATGAAACGTAAGGCGCTTTTGCTTCTCTGGTACGGGGCTCCGCGGCAGAACCCGTCGTTCATCGACAAGATCTGCAGGTTCGATCCGAGGAACCGGGAATTCCTCATCCGGAGGGATAAGGAGACTGGTAGATACGGCTTTATCTCTTTTGATCTTCTTCCTGGCGAATCGGTCATGGCCGGGCTTCGGCGGCAGGAAAATTTCACTAGCCAGGCCTTCAAGCGGGAATGGCGAGAGCTCGGCCGCTTCCCTCATGTGTTCGGTGACGAACCTTGTGAAATGCTGGTTGGCGATCTCTTGGTCCACAGCACGCAGAGGCTCGCGGACTTCCAAGAAGACAATACCGGCCAACCGCTCCTCTGGGAGAATTACCGCTGGCTGTGCGCGAAGCAGCAGGACGATCTCCTGGATACGGTTTCGGGCATCGCGCTGTGTCTCGATAGCGTCAGAAACTTTTTCCAGGGCGAGCGTGAAGCGCTCCCGGCATAACCGCCGGCTATCTGAAAATCACAACAGTGATCCTCTAAGAGGTCTTCAAGCTTGAAGACCTCTTTTTTATTGACGCCGAGCGCTATTTTTGCGAGAATAGGGAGTAATTCCAAGGCGTTTTTTCTCTCTAATTTTCCTCTCGTATGTCCCTCAAAGTCGGAATCGTCGGTCTTCCCAATGTCGGGAAATCCACGCTTTTCAAAGCCTTGACCAGGAAGGCGGTCGATATCAATAATTATCCGTTCTGCACCATCGAACCGAATATCGGGATTGTCGAGGTGCCGGACGAGCGCCTGGCGAAACTCTCGGCTGTTTCCGGGAGCAAGAAGATTATCCCGGCCGTGGTGGAATTCGTAGACATCGCCGGACTCGTGAAGGGGGCGAGCGAGGGAGAAGGCCTCGGCAACAAATTCCTCCAGAATATCCGCGAAGTGGATGCGATCGTGGAAGTGGTGCGGGCGTTCGAGAACCCGGACATCATCCATGTCCACAACCGCGTGGAGCCGAAGGAAGACATCGAGATCATCAATACCGAGCTGATCCTGGCGGACATGGAGACGGTCGCCAAGCGCAAACTGAAGACCATCAAAGAGACGCGTTCGGGAAACAAGGAAGCGCTGGCCGAGATGGCGGTGCTCGAGAAGATCGAGACCGCCCTCGAAGCCGAACAGCTCGCCTACACGCTCCTGGAACATTTTTCCGAAGAAGAGAAGAAGATAGCTCATAGCCTGCAGCTCCTCACCGCGAAGCCCTTCCTCTATGTCTACAATGTTTCCGATATCGAGCGCGCGCTCGCGCCGGAACTCGAGAGCCGCCCGCACGTGAAGCTCGACATCAAGATCGAGGAAGAGCTCATCGAAATGACTCCGGAAGAAGCGGAAGAGCTCGGCATACGCTCGCATCTGGGCGACCTCATCAAGCGCGCCTACGCGCTCCTGGGGCTCATGACATACTTCACCACCGGCGAGCAGGAGACGCGCGCCTGGACCGTGGAACAGGGCTCGACGGCGCCACAGGCGGGAGCGGCCATCCACGGAGACTTCGAGGAGAAATTCATCCGGGCGGAAGTCATCCATTGGGAGAAACTGGTGGAAGCCGGTTCTTGGGCCGCAGGCCGCGACAAGGGAACGCTCCGTTTGGAAGGCAAGGACTATATCGTCCAGGACGGCGATGTGATCGTCTTCAAGGTCTAGAACTCTCTTGACGAACACGGCTAGCAACCTATAATAATGAGTGCTAATAATTGTTTTTATTAAAGACTATGGCAAAGCAATTAGCATACAGCGAAGACGCACGGAAGAGAATCAAAGTCGGTATCGACAAAGTGGCGGACGCGGTCAAGGTGACGCTCGGGCCGAAAGGGCGGAACGTCATTCTCGGGAAGGCATACGGCGGACCGACGATCACGAATGACGGCGTGTCGATCGCCAAGGAGATCGAGCTTCCGGACAAATTCGAGAATCTCGGAGCGGAGCTCATCCGCCAGGTCGCCGAGAAGACGAATGACATTGCCGGGGACGGCACGACCACCTCGACCGTCATCACCCAGGCGCTCGTGCGCGAGGGGCTCAAATTCGTCGAGACCGGAATGAATCCGATCGGTATCCGTCGCGGCATGGAAGCTGCCAAGAACGATGTCATCAAGGCGCTTCTGAAGCAATCCAAGAAGATCAGCTCGAAAGAAGAGATCGCCCAAGTAGCGACTATTTCTGCGGAATCCCGGGAAATGGGAGAGATGATCGCGGACGTCGTGGATACGGTCGGCAAGGATGGCGTCGTGACCACCGAACAGTCGCAGACGCTCGGCCTTTCCAAGGAAATCGTCGAAGGCATGAATTTCGACCGGGGATACATCTCGCCGTATATGATGACGGACGCCGAAGGGCAGCGAGCCGAGCTTGCGAACCCGAGCATTCTCGTAACCGACAAGAAGATTTCGGCTATCGCCGAGATCGTCCCGCTTCTAAACGAACTCGCCCAGTCCGGCAAGAAGGACATCGTCATCATCGCCGAAGACATCGACGGCGAAGCGCTCGCGACGCTCGTGGTGAACAAGATCCGCGGCGTCTTGAACGTGCTCGCGGTGAAGGCGCCGGAATTCGGCGATAATCGCAAAGCACTGCTCGAGGACATCGCGATCCTGACTGGCGCGGCCGTCGTTTCGGGAGACAAGGGGATGAAGCTCGAAGCGACGACACTCGCTATGCTCGGCTCCGCCCAGAAGGTGATCGCCACCAAGGACGACACGACCATCGTCGGCGGCAAGGGCAAGAAGAAAGCTCTCGAAGAGCGCATAGAAGAAATCAAGGCGCTCCACGAAAAGACCGACGCTACCAAGTCCTACGAGCGCGAGAAGCTCCAGAAGCGCCTGGCCAAGCTTGCGGGCGGCGTGGCGGTGATCCGCGTAGGCGCGGCGACCGAAACCGAGCTCACCTATATGAAGCACAAGATGGAAGACGCTGTCGCGGCGACCAAGGCAGCCCTTGAAGCAGGGATCGTGTCCGGCGGCGGTACGGCACTTCTCAAAGCCTCCAAGACGGCCCTTGCGGCTTTTGACAAGAACAATACGGAAATCGACAACGACTATGTTTCCGGGTACCGGATCGTCACGAAGGCGCTCGAAGAACCGATCCGCCAGATCGTTCTGAACGCCGGAGAAGAGGATGCAGCGGTCGTGGTGAACCGCGTGCTCGAGAGCAAGCTTCCGAACTACGGCTACAATGCCAAAGAGAATAGCTTCGAGAACGATATGCTGAAAGCCGGTATCATCGATCCGCTGAAGGTGACCCGCACGGCGCTGGAGAATGCCGTATCGGTCGCAGCGCTGCTCCTCACTACCGAGGCGGCGGTAGTGGAAGAGGAAAAGCCCGAGCCCGGCCCCGGAGCCAATCCGATGGCGGGAATGGGAGGCATGATGTAAACCAAGGAAAACAGCGGGCGACCGCTGTTTTTTCTTGCGGAAAGCGATGCCGCCTCGTGGTATAATAAAAACACGAAAACAAAACAGCTATGCGCATCGATACAGAACAGCTCCGCATGTTCTTGGCGGATTCGAACATCCTCCCGAAGGAACAGATAGACGAGGCTGTGTCCCAGGCGAAAAAAGAAGAAAAAGATCTCGGAAGCGTGCTTTTGGAGAAGGATCTGGTCAAGGAACCGGAGCTTCAGAAGATGTACGCGTATATCCTCGGCATCCCGTTCGTCGACCTTTCCAAGGAGGCGATTCCTATCGAGATCCTTCAGATCGTTCCGGAACTCATCGCCAAGAAATATAACATCGTCTCTTTCCAGAAGAGCGGCTCCGATCTCAAGGTGGCCATGCTCAACCCGGAAGACCTGCAGACGATCGACTTTATCAAGAAAAAAACCGGTCTCAAGATCGTGCCGTGTCTTACGAGCCGCGAGTCTATCCAGGCGGCGCTCCACCAGTACGAGAAGAGCCTCAAGGCGGAATTCGGCGATATCCTGACCGGCGAGGTGAAAGGCGAGGGCGGTGAGAAGAAAGAAGAGAACCTCGAAGCGATGGCCGCCGGCCTTCCGATTATCCGTATCGTCGATACGCTCCTGAAGCACGCGATCCTCGAGTCCGCGAGCGATATCCATATCGAGCCGGAGGAGAAAGAAGTGCACGTACGCTACCGCATCGACGGCGTGCTGCATGACGCTATGACGCTTCCGAAGGATACCGCGCTCGGCATCGTAGCGCGCATCAAGGTGCTCTCGAACCTGAAGCTCGACGAACATCGCTTGCCGCAGGACGGACGCTTCAAGATCGAGAAGGACGATTACAAGATTTCCTTCCGCGTGAGCATCCTGCCTGTCTTCGACGGCGAGAAGATCGTGATGCGCCTCCTCGACGAATCGTCGAAGGGGCTGACCTTGGAAAAGATGGGGCTCCACCCGCACTCCTTGGAGATCGTCCAGCGCGAGATCAACAAGCCGAACGGTATGATCCTGGTGACCGGCCCGACCGGGTCCGGCAAGACCACGACGCTCTACACGATCATGGATATCCTGAATACTCCGGAAGTGAACATCTCTACCGTTGAAGACCCGGTGGAATACCGCATGCCGCGCGTCAACCAGACGCAGATCTCGACGAAGATCGGTATGACGTTCGCCGCGGCGCTTCGCGCGCTCCTGCGCCAGGACCCGGATATCCTGATGGTCGGAGAAATCCGCGACCAAGAGACGCTCGAGATCGCGCTCCATGCCGCCATGACCGGCCACTTGGTGCTCTCGACGCTCCATACCAACAGCGCCGCGGCCGCTCTCCCGCGTATGCTCGACATGGGTGCCGAGCCGTTCCTCATCGCTTCTACTACGAATGCTATCGTCGCGCAGCGTCTCGTACGCCGTCTCTGTGTGGAATGCCGGAAGCCGTACCATCTCGAGAAGAAAGAGGTGGAGGCGCTGGCCAAATCCTACGATATCGAGGAAATCATGAAATTCCTCCAGAATGATAGCGAAGGCAAGAAATACCTGAAAGACGCCAAGACCTGGGAAGAAGTCACTTTCTACAAAGCGGCTGGCTGCGACCAATGCGGCGGAGAAGGCTACCGGGGCCGGAACGGCATCTATGAGGTGCTGGAAATGGATACCGATATACGCAAGATGGTCACCCAATCAGCCACGAGCGAAGAAATCGAGAATAAGGCGAAAGAGAACGGCATGTCCACGATGGTGGAAGACGGTTTTCTGAAAATCGTCCAGGGAGTGACTTCCTTGGAAGAAGTGATGCGCGTGACGAAGGAGTAATTATTTCTGGAATTCGCTGTTGCGGAGTTCGCGGCGGATGTGAGACTTGGCGCTGGAAGTCTTGACGAAGTTGAGCCAATCGCGGCTCGGCTTCTTTTTTTCTTTGGAAGTGAGGATTTCGATCACCTGGGCGTTCTGGATGTGATAATCGAGCGGCACCATCTTGCCGTCGGCTTTGGCTCCCATAGCCCGGTGGCCGATCTCGCTGTGGATAGCATAGGCGAAGTCGATCGGGGTAGCCTCTTCGGGAAGATCGATGATATCTCCTTTCGGCGTGAAAGCGAAGATGTGGTTCTTGAAGAATTCGATTTTCAATCCCTCGATGAATTCCTTGTCATCGCGGCCGATCTCTTTCTGCCATTCCTTGAGCTGACTGACCCAGGTGAGTTCTTTCGGCCGTGCACCCTTGAGTGCGGCGGCCTTCGGGCGCTGGAAGAAGCTGCGCCAGCCCGGACGCTCGCGTTCGGTGTACATCCAGTGGGCGGCGATGCCGTACTCGGCCTCGTCGTGCATCTTCTGGGTACGGATCTGGACCTCGATGATGCGGCCTTCGGGACCGAAGATCGTGGTGTGGAGGGACTGGTAGCCGTTCGGCTTGGGAAGGGAGATGTAGTCTTTGATGCGGCCGACCATGGGGCGGTACTCGCGGTGGATGATGCCGAGGGCTTCGTAGCAGTCGGCGATTTCCGGGACGACGATGCGGATCGCGACCAAGTCGTAGACCCGGTTGATGTTCATGTCGTGGTTCTTGAGCTTCTGGTAGAGGCGGTAGAGGTCCTTGGTGCGCCCTTGCATATCGATTACCTGGATCTTGGCGTCCTTGAGCGTCTTGGAAAAGAGCGAGACGATGCGTTCCATGTATGCTTGGCCTTCGTGGAGGTAGGTTTCCTGGAGACGTTTGGTTTCCTCGTAGTGTTCGGGATCGAGATACATGAAGCAGGTATCCTCGAGCTCGCCCTTGATTTCCCCGATACCGAGCCGGTTGGCGATCGGGGCGTAGATCTCCATGGTTTCCCGGGCGATGCGCGCTTGCTTTTCCGGCGGCAGGTGCTCCAACGTGCGCATGTTGTGCAGGCGGTCGGCGAGCTTGATGATCACGACGCGGATATCCTGGGCCATCGCCATGAACATCTTGCGCAGGTTTTCCAGATAGTATTCCTCCTTCGATCCGCGCAGCTTGATCTTGCCGAGCTTGGTGACGCCGTCCACCAAGTAAGCGACTTCCTCCCCGAATTTCTCTGCGACTTCTTCGAGCGTGACGGCGGTGTCTTCCGGGACGTCATGGAGCAGGCCGGCGGCGATGGTCTTCTCGTCCATGCCGATTTCCGCGAGGATTTTGGCCACGTTCAAGGAGTGGGTGATATAAGGCTCACCGGATTTGCGTTTCTGGTCGGCGTGCGCCGCTTCGGAGAATTGGCAGACTTCTGTAAGGAATTTTTCATCATCGCTTGAAAGGGGATAGGCGGCGGCCTCGAAGATATCTTTCAATTGTGTCGCTTTTGTATACATAGCACGTATATTCTCCAGTATACCGATTTTTGCGGCGGATTCCAAGAAGAAGCTTTCGAGGAAGCTTTATTTTTTGCTTTTCTCAAAGGAATCCTTCGATTTTTTGCGCTCCCCTCTCCCCTTCTTGACAAATGCAACTTAGTTGCATTAACATGAAAACATGATAAAACAAGAAACCATTATTTCTCTCTTGAAAGACCAGAAGGTGCGGCTCACCCCTGCCCGCCGAGCGCTTGCTCATGTGTTCGACTCCACTGCCAAGCCGCTCTCGGCTCCGGAAATACTCGCGCTCATGGAGAAGCGAGGAGTGATGGTCAACAAGACGACGGTGTACCGGGATCTTGATCGGCTGGAGGCGCTCGGCGCTATCCGCCCGATCAGTCTCGGTGGCCGGCGCGAATACTACGAGCGCGTCGCTCTCGCGCATCACCACCATCTGGTATGCTTGGAATGCGAGCGCATCGAGGATATCGACCTGGATGAGCGGGAGATCCTCCGTCAGGAGCGCTCTATCGGCCGCGCGCACCGGTTCACCATCCTCCGCCATTCGCTTGAATTTTTCGGCTTGTGCCAGACTTGCGCTTATTCCATGTGATAACGCTATGACCATCGTAAAAGTTTCCCATCTCACATATTCATATGGTCAGCAGATCAGCGCGCTTCAAGACGTGAGTTTCGAAGTGGAAAAAGGAGACTACCTCGGCATCCTCGGCGGAAACGGGAGCGGCAAGACAACGCTGCTTCGTCTTCTCTTGGGCTTGGAGAAAATTCAAGGAGGAGAGGTGGAACTGTTCGGCGAGCCGCTGAATGCTTTTCGCGGCTGGCAGAAAATCGGCTATATTCCGCAGAATGTTTTTCGCGGAGATTTGAATTTCCCTGCCAGTGTGCTCGAGGTGGTAAGAAGCGGCTATGCTGATCGTAATCGGAAACCCTCTAAGATGACAGCGGTTATGGAGGCGCTTCAGTTGTGCGGCATCGGCCATCTGGCATCCCGTCGCTTGGGAGAGCTGTCTGGAGGGGAGCGTCAGCGCGTCTTTATCGCCAGAGCCCTGGTTTCGGAACCGGAGCTCTTGGTTCTCGATGAGCCTACCACGAGCATCGATACGAGTTACGAGGAAGATCTGTACACCCTGCTGCGGAAGCTTCACGAAAAAGGCATGACGATTATCCTCGTTTCTCACGATCATGACGTCGTTTCCCGTGATACGCGCCATATTCTCTGCTTGGACAAAAAGGTCTTGGGTTATTCTGAAACCAAGAAAATAAGCGGAGAAGATCTTGATCGTATCCTGGCTCACGGAGAGCGCGTTATTCATCACCGTCACTAAAGCACGCGTATGATTGAAATTTTTCTTGATTCTCATTTCCAAAAGATTCTCGTCGCAGGCCTGCTTCTTGCTGCCATTGCTCCGATGATCGGCTTATATCTGGTGACGAGGCGGTACTCTCTTCTGGTAGATGCTCTTTCCCATGTCGGACTGCTCGGGATCGCTCTCGCTCTTCTTTTCCGCATTCCCATGCTTATCGGGGCATTCGCGACCACGTTTCTCGCTAGCCTCGGAATCGAACGGGCGAGAACGAGATGGAAGACGTCGACGGATGCGCTTATGGCGCTTTTCCTTTCGGGCAGCCTGGCGCTTTCCATCATTTTTCTGGACATCCATGAAGAAGGTGGGCACGCTCATGATCGCGAGGAACATGGCGGGATCGAGAGTTTTCTTTTCGGAAGCATTGCGGAGGTGACGTGGCTTCAGATCGGTGTACTAGCTCTGATGCTCGTGGTATTGGGAATAGCGGTGTATCGTTACCAGAAAGAATATTTCATGATGGCTCTCGACGAAGAATTGGCCCAAGTGAGCGGGGTATCGAAGGGCTTGTTCCAATTTCTTTTTTTCTTTGCAGTGACCGCTTTCATTACGCTGGCCCTTTCTATGGTCGGATCGCTCATGATTGGAGCGCTTCTGGTTATCCCTGTCCTCGCTTCGATGCAGCTTGGCAAAGGCTTCTGGAAAACGTTTTTCATAGCTCTTCTCCTTTCGCTTTCAAGCACTGTTCTCGGACTTCTCTTGGCGCAACTCTTCGCTTTTCCAAGCGGAGCCATGATCGTTCTCGTGACGATCGGCTGGCTTGTCCTCTTGGTGGCGTGGAAGGAATTGAGAAGGATAATGTGAAAATCTTTCAAACAGCGCGTAGAAAAAACTCCCCGGAAAGGGGAGTTTCGGTTTACTTCTTTTCCAGCTTGTGCGGGTTGTGGTTGGGACAGGTCTTGTCGCTGCAGCGTTCGGGGATCGTCTTGGTTCCCTCCATCATGAGCGCGCCGCAGGGCTTGCCGCCTTTGTCCTCGCGGATATACTCGCAGAGTTTTCCGGTCGGCTTGGACTTGATGGCGTTCTTGCAGTCGGGATAGTTGGAACAGCTGTAGAAGATGCCATAGCGTCCGCGCCGCTCGACCATCTCGCCCTTGTTGCAGACGGGGCATTTCACTCCGGTGGTCGGCATCGATGACTCATCCTTCTTGATGTATTTGCATTTCGGATAATTGGAGCAGGCCACGAAGCGCCCGAAGCGCCCGTCGCGCTCCACGAGTTTGCCGTCTTTGCACTTGGGACAGGCCTCGCCGGTCTCTTTGGGGCCTTCGAGCTCTTTGCCGTCTATGGTCCGGGCTCCGTCGCATTCCGGGAAACGCGAGCAGGAGAGGAACTTGCCGTTCTTGGCGAGCTTCACGATCATCTTGCTTCCGCACTTGGGGCAGACGGTGCCTTCAGGCGCGTCCCCGAGGTTCGTCATCTTTTCGAGCTTGTCTTTGGACTTCACTTCCTTGGTGAAGGGGGTATAGAATTCGCGGAGCGTTTCCTCGTAGTCGCGCGTGCCTTCGGCGATATCGTCGAGCTTGTTTTCCATTTCTGCGGTGAAGGTATCCGAGACGAAGTCTTGGAAGTGTTCGGAAAGGAAGGTGTCGACGACTTCACCGGTTTCTGTGGGTACGAGCGCTTTCCCATCCTTGGTCACATAGCCGCGGTCGACGATGGTCTTGATGATCGAGGCGTAGGTGCTCGGCCGGCCGATACCGCGCTTCTCGAGCTCTTTCACGAGACCAGCTTCGGAGTAGCGGTTGGGCGGGAGCGTTTCTTTGCCTTCGGAACGGAGATCCTTCAAGGCGAGCGCCTCTCCTGCGGCGGTTTTCGGCAGCATCGTGTCTTCGCCTTGAGCGGCCGTGTCGAGAGCGAGCCAGCCGGCGAAGAGCAGGCGTGAGCCGGTTACGGTAAAGTCCGGCATGCCTTCATCTCCGGTATTCGCGGTGATCTTGGTGCGGAGCGTGCGGGCATCGCTCATCTGCGAAGCAAGCGTGCGGACACGGATGAGAGTATAGAGCTTCTTTTCTTCGTCGGTGGTGCCGGCAGTCTTCTTGTCGGCGCGCGTCGGACGGATCGCCTCATGGGCTTCCTGGGCATTCTTGCTCCTGGTCTTGTATTGGCGGATAGAGAGAGAGTCTTTCCCGAATTCGCTCTCGACCGCATTGGCGATGGTCCCGATAGCCTCTTTGCTCAAAGAGGTGCTGTCGGTACGCATGTAGGTGATGTGCCCATTCTCATAGAGCTTCTGGGCCACGCGCATGGTGCGGCTCGGGGAAAAGCCGAGGCGCGAGCTCGCTGCCTGCTGGAGGGTAGAAGTAGTGAACGGCGCGCGGGGACGCTTGGCCACTTCCGTTTCTTTCACGTCGGTAACTTTCCAGGAGCCTTTCTTGCCGAGGGCAAGAATCTCCTCGACACGTGCTTCGTTCCGTGGCTCTTCGGTCGCGGTGAGCGTGATGAGCTCGCCTTTAGGCGTCGTGACATCGGCCGTGAGCACCCAGTAGGCTTCCGGTTTGAAGGCGCGAATCTCCAGTTCCCGCGTTACGAGTATATGGAGCGCAGGGGATTGGACGCGCCCGGCGGACAGTCCGTAGCGCACCTTTTTCCAGATCAGGCCGGAGAGATCATAGCCCACGAGCCGGTCGAGGACCCGGCGCGCTTCTTGGGCGCGGCGCAGATGTTCGTCGAGGTCGCGCGGATGCTTCATCGCTTCTTTGACGGCGCTTGGGGTGATCTCGTAGAAGAGGACGCGCTTCGGTTTCTTCAGGCCGCAGGTTTCGGCGACGTGCCACGCGATCGCTTCGCCTTCGCGGTCGGGGTCGGTTGCGAGGAGTACTTCGTCGCTTTTCTTGGCGAGGCTTTTCAGTTCCGAAACCACCTTCTCCTTGCCGGGGGAGATTTCGTAGTGCGGCACGAAGCCGCCCTCGATGTCGATGGCCTTCTTGTTGTTTTTGGGGAGGTCCCGGATATGCCCGATAGAGGCGACCACGCGGTACTCATTATCCAGGTACTTCTCGATAGTCTTGGCTTTGGATGGCGATTCGACGATGAGGAGCTTCATATAATAGAGAAAGGAAAGTTGGGTGAATTAAGGGTATTGCCGTATATAGTGCATGCCTCCTATGTTTCTGGCAATCCCTTTCAGCTCGAGCATCGTCAAAGCTGACTGTACGTCAATGGTTCCCAGTCTAGCCGCTTTAATAATCCTGTCAACGTGGAGGGGGTCGTGGGAAAGCGCAGCGAGGACTTTCTCTTCGGCTTCCGAGAGGAGAAGAGAGGGCTTCGCTTCCGCCTGTCCGGGCGTTTTGCCGGACTCCGAAAACAGCGGGAATTCTTCGAGAATATCGCGGACGTTCGTCACGGCTTTGGCGCCGCTTCGGAGCAGGGCGTTGGTGCCGGCAGAGGCCGGCGAGAAGATGGAGCCGGGAACGGCGAAGACCTCGCGATCGTACTCCAAAGCGAGGCGGGCGGTGATGAGGCTGCCGCTTTGCTCGGCAGCTTCTATGACCAGCGTACCCAGGGAGATGCCGGCAATGATGCGGTTCCGCATCGGGAAGTAGGCGGGGAGCGGTATGGTACCGGGCGGGAATTCGGAAACGAGGGCGCCGGCCTCGAGGATGCGCTTGCCGAGCGGCACGTGGCTCCGCGGGTTGATCCCGGCATCATCAATCCCGCCGGCGAGGACGGCAAGCGTTTCGCCGTCCGCTTGGAGCGCTCCGGTATGGGCGATCTTGTCTATGCCGAAGGCGAGTCCGGAGACGATGACGCAGCCGGCCCGGGCTAGGTCGTAGGCAAGGCGTTCGGCTGCCTGCTCGCCGTAGTGGGTGAACTTGCGCGAGCCGACGATGGCGATGGCCGGCTTTTCTCTGGTCCAATCGTAACTGCCGCGGACATAGAGGAAGAGGGGACGGTCGGGAATTTCGCGGAGGACGCGCGGGTAGAGCGGATCATCCTCGCGGAGCATGCGGATCTCCGCCTTCTCGACGAGCTCCCAGGCTTCTTCGGGGTTTACCAGCGTCTCTCTTCTGGCGAGGGCTTCCCCAGCACTCTTGCTTATGCCGGGCATCGCAGCGAAATCGACGGCCGAGGCTTTCCAGGCGGCTTCGGCCGAACCGAAACGCTCCAGGAGGAGCCGGAGCGTCTTGTCGCCGACCGGCGCCAGACTGCGGAACGCATTCAAGTATTTGTATTCCTCCTTCTGCATTTTTGTATTTCGGATACCGCTATTGTGGCGCAAGCCTTTTGTCCTGGCAAATTGTTCTCTTTACAAAGAGGCGTTTTCTCGATATAATCATGAGCGTTTACAAATAGACTATCTGGGCCCTTAGCTTAGTTTCCGCCAGAGGCGGACCAGCCTTCGGCTGGGGTGAGCGTCAGCACAGCTATATGTTTACAGTCTACGTATTGAAAAGCCAAAGGAATGGGAAGAGATATACGGGTTATACCGGCAAGGACCCATTGTCACGATTAAAAGAACATAACTTAGGATCGAATAAGTTTACGAGACAAAATAGCCCTTTCATATTAGTATATACAGAAGAATATTCAGATAAAGTATCTGCAATCAGAAGAGAAAAGTTTCTCAAGTCGGGACAAGGAAGAAAGTTTCTCGACTTGACTATAAGCAATGGGCCCTTAGCTTAGTTGGTAGAGCGCCGCTTTTGCAAAGCGGAGGTCATCGGTTCGAATCCGATAGGGTCCACCAGGGTAAGAAGGTGCTTGTCATAGGGCATCCTTTCTTCTGCCTCTTGATTCTTTTCCCGGATCGTGGTATCTTTCCAAGTGCTATTTTTAGTGTCTCGGGGGTGATTAGCTCAGTTGGTTAGAGCGCGTCACTGATAATGACGAGGTCCCAAGTTCGAATCTTGGATCACCCACAGAAACGGTATATAATAGACAAACAGAGCGGGGTAGAGCAGTCTGGCAGCTCGTCTGGCTCATAACCAGAAGGTCGGTGGTTCGAATCCACCCCCCGCAACAAAGAAACGGGCCGGTTCTCTGGCTTTTGTTTTTTCAAAAAAAAGGCAACAGGGCAGGGTAGCTCAGATGGTTAGAGCGAGGGAATCATAACCCCTAGGTCGTGAGTTCGATCCTCACCCCTGTCACCGGTTTATGGGGGTGTAGCTCAGCTGGTTAGAGCGTCTGCCTGTCACGCAGAAGGTCGCGGGTTCGAGTCCCGTCGCTCCCGCATTAAACAAAATTCCGCACCCAAGGGTGCGGAATTTTGTGCTATAAAGTCGCCTCTCCAGGGGCGATTTTATTTTTTTAGGTTTCATATCACAGTAATATTTCAATATTGACAAAAGCCCGAAATAAAGGTATTGTATCTTGTTGCACCTTTAAAATAAGTTATTGAGTCTAGTTCACTTGAGATCAGACAAACTCTTGCTTATGGTAGGAGCTTTCATAGGAGGTTCTGATGAATATGTCAGCGGTTATTATTGCATCAGGACGAGCAACTCGCCTTGGTGATATATGTAAACATAAGCCAAAGTGTCTTCTGCCGTTTGATGGGGTTCCGTTTCTGCGGTATGTGATTTTCTGGCTGTTGAATAACGGCATATCAGATATTGTGGTAACCGGTAGCCAGGTATCTCAGGCCGAGCTGATTGAAGATGAGATTAGAAATAATTTTCCTTCTTCAGTAAGGCTTGTCGTAGAAAAGTATCCAAAGAGTACGGCGCAGAGCTCTTATGTTGGAGTATCCCAAGTAAAGTGTAGGGATACGCTCTTGCTAACGGCAGATAATATTTGGAATCTTAATCTACGGCATTTCATCGAAACACATGTAGAGAGAGATGCGCATTGTTCTGTTTTGGTGACTACTCGCAAGAATGTTCCAAATTCTGGGATGGTAAAAATTGACTCTCAATCAAAAAAGGTTATGAGCTTGTGGGATTCAGAAAACTGCGTTCCCGGACTGCGGGCCAGTACGACGGGCTTCTATGCTCTCAGGAAAGAAGCTTTTTTGAGAACAGTAGACCTTGGCTTGGATCTCTATGTTGAGAGAGAATCGATGCAGAGATTAGCGCCAAACATCTGGGGTATTGTGAACAACAAGTTCTTTTATGATTTTGGCACGCCAGAAAACTTTAAAAAGCTGTCTGATAATCCGTCAGTCATAACAAAATACTTTGGTGAGCCAACTTTGAATTAAATCCTGGGCGTCCTATACTTTGTAAATATCGGGCGTCTTTTTTCTAAAGTATTATGAATGGGAAGAACATTTTGATCACAGGAGCCGGCGGGACGGTAGGCCTTATACTAACGAGGTTTTTTCTTGGTGAAGGTTTTCGGGTTTATGTAGTCGACCGGGCGGAAGAAGGAGCAGCTCGACTATTGGATATGCAGCGTATAAGCGGGAATGGCAAAAGTCTGTATGTGCTATTTGGAGACGTTCTTGAGGAGTCTTTTCTAGAGAACTTTTTGGGACAGACGGAAATTTCTTACATTATTCACTGTGCTGCATTAAAGCATTTTTCGGTAGGAGTTGCTTTTCCGGAAAAAGTTATGACCGAAAACGTCGAGGTCTTCAAAAGGGTAAGGGACATAGCGAAAAAGCACACGGGTGTTCGGAAGGTCATTTTGTGTTCTTCTGATAAGGCAGCCAAGCCGCTTTCGGCCATGGGAGCTTCGAAGAAAGCTATCGAAGATCTGAGCCGAGAATCGGACATTGAGGGTGTTGATTTTATAAATATCCGGTTTGGCAACATCTTGTATTCGAACGGCTCTGTTCTGGAAAAGCTAGAGAATCATATTCAGCGGGGCGAAGCATTTACCATACGCAACCAGGAGATGACACGTTATATCCTGACTGAGAGCGATGTGGTAGATTTGGTCGAATATGCTTTGAACAGTGGAGTCCATGGAGATGTTATCTGTATCGAGACTCCATCCATCAAAATTACGGAGCTTGTGGAGGGATACCTTAAAAAGAGAAAGGCTACTATTCCAGTGGTTTTAGGAGAGAATTCCTTTGCAGAATCTATTCACGAAGCGCTTTTCAATGAGGAGGAGGTTCCGTGCGTATCCAAGAATGGTCAATTCTTTGTCTATAATAAGAAGCATAAGGGTGACTTGAACGAGAATGACCGAGACTATGTGCTTAGTTCTGAGCACGCATTAAGCGAAGAAGCTTTAAAGAAAATCTATGAATAAGATGCAGAAGCAGGTCCTGATTACAGGAGTAACTGGAGGGATAGGCTCTGAAATTGCCCATGTCTTTTTGGAAGATGGTCATAGCGTGTATGGAGTGAGCCGTTCAAAAGATTTGCCGAAAGACTTAGAGGACCACCAAAACTTTATCTATCAATCGGTTGATATCTCGTCATCTGAGAATGTTGAGCGTCTCTTTGGTTCGGTATCGGTTAACTTTGATTTGATCATTAATTGTGCCGGAATACTAAAATTGAAAAGCCTGGAAAATACGAACAGTAAGGATTGGCAAGATACCATAGATACGAACTTATCTGGATCTTTCTATATTGCCAAATATGGCACGGAGCACTTTCTGGAGAGAAGCACGAAGGGCATGTTTATTTTTATTGGTTCTCGCTGGGGCGTTTCTGGTAGTCCGAAAGATCCTGCGTATGCAGCGAGTAAGGCTGGTTTGCGGGGCATGGTTAAGTCTTTGCAGTCTGACGGTCTCAATACAGGCATACGCTATATCCTGCTGTCTCCAGGGAGTGTTTTAACAGAAATGTCTCTTTCTGTAGATAAGGATGTCCAGGAAGATATTTTGCATCCGAAAGACATTGCTGACCTGACCTTGCATCTTTCAGGTACTCCCAGTAGGGTAATTTTTGATGAGATCTCCATTAAGGCTTTCCCATATGATTTCATCAATGCATAAGAAGATCCAGCAAGTCTGGGAGCAGTATGATTTGGGCGGGATCGTTGAAGTCGAGAAACTTTCTGGAGGACTTATTAATGAGACATTCTACGTAATTAACAATGATCAGTCCAGGTATATCGTCCAGCACTTGCAGGGAATATTTGATAAGGATTTGATGCGTGATTTTGAGATTATAGCAGAGCATCTGACGAAACAAGGATGGACCTGTCCCATACTTGTGCACTCGAAGAACGGAAGCAATTATGTTTTGATTCAGTCGGAAATATGGAGGGTTTATAAATACATCGAGGCAAAAGACTTTTTACTAGAATTCCTTAACGAGGAGGCTTATTTTGATATCGGAAACCTTTTAGGGTCTTTGCATAAGAGTTTGTCTACGTTGGAATATCTCCCTTTGCATAAGGTTGAGGGATTCCATGACAAGGACTTTTATATCAATAAGGCCTTCATGATTGAGCGAAGCCTCTATCCTGAAAGCTTGCGAGATGCTTTAGATAATATCGTAGATAATCTGCAAAGGTATTCTAAAAACTTAGAGAATTTCCGGCAGTTGATACATGGTGATCCGCGCATAGAGAATATCCTCTTTTCATCTGAAAACAAGCCCTACACATTTATTGATTACGATACTTTCATGTTTGCTTCAATCTATATTGATATAGGGGATTGCTTAAGATCTTTGATGTCTTTGGATGATAAGTTAGGCTTTGCGGAGAGGATTAGACAATTTATCGTGGGATATTGTAAAGGAAATCCTGAAGTAGCACTCGGTTATGACGAAGCCTTATCCGCACTAAAGTGTGTTACATTAGAGCTAGCATTGCGGTTTTTGATAGATTCGGTTGATCAGAGTTATTTTTCCTGGGATTCTGAGCATTATGTAAGTTCTACGAAACATAACGAGGCTAGAGCTAAGCAATTTTGGGACCTGTTTAATAAGATAGATAAAGAGCTATGAAGCCTTTCAAAGTATCTCCAGTTACCAAAGAAATTATCGTGAAGTTTAGCAACCGAGAAGTCCGGTTGCCTCAAGAAATCCAAGCGAAGATTGATGCCTACTGGGACGAGCTCATTGCCAACGGAAAACCATACAAGCGTGGAGAGGTATTTACCGTGACGCACAAGGAGGCTGCCGATAAAGCGATAGATATTCTAGTAGAAAAGACCGACTATGCCCATTATCTCTATTGCCAGAATGTCGAATCGCTTGATGAAAACGGTGTGCGTATCATCCATACGGCTGTGTTAGTAGAGACATCTGACAATTATACGATTTTCGGCGAAATGGGTCCTCAAACCTCTCGAGCAGGTATCCATCAGCTCTGTGGTGGGGGTATCGACAACGATGACCTGAGAGGCGAATATTTTGACTTCAAGCATAACATCGAAAAAGAGCTCAAGGAGGAGCTTGATATTGATGCATCGGACACCTCTCGCGTTACGTATTTTGACGAGGCATATCTGAAGGAGGGTGGTCCGACAGATAAGATGACCGTGGTATACGAGGTTCTTTTGAATGAGACAAAGGACGAATTTTTAGAGAAGTACGATGCCTTTTCGAAGAACCTGATAGAGAGTGGCGAGAATCCAGAGTTTGGAAAAATTATCGCTCTCAAAAAAGAGAAGAATGAGCTGGAAACATTTTTCTTGCGGGATGATATAAAGCTTGACGAGTATATGAAGCCACTTTTTGACCAGATCATTAAGGAGCTAGCGGGGTGATTGGAGACATGATGTTGTCTCATTTGTCTCAAAAGCCTAACCCGGACACCTTGATTTTGGGGCCTTGAGAAGAAATGGCTTGAAAAAGGGGAGTTATCCACTTGACTTTTTTCGGGATTCTACCATTGACAAATCGCTAAAAAAGGTGTATAATGTTATTAGAACAAACACAAAAATTTGTGTAGAAACCAAAGTTAGGAAAGGATGTCATCATGTTGCTTCATGATACAGAGGGTATCCTGGATACCTATAACTCTCCAGAGTTCTTTCACACGCCAGCACCTTCTTCTCGGATTCCTGTTTTAAAAAGCATCTGGCTTCCGGCCGGGCGCTTCATGGGGAACAAGCAGACGAAGGAGGCTTTGAAGAAAAAAGGAGTGCGTGCAGTCACGCTGGCCGAGGAACTTCTCTCCAGGAGTCCCATAGACGCCGTTCTGGAAAAGAGGGCGTCGGAGACGGAAATCGTGATCGTCGAGGGAGTGCCTCTCGGGTTTTCCAGGGCAGCTCCCGTCGGAGAATTATGCGAATCCGCTCTGGGTCACCGCTTCAGCCAGTGTTCGATGGGCGAAGTACGTGATCTCTGTCTCCAGTATGAGACCGATCGCGACGAGTGGCTGACGATCGTGACTGCCGGGCCAGTAGGTTTCCTCATCTTCTCTTTCGGGAAGGTGAATGGTAATCCGTGGCTCTATGTCCGCAAGGTATCTCACAGGCATGCCTGCGACCCTGCGGCACACTTCGTGTTCGAGAGGATGGCCTGATGCCTGCTCTCGCGCGCTATTAACCCCGTTTCATTTTATAGAAGTGAAGCGGGGTTTTTGTCTGCCTTTGTTTCCTGGGGATTTCTTTGGTGGTACAATACTCGCATATATCCATATATCCTTCATATAAATATATGAGCATAGGCGAACTGTTCCATAGGATCGCGCAGAAGACATCGGAAGCGGTAGGAACGCCGATGGCGTTCGTGCTCGCGATAGCTATTGTCGTGCTCTGGGTCTTTTCCGGACCGACCTTCGGCTACTCGGATACCTGGCAGCTCATCATCAATACCGGAACGACGATCCTGACGTTCCTCATGGTCTTCCTCATCCAGAACACCCAGAACCGCGATAACAAAGCGATCCACCTGAAGCTCGACGAGCTCATCCGCTCGATGCGGAACGCCCGGAACCAGCTCCTGGATATCGAGAACATGTCGGATTCGGACATCCAGAAGTTCCATGAAGAATTCATGGCCTTGAAGATCGGGGCAGATGAGCGGATCCAGCGCAAGGAAGAGAAGCTTCATAAAAATCAGAGCCAAGCGTAGAGAAGGGGAACAGCGTATGCGTTTCGGAATACAATTCGCAGTCCTCTTAATCGTCCTCTTCGGCGGCGTCTTCATCCTCTCTTCCCTGGTGCCCTGCAAGGAAAGGCTCGACTATTCGCTCGGCGCGGTGGATGAGCGCTTCGGCATCAGCCGGACGGAATTGCAGCAGGTCCTCGAGGAAGCCGAGAAGCCCTGGGAATCCTATGCCGGAAGGAATCTTTTCCAGCACGACGCATCCGCCGCGTTCGTGGTGAATCTGGTGTTCGATGAGCGCCAGGAACAGACGCTCGCGCAGAAAAAGGTAGAAGCCGAGGGTGCCAAGACCGCTGTCGAGCAGGAAAGCATCGGCAAGAAGTACGACACGGCAAAGGCGGACTACGATACGCGCCTCCGGACCTATGAGAAAAAAGCAGCCGCTTATGAGGCGCGCCTCGCGGAATACGAGCGCGATGTGAAGAAGTGGAACAAGGAAGGCGGGGCGCCGCCGGACGAATACGAGCGCCTCCAGGGAGAGGCGAGCGCCCTGCGGCGCGAAGCCGAAGCGCTCAATGCCGAACGTACGAAGATCAATGTTCTGGTGGAGCAGCTGAACAAACTCGCCCGTGCGGAGGGGAAAGTCGTCGAGACATTCAACAATACGCTCGAGGCATACCAGGAGCGTTATGGGCCGGCAGAAGAGTTCGATCAGGGAGAGTACCAGGGACGGCAGATAAATGTGTACCAGTTCCGCGATCGTGACGAGCTACGGCTGGTCCTCGCCCATGAGTTCGGCCATGCCCTCGGGCTGGACCATGTTGAAAATCCGGAGTCTCTCATGTACTATCTCATGCAGGCCCAGACGGTGACCCCGGTCACGCTGACACCGGAAGACCGGGCGGCGTTCGATGGCTATTGCCGGGCGACAAGCGTCTTGAGCCTGGAGAATATCCTGGAACTCGGGCGCTATTATAGTGATCGATTATCGGTCGTAATCAATGCGTATCGGGAGACGCCTGAATAATAGTAGAGGGTGATTGACGCGTCCCTTCAAATCAGCTAAACTATCCGATTATAGGTTCTTTGAAGGGTTTCGAATCAGACTTTCAGCGGCTTTTCCGAAGAGAAGGCATCTGAAAGCCTGGTTTGAAGCGACGAGGCATTTCACACTCCATACCTTCGTTTTACTGAAAGGGGTCTACAGTTATGTCTAAAGGGGCAGTCATCGGAAGGAAAAAACTTTCCTTGAAGGGAGCGGACGAAAAACAGGCTGACAAACAGCTCGTCAGTGCAGAGGTCATCCTGTTGTTTCCGAGTCCGGTCCATGAACCTGATGATTTCTTGAAGTCTCTCGAGCAGAAGCTCAAGGCGGAAGCCGATGAATTTCTCGCTCGCAAGCGCTCAAGAACGGAACGGAAACTGCGCGCTGGAGGAGGGTCGTCCCAGGTGAGCAGGATTTCTATCCGAAAATAACGCTTCATAGTTCCTGATGCGGGGCGCGAGTACATGTATTCTCGCGCCCCTTTTCTTTTGTCCCGGAGGCGTACTTGGGGTATACTGAAAAAAAGAAACGCCTATGGGACTCTTCTTTCCATCCAAACGCATCATGCCGCGTGATTTCAAGAATGATGTGCGGAACAAGCTTTACAGTCGCGGTCTGACGCATAACGAGATCGACCGGCTCTCGGAGACAGCTGATGCGGCGCTCAATGAGCCGGGTGTCCACCACGGCATCGATCGCCGGGAAAAAGATCAGTTGGTCCGGGCCCTCCGCGAGCACCGGGGCGCGAACCATCTAAGCGACCGGGACATCCAGATCATCGATAAGACGCTCGACGAAGAACTCTAGCCTATGACTTCTTCTTTCGGACTCGGCAGAGAGATTTCCTCCGGCATGGCCTTTCTCTTGATACTTATCTTGAGTGTCAGCTTTGCCTGCATCACCGTCGTGGCCGGGCTCAAGGTAGCCGCGTATGCCGAGCGGAGCGTCCGCACGGAAATGGATGCGAAAGTCATCCAGGAGCACTTGGATGGGAGGAAAAGCCGCTCCCCGGAACCTGCCGGTTTGACAAAGCCATAAATCTCTGCTTTAATTAAATGTCGAATATACAGCCTGATAGATAGGCTGTTTTTGTTGGCCAGCAAAGAAGAAGAGACAGACCCTCGGGCCCTGTTTCCTGTCCACCCCGGGTGGCGGACGCGCAAGTGAAGACATCAGACGATGTATTATCTTGCAACTTTTTGCGAGATAATATCATTAGTATGTATGTTTATGGCAACGAAAGTTGTACGGGGAAAGCGCAAACGCGCCGTGTCCCCAGGAAAGAAGAAGTTTATCCAGAAGAAGCGTCGGGGCGAGATCAAGCACAAGAAGAAGCTGGGGAAGATCTCGTTCGATTTGACGCGCATTACCAAGGGCCATATAGAGCCGGGAGACCTGCCGATCATCGAGAGCCCGGTGGCTCACTTCGATGATTTCAAGCTCGACGAGCGGATCAAGAAGAATCTCGCCCATCGGAACCTTCTCCACCCGACGCCGATCCAAGGGTTGACCATCCCGGTCATCCTCGAAGGACGTGACGTCATCGGAGTCGCGAATACCGGAACCGGCAAGACCGCAGCCTTCCTCCTGCCGCTCATCCACAAGACGCTCAAGAATCCGAACCATCGCACTCTCATCATCGCACCGACCCGCGAACTGGCAGAACAGATCGATCGCGAGTTCCGTCTCTTCGCACACGGCCTCCGTATCGGTTCCGTCGTTTGTATCGGCGGCACTTACCTCGATGAGCAGATCCGCACCTTGGCGAGGAACCCGCACTTCGTGATCGGGACGCCTGGCCGTCTCTTGGATCTCATCGAGCGCAAGAAGCTCGATGTGCGGAATTTCCAGGCCGTCGTTTTGGACGAAGTGGATCGCATGCTCGACATGGGATTCCTCAAGGACGTGAAGAAGATGCTCCTCCAGATCAGCAAGCCGCGTCTCCTCCTGTTCTTCTCGGCCACCATGCCGAAGCTCATTTCCGAGCTCGCCGCGCAGTTCCTGCAGGATCCGCTGACGTTTACCGTCAAGCCGCGGGCAACTTCGCAGAATGTCATCCAGGATGTCATCCGCGTCGGCAAGAAGGACGTGAAGATTGACCTCCTGCATCAGCTGCTCCTGGACCGCGACTTCTCCAAAGTGATTATTTTCGGACGGACCAAGCGCGGTGTGGAACATTTGGCACGCCAGCTGACTGAACGCGGCTTCCGCGTGGACGCCATCCATGGCGACAAGACCCAGTCGGCCCGGAGCCGCGCACTCAAGCGCTTCACCCGGGACGAAGTCCAGGTCCTCGTCGCGACCGATGTGGCCGCGCGCGGATTGGATATCCCTGACGTCACGCATGTCATCAATTACGATATTCCGGAAACCTACGACGACTACGTCCATCGCATCGGCCGTACCGGCCGGGCAGGCAAGAAGGGGATCGCCCTCACATTCGTGGATGCCGACTTCGACAAGTAAGGTATACTTGGAGAGAAATCCGGCATTCCCTTTTTCTCTTTGACGCAGACAAAACCCGCATGATGCAGTTTTTCGGATCTATCGAACAATGGTTCCGCCTTTTCGCTTCCCAAGTGCCCTTGGAATGGTTCGTCTTTCTCGGTTCTCTCTTCGAAGAGATCTTCAGCTTCATTCCGGCCTCGCTTGTCATGGGAATCACCGGATCGCTCGCGCTGGCTGACGGCCGCTCGCTTGTAGCGCTCGTCTTTCTGGCGCTCATCGGCAATGTGGCGCGCCTCTTCGGAGCGTACTTCTATTACTGGATAGGCGATCGCCTGGAAGACATCCTCATCCCGCGCCTGCAACGTCTCTTCGGCGTGGGCCATGCCGAAGTCGAGAGTATCGGCCAGCGTTTCAGCGGACACCACTGGAAGGACGGCGGAGCGCTCTTCATGATGCGCGCGACACCGTTCTTTCCGGTCACGCTTACCTCGATCGCGTGCGGAATCGTGAAGATCAATACCAGAGTATTCCTCATAGCCTCTTTCCTCGGAAACTTCGTCAAGGACCTCGGCTACATGGTGCTCGGCTATGCAGGCCTCGCTTCGCTCAACCGCCTGTGGCAGAACGTGAATGATTACAAATATTATGCCGACATCCTCGCGTGGGTAGCGGTGGCAGCCTTCCTCGGATATCTCTACCTGCATCGCGGAGCCGGCGTCCGGATTTTCGAGAGATGTCTCTCCAAGCTCCGGGGGATGAAGCGCTGATTCCCGGTGTGCTACCCTAAAAGTGAAGGAATATTTTCGTATGCCTGTTTTCGATCTCCGATCCAAATACCAGCCGTCAGGCGACCAGCCCAAGGCGATCCAGTCCCTGCTCGATGCCTATCATGCCGGGAAGCGTTTCCAGACGCTCCTCGGAGTGACCGGCTCCGGGAAGACTTTTACGATGGCCAATGTGATCGCCGGGATCGGCAAGCCGACCCTCGTCATCGCCCACAACAAGACGCTGGCCGCCCAGCTGGCCCAGGAATACCAGGAGTTTTTCCCGAACAATGCCGTCCATTACTTCGTTTCTTACTACGACTACTACCAGCCGGAGGCATACATGCCGGTGACGGACACCTATATAGAGAAGGACGCGCAGATCAACGACGAGATCGACCGCTTGCGCCATGCGTCCACGCAGGCGCTTCTCACCCGGAAAGACGTCATCATCGTCGCTTCCGTCTCGTGCATCTACGGGTTGGGCAGCCCGGAAGAATATGCGAAAGAGAACATGCACCTCGAGGTCGGCATGCCGGCATCACGCTCCGAGCTCATGCGCGCCCTCATCTCGATCTTCTTCGAGCGGACCAATGCGGACCTTAATCCCGGAACTTTCCGGAGTCTGGGGAATCGCATCGAGATCATGCCGATTTCGGAGAAATTCGTGTACTTGCTCGAGATTATGGGAGGGAAGATCGGAAGCATCACCAAGATCGACCCGGTCTCGCAGAAAGTTCTCGGCACGGTGGAAACCATGTTCCTCTTCCCGGCCAAGCACTTCGTAACAGACAAGGAGAGCCAGGAACGCGCCCTCGTCTCGATCCGTCATGAGCTGGATCTGCGGCTCAAGGAACTGGAAGCGGAAGGCAAGCTCTTGGAAGTGGAGCGCTTAAAACGCCGTACCAACTACGACCTGGCGATGATCCAGGAGATGGGCTACTGCAACGGTATCGAGAACTATTCGCGCCACCTCTCCGGCAAGCAGCCTGGCGAGCCGCCCGAGACTCTGCTCTCGTATTTTCCGCGGACACCCGATGGCAAACCGGACTTCGTCACCATTATCGATGAGTCCCACGTGACCGTCCCGCAGATCCGCGGCATGTATGCCGGCGACCAATCGCGCAAGAAGACGCTCGTCGAATTCGGGTTCCGTCTGCCGAGCGCTCTCGACAACCGCCCGCTCCGCTATGAAGAATTCCTCGAGCGTGTTCCTGGGCTCATCTTCACATCGGCGACGCCGGCGGAGTATGAGCGCGAGGTGAGCGAAAACGTCGCCGAGCAAGTCATCCGTCCGACCGGACTGGTGGATCCGGTGGTCGAAGTGCTGCCTATCCTCGCTTCCGGAGACTATCCGGGCCAGATCGGGAATTTCATCGAGGCGGCCGAAGCCGAGATCAAGAAGGGCGGCCGTGTCTTGGCGACCACGCTGACCAAGAAGATGGCCGAAGACCTCTCCCGGTATCTGAAGGAGAAGGGCATGAAAGCGGAATACCTCCACAGCGATATAAAGACGATTGACCGCATCAAGATCCTGACCCAGTTCCGCAAGGGCGAGTTCGACTGCCTGGTCGGAGTGAACCTCTTGCGCGAAGGGCTGGACCTGCCGGAAGTTTCCTTCATCGGCATCCTCGATGCGGATAAAGAAGGCTTCCTCCGTTCCGAAACCTCTCTCATCCAGATCATCGGCCGCGCCGCCCGCAATGCTTCGGGCCGGGTGACACTCTATGCCGACCGGATGACCGACTCGATGAAGCGCTCATTGGGCGAGACGGAACGCCGCCGCAAGATCCAGACAGCCTACAACGAAGAGCACGGCATCACGCCGGAAACGATCCAGAAGACTATCCATGACATCACCGAGCAGCTGGAAAGCGAGCACGACAAGGCGGTACGGACGAATATGCTCCTGGACGAAGAGGTCTTCCGCGCGGACCCCAAGAAGCTTGTCGCCCTGAAGGAGCGCGAGATGCAGGACGCCGTGAAGACTCTGGACTTCGAGACAGCGGCAATCCTGCGCGATGAGATCCGGGCGCTCGAAGCGAAACTCGGAAAAAGTCCACGCAAAAAATCGAGAATGAAAAAAGCCCCGCTCTAAAGGGGCTTTTTGGTGTCCTGATTTTTCGAGGTATAATAGGAATCACAGCGTAAGTTTTGAAAATAAAGAGTATGACAAAAAACCAGACAACAGGGGTTGCCATTGCGGTTTTTGCCATCATCGCCGCAGGTGCCCTCATCTACCGGCAATTTGCGGATGACGGCCGGGACGCTATGACACAAAGAGCTATGGACAAGGAAGCGGCAGAAGCCCCGACCGCGGAGACGAAACCGGTTCCGGAGAATATCGATGGTATCACCCAGGAGATCGAGAGCGAAACGATGATCGAAGCGGAAGCTTTCGATGAGGAAAGCTCCGATACGGAAGCCGAGATCCAGAGCGATAGCCAGAGCGTAAATGACTTAAGCGAATCATATGATGAAAACAGCCTATAAATTTTCGGCGTTCGCCGCAGCTTTGATAATTGCGGGATCGCCCTTGATCGTGTCGGCCCAGAACCTGAAGGAACGTGCCGAGGAGAGAAAAGCGGAGCGCCAGACCATGATCGAAGAGCGCCAGGCGAACCGCCAAGGACTCTTGGATGAACGTCAGAAAGCTTTCTGCACCCGCTTTATCGAAAACGCTTCCCAGATTTCTGCCCGTCTTGATGAGCGAAGCGGCAAGATCGACGAACGCCAGGATAATCGCCTGAAGCGTCTTGAAGAAAAGCGCACCAAGCGTGATCAGTTGCTCGAAGGGAAGCGCGATGGCGGCGACGAGCGACGCGTCCAGATGTACGCCAAGCTTTTGGAAAAGGCCGATACTGATGCAGAGAAGGCCGCAGTAGAGAAGTTCAAGACGACGGTCGAGGCCGCGATCAAGACGCGCCGCACTGCCGTGGATGCCGCTATCACTTCTTTCCGTACGAGTGTCGAGAATACCGTATCCGGACGCCAGAGCGGTATCGATTCCGTGAAAAAGAAATTCACCTCCGCTACCAATGCCGCTTTGGCTGAAGCCAAGGCTTCCTGCGAGAAGGGCACTGATGCCAAAACCGTCCGAGAAGAGTTCCTCTCCGATATGCAGGCGGCCCGCGAAGCCCTGCAGTCTGACCGGCAGGCAAGCGATAAGGTAGGGGGGCAGGTGAAAGCGCTCGCGAAAACCCGGCAGACTTCTCTCGAGAAAGCTTTTACTGACTTCCGTACGACTCTGGAAGCAGCCCAGAAAGAATTGAAAGCAGCTTTCGGTGAATAGTCTTCTCTTGAGCAGCTAAGGAAGACCTTTCGTACGATAAGCCTCTCATCCGTCCTCGGGTGGAGAGGCTTTGGTGATAATGCAAAACATATGGCAAAGCCTAGGATCGGAAAAAAATCCGTGAGCACGAAATTCAGAGAGCGGGTGCGACAGGCAGTACGCGCCATCCCCGAAGGCCGGGTGATGACGTATGGCACGGTCGCCGGGAAAGCCGGCTTTCCGGGAGCGGCTCGGGCCGTGGGAAGCCTTATGAAAGGAAACTACGATGAAGCGATCCCGTGCCATCGGGTAGTCCGCGCGGACGGGAAGATGGGCGGGTACAACCGCGGCGGCAGCCGGCAGAAAGCCTTGCTCCTCCGCAAGGAGGGCGTTCCTTTTATCAGCACTGATCGGGTGAAGCTATGAATCCGGAGAAACGCCGAAAACTGGTGATCGTCGCAGACGATTACGGCATCCGGGATACCGTGCCGGTAACTTTGGAATTGGTGCAGGCCGGGAAGATCGATCGGGTCGCCGTGCTCATCCGCGAAGTTTCCGAAAGCGACTGCGAGAGGCTCAAGGCGACCGGAATCCCGATCGACCTTCACTTGGACCTGCGCGGGCTCTTGGCGAGCGGCGAGCAGGTGGAGGAAAGCGTGATCACCCGTCTCATCAGTTTCTTGTTCCGCCTGCTTTCCGGTCGTCTGACCGAGGCGCGGGTGGCACATGTCTGGCGCGAGCAGATCGAGATGTTCCGCGAAGCTTTCGGCCGGGTGCCGGACGGGCTCAATTCGCACGAGAACGTGCATTACTACCCGCCGTTCTTCCGAGCGCTGATCAAACTCGCGCATACGCATGGCATCGCCTACGTACGCTTCGGGAAGCATGGCGTCCAGGCGGGAAGTGAGAAGCAGCTGGTGGCCTGGATCCTCTCGTTCCTGCATCGCTTCTCGACCAAAGCGTTCGCCGCTCTGCCGCGCGCCACGAGCGATACCGTGACGAGCCTGGACTGGTTCGGGAACGGATTCCGGGAGGCCGACTTTCCCGGCGAGGGACCGATAGAAGTGATCGTCCATCCCGAGCGGGTGGAAGAATATGTAGCGCTTTCCGCGCTCCCGTCATCCCGATAGCCGGGACTCTCTTGATAGGAAGCGTTTTTCGTGGTAGAATAAGGAACTTTTTTGAAGCTGTTTATGGACAAGCGCCCGCCGCGAAAAAACGCCTCCGAACGCATCGCTCCCTCCGAATGGATCGTGGTCAAAGGCGCTCGCACCCACAACCTGAAGAACGTCACCGTCAAGATGCCGCGGAACAAGATGGTGGTTTTCACGGGACTTTCCGGATCAGGGAAGTCTTCGCTCGCTTTCGATACTATTTTCGCGGAAGGGCAGCGCCGCTATGTGGAGTCGCTCTCTGCCTATGCGCGCCAGTTCTTAAACACCATGCAGAAGCCGGACGTGGATGAGATCAGCGGCCTTTCGCCGGCTATCTCCATCGACCAGAAATCCGCGAGCCGCAACCCGCGCTCGACCGTCGCGACCGTGACCGAGATCTACGACTACCTGCGCGTGCTCTATGCCCGCCTCGGGCGGCCGCACTGCCTCGTCTGCGGACGCGAGATCACACGCCTGTCGACCGAAGAGATGCTCGAGATCGTTTCCGGCAAAGTGAAGCAGGGCCTCAAGCAGAAGAAAAAGAACGACCTCCTGACCATCACGGCGCCGGTGGTGCGCGGCCGCAAGGGCGAGTACTACCAGCTCCTCTACAACGCGCTCGGCCGAGGCTACTCGGAAATCTTCCTCGACGGCGAACGCAAGAGCCTGCGCCAGCAGATCCTCCTTTCCAAGAACAAGAAGCACGACATCGACTTCATCGTCGACGAACTGCCGCTCGAAGAGTTCGAGAAATTCCCTGAAACCAGCCGGGAGCGCCTCTCCGAAGGAGTGGAGCGCGCGCTCGAGGAGAGCGAAGGACTGGTGAAGGTGCGCGTCGGCAAAGAGGAATTCCTCCTTTCCGCCAAGTTCTCATGCCCGTACGACGGGTTCTCGTATCCGGAAGTCGAGCCGCGCCTCTTCTCTTTCAATTCGCCCTACGGCGCCTGTCAGGCCTGTAACGGCCTCGGTACCAAGCACTTCTTCGGCAACGAGCCCTGCGAGGTGTGCCATGGCAGCCGCCTCCGTGAGGAAGCGCTCTATGTGAAGATCGGCGGGCCTGCCCGAAACGCTTCGAAAGCGGAGCGTATCGATGCGGGCGGGAAGAATATCGTCGAAGTTACACAAATGACGATAGAAAGTGCGCTCGAATTTTTGGAAAGTCTCGAGCTTTCCGAGCGCGAACAGCAGATTGCGGCGGTCGTGCTCCGCGAGATCGACAACCGGCTCCGGTTCCTCTTAAACGTGGGCCTCAACTACCTGACCCTCGATCGGCGTGCCAACACGCTCTCCGGCGGAGAAGCCCAGCGTATCCGGCTGGCAAGCCAGCTCGGCTCGCAGCTGGTAGGCGCGCTCTATGTCTTAGACGAGCCGACCATCGGGCTCCATCAGCGTGACAATGACCGTCTGATCGAGACGCTCCAGGCGCTCCGCGACCTGGGGAACACCATCATCATCGTGGAACATGACGAGGACACCATCTACGCCTCAGACTACATCGTAGACATCGGCCCGGGGGCCGGAGTGCATGGCGGCGAGGTCGTGGTGTCCGGATACCTCGATGACCTCTTGACGGCCCCGAAGAACGCTTCCCATTCGCTCACGCTCGCGTATCTGCGGGGCGAGGAAGCGATCAAGATACCTGACGTGCGGCGTAGCAAAGAGAAAGGCGAGCTGAAGGTGCGCGGCGGGGAACTCTTCAATATCAAGAATATGGACGTCGACATCCCGCTCGGGCGCTTCAATGTGATCACGGGCGTTTCCGGTTCGGGCAAATCGACTCTCATGTATGAGATCCTCCATAAGAACCTGCAGAACCGCTTCGACCGCCGCTACAAGTCGAACAAGGTGGTGAACTGCAAGTCCTTCACGGGGACCGAGTACCTGTCCCGCGTGGTCCTGATCGACCAGAGCCCGATCGGCCGCACGCCGCGCTCCAACCCGGCGACCTATACCGGCGCCTGGACGCACGTGCGCGACCTCTTCGCGACTACCGAAGAGGCGCGGGTACGCGGCTGGAAGCCTGGCCGCTTCTCATTCAACCGCCCCGGCGGCCGCTGCGAGACCTGCGAGGGGAACGGCTTCATCGCCGTCGAGATGCACTTCCTGCCGACGGTCTACGTGCCCTGCGACGTGTGCGACGGCAAGCGCTTCACCAAGGAGACGCTCGAAGTCCGCTACAAGCACAAGAACATCTACGAAGTGCTGGAGATGACGATCGAGGAAGCCTTCTCTTTCTTCGCCGATATCCCGGCTATTGCCGACCGCCTGAAAACTTTGAATGAAGTGGGCCTCGGGTATCTCAAGCTCGGCCAGTCCGCCACGACGCTCTCCGGCGGCGAAGCCCAGCGCGTGAAGATCGCAAGCGAGCTCTACCGCCAGCATGTGGAGCGCACCATCTATCTCTTGGACGAGCCGACCATCGGGCTCCACTACGAAGACGTGAAGAAGTTGATCGAGATCCTCGACCGCCTGGTGGTGAAGGGGAATACCGTCCTCGTTATCGAGCACAACATGGACCTCATCAAATCTGCCGACTATGTCATCGATATCGGTCCCGAAGGCGGCTCCGGCGGCGGCAAGGTGGTAGCATTCGGTACGCCGGAAGCCGTGGCGCGCAAGGGCGGCTCGCACACCGGCCATTACCTGAAGAAGGCGCTCGTGCCCAAGAAGTCCGGAGCGAAGCGCTAGGAATTTTGACTTTCCCGGAGAAAAGGATTACTCTTTCCCGTATCAAGAGTTCTTTCAGCGACAGGAGGAGGGAAATGAGAAAAATACTTTTTCTTGTTCTGGTATTGTTCTTTCTGGGGCCATGCGGTTCGGCGCCTCTGCAAAAAGAAGAGAAGGGCGTCGTGCGCGATTTCATTGTCACGAATGTTTCCGGAAAAACCGCCATATTTTCGGTACTCGACCGCAAGAAGAGAAAGGGGTCGGTCACATCTGTCTTCACGAATGATCCATTACGGAATGGCGAGAGCAGGACAATGGTCTTTGTAGATGATCCCGTGAAGTGTACTGTGGATCTGCTCGCAATGCTGGACAGCGGTGAGATCATTTTCCGGGACTATATCAATATCTGTGAGCAATCGGACAAACTGGTCAAAATCAAGATATTCGCAAAGGGAATCCTAACCGAGCCAGTGGTCAAGGAAATGAAGAATATAAAGGAAAGAAAGGAAAGAAAATCCATACATTCCTCAAAAAAGGCCTACCAGTGGGCCTTTTCTTTTTTTGTTTGACGCCTGCTTCCCCAAGAGCTATATTCAAAGCAATTTGGAAATGTCCAAAGGGAAGAGGGGTGAACCATGTCCTTTTTTAGCAAGTTTCTCGTACTTTCTCTCGCCTGGATTCTCTTTACCTCGTCCGCGGCGGCAGAGGAACCGCCGTTCCAGAATACGATCCATATCATGAACGAAACCTCCGAAGCCATACTGGCGGTTTCCGACATGCCTCCGGATGATGAGATGATTTCCGTTGTAAACATGTGGATGCCGACAGGTCTGCTCCCGGGGCAGATCAGACTGCTCCGCGTGAACAAAGAAGAGCTGACGTGCCGGACGGATCTCTGGTTCGTGCTCGAGACCGGCGTCATCCTGCTCGAACGCGATGTGGATCTCTGCGGGGGAGAAATCCTGCACATCAGGATCGATCCGAAGCGGAACATCTATGCGAGATTCATCACATGAATGCCTTGTTCATGCCATAAAGGGCTCCCCGATATCGTCGGAGAGCCCTTTTCATATTCGCAGCTTCGTTCATTTCTTCCCTTTGAGCGTCTTCACTTCCTGGAGGAGCTCGGCGAGAATGCCTTCGAGCCTCTCTATCTTCTCTACGCCCTTGGCGTGTTCGGCGGCCTCTTCGCGCTCCTCTTCCTCTATTTCTTCCGAAATCTCTTCCACGTCTTCCTGGATGCCGTCGATGTCCTTCGAGATCTCTTCCACGTCCTCGGAGATGCCCTCGACGTCTTCCTGGATATCATCGATGTCCTTCGAGATCTCTTCGACATCTTCCGAAATCTCTTCCACGTCCTCGCTCACTTCCGCGATCTGCTCGCTCTGGCGATTGACGGTCATCTGGATGAAGATCGAGAGGTAGATAGCCTCGAGCGAGACCGCTGTCGTCAGGATGAGCATGATCTGGTCGAAGGTGAAACCGAAAACGGAAAGCGAAAAAATCCCCACGAAGAAGAAGGTGTGGAGGATGAGAGAGGGGAGGGACCCGATGTAGCGGGTGGCGCCGATGGCTATATTTTCCAAGTTCGACCCTCCGGCTTCCCGGGCAGGCTGGCTCTGTTTGTCTTGCTTCATATGTCCAGTCTACGGAATTTTCCGCGGCGCGTCCATTTTTCTCTGTAACAAGGGTCGAATCTCTGCTATCCTAGTGGGGCTCATTCATCTTCTTCCGTATGCCGCTCCGCAAAGACAGACGCATCCCGACAGTCTACCTCCCCGACGGGAACAGCTTCGCCTATGCCGTGCGCCGCCGCCATGGGGCTCGGGCTTTGCGTCTCCAATTCTTCGCCGACGGGCGCCTGGTCCTCTCGGCCCCCAAGACCGCGCGCGAAAGCGTGCTCATAGCCTTCGTCCAATCCCGGGCCGAGTGGATCTATCACACCAAACAGAAGGTCGACGCCATGCCCAAGAGCATCCTGGCGAGCGGCACGCGGACTGATTTCCTGGCAGTCAGGGAAGAGGCCTCCGTTCTGGCAGCGGCCCGCCTCGAGCATTTCAACCGGAGCTACGGGTTCTCCTGGAATCGGGTGACGATCCGCGACCAGAAGAGCCGCTGGGGGAGCTGCTCCAAGAAGGGGAATGTGAACTTCAACTATCGGATCGCCTTCCTGCCGCCGGAGCTTGCCGATTACATCATCGTCCACGAGCTCTGCCATCTGGAGGAGTTCAACCATTCGCCCAAGTTCTGGAGCCTGATGGGGAAGACTATTCCGGATTACCGGGAACGCCGCAAGAAACTGAAGCTCGTCTGAAGGGCAAAAAAGGGTATTCCAACAGCCGCAAGCCCTCAAGAGATTTTCGGTGTATACTGGAGGCGTAATTCATAACGTCAAACGTATGAAAGGCTACACAGGCAATATAGAGAAAATCACCGAGGACAACGCGAATTATCGCGAAGTCATCTATACCGGGCCGAATATGCAGCTGGTTGTCATGGCGCTCCAGCCGGGCGAAGAGATCGGCTTGGAGGCACATGATACCCATGATCAGTTCTTCCGGATCGAGGAAGGCGAGTGCAAGATAATCATGGATGGGGAGGAAACCGTCCTCAAAGACGGCGATGCCGCTATCGTACCGGCCGGTACGGAGCACAACGTGATAAACACGGGAAGCGAAGCGCTCAAGCTCTACACCATCTACGCCCCGCCAGAGCACGCTCCCGGCACCATCCACGCCACCAAGGCGGACGATACGCACTAAGCTCCGATAAAGGCGAAGAGAGAATTTATCGAAAATTCTGAAAATCAATTCTGAATTTCTTTTCCTGAACGTGCTATGTATACCTATCATCTGCCAAAGCCGATCATTATAAAACTTGCGGATGAAGAAGGTTTCCGCTTGAGGCAGCAAGCAGCAGAATATCTTGCAGCGAATCAGAATAAGACTGGCGCGGAACGCGGGAGCAAGGACGAACAAGGCTTTGGCGCCTTGGCAGAAATGGTTATCCGGAATCAGCTGGGAATGTCGGAAATCAATCCAGGGGACCATCCTCTGGGATATGATATTCTCTTGCCCTCTGGCGTGAAGCTGGATGTGAAGTGTCGCGGTGGAGCACTGCCGTTTCAGGAAGAATATGAAAGTAGTGACGGTATTGCGCGCGAAGCGAAGCACAATTTTTTCGCCCGCCAAATTCATGCTGAAAATCTGGATACGGACATTTATCTCATGACGCACCTGGAGACTCCGAGTAGTCGGGAGCTCCCCGGTACCTCTCGCCAGAGAAAATGGACGCTCTATATCTGCGGCTGGGTTTCTAAGGAACGAGTAGCTCGCGAGGGGGTGTATCTTTCTCGAGGATCGCTGACGGAGCAGGGCAGGACATGGTTTACGTATCGCGGCCAAGAGATAGAATTCTACAATCGTAACCTGAATGGTCTGGCAGGGATACGAGATCTTCTGTCGATAGAGCAGGCAGATGTCGAACAGGATAAGAGTCGGAAAGGCGATCTGAACCTCACTTCTGTCGATGCTATGCGTATCGCTTATGACCTTATCGGCAGAGGCGTGCTTTCTGAAAAGCATCTAGACTTTGTAAAGCAACAAACTGGCCTTGAAAAAACGGTAAAGCCTATCCTGCATCCGAACCAGTATTTCCATCTCCTGAAGTGGCTCGAGGAGAAAGGAGAGCTTTCGGAATCAGAGATGAATCGAGCAAGAGCTCTTTTCACGGAAGAGCTTTTTGATGGAATTTAAAGAAGGGAATTATCTAGACTTTTGAACTGTTTTCTTGCAGCGGTGATTCTTTTTTTACAGACGTCGATATAGTCCACGCGCTCTTTTCGGTGAAGGTATACTTCCTCATTCTTCTCGATGCCGATGAAACTGCGTCCTTCGAGGATTGCTGAAACCAAGAAGCTCCCGCTTCCGCAAGTGTTATCGAGAACGATACCGCCTTTTTTCGTAAAAGTGCGGATTAAGTAACGGCCAAGCTCGACAGGTTTTTGTGTCGGATGCATCACCTCACCTTCGCTCTCGGCAGTCTTGAAATAAATGACATCGGTGGGGTAGCGCTCTCCATTGCTTTTCACCTCTACTGTTTTGAAGTCTCCATAACTGCCGGTGAGCTGGTCTTTTCTGAAACCCTTATTATAGGGTTCTCCAGTACTCATCTGGGGATTGTAAACGGGCTGGTTCTTGTAGAAAATGCAAACATCTTCGTGTTTTCGGAGCGGCTGCTTCTTGGCATTCAGGAAATTGGTCGATTTTGATTTTACCCAAGTCAACTTGTATTTGAAGAGTTTCGGATTTGAGAGCATGAGTTGGGCTGTAAACAATCCATGACCAGTCAATACTATAGCCCCGTTGTCTTTGATGATCCTCTCATAATGATCCCAGAGTTGATCCAGGGGAATGGTACTGTCCCAATGATTCTGGGTTGTCCCATAGGGAAGATCACAGAGGATCATATCTATGGATTTGGAAGGGATATGCTGCATCACATCCAAACAGTCACCTTCGATGATTTTATCGCGGAATGCCTCTATAGATTTTTTAGAAGAGAGAGGGGGTCGTCCCTTTCTAAGTGGAATATTTTTAATGAGGGGAAGACTTTTTGTGGAAGTATCTACCACGGCTATCGCTCGCGGTTTATTCTCTTCTTTTTCCAAATATCCTAAATCCCGCAGTTTGGAGATATGAAAATGAGCGGTAGAAACAGAGGCGAGCTTGAATTTCTGACGTATTTCATCAAGGGCAGGGGCGTAACCTTTTCGGTCGGTATAACTACCGATAAAGTCCAGAACCTCTTTTTGTCGTTTGGTGATCATAATTTTATTTTGAATCACTCTTCTTTTCTTTCAGTATAATAGAAAATAAATAGAAAGTCTAAAAATAAAAATCTACCTGCAAAGGGTAGATTTTTATGATCACTTTTTGAGGCCTCTACCCGCGGCGGGAGTCGGTGAGGAGGTCGGAACGGTTTTCCTCGGCTTCGAGGTTGCGGAGGCGTTCCGCTTCCTTTTCCGGGTCTTTGATGCCGGCTTCCAGGGTCTCCCGATCAAAGCCGCGGAGGCTCGGGTTGATCCCTACTTTTTCCTGGTAGAGAGCGGAGAGCTCTTCTTCTGTCTTGGATTCCAGATCCGGCTCTTGTGATTTTTCCTGCTTGATGGCTTCCTCCTCGGTTTCCGGGGAAAACGTGAATTCGAATTGTTCCATAGGTAAGATATTACGGGTACGCTTCCAGTATAGCACCCGATATGGCCGGATGGGTGTATAATAAAGGGAGAAATATTAATACTAAAAATATGCTTTTGCAAGACAAAGTAGCCATCGTGACGGGGGCGTGGCAGGGGATCGGCAAGGGGATCGCGCTGGCTCTGGCTCGCGAGGGCTGCCAGGTGGCTGTGGCGGATGTGAATGAGACCGGCTGCCAGGAAACAGTCAGCGAACTGGAAGCATTGGGCGTGAAGGCGCTCGCGGTGCGATGCGACGTGTCTTCCGCAACGGAAGTGGCGGCGCTCTTCCAGCGGACCATCGAAGCCTTCGGCAAGGTGGATATCGTGGTCAACAATGCCGGCATCTATCCGTTCGTACCGTTCGCCGATATGCAGGAGGCGGACTGGGACAAGGTATTGGATGTGAACTTGAAGAGCATCTTCCTCATGTCGCACGAGGCGGACAAGGCGTTGTCGGAAGGGGGAAGGATCATCAGTATCTCCTCCATCGCTTCCTTGATCGGCTTCCAGAGTCTCGTGCACTACTCGGCCTCCAAGGCCGGGATGAACGGCTTGACGCGGGGACTCGCGCTGGAGCTCGCGCCGCGGAAGATTACGGTGAACGCGGTGGCGCCGGGGGCCATCGATACGCCGGGGGCAAGCCAAATGAATTTGGATCCCAAGGCCCGGGAGCAGACGCTCGCGATGATTCCGCTCAATCGGCAGGGCGTGCCGGAAGATATCGCGAATGCGGTGGTCTTCCTCGCTTCGGAGAAGGCGAGCTACATCACCGGGCAGGTCCTGGTGGTGGATGGCGGCTGGACGCTCCGCTAAATCCCGCAAAGAAGCATGAAGCTGTTCGTCACCGCCAAAACGAATGCCCGCGAAGAGCGGGTAGAGGAAGTAGACGAGACGCACTTCAAAGTTTCCGTGAAGGCTGCACCCCTCGAGGGGAAGGCGAATAAAGCGATTGCCAAGGCGCTGGCACGGCACTTGAGCATTGCGCCGTCGCGCCTCACGCTCCGGAGCGGAGCCAGCGGCAGAAGCAAGGTGTTCGACTGCGTATAAAGTATGCTTGAGAGAAAGGCGATCGTACGATTCTTCAAATATTCCCTGACTGGCGCATCCACGCTCCTCTTCGATCTTGCGCTTCTCTATACCCTCACGGACTTTTTCGGCTGGCACTATCTTTTCTCTGCGACCGTGTCTTTCCTCATAGCCACGACGCTGAACCACTTCCTGGCGCGCCGCTTCATCTTTTCCGAGACAAAAAAATCCGCACCGATCACCTACGCGAACTTCCTGCTCATCGGCGGCGTAGGGGTACTCTTGGTGACCGGCCTCATGTATGTGCTGGTAGAGCGGCTCGGAGTCGGCTATGTCTTGGCCCGCTTGGCGGTGGCGACGGTGACGGGCTTATGGAATTATTTCATGAACGTCTACTTCAATTTCCAGGTCGCCGGAGAGCGCGGCGAGTGAAAGGCCGATCCTCTTCCTCGCTTATCCAGGCCCTCATTTGACGGATGGCCGATTTTTCCCTACTCTTGCGGCAAGTCCTAGGAGGGATGTTCTTTCCGAAACACGAGAATTCTATAGGAGGAAATGATGATTGATGTGACAGTGCTCGATGAGTACAGCGTACCGAGCTACCATGCCGTGCTCGGATTCCCGACGCATGGCTCGAAAGTGCTCTTGGCCAGGAAGAAAGACAAGATCGGCAAAGGGCTCTGGAACGGCTATGGCGGCAAGATGGGAGACGGCGAGAATTGCCCGGAAGCCTTTTTCCGCGAATGGCAGGAGGAAAGTGCGGGAACAGCAGTCGTATGGCAGAGGCTTTGCCGCATGGGCATCCTCAAGTCCTACAATTTTGACGAGGCCGGCGTTTTGCAGAATGTATGGCACGTGCATGTCCTGGTGGCCGAGATAGAGGATCTGATCGCCGTTCCGGAATCGCAGGAGATGGGAGAAGGATATTGGTTCGATCAGAGACTTCTGCCGTTCGAAGAAATGATCCCGAGCGACCAGGTATGGCTCTCGCATATTTTCGAGGGAGTCCCCGTTCAGGCCTCGCTCTACCATGGTCCGGGCCAGCGCGAGATGGTCGCCGAATCGAAAATCCAGCTCAAGGGCCGCGGCGTCATGATGTCGTACCAGTTTTGACTCAAAGCCTGCGCTTTCCGTAACACGGAGCGCAGGTTTTTCTTTATCCAAAAAAGTTGCGGAAAGATATTCAGGCAAACTAAAAAGCCCTCAATGCAGGCGGATGGGTCTGGACCAGCCCGCACAAGCTACGCGTGAGCGTTGCTGGCGGGTCCCAAAAATAATAGTGTCGGAAAAAATATTTTTTCCCTGTTTATCCAGGTGGGTTCCAATGTTTAAGAGTCGTCACTCTTTCATCCGCCATTCTGAAGGCTTTCATATCCAGTATACCACCCCTGTCAAATAGGGTCTTTTGAAACCGTTTTCACATCTTGGTATACTGGAAAGACTGAAGGTATTCTTTGCAAACCATCGCTATGAAACGGACATGGATCATCCTGGGAATCTGGATAGCGGCTGCGGCAGGCATCGCGGTATGGTTTCTGGTATCGATGGATGACCAGGCGGCCGAAAAGACTGTTTCGGAAAGCGCAGAAGAAAGTGTTGTCCCAAGCGAGCTTTCCGAGGAAGCCGAGAAACAGGTCTCGGAGAAAGCGGAGAACGGAGAGTTGCCGCCGTTCGCCCTGGAGCTCCTGGCGCGGAAGCAGTTCGATGGGCGCGATCTCACGCGCGGGCAAGTGCTCGAGAACAATAGCGCCTATACCAAATATTTCATCACTTACAAAAGCGGCGAGCTGACCATTTCCGGGATCATGCTTGTGCCGAAGGGAGAGCCGCCTGCCGGCGGCTGGCCTGTGCTTATCCTGAATCACGGCCATATCGATACCGATATCTATACCAATGGCCGCGGACTGAAGCGCGAGCAGGACTACCTGGCACGCCAAGGGTTCCTGGTCATCCACCCGGATTATCGAAACCATGCGGCCTCGACCAAGACGGAGGATGACCCGATCCAGGAGCGGCTCGGATATGCGGAGGACGTGGTGAATGCCGTGTATGCGGTGCGGGCATCCGACCTCCCGGTGAACAAAGAGGAGATCGGGATGCTGGGGCACTCGATGGGCGGAGGCATCGCAGAGACGATCATGGTGGTGCGGCCGGATCTTGTCCGGGCCTATGTCCTCTATGCGCCGGTCAGTATGGATTATCGCGACAGTTTCGAGCGGTGGATGAAAGAGCGCGAGGACGTCACTCATGAGGTGAGCACGAAATACGGCACGCCGGAAAAGAATCCGGATTTCTGGGATGCGATCGCGCCCGCGAAATATGCCGACCGCATAGCGGCACCGGTCATAATCTACCATGGGGCGGCCGACCAGGACGTGCCGCTCGCATGGTCGCAGGAGACATACGATCTTTTGAAGTCGCAAGGGAAAAACATCGAGCTGACGGTATTTCCGGGGGAGAGGCACGAGTTCGGTCCGCGCTGGGAGGATTTTATGCGCGGAACAGCCGTTTTTTTCCGGAGCCATGGGGTAGGGAGCGGGAAATAGGTCTTGAGCGTTGACGGTGCCAGCGATGTGTGCTATGCTCATATGGCGTTTTTGTGTACCTTCTGAAACCAGCGAAAGCGAAAGGGAGAACGATATGCTATCGTCGAAAGCCGTTGCACGCACGCAGCACAAGCCCAAGGTGAACCATGCCAAGCCCAAGAATCGGGCGCTGCATGAACAGCATCGGCTGACGCTGCCGCGCGCGCAATGGTATGTGAAGCCCTGTAGTTCATCCGCGCATACCTGGATCGCCAGGAACCTCATGCAGAACGGCGTTCAGCCGATCCATCTCGATTGCATCGCCGGCAAGCCTCACAAGGTCTATCCGATCTCGGACATCAAGCTTTCGGAGCTCGCTAGACTGGCGCTCGAAAATCGGGACGTCAAATACCAGACGTTCCAGACGGACGACAAGCATCAGCTCGTCCCCAAGGCATTTACTCCGATGCCGGAAATGGTATCGTAACGGATTTGTCTCTGCTGGCGAAGACCGGCAAGACCACGAGCCCGCCCAAGAGGCGCGGGGAGGAGCCGATAAAAGGCAATAAGAAGAACATTAAGTAGCAGGAAGAAAAAACGCACGAACTTGAAGGAGAGAGATTCCAACGGAACCCTCTCCTTTTTCTTTTTTCTTTGTATAAAAAAATTTGTATAAAAAAAGACCAGAGGCAACGTGTGCATCTGGTCTAGTCGAAATCTTCCGGTCGTTCGCCGGCGGCGAGACGCTTCCTGTCTAAGACGATGGGCGCCGCGGTCGGGAAGGGGAAGTCGAACGCGCCTTGCCGAGGTTTCGGAGTGGCGTAGTTCGGGTGGGCGAAGTTCGGGTTCGCAGGGGTGAAGTGTTTGCGCTTCAACGCTTCCGAGAGTTCCTGTCGAGAAATCTTCTGCGATTGCGATATCAGGAACCGTACCCGGCCGAAGTAGGCGTTATACAGGTCGACGTCATGATTGGTGCGGCGGTAGTTGCCGAGTATGCGCCGGATAGCATGATTGAAAGCCGCATGGAAGCCCCAGCCTTCCTGGATGAACTCGATGACTTCATCGGCAAGCGCTTGAGTCCGTTTCGCTTGTTTCTGGATAGCTTCCTGCTGCAGTGCACGACGAGCCCGCGGGCTAAGGATACGAGGCTTGTTTGAGGCCAATTTCCGACTCCTTTTCTGAAGGTACTGTTCTTATATTATACATCTAATACGTAAAAAAGTCAAGAGGTAAGAAAAAAGCGCCGCGATCAGTGATCGGGACGCTTTTTGAGTCAGGCAGCCAGCCGTTCGAGGGCAGGCACGAAGATGGGGGCGATCGGATCGCGGCGCAGTTTGCGCAGGTAATAGCGAGGCCCTTTATCGACGAGGACGACCGTTTTCTGGGGAATCCTCTGCCGGGCGAATTCCAGGGTCTTCAGGAAGAGACAGCAGTAGAGACGCTTGTTCTTGTTCTCATAGACGCGGAACTGCTTGGCAGCACGGCGGAAGGCGGCAGCGAAATAGCAGCCTTCTTCCCAGCGGCCGGAGAGCTTGGGTGAAATGGAATCTACGATATCGAGCGCCATGTCATCCAGGAATTCCGGGATGAAATAGTACAGCACGTAGTATTGCTCATTGGGGTCGAGCGGAGCTTTGAGTTCCGCCATAGCCAGCCGGATGGCAGGCTGGAATTTCATGTGCCTCTTCGTCATGTTGAGAAGAGTGCTTCCGGCCACCTGGCGGATGATAGCCTCGCGACCCCTTCCCAGAAGGGGCAGTGTTTTTTCCATAGGTATCCTCCCTTTCCTCTCCATACGTAAAAAAGAACATTATGTTTGTAATACAACATTCCCGGTTCCTTGTAAAGCGGGTTGCCAGGCTGGTGCCGGAATGCTTGAATAGAAGGACCAAAAATGCCTATGAAACGCCCTTGGGAGAAAAAGGTAAGTCTTAAGGCTTTCCAGAAGAAGAACTCATTGCCGGAGCACCCGGGAGTGTATTTCTTCCTGGGCGCCTCCGATGAGGTCCTCTACATCGGCAAAGCGACCTCGCTCCGCGACCGGGTGAAGAGCTACTTCATGCAGGACATCCTCGCCACCCGGGGGCCGAAGATCTCGCTCATGCTGGAGCGTGTGGTGCAGGTCGCCTACCGGCATACGGACTCCGTCCTGGAAGCGCTCCTCCTGGAGTCCGAGCTCATCAAGGACCACCAGCCGCCGTACAATACCGATGCCAAGGACGACAAGAGCTACTATCGGGTAATCATCACGAAAGAGAAGTTCCCGCGGGTGCTTATGGTGCGCGAACGCGATCTCGACCAGGGGAAATTCATGCTCCCGGTGAAGTACGCCTTCGGGCCGTTCCCGAACGGGGGCAGCCTGCGCGATGCGCTCAAGATCATACGCAAACTCTTCCCGTTCCGCGACAAGTGCGTGCCGTATGCGGAGCTGACCGAGAAGCAGAAAACCAAAGCACGGCCCTGCTTTTCCGCGCAGATCGGCCTGTGTCCGGGTGTCTGTAGCGGCGCCCTGACCGCTTCCGCCTATGCCAGGAATATCAACCACATCCGCCTGTTCTTCCAGGGCAAGAAGAATATGATCGTGCGGGAGCTGACGCGCGATATGGCCAAAGCCGCCAAGGAACTGCGCTTCGAAGAGGCGAACGAGATCAAGCGGACGCTTTTCGGCCTGCAGCATATCCAGGACATGGTCTTGGTGAAGAACGACATGGAAGAAGAGGAGCGGCACCGCATCGAGGCGTTCGACGTGGCGCACCTCCAGGGCGACCAGAGCGTCGGCGTCATGACGGTGGTCCAGAACAGTCACTCGAGGAACGAGAACTATCGGCAGTTCAAACTGCGGGGAAAGCATGGCGGGAATGACCTGACCGCCCTGGAAGAGATCCTTCGGCGGCGCTTCGCGCATCCCGAATGGCCGTTCCCGGAAATCGTCGTGGTGGATGGCGGCAAGGCGCAGCTTCACGTGGCCGAACGGGTCTTGGAGGAATTAGGGATAAGCATCCCGGTCTTAGGCGTGGTGAAGAACGAGCGCCACCGGCCGGAGCGCCTGATCGGCCCCGAGGCGCTCGCGGAACGCTTCAAGAAAGAGGCGCTCCTCGCGAATGCCGAGGCTCATCGCTTCGCTATCACCTTCCACCGCAAGCGCCGGAGAGGAGCCTTCCTGCGTTGACGGAGCTTCTGTCCATGACAATATTGCCGAGGCGGGCTTTTCCTTATAGGGGTTTACACTTCGGAGAAAAGGGAGTATGCTGGGAGACAACTGTTTCTTTTTTCTGACAAGACACGAAGAATTATGGCAGGCAAGAAATCGGTGATCGAGGTGCGCGGCGCGCGGGTGAACAATCTGAAGGATATCAACGTCGATATTCCGCGGGATTCTCTTGTGGTCATAACCGGCTTGTCAGGTTCTGGAAAATCTTCTCTTGCCTTCGATACTCTTTTTGCGGAAGCGAATCGGCGCTATGTCGAGTCGCTTTCTTCGTATGCGCGCAATTTCATGGACGGCTTCGAGAAGCCGGACGTCGATGCGATCCATAATCTCTCGCCGGCGATTTCCATAGACCAGAAGAGCGTGTCGCGAAGCCCGCGCTCGACCGTGGGCACCATGACGGAAGTGTACGATTACCTGCGCGTGCTCTTCGCAAAGCTCGGCATCCCGCATTGCCCCGACTGCGGCCATGAGCTGACCAGGAAGAACGTGCGCGAGATTCTTGATGAGATCCTGGCGCTGCCGAACCAGACGCCGCTCGTGTTCGTAGCGGAAAGCAAGCTATTGCAAGACAAGACCGAGAAGACGGCGCTCGAGATGGTGAGCGCCTGGGGCTATGCGCGCGTCATCTGGAAAGGCGAGGTCGTCTCGATCGCGGAAGCGCTCCAAGAGGCTTCCGAAAACGAGGTTTCCCATGTCGGCCTCGTGATCGACCGCATCGTGCTGGATACCGTGCGCCCGGACAAGGAACGCATCCTGGATTCGCTCCAGACGGCATTCCATGCGGGGCAAGGGACGCTCACGCTCCGCATCAATGGGAGCGGGGAAGAGTGGACCTACAACGAGGAGTACCGCTGCGAGGATTGCGGCATCCATCTGCCGGAATTCACGCCGAGCCATTTTTCATTCAATAGTCCCGAAGGCGCCTGCAAGAAATGCTCGGGTCTCGGCATCACGCTCGAATTCGATCCGGAACTCGTCATCCCGAACAAGAGTCTTTCTTTGGCAGAAGGAGCGATCCGTCCTTGGAGCAAGATGAACGGCGACCGCCAGAGCGGCCATGGGCCGATGCAGATGCTCCGCGAAGTTTCCAAGAGGCTGCGCTTCTCGCTCGAAAAGCCGCTCAACAAGCTTTCAGCCAAGCATCTGGATATCATCCTTTACGGAGAAGCCGAAGAGGACGGCTTTCCGGGAGTCATTCCGCTCTTGGAGCGCAAGTACCACGAGACCAAGTCTGACCACCTGCGTGCCGATATCGAGGCATATATGCTTTCGCGCGTCTGTCCGGCCTGCCAGGGCAAGCGGCTGAAGCCGGAGACGCTTGCGGTCCGCGTGGAGAATCTTTCTATCGATGACATCGCGCGCCAGAGCGTAGAGGCGCTCTTGACGAGCCTGCCGATCCTCGAAAAGAAGCTGTTGAAGACAGGGGAGAAAACACTCATCGAGCCGATCTTCCGCGAGATGCGCATGCGGCTCGAGGCAGTGGAGAAAGTGGGTCTCGGCTATCTCGAGATCTGCCGCGGGGCGGACACGCTCTCCGGCGGCGAAGCCCAGCGCATCCGCCTGTCGGTCCAGATGAAGTCGGGCCTTTCGGGAATCATCTACGTCCTTGACGAGCCGTCGGTAGGTCTCCACAGCCGCGACACCGAGAAGCTCATCCATGCGCTCGAGGATCTGCGCGCCGCGAACAACTCGCTCGTCGTGGTGGAGCATGACGTCGCTATCATGAAGCGCGCTGATTACGTGATCGATATGGGACCGGGCGCTGGCCAGGAGGGCGGTGAGGTGATCTTCGAAGGGACTCCGCAGGAACTGATGCGCTCCAAGCTTCTGACCGGTCAATACCTCTCCGGCAAGCGCCAGGTGTCGGAGAAGAAGAAGGGTCGCAAGGGAAGCGGCAAGCATCTGACGATCCATGGCGCCAAGGAGCACAACCTGAAGAACATCGACGTCGAGATCCCGCTCGGGATGCTGGTATCGGTGGCGGGAGTTTCCGGATCCGGAAAATCCTCCCTGGTCCACGACATCCTTTCACGGGCGCTTGCGAAGCATTTCTTCCGCGCCAAGAAGGAGCCGGGAGCGCACAAGAAGATCACCGGGCTTTCCGATGTCGACAAAGTGATCACAGTCACCCAGGATCCGATCGGCCGCACGCCGCGTTCCAATGCCGCGACCTATACCGGCGTGTTCAGCCTAATCCGCGACCTCTTCGCAGAGACACCGGAAGCCGAGCGCGAGAAATTCGGCGCCAGCCACTTCAGCTTCAACATGCGCGGAGGACGGTGCGAGGCCTGCCAGGGCGGGGGGCTCAAGAAGATCGAGATGTACCTCCTGCCGGACGTCTATGTGCCCTGCGAGATCTGCCAGGGGACCCGCTATAATCAGAAAACGCTCTCTATCGAATACCGCGGCATCAATATCGCGAAGGTGCTCCAGATGACGGTGACCGAAGCGCGCCGCTTCTTCCTGGACCAGCCGCTCATAGAGGAGAAGCTCCGCGTCTTGGAAGAAGTGGGCTTGGGCTACCTGGTCTTGGGCCAGAGCGCGACCAATCTTTCGGGCGGCGAAGCCCAGCGCATCAAGCTCGCGACCGAGCTCGCACGCAAATCCACCGGAAAAACGCTCTATATATTGGACGAGCCGACGATCGGCCTCCACTTCGAAGACGTGCGCAGGCTCTTGGAAGTCCTCGACGCGCTCGTAGACAAGGGGAATACCGTGCTCGTCGTAGAACACAATACCGATGTCATCAAGGCTTCCGACTGGGTGATCGAACTCGGCCCTGACGGCGGAGCCAAGGGCGGCGAACTGGTATTTTCCGGCACACCCGTGAAACTCAAAACCGCAAAGAGGAGCTTTACCGCCAAGTATCTGTAACCGGAAGACAAGAAACGTATGGGTCATCAGTTGGCGAAAAATATTTTGGCGACGGTGACATACTACGATGTCTTGGACTATCCGTTGACCAGCTTCGAGATCTGGAAACATCTGGTCGCGCACGAAGGCGATGGCCAGGAGGCGACGTGGACGCTCGGAGAAGTCGTGCAATCCCTGGAGGGAGAATTGCTCCAGGGGAAGATCGCGATGCGCTCGGGACTGTACTTCTCGCCCGGACGTGAAGCGCTGCTTTCTCTCCGCATCCAGCGAGAGAAGTGTTCTGCGCGCAAATTGGTCCGTATGCGGCGCCTGGCGCGGCTCATCAGCTGCCTCCCGTATGTGCGGATGATCGGGGCGACAGGGAGTCTGGCCATGAAGCATGGCACCCGGAGGAGCGATTGGGATATGCTCATCGTTTTCCGGGCCGGGAAGATCTGGTTCGGACGCACCATCGTGACGCTCTTCCTCCATGCTATCGGGAAGCGCCGCCATGGGAAGAAGATTACCGACCGGGCCTGTCTCAATTATTTCATTACCGAAGACAATCTGGAGATCATGACCAAGGATCTCTACTCGGCGCATGAGTACCGTTTTCTGGTGCCGCTTTTCGGCATCCCGACGTTCCGCCGTTTCGAGCTCTCGAATGCCTGGATACGCAAGTGGAAGCCGGAGTTCGCGCCGACAATCCTCTCTCATCGCCTGACTCTCCCTGAAAGCCGCATCCAGATGAAGATTCAACGCGCGCTCGAGAGTATCTCTGATTTTTTCGCTCTGGAGACCTGGCTGGCCAGGATCCAGAAAGCGAAAATCGCAAGGAATCCGAACACCGCGCTCGAGGGCAGTCTCATCGAGGCGAGCGATCAGGCGCTCATCTTCCTGCCGCGGCCCCGCGGCCCGAAAGTCTTCTCGCTTTTCAAGGAGCGCATGCGTTTTTAGCGAGCTTTTGCGCTCCGGAATGTGGTATACTCAAGATGAAAATCGAAACAAAAATTGGCTATGCCAAAATTTCTTTACACGGCAAAAAACGCGGCGACTGGCGAGACATCTGCCGGCGAGATGGAAGCGAAAGATGAGCAGATGCTTGCCCAGGATCTCCGTTCCCAAGGGCTGCTTCTGACGTCCCATCGCCCGGTCGCAGAAAAGACGAAGATCTCTATCGAATTCCTGGACCGCTTCCGTTCGGTCCCGCTGAAGGAAAAGATGGTTTTCACCCGCAACTTGGCGGTGATGATCTCTTCGGGCCTGACGGTCTCGCGCGCGCTCCACAACCTCGCGCTCCAGACGCGGAACAGCACCTTCCGGAAGATCCTGAACGAAGTGTTCGATGAGCTCCAGAGCGGCAAAACGCTCTCGGAGAGCCTCTCGAAGTATCCGAAAGTCTTCAACGAACTCTTCACGAACATGATCGCGGTGGGGGAGGTGTCGGGCAACTTGGAAGAGGTGCTGGATATCCTCGCGCTCCAGCTCGAAAAGGAACACGACCTCCTCTCGAAGGTCAAGGGTGCGCTCATCTACCCGGCGGTGATCGTGGTCGCTATGATCGGCATCGCGATCCTCATGCTCGTCTACATCCTCCCGAAGATCACCGGAGTCTTCCAGGACATGGATGTGGAGCTGCCTGCGACGACGCAGGCGATTATCGCTCTAAGCGACTTCATCCGGGGACACTCTATCTTGAGCACGGCGCTCGCTCTGGGAACGGTGTTCGGTATCCGGGCATTCGCCGGGACGGCGATCGGGAAGCGTTTCTTCGGCTGGCTCTACGTCCGCTTGCCGATCATCGGGAACATCGTAATCAAAGTGAACTGCGCGCGTTTCGCACGCATCTACAGTTCGCTTCTGAAGAGCGGTGTCTCGGTGGTGAATTCGCTTACGATCGTGTCGAAGACGCTCGGGAACGTGCACTACAAGGAAGCGCTCGACCATGCCATCGGCGAGATCCAGAAAGGCGTGGAACTCTCGAAAGTCATCTCCCAGTATCCCAAGCTCTTCCCGATTCTCGTGCCGCAGATCATCGAAGTGGGCGAGGAGACCGGCAAGACGGAAATGGTGCTCCGGCGCCTGGCCGAGTTCTATGAGGAAGAAGTCTCCCAGATTACCAAGAACATGTCCTCGATCATCGAGCCGATCCTCATGCTTCTGATCGGCGGATCGGTGGGATTTTTCGCGATCGCGATGCTCCAGCCGATGTATTCGGTCCTCGAAAACATCAAATAAAGCGGCAGCGCTTCCGGAGGAAAATAAATATATCCGAATGGCATCAGGAGGAAAAAATCTGAAGGGCTTCACCTTGATCGAATCGATGGTGTTTCTGCTCATCTTCTCGCTCATTTCCGTCATCTTTCTCGAGACGTATGCGACAGGGACGCGCATGATCATCGAATCCAAGAACCGTCTGGGCGCGACGGCGCTCGCGAACCAGAAGATGGAAGTCGTCCGGAGCATCGACTACGCCGATATCGGCACCAAGCATTGGAATGGCAGTGCCTGGGTATACGGTATCCCGGCCGGCGATATCTTGGAAGACGAGACGGTGAGCGTGAACACTATAAAGTACCAGGTGCATACCTTCGTCCAGTATGCCGATGATGCCTTCGATGGGCAGTCGGGCGGCTCGCCGAACGATACGATCCCGACCGACTACAAGCGCGTGCGGATCACGGTCTCGTGGGGCGCAGGCGGGACGGATCAGCAGGTAGCGATTTTCGGGAACTTCTCTCCGAACGGCGTCGAGACATCCGGCGGCGGAGGCGTCCTGTCGATCAATATCCTGGATGCGACGGGGAGCGGGGTCGCCGGCGCGACCGTGCATATCGTGAATAGCGCCGCAGGCGTAAACGTGACCACCACGACGGACTCTACCGGAAACATCACCTTGCCGGGGTCGCCGGCAGGGACGGAGAACTATGTACTCACGGTTTCCAAGAACGGCTACTACGGCGCACAGACGTATCCCTCCTACCCGGCTTCCGCCTATAACCCGGTAGATGTGCATGCCTCGGTGGTCGCTGGCGCGCTGAACCAGAAGACGCTCGTTATGGACCAGGAAGTGGATATCGTCCTCTCTACCAAGGATCCCTTCGGGACGGCTATCCCGAGCGTCGCGTATTCGCTTTCCGGCGGGCGCGTCTTGGGGACGGATCCCGGCACCGGAGAAAACGTCTCTGCTTTTTCGGCGAGCGGCTCGACGAATAGCACGGGAGAAGCGAGCTACTCCAACGAAAGCTACGGCCAATATACCGTAGCGGTTTCCGATGCCGGGTATGAATTCTGGAAGATTTCACCGGAAGGGATAACCGCTACCATCTTCGATGCTCCTCCCGGCGGGCCGGGGGCGATAACGGCAGTGCTCCTGGACAAGGGGATCGGATCGGTAAAAGCGGAAGTGACCAACCAGGCCGATGGGAGCCCGATCGCCGGAGCGAGCGTCAAACTCTCGAACGCGACCCTCGCTTATGACGTAACGCTCACCACCGATACGTTCGGAGTAGCCTACTTCCCGGAGACGTTGCCGGAGCTTGTAGCCGGTACCTACGATATTCAGGTTACGGCGACCGGGTTCGGCGATAAGAATGACACGGCAACGGTGAACGGCGCCTTGGAGATAAAGAGCTTCCAGATGACTGCTAATTGATCCCTATGCTGAAGATACCGAAACAATTGAAGGGGATGACGCTCATCGAGATGCTTGTCGCGATCGCGGTGATGCTCATCGCGATGGAGGGTTTCACGTTTCTCTTCGTCCGCACTTGGGATACCAACAAGTTCATCCTCGAAGAGGGGATCGCTTCTGCCGCAGCATCCCGCGCTACGAATCAGATCGTGATCCAGCTGCGCGGCATCCAGCAGGCCGACAACGGCGACTATCCTCTGGAGAGCGGCGATGATTTCGAGCTGACGGCCTATGCCGATGTCGATGACGACGGCGTAATCGAGCGGGCCCACTACTATCTGGACCAGGTGAATGACCAGCTCAAGGTCGGAGTGACCAATCCGAGCGCCGGTACCCCGGTGACGTATCCGGCAGGCGATGAGACGACGACCGTCATGACGAACTATGTGGTGAATGAGGCCGATGATCCGGTGTTCTATTATTACAACGACAACTATCCGGGAGACACGGCGAACAATCCGCTCTCCACGCCGGTGGCGGTCGGGAGCGTGCGGCTCATCCGCATCCATCTGTATGTGAACATCAATCCGGTGCATGCTCCTGATAACGTCAATATCGAATCCTTCGTCGATCTGCGTAACCTGCACAACTATGAATAGGATCCGAAGGAAAACGCTTCGCGGCTCGATTCTGGCCTATGGCCTCGTCATCATGTCGATGATAGCGATCATCATGACGTCTATCATCAGTTTCGTAGCGTCCCAGACGAAGTATTCTCTCCAGGTACACGCACGCGAGCAAGCTTTCCAGATCGCGGAATCCGGCATCCAGTTCTACCGCTGGTATCTGGCCCACCAGGCGGAGGGACGGACCGCCCAGCAGATCGCGGATTTTTGGGCGACCGGTGGTGCGTACGGAGTGGGCACGCCGTATGAAGCCGAATATAAGGATCCGAATGGCGACGCAATCGGGAAATACCGCTTAGAGGTGACGCCTCCGGCAGACGGTTCGACGGTCGTCATCGTCCGGGCGACCGGCTGGACCTATCGTTACCCGGATGTGACCCGCGTCATCGAAGTGCGCTTCCGGAAGCCGGCGTGGAGCGAGTACATCGTTCTGGCGAACGACAACTTGCGCTTCGGGAGCGGCACGGAAGTGTTCGGGAAGATCCATTCGAACCAGGGCATCCGTTTCGACGGCGTGGCACACAACATCGTCACCAGCGCTATTTCCGATTATAACGACCCGGACCATACCGGCGGGAACGAATTCGCCGTGCATACGCACGTGAGCCCGACGGATCCTCTGCCGCCGAGCGCCGTCCCGGACCGCCCGAGCGTTTTCGAGAGCGGTCGCCAGTTCCCGGTGGCCTCGACGGATTTTACCGGTATCTTGGGAGATTTGAGCTACATCAAGAGCCAGGCCTTGGCAGGTACCAATGGCAGTCTCTATTTCGACAATACCAACCAGGGGCGCCACATCATCCTGAATGCCGATGACACGTTCAGTATCCGTACGGTGCGGAGCTTCGTTTCTTCGACGAACGAGATCAATAACTACCAGGGTGTCTGGAGTACTTATCCCATCCCGAATGACGGCGTCATTTTCGTGGAGAACAATATCTGGCTCGAGGGGACGGTAAGCGGCAAGCGCGTGACCATCGTCGCGGCGAACCTGATTTCCGACTCGAAGAAGAGCGTCTATATCGGGAAGGATATCCGCTATACGAACTATGACTGTACGGATGTCGTCGGCATCATCGGTCAGAACGATGTGGAGGTCTACAAAGGAAGTGAAACCGATCTGCGTATCGACGGGGCGCTGATCGCACAGTCCGGCCGAGTGGGACGCGCGCATTACCTCGGAAGCGGCGCAACCAAGAGTATCCTCACCATCTATGGAGCGATCGCTACGAACCAGCGCTACGGCTTCGCTTGGACCGACGGCACCGGTTACCAGACGCGCAATCTCTACTATGACAACAACCTCTTGTACTGTCCGCCGCCGTTCTTCCCGACAGGAACGCAGTATGAGATGGATCTCTGGGAGGAGCACTAGAAAGTTTGTGCTATCATAAAACGAGAGAAACAAAGACAAAATGGGAATCCTTCAGAAAAAGATATACGATCTCTTTCCGAGCTCTTTCGGCTTGGATCTTTCCGACCTTTCTATCAAGGCTGTCTGGCTTGATCGTGAAGGGAAGACCGATTCGATCGCGAGCTTCGGTTCGGTCCCGCTTCCGCCGGGCTGCATCATCGACGGCGAGATCATGAATGCGGAGATGGTCGAGTCGGCCATCAAGAACCTCTTGGCCAAAGCCGGCCCGCGCCGGATCAAGACGCGCAAGGTAATCTGCTCTCTTCCTGAAACGAAGGCTTTTTTGCGTATCCTCACCCTTCCGGAAATGGGGGAAGAGGAGACCAAGGAAGCGATCAAATGGGAAATCGAGGCGAATATCCCGCTGATGCTCGACCAGGTGTATTACGATTGGCAGATTCTCGATCTCAATCTTTCCCAAGAAAAGGGCAAGATGAGCGTCCTCGTGGTCGCGGTCTCACGGACCAATGTGGACCAGTTCCAGGCGGTGCTCGAGGGGGCCGGGCTCGAGCCGCTCGGCTTGGAAACGGAGTCGATCGCCCAGGCCCGCAGCCTGCTTCCGGAAGAGAACGAGAAGACGACGACGCTCATCGTCGATATCGGCGACCGGCGCACGAGTTTCCTCATCTCGATCGGCAGTACGCCGTGTTTCACTTCGAGTGTGCCGCTTTCTTCCCAGATGATCACCGATGCCATCGCCAAGGCGCTCCACATGTCTTTCGATGAGGCTGAAACGCTGAAGATCAAGCACGGTTTGGGTTCGCTCGCGCTCAAGAGCCCGGTGCTTACTGCAGCGCAGCCGGTGCTTGAGAACATGGCGGTAGAGATCGAGAAGTCGATCGACTTCTACCTGACCAATCTGCATTACTCCGACAAGATCGATTCGATCGTCTTCTGCGGCGGCGGCTCCAACATGCAGGGCTTGCTTCCGTACATGTCACGCCGGTTAGGGCGGCCGGTCGAGTCGGGGAACCCATGGGTGAATGTGCGTCTCGGCAAGAGGATCCCGCTCATTGAGCGGAACCGCTCGGTGCAGTATTCTACGGCGATCGGTCTAGCTTTACGAGGATTAGACGAATATGAAGACTTTGCTTAACCTGCTCCCGGAAGGGAAGAAAGAAGAGAACCAGCGCAATCTGCATGGGCGTTTTCTCCTGTGGCAGCTCTTTCTCCTTTTTCTCTTGGAAATCTTCTTTCTGACCATCCTCATCGGGATCTACCTGATCCTGGATTTCCAGCTGAAGAGCATCCACTCGATCGAGGCGAAACAGACCGGCACCTCGCTGTACGAGGAAAATATGCTGCGGCAGTTCGAGCAGAAGTTCCGCGGGACGAATGAAGCTATCGATGTGGTCGGGAAGTTCGATGCGACGCACCTGTACTTCTCCCAAGTGTTCCGCTTGCTCGACCGCGAACAGCCGGCAGGCATCGTGCTGCGCCAGCTCTCTACCAAGGATTATACGGTGACGCTCGCGGGGACCGCGGCCGTCCGGGAGGACCTCTTGCTCTTCGATGAGCGCTTGAAGGCTTCTTCCTGCATCAGTCGCGCCAATGTCCCGCTCTCGAACCTCTTTTCACAGAAGAATATAGATTTCCAGATAGATTTCGATATCAAGCCGGAATGCCTCCGCCAAAACAGCTTGTAACCTCTTGTACACTATGCAGCGCTTCCTCAAAAAATATATCAAGCTGATCATCACGCTGGTGCTCTTCCTCTCCATGGGATTGATCGCCTGGTTCGGTATCGTACCGTTCTACGCGCACATCGGAGAGCTGCGGGATGAGATCCAGATGTTCTATGCTTCCCGCGAGAACCGGAACCGTCAGATCGGCCGTCTCCCCGAGCTTCACAAGAGCTACGATATGATCGCTGTTGATGAAGGACGCCTGGATATCCTCCTGACCGAGACCCGGGTGATCGACTTCGTCCGGACGCTTGAAGCGCTCGCGGAGAAAACGGGTACCGAGATAAGCATCAAGTCCGAAGAAGCGTCCCCGGTAACTGCTCCGAAGAAAGCGGCAGTAAAAACAGCGGCACCGGGAGAAGACGCTGCCAAAGCGGAGAAGAAAGAAGTCAAAGGAATCGCCGAAACCCTCCCATATCCGGACTATCTGCGTCTCAAGATCACCCTGCGGGGAGAGTATCAGAACATCATCGCATTCCTGTCGGGCATGGAGACTCTGCCGACGGCGCTTGATGTCATCGGAGTAGAGATGCGGACACGCACTGACGACGAGATCGAGAGGGCTTCCGAAGGAAGCGGCAAACCGAACCCATTCCTTCTGGTACCCGGAAATGTAGCGGCGACGGAAGTGGCAGAGCCGACCGGAACGGAGGAGCAGCCCGCGCCGCGGGTTTCCCGCGGAGGATTGGAAGCGACCTTCGATACGATCGTCTATGTCGATAAGCCGGATAAGCAATAAGCCCGCGTATGCAGATCCCAGCATGGCTCAAAATCTCGCTCTTAGAAAAGTTTTCTTCCCGGAAACTCATTTTTGCGTGGTATAAGCACTACAAGCTCGGATTCTTCATCCTGTTCCTGGTCGTGCTCGGGATCGGGGGGTATGCCTGGTATTACAGTTTGTACCGCTACACCTGGACCGAACAGCAGAAGAAGGAATATCTGGAAACTTACTACAAGGAAACGAGCTTCAAGGAAACCAAATTCAAAGCTCTGATAGAGAATCTTAAGCAGCGCGAAGAAGATCATAAAGCTGTGCCGGAACTTTCCCGGGATCTTTTTTCGGGCAAAAACCTCTAGCGGACGCATTGACAGAAGGATGCAGTCATGGCAGAATACAGTGCTATGAACCAGCTTTCCCGTACGGCGCTTTTCGCCTCACTCTTCAAAGATGTTCCGGAATACCGCGCTCGGCAATTCGCAAGCGCGCTTTTTCTGCCGTACCTCTCCGGATTTGAAGAGGTTCCCGGTCTTCCCAAGGCGATGCGGGAAACGCTTCAGGAAAACATGCGCTGGCTTTCGCTTGAGCCGGCCCAGGTGTTCCAAGGCAAGAAGGGCGATACGCACAAAGCGATCCTCCGCTTGTCCGGAGGAGAGCGGATCGAAACGGTGCTTATGCAGAATGCTCGCGGACACTGGACCGTGTGCGTTTCTTCACAGGTAGGCTGCGCGATGGCCTGCACCTTCTGTGCGACCGGCAAGATGGGATTCACAAGGAACCTCTCGGCCGATGAGATCATCGACCAATACCGCTTCTGGCTCGGATACCTCCATGCGCGGCCGGAGATCCCGCAGTATATTTCGAATATCGTCTTCATGGGCATGGGGGAGCCGCTTGCGAACTATGCGGAGGTGCGTACGGCACTCAATACCTTGCTCACCTATACCGAGATCGGACCGACGCGCATCACCGTTTCGACGGTCGGATTGCTTCCGATGCTCGAGAGACTTCTGGATGACCCGGAATGGCCGCCGGTCCGTTTGGCGGTTTCGCTTCACAGCGCGGACGGCGCTACCAGGAGAGCGATCATGCCGAGCTCTTACGACGCTTTCCTGGAGAAGCTTCTCGAGTGGACCGGAAAATATTTCGAGAAATTCCAGAGCCGCCGGCGGCATCTGACCTTCGAGTATGTCATGCTTTCCAAGGTAAACGACAGCGTCCGGCATGCCGAAGCCTTGATCCGTTTCGCGCGCCGGGTCGGCAAGGTGCGCATCAATCTCATTCCTTATAACTTCACGGGGGAAGTGTACCGGGACAGCTTGCCGGGGGATTTCGACCGCTTCGAAGCGAAGCTGCGCGAGGCCGGAGTACAGGTGACTCGCCGCCGTACCATGGGCGACGACATCGCTGCCGCCTGCGGCCAGCTGATCGTGGAGAAAACGTCGGCATAGCGCCGCTTCCATGAGCTGGCCGCCGTGTGCTTCTGGGAGGACTCCCTCACCCGGGAAAAACTTGACAAGGAACTGCAGGGGCAGTAGAAAGAAAACGTCCTTTAACAACAGAATTCGTCTCTTATCTCTCAATTCTCTTGATAGGGAGGAAGGATATCATGACCATGATGCATCACGTCCCGGTGTTTACTGCTCCTGTCGGCGCACAGAGCCGGCGGGAGCTTCTGGTGAATATCCGTACCCAGGGCTGTCTTCTGGATCGGCGTGCCAAAGAAATACTTGCCAGAGCTAGAAGAGGGAGAGTCGAGGAACACCGTTTCGTGTTTCTCGGGACTAAAGAGCTTCCTGGGAACACACGTACCTACGAGTACATGCTGGGCGAGGCAGGGAGAAGGAATTATCGTAGTGTACCCATCGGGGCTATTCCGGATATCCTCTGGACTATCCTTCAGGGACAACTCATCGATCCGGAAATCTCCTGTCTCGTGTTCGCGCATGAAGAGTCGCGAGACAGCTGCAATCGGCCGACTGGACTGCTCTCATTTCATCGTTTCGAGGGCGCATGGATTTTCCGTCCGGTCAAAGTGCCTTTCGAGACGGAACTTCATGAGACTACAGCGGGCGTTTTTCTCGCGCCCGAAGAAATGCGTCGGCACATGCATACGTGCCGGCGTCATGGACTGTCTCCATTGCCCGAGCGAACGGAGATGATCTCGATACCTGCTCGGCGCGCTCCTGGCGAGCCTGGCTATAACGGGAGAAGCAAGAGAAAAACGGAATAGGCGTTTTCGGAAACCGAGCGATGAAAGGATAAGACTGATGAGTGATTGGTATGAAACGACGCAGGCAAGCTGGCTTTCCCGTCGTTCTTTGGGGAGACTTCTTGCTTTGGGAAGCTTTTTCCTCTGCGCTTTCGCGCTTTTCTACCTGCTGAAGAATCTCTACCTGATTTTCGAGGGGCAGGGCGACATATCTCCGCTGCTCTGGTCAGGTCTGTACGTATTCGCCGCGACTCTGGTTTTCTATGCCGTCATCAAGATGCGGTATGACCATCTGTCATGGGCGGAAGTATGGTTCCGTATCAGGAGTCCTGCAATCATTTGGGCGGCCTTCCTGACCGTGCTTACCGGCATGAATGTCTTGGAGACGATTCTTCTGAATGGAAGCACCTGGCCGGTTATCAAGTCGTTCGGTGTCTTTGTCTGTTCGACAAGTCTGCTCGTCGCCTTTGCTATGACGCGGCGAAGCCTCTGATAAGCTCTCGGAGAGGCAAGTATGTCTGTTTTTTAAGCCGTTTCGGGGTTCCCGGAACGGCTTTTTCTTGTCCCGGAATATCCCGGGTGCTACCATAAGGGAACCGACTAAAGACATCGCTTTATGGCCAAACATCCTCTCAAAATCATCTCCTGGAACGTGAACGGCATCCGGGCCGTGCACCGGAAAGAGCTTTTCTTGCCATTCATCGCCAAGCATCAGCCGGACATCCTCTGCCTCCAGGAGACCAAGGCTATGCGCGGCCAGGCGGAAATCGATCTGCCCCAATACGAGGAGTACTGGAATTCCGCCGAGCGCAAAGGCTATTCGGGAACAGCGATCATGACAAAGACCCAGCCGCTTGCCGTCATGAACGGGCTCCCGGAAAACATCATGCAGAAATTCGGCTTAAAAGAAGACGGCTATGGCGACCCGGGGAAAGAGGGACGGGTGATTGCTGCCGAGTACGAAGAGTTCTTCCTAGTGACCGTCTATACGCCGAATGCCAAGGATGATCTGTCGCGCATCCCTCTGCGGCACAAGCATTGGGACCCGGCGTTTCTCGCCTACTGCCAAGAACTGGAAAAGAAAAAACCGGTCATCTTCTGCGGCGACCTAAATGTCGCGCATACGCCGGACGACCTGGCTCATCCCAAACCGAATGAAGGCAGGAAAGGATTTACGGAAGAAGAGCGGGAAGGATTTCAGAATTTCATCGATGCCGGGTTCGTGGATACGTTCCGCATGTTCAAGAAGGGGAACGGCTACTACTCTTGGTGGTCGCATTGGGCCAATGCCCGGGAGCGGAATATCGGCTGGCGCATCGACTACGTCCTGGTGAGCGAGTTCCTGCGGCCGCGCGTGAAAGAGGCTTTCATCCTGCCGGAAGTATTGGGATCCGATCATTGTCCGGTGGGCATCGTACTCGAGTAGGCGCGCATTTTTGCACATTTCTCTCGGCGATATATGAAGAACAAGAATACATCATCAACTACTGTCCCGCTCGCCGAGCGTCTGCGGCCCAAAGCCCTAGAGGAATTTTTGGGCCAGGAGAAAATCTTCGGTGAAGGGTCGTTCCTGCGGGAAGCGCTTGCTGCCGATCAGGTGCCGTCGCTCATTTTCTGGGGCCCGCCCGGGAGCGGCAAGACCACGCTGGCGCTCCTGATCGCGGAACGGACTGCCGCGGACTTTTTCCAGCTCTCCGCGGTCGGAAGCGGCGTCAAGGAATTGCGGCGCATCATCGAGACTGCGGAAGAGAACCGGAAGATCGGCAAACGTACCATCCTGTTCATCGACGAGATCCATCGCTGGAACAAGGCCCAGCAGGATGCGCTCCTGCCGCATGTCGAGCGCGGGACGCTCACGCTCATCGGCGCGACGACCGAGAATCCGAGTTTCGAAGTGAATGGCGCTCTCTTGTCCCGCACGCGGGTTCTGGTTCTCGACAAGCACGGGAGCGAGGCCCTGGTCCGACTCATGGAGCGGGCGCTTGCGGAAGCGGAGAAATATTTCGGAAAAAAAGTTGCGGCCAGCAAGGAAGCGCTTGAATTCATCGCTTCCGTTTCCGGCGGCGATGCGCGCCAGGCACTCGGCACTCTGGAGGCCTGCGCACTCCATGCCGGGAAAGAAGGACACATCGATCCCAAGCTGGTGGAACAGGTCGTGAAACGCTCGCATATCCTCTACGACAAGGGCGGCGAAGAGCACTACAATATCATTTCCGCTCTCCACAAATCCATGCGCGGGGGAGATGCCAACGCGGCGCTCTACTGGCTCGCCCGCATGCTCGAGGGCGGCGAAGATCCTCTCTACGTCGCGCGCCGGCTGGTGCGTTTCGCGTCGGAAGACGTGGGCCTCGCCAATTCCTTCGCGCTGCCGCAGGCGGTCGCGGCGTTCCAGGCCTGTCAGTTCCTCGGGATGCCGGAGTGCGAAGTACACCTGGCCCAGGCGGTGGTGTACCTTGCGAGTTCCAAGAAAAGCAATGCACTCTATGTAGGATATAATCAAGCCAAGGAAGATGTGCGGAAATACCCGAACGAGCCTGTACCGCTCCATATACGGAATGCTCCGACGAAGCTCATGAAAGAGATCGGCTACGGCAAGGACTACAAGTACACGCCGGACTATGAATCAGAAGAAGAAGCGGCCCAAGAATACTTCCCGGAAAAATTGAAGGGCCGGAAATATATCAATCTCGAAACTCATCAATAACCGCAACCTTATGCTCAAAGCGAAAACAGTCGCGCCGAACTTCACTCTCCCGGACCAAGACGGGAAAGAACATACCCTGAAAGAGTATCGGGGCAAGTATGTGATCCTCTATTTCTACCCGAAAGACGATACGCCAGGATGTACCAAAGAGGCCTGCGCGTTCCGCGATGGCTTCGCCAAGTTCAAACGAGCGGGTATTAGCATCCTCGGTGTGAGTGTCGATAGCGCGAAGAAGCATGCGAAGTTCGCCGAGAAGTACAGCCTGCCATTCACGCTCCTTGCCGATGAAGGGAAAGAAGTCGTCAATCTCTACGGGGTGTGGGGGAAGAAGAAATTCATGGGTCGCGAATACATGGGTACGAATCGGGTCTCCTACCTCATCGATCCCAAGGGCAAGATCGCGAAAGTGTATGTCGATGTGTTGCCGGACGAGCACGCCGATGAAGTGCTCGCGGATGTGAAGTCTCTGAAGAAATAATTTTTTCTGCAACTTTTTCTTTTTTCTTGTTCCCGCCAGCCTCTTTCCTCCTCCA
>MFRW01000002.1 GCA_001786575.1 Candidatus Moranbacteria bacterium RIFCSPHIGHO2_01_FULL_55_24 | reverse complement strand
GCGAGAAATGCTTCGATGACACCGGCACCAGTATCGTCGTCGTGAACCCGGACTATGACGCCACCCAATTCGACAAATCCTCCCGCTTCTCGAAGATCTACGCCTCCAAATACATCGCTATCTACCGACGCCTCGCCCTATGAACTACTCCCTGGAAAAAAAGTTGATCATCATCGCCGCGCTTATCTTCATCGCGAGCGCCCTGTTCCTCTTCTGGCAGAATGAACGCGAACTCGACTCGCTCCGCGGCAAGAACTGGTGGGCTGCATCCTTCGCCGAGCCCGGGAACCGGGAAAGTCTCGACATCGTCGTCGCTAATTACTCCGGAAATCCCGATTTCCGCTATGAAGTCACAGCTGGGACAGAAGTGCTCGCCGGAGAAACCTTCTCCGTACAACCCGGAGCAGAACAAGCTGTCCATGTATCTGTGCTTCCGCAGACCGGAACGCGCACCCAGATCCGCATCTTCCACGGCACCGAGAAACAGGAACTCTTCCGCGAAATCCGTTAATCTTCCCCGAACCTATGCCAAGAAAATCCGTCCTTCTCGCCACTCGCCCGCTCATACCGCCCTGGGATGAAGCTTCCAAGAACTTCGCCTATTTCCTCGGCCGCGAAGTGCGCGAACACGATCTGACTCTCCTCACCACTGAAGAATCGCTCTCCGGCCTCCCTTCCTCCGCAAAACAGGAACCGGTATTCTCCTCTGGCCACTTCGGCCTCCGGAGCAAATTCGAGCTTCTCCGCTGCCTCATGCGCTCCAAGAACGCTTTCGATATCACTCACTACCTCTTCACTCCGGCGAAGCTGAATGCCCGAATGATCAAGCTCCTGGCAAAGCCCGCTCGCGGCAAGACTCTCCAGACCGTCGCGACGCTCCGCGATGACCTCTATTCCCCCGAGGAACTCCAGTCGCTCCTCTTCGCCGACCGGCTCGTCGTCTATACGGACCGCACGAAGGAGAAACTCGAGAGACTCGGCTTCACGAACGTCACCCGCATCTACCCTGGGATAGATCTCGATCGCTATGCTCCCAAGACAAAGGACCAGAGTCTCCTCGAGCAGTTCGGATTCGCTGCCTCTCATTTCCTGGTCATCTATCCGGGAGAATACGTGCGCTTAGGCGCCACTGATATGCTCACCGAGAGCTTCATCAGATATTTCCGGGAGAATCCGGATACCGATCTCCGCTTCGTGTTCGCCTGCCGGATCAAGAACGAGGCCGATGCCGCGAAGAAAGAGGAAGTGCAGAAGCGTTTCGAGGCTGCCGGCGTCCTCTCCTACGTCGCTTTTTCCGACACGATTCCGGATATGCCGGCGCTCTACAACACCGCCGATGTCGTCATCTTTCCCGTAGGCGATCTTTACGGGAAGTTCGATGTGCCGCTCATCATCATCGAAGCCTACGCTTGCGGCAAGCCCGTCATCCTCTCCGATCTTCCGGAGTTCCAAGAGTTTGCGAATGATGATTTCTGTGTTACTATTTCCACTGGTTCGGGAGAAAAACTTATCGAATCTTTGGCTTATTTAAAGGATAATCCTGAAAATCGAAGGATTCTCGGCGAAAACGCGAGAGCGTTCGTCAAGGACCGTTTCGACCTCCGAAATACCGCCAAACAATACGAAGAAATCTATAGCGCACTCTAGACTATGTACGAGAAAAATATCACGAAACTCGGAGAACATAAGAGCGAATTCAAGACCGACAAGATGAAAGTGCCGGTCGTTTTTCATGTTTCCGAGAAACTCATGCCGAATGAGACGACCATGGAGCAGTTAGAGAGCGTCGCTTCCAACGGCTGTGTCTTCCAGCACATCGCTGCCATGGCGGATGTGCACTCCAAGCCGGGCCGTAAGAACGCTACCGGCACCACCGTCACATCAGAGAAATACATCCTGCCCCAGGTGAATGATTCCGATCCGGCCTGCGGTATGCGCCTCGTCCGCCTCGACTTAGACGAAACCAACATCACGCCCGAAGAGATCGATAAGATCTTCCGCACGGCTACGAAGACCGTTCCTACCAAGAAATATATGGGTACCGTGCTTCCTTTCCGCATCATTGTCGATATCTGCCGCCTCGGCATCCAGCCGCTCATCGACTACCTGGGAATCAAGACGAAGAACGAGGCCATAAACAGCATCGACCGGGGCAACTTCTTCGCAACACCCCCGAGCCGCCGCGATGTCATGCGCTTCCTCCCGCCGCTTTTCCTCTTCTTCGCGCAGTTCCGCGCCGGCATCATCGGAGCGGCAGGCAACCACTTCCTCGACCTCATGAAAGTCACCGACATCGTCGATCCGGAAGTTGCCGCGAAACTGAACCTCCGCAAAGGCCAGTACATCCTCATGGTCCATTGCGGATCCGGCATCTTGGGCCAGTACACCATGTACATGTTTACGGCCAAGAAGCGCGAGCACAAATCCACCGCGGTACTCATGAACGTGGGCCGTTTCTTCTGGCGCACTCCGTACAAGAAAGTCATCAAGGCCATCGCCCAGAAGATCAAGGATTCCGATTTCGGCAAGAAGGAGCCCCTCATCACCTTCGATGGCGAAGGCGAGGATGGCCGGCTCTACATGCAAGCCCGGCAGGCTTGCTCGAACTTCGCCCATGCCAATCGTGCAACCATCACCCACAACTTCATAAAAACTGCCGAAAGCGTCCTCGGCCGCCCCATCGAGGCCGATCTCCTCTACGACATGCCGCACATCCTGGTAAGCCAGGAGGAGCATTATGACAAGAAACTGTGGGTGCACCGGAACGGCACTTCGCGCGCTTACGGACCGTCACGCATGAGCGATCACCCGGTCTTCAAGGAAACCGGCGAACCTGCCTTCATCCCGACTTCCATGAGTACCGAAGCCTACCTCTGCGTGGGACAGGATGGCAATGTTTCGAGTTTCTACTCCTGCAATCACGGTGCCGGGAAATCTGCCAAAACGACGGAGAGTGTCGTCCCCCAGAACAAAGCCGAACTGGACAAGAAGCTTGCTGCTCGCGGTGTGCGCCTCTACAACGGCCGTTCCTCCCAAATCATCGAGCAGGATGCTTCCCATTACAAGCGTGCCGAGGATGTCATCGAAAGCGTCGTCGAGAACGACATCGTGAAACCCGTGGCCAAGATGCAGCCTATCTCGGTTATCATGTATTAGATCCCTATGCGATTCATCACACTCACCGGCGTCGATGGGTCAGGAAAGTCGACGCAGCTCCGAAGCCTGCGTGCCTCTCTGGAAGCCGAAGGCAAGAAGGTAGCGTATTTCCACGCCGTAGAATTCTCGCTCGCCAATCGTCTGGCGCGCTTCTTCCGCGGCGAGAAGGAATTCATTCCCGGGCGCGATGCCGGAAGTACCAAGGCCTCGTTCTTCTCCGTCATGCTCCGGGAGAAATTCCTCTTCCTCGACATGCTCCGCTTCCGCCTCTTCCGGCGGAAACTCGCACGAGAAGGCTATGACTATCTCCTCTCCGACCGCTCCTTTTACGACTCGGTCATCAACCTCCACTTCCTCTCGAGCGCGCTCATCACCCGGATCGGCATCGTGATCCTGGAGCGCCTCTTGCCTCGGGCAGACCGAGCCTTCTACCTCGACCTCGAAGCCGAGGCGATCCTCTCACGCGAACGCGTCCCGGAACAAGGCCGCGAATACCTGGAGAAGAAGATCTCGCTTTTCAAAGAGCATCTCGCTGACTGGAGTATCCTCCCCATCGCGGCCTCCCGGCCGCCGGAAGAGATCGCCCGAGAAATCAGAGAAAAGATACGCTGACCCCTATGAAGAAATTCAACCAAGCGCTCGCGTGGCTCACTCTCTCTGAAATCGTCTTCAACCTGGCCGGCTATATCATCCATGCCGCCTTGGGACGCATCTTGGGCCCCGCAGACTACGGCCGCTACGGTATCGTGGTGACTCTCACCACCATGATCATCATGCTCATCGGGAACGGCATCCCGACCGCCATGTCCAAATACCTCTCGGAAATCATCGAAAGTGCTCCGGGAAAGATCCTCGGCATCAAGCGCCAGGCGCGCCGCCTCCAGATGATCGTCATGAGCGTCGTCACCGTCATCTTTTTCCTGGCAGCGCCGCTTATATCCTGGGCGCTCCGCGACCCGAGCCTTACTCCGCTCTTCCAGCTTTCTTCCCTCATCATCCCGGCATTCGCAGCCGCTTCTTTCTACTTCTTCTACTACACCGGCCTCCATTTCTTCCGCCTCCAGGCCTTCCTCAAGACGGTACGGGCGCTCGCACGGATCGTCTTCATCATCGGCTTCGCATATTTCTTCGGAACAGAAGGCGCCGTCTCCGGCTATATCGCCGCACCCCTCACCGTCTTCGCTATAGCGCTCCTCGCCGATATCTTCTACACGCACAAGTTCTTCCCGGCTACGAAAGCGGCGGGCGTCAAAACCGAGCTCTTTTCGGCGCGCACGCTTCTCCAGTACGCTTGGCCGCTGACCCTCTTCCTCCTCTTCTACGAATTCATCCTCACTCTCGATCTCTACTTCGTCAAAAGCCTCCTCGGAAGCGACTACCTGACCGGCATCTACAACGCAGCCATCACGGTGGGCCGCATCCCCTACTACCTCTTCTACGCGCTCACCATCATCCTGCTCCCGGCGATTTCCAAGACTTCAGCGGAGAGGAATCATGCTGAATCCCAGGCACTCGTCAACAAATCCCTGCGTCTCCTTCTGTTCCTCCTCGTCCCGATGGTCACGCTGCTCGTGGCCTACGCTCCGGCAGCGCTCGCGTTTTTTTATGGCCCACAGTATGTCGCAGCCGCAGTCCCGATGAGCATCTTCGCAGTCGGCGTCGGCTTCCTGACGGTTTTCTACGTGCTTTCCTTCGCTCTAAACGGCGCCGGGTATGTGAAGACCCCTATGTGGCTCGCTTTCGCCGGACTCTCCGTCATGATCGCCCTAAACCTCTCTCTCATTCCCCGCTTCGAACTCGTCGGCGCCGCGTTCTCCGTCACGATCGCCTCTTTCATATTGGCCGTCGGCATCCTCATCTTCACCTGGAAACATTTCCGGGTGAGACTCTCGCTCTGGTCTATCGTCGGATCTGCGCTTGCCGCAGCGGCCATAGCCATAGCCTCCCGCTTCCTACCGGATGGGAGTCCGCTCTTCCTCGTTTCTGGAAGCATACTTTTCATAGGCTATTTCTTCCTGCTCTACATCCTGCGAGTGCTCACTCCGGAAGATCTCGCTCCTTTCCGGAAGCTTCTTCCGCGCTAGAAGAAAACCCGAAAAGCTCCTCTATGAAGCTCTTCGGGTCGAACGGGATAATTTCAAAAATGAAAAGCAGGTCTACCAGCGGTAGACTTCTATGGGACCGCGCACTTCGGAATGGCTTACGCGTTCCATGCGCTCCTTGATCAAGGCTTCGGCATCCTTCGAGATATAGTCGTAGTCGTTCGTAGAGACAATCACCCAGCCATGCGGATGCTTCTCGAGGATGCTTTCCAGTTCTGTGCGGGAGAAGCGTTCTTCGGAGAGTTCGCCGCCGAAGTCATAGACCGGCACCTTGGCTCCCGAGAAATAGTAATTGCGGAAATTGCGCGTGATGAGCACCTCGCCTTCGGCCTTGTTCTTCTTGAAGTAGCCGAAGACTTTGCGGTAATTCGGATTGCTTCCGGATGAAGTCTCGTGATAGGTGGTATTCTCTTCGAAGAAGTAGCCGTAGTTCGGGAGAAGGAGAAATCCGAGAAGGAGCGCAATGAACGGCGCTTTGGCATAATCGGAGAGGTTCAGCTTTACGAATTCCCAGATGCCGTAAATTCCAGCGGCCGAAAGGATGATCGCGAACGATTGGACGAAGAAGATATACTGCGGCCCGGCATTGCGCTTCCAGACCCAGATCGCGAGTGCGAGCGGTACCAAAAGCGAGAGGATAATCCAGAATCCTTCCTGGTTCCGGCCAGGCTTCCGCAAAAAGAAACGCGCGCCGAGGAGCATCACGAGGATCCCTAAGAGCGGGTGCGCGTAATCAGAGAGGACATAGCCGATATATCCGTAATGGTCATCGAAGAAGTTGAGTTCCTTGGTCGTACCCGAAAGGACGCTTGGGAAAAAGAGAAGTAGAGCAAAGAAAGCCAAAGCTCCAAGGCCGAGAAAGACTGCGTACTTGTTTCTCTTGTCGCCCTCTCGGTATGCCTGCCAGGCCCGTGCCAGAAGATACACGGCGAGCACCGGCACGATGCTGGCCGTCAGCTGGTGTACCTGGAAAGACAGGAAACCGAAAACGAGAGCGAGGAGCGCGAAAGGCAGATGGATGCCCAAACGCTCCCAGCCTACCTGAAGGGCGCGTATCTTGCCCTTGTACGCTCTCTCTATCGCGGCGAATGCGAAGGTCGAGAAGAGGAGATACAACGGGAAGAACATGGCGTACATGCGGAGGCGCCGGTCAAAGATGATCGCGGAAATACTCACTGCGAAAAGAAAGGCCGCGATGAGGCCGATCTCCGTCTTGCCGCTGTACCAGCGCGCCGTACCGAAGACGACCAGAATGCTCAAGATGCCCCAGAAAACGCTCACGAGACGCGCGTTCGCCTCTGTCGGCGGCAGGAAATGGAAGAGGCTCGCGACCTGCCACTTGTACAGGAACGCCCGTTCATCCCGTGCCTCGTTGATATTCATCTCTGCCGGTTTTCCATAATTGAAATCCCATGCCTGCCACTCCCCGGTCTGGAAGTATCCGTAGCTTCCGTTGATATCGAGGAACTCGTCCGCGACGAATGAATTCTCGCCCAAAGCATAGAGGCGCAAGCCTGCTCCGAGAAGCACGATGAGCGCCAAGGCGACCCAGACCCCCTTCTTATTCTTGAGTATCCATTTCATAAGCATACGTGATACTAATTAGCTGCTTTGTCTTCTTGTTCTTCCAAGATATCATCGGTGGTCGTCTCATCCTTCTGGTTGCGCTCCAAGAATTCGCGCCAGGTATAGCGCGGCGGAGCCTTGGAGTCGCTCGGGCCATCTTCCTCGGAAAAATCCTGCCGCTCACCCATGATAGCCTCCGGCTTCGGCACGAGCTCTATCATGACGAGCGTTCCGAAACTCTGCGGCTCGAGGATCTCATAGCTCGTCCGATATTTGCGGACCGCGTCTTCCAAGTCCGATTTTGCTCGAAGTACCAAGTAGTACTCCCCTTCCCGATAGATGCCGCTGAACCCGAGGACGTCGTTCACGATGCCGCGGCGCTCCATGAGATACTTGAGCGCCCGCCGGTGCTGCGGCTCGCTGAACATATAAATCGGGTAGCCGGTCGCGCGCTGGCGGGCTTCGAAGAAACTCACGATCTCTTCCTGTTGCTCGAGTGTCACTCGGATGCGTTCCTTCAAGATACGATCCGGAGCGCTCTCGACCGCTTCGGATTTCGCTCGCGCCAGTTCGCCGAAGCGATGATTCAAGAAATACAGATTGCTTGCGACAAGCAGAACGACTGCTGCCAAGAAAAGGGTTCTAGCCTTGCGCTCGCCCAAGAGCCCCTTCAAGGAACCGAAGAGAGAGCCGAGCATGATGAAGAAGAGCGGTACCGAGAGGAGGTAGAAACGTGGCGCGATGCCATAGGAAAGCGGCAGGAATAGCACGAAAGAAACTCCGAACCAGAGAATCGAGAGGAGGTAGAAATCCGAGACTCGCCTCTCGCGTGCCCGCCACCAGGAGACGAGAAGCGAGATTCCTCCCGCCCCGAGGAGGAGAACCGCCAAGACTCCGTACCACTTGCCCTGATCGCACTTGCTGTCGCAGACAGACCCGAATACTCCGTCCTTGGCCACGATCGCCGGGAAAGTCGCTCCCTCGAATCCGGAAAGGACTACCATGCCGTTTAACGCATATTCGGAGATATTGCGGATGGTTTTCTCTACGAGGTTGTGATCCTCTTTGCTCGATTTCTCGGTAATCGCTCCGAGAAACTCTTCCGTGTTGGTCCAGCCGGCTTCGATCTCATTCAAGAGCATTGGGAGGTAGAGGACGAAAACGATGGCGACCGCCCCAAGCCAGGCCTTCCAGGAGAAGCGCGCACGCTTAAGGAGAAGAAAGACTGCTACGATCACCGGAAGCGCGAGAAAAGCCAGAAAATGGAAATGGGTAGCGAGACCGAGCGAGAAGGAAGCCGAGAGGAACCAGCGCGTGCGATGCGCTTCGCTAGGATCCACTGCACGAAGCAAGGAATAGAAGCCGAGAATCGAAAAGAAAGGGATCAAGTTAGGGTTCCAGGCAAAACGCCCGTACATCACCATGTACGCCGAAACCGCGAAAAGCGCCGTGAGCGCGAGACTCCACTCCTTGGAAAATGCGCGGCGCACAAGCAGATAGAAGAGCGGGATGGACAGGAAAGAAAGAAGCGCTACGAAGAACGCGATTCCCGAGGGCGTCTGTCCGAAGACAAGTCCGCTTAGATACTGGAGATAGTAGAATCCCGGCGCCAGGCGGAGAAACGTCCCTCCGGCTTTCGGACCGAGAAGGGGCAGGTCCAAGGCATTCCCGCGATAAGCTTCGTCTACGACCTTCGCGTCCCGCGCCTGGTCGAGCTCGAAGTGGAGCCAAGAATCGAAATGATACGTGCGCAAAAAAAATCCGACTGCGAGTACGATGATAAAGAGTCCCGGAAAAAGATACTTTTTCAATGCATCCATACTGCCTTCTCTGCTTTCATTTTTGCCCGGATTCAGCTAGAATAGCGGTGAATCGGACTGTTTTATATTCCTATTCTATCCTATTCCGCCTTCCCAGGCAAAACACATATGGACACTTTTTTCAAGACTGCCGAGGGCCGCATATCCGCTTTCCTCGCTTTTTTAATAGCCTTGAACTTCCTCTTCTTTTTTGCTCCCTTGAGCAAATCGCTCGCCCTTTTCGTATTGCCCGTAACGCTCGACCCATCCTATTTCCTCTTTTCCTTCGGCATCCTCGGAGTCCTCGTCATCGGCAATATCGCCTACTTCTCGGAAACGTATGAATGGAAAAGAATACTCGGGAAACTGCTCGCGACATTCTTCCCGGGAGCCATCGTCCTCTCCTACGGCCTCTATGAGGTGAAATACGTCCCCTACATCCTCGAAGTCGCCATCGGCATCTATCTGATCCTCGCCGGCATCCTCATAAGCGCCCACTACATCACGGACGAGCATGCTAAACGCGACACGAGTATCCAGAAATACTCTTGGAGAGACTGGGTCCGCGAACAGGGATTCCCGGCGCTCTTTTTCGTTCTTTTCCTGACAGGCGTCTTCTTCAGTTCCGGCCTCTATCGCCTGACCGAATTCGCTGCGGTCGACGAGCCGCTCTGGCTGGAGAACCGCATCGAAAAATACTGGAAAAACATCGGGGAACGGGACTGGAAGGGCACCCAGATCAGTGACAAGCCCGGGATTACCGTGGCGCTCGCGAGCGGATTCGGCCTTCTTTCCAAAGACCCGGATAACTTCGACTCCATCAAGTACGGGGGCGAAATCTACTCGAACGGCTCGGATATTCAGAGCTTCTATTTCGCTTTCCGCTTTCCGCTCCTCGTAGTCATCACGCTCTTCCTCCCCTTCTTCTATTTCTTCCTGGAGCGCATCACCGGGAAGACGGCCGCACTCACAAGCTACGCCTTCCTCGCCACTTCACCCGTCCTCATCGGCATGAGCAAGATCATCAATCCCGATGCGCTCCTCTGGATCTTCGTTCCGCTCGCGCTTCTCGCTTTCGTCCTGTATCAGAAAAAGAAACTTTTCCGCTACCTCGCACTCGCCGGCATCTTCTTGGGGCTCGGACTCCTCACCAAATACGTCGCGAATATCCTCTTGGTCTTCCTCTTGGCACTCCTCTTCGTCGAATATCTCTACCACGAGAAGGCATCCCAAAAACCCGTCACCGAGTATTTCAAGGACAGCCTCAAAGAGCTCGCTTTCCTCCTCTTCGTAGCCCTCGCTACCTTCTACACGCTTCTCCCGGCCGTCTGGCTGAAACCCGAAAAGCTCTTTACCGCGACCCTCGGGAGCCAAGCTTTCGAGAAAGTCGCTCCGCTCTTCCTGGTTCTTGTCGCATTCGTCTTCCTGGACCAGTGGATCAACAAATCCCGCATCACCACCGTGATCATGGAAGGTCTGTCCTGGGCCAAAGTTTCCCTCGCACGCCTCATCGGTGTCTTCTTCCTGGGGACAGCCCTCTTCTCCCTCGCAAATGTCTGGGCCGGCATGCGGCCGTACGACTTCATGGCGCTCCTGGAAGCTCCCAAAACTATTGCGACCCGGAGCGACCTCTTCGGCATCTTTCTTACGAATTTCTACCCGCTAGTTTTCGGTTTGCCGCCGCTCTCACTCCTCGGTTTCCTCCTTGTCCCTCTCTTCTTCTGGAAGAAAGATTTCTATCGTTCTGACCGCCTGCGCCTGGCATTCTACCTGGTCATCTTCATCATCCTCTACTACCTGGGAAGCGCTGTGAACGGCGTCGCCTCCATCGTCCGCTACCAGATCATCCTCTTCCCGCTCGCTGCAATCCTCGCAGGTATCGCATTCGCGGAAATCCAGACGTTCCTGAAGAATCGCCTGCCAAGCAAGCGCGCCTGGGTAACGCCGATTTTTCTGGCTGCTCTTTCTCTGGCAGGTATCCTCACTATCCTAAAAACTCCGTTCCCTCTAAGCTACGCATCGGTCCTTCTGCCCAAGCAGTACTACACAGACCTCAAAGACATGGGTCCGGGGAGCTACGAGATCGCACAGAAATTGAATGCTCTCCCGAATGCCCGCAATCTTTCCATCTGGACAGACAAAGACGGCGTCTGCAAGTTCTTCCTCGGGCGCTGTCGCCGCGGCTTCGGCCCGGAAACGATCCGCGACCATACGGTCGACTACGTCGTCGTCTCTTCCGCCCGTGAGAGCCGTTCCAAGAAGCTTATCCGCTCCAAAGTCGAAAGCGGCGACCCGACCGTCATCAACGTGGGAAGCTACTACGATCGCGATGATGCAGACTTCGCCGTGCTCATAAACGGCCGCACCTCGCATTTTGTGAAAGCCTTCGCTTTCGAAGGGAAAGAAGTCATCGATCTGGATTCCCTTCTTCCACCGCTGCCGGAAGAGAAGGAGACTTCAGAACCGTCAGATGAGTGATTTATCCCTTCGCCCGGCGATGTACTGTGGCAAAGCCAGGAAGGAAATGAACATCTGAAGGAAACGCGAAAGGAGAGCTGCTGTCACCGCAGTCTCGAGGCTGATGCCCAAGAGACCGAAAAAAGCCACATACGCCCATTCCTTGATCCCGATATTATTTATCGAAAGCGGTACGCTCGAAACGATGGCAATGAGAAACACGAGCCCCAAGAACGGCCCGAACGGCAGCGGATTGCCCATCGCCAGGAAGAGCATGTAGTTGGAAAGCCCGATCCCGACAAAAATAAAAAGAGCTGACCAGAACACGCCGCGGCTCCAGATGCCTTTGTCCGTATAGAGGATGATCTCTTGGATCAGATTGCGAAGCTTCTGCCACGGGATCAGAGCGATCAAGCGTTGGAACCATGACTGGCAGTAAGCATAGACCAGCACCGCGTCTGCCAGGATGAAGACGAGAAGCGCCCCGAGCGTCAGCTGAAGCGGCAGACTTTCTTTGAGATACGGGAGCAGGAAGAAGACGCCTAGAAACGCGAGGAGTGCCGTGGTCCAGAGTCCCAAGAAACGGTCGAACACCACCGTAGAGAACGCTTTGGCCCGCGAATCGGAACGCTTGGACAGCCAGAGGCTCCGGTAAGTGTCCCCGCCGATCGTCGAAGGCAGGAAGTTATTGATAAACGCTCCTGTGAGGTATGTGAAGAAGCCTTCGCGGAAAGAGAAATGGAGATTCTTGAAGCGAGCGATCACTTGCCACTTCTTGACCGAAAGCGACGTCCCTATAAGCTGGAACACTACGTAGAGGAACATATACTTCCAGGAAAGATTCTGAAGCTCATGGAGGACGACGTTCCAGTCCACATGCTCCAAGAGCCATGCGATCAAGACCAGCGTCACCGCAACCTTCACCAGAAACCAGAGATTTTTTTTCATACTATAAAAAGCGCTTTAGTATTTTGCTTGTCCGTACACTTCCGAGTACCGCTCCGCGACCACGCGCCAGCTCATCGCTTCGGCCCTCTTCCTGCTCTCCGCACCGAAGCGCTGCCGCAGTTCCGGATCCGTCATGAGCCGCGCGAGCTTCTCGGCGATATCCTCGGCCGACTGCATCTCGACGAAAAATCCGTTCACGCCGTCCTGCACCAGCTCATGCGTGCCTCCGGTCACGGTCGCAACTATCGGCAGCCCGCTCGCAAGCGCTTCGAGGAGCGTATTGCTCATGCCTTCGTTCAGAGACGGGAGACAGAAGATATCTGCCGCATTATATTCCTGCGGTAGCCGGTCATGCGCTACTCGACCCCGGAAAAGCACAGCATCCTGGATACCGAGGCGCGCGGCAAGAGACTTCAATTCCGCCTCTTCGTCGCCCTCGCCCACGATCGTCAGTTTCGCATCGGCTATCCCCTTCTCGTCCTTCAGGATCCGCATAGCTTCTACGAGGTAGCGGATGCCCTTGCGCGGGGTAAGTCGCGAGACACAGATCACCCTTACCGCATCTTTCATCCCCTTTTCAGAGGGCTTGAATTCATCCGTCGCCACCCCGTTCGGGATCACCCCGATCTCCTGGGCCGGGTTCGTCTGGAGGGCCAATTCCTTGAGTCCCTGGCTATTGGAAACTACCCGGGCGGCATCTCGCCATACCCGCCTCACCAGAGGGCGTATAAACGCATATAGGAGGGAGAAACGCTCGCTATAGCCCGGAACATCCGCCCCGCGGAGGGACACGATATACGGCACTTTAAAGCGCTTTCCGAGCCGCCAGGCCATCACCCCGCAGGGCACCGTAAAGAACGCATGGATAGCATCATAGCGGTTCTCCTGCATCAGTCCCTTGGCAAAGGCATAGCCCTTGAAGCTATACGTGAGCAGGTCCCGCATGGACTGGTAATGGAGCGCCTGGGCGTCCTTTCCGATCGGGAGAGCATATACCGTCACATTCGGAGCCACCTGTATCACCCGCTCCTCGCTATCATGCGAGGACGTCACCAGATCCACGGTCAAATCCGGCATCTTGGCATACTCCCGGAGCAGATACTCGGTAGCATTTCCCGCCCCGCCCCCGAGCGGCGGGTATTCATAGTTCAGAAAGAGGATTCTCATAATACAGGGCTCGTTGCCACTTATAGTATATATCAAAAAACCAGAATTACTCTGGTTTTTATGGGTTCTTCTTGATGGTCGCGACGATTGCGGCGTGGTCGCTTACGCCGAACTGGAGCCTCACGTTTTCGGTCATATAGTGCGGGGTGCTGAAAAGCGCATCGACCATGTACGCTGCGCTGCCTTTGGTGGAATGCAGTTCCGGATCCAGACTGGTCTCGTACTCTTCGGGAATATGGTCCAGATAGAGGTTAGCGATTTTCTCGAATGTTTCACGGCCTCGCGGCGCATTGATGTCGCCGCAGAAGATGATGTCCTCATAGCCAGAGAGAGCTTCGAAGAACCAGCCTAGGGCCTCACGCTGGCGATCGTTCGCCTGCCCATCCGGTGTCCAGGTGAAGTGCGTCGTGCCGATAGTATAGGAAACCCCGTCTTTCTCTATCACCGCAGACAGGAGCGGTCGGTCTATAGGGTCCGCCGCTTCGTTGGATATGAGGCGGAGATTGTCGCCATACTTGGCATAGTAGCAGGAACGGACATCCGAAAGAGGATAGTGCGAGAAAATCCCGATACCGAGAACCTGCCCTTCCGGATTCCCTTCTGAAGGGACGAGTCCCATCGGTGCGAAGATTCCTTTGCAGCCGAACTTCTCTTCAAAAAGCGAAATGTCTTTCTCCAGTAATTCTTGGAGGCATAGCACCTCCGGTCTCTCTTCATCCAGAAAACGGGATACCCGCTCCAGATGCTTCTCATCTTCGATGTTGATAGAGACAAGCTTCAGCATAGACCGGGACATCCTAAACACCGATACCGTAATACTTGAAGCCCTCGGCTTCGGCTTCGGAACGCTCGAAGATATTCCGACCATCCACGATGACGTGCTGCTTCATGCGCTTGGCGAGCTCCGGATACTCCGTCGTACGGAACTCATCCCATTCGGTCATCACCAGGAGTGCGTCAGCACCCTCGACAGCATCGTACGCGTTCCCCATATACTTCACCCGCTTGTCGGAGAAAGCTCTCTGGAAGGACTCCATCGCGACCGGATCAAAGGCTTGGATCTTGGCGCCGGCCTTGAGGAGAGCCTCTAGCACATAGAGGGCTGGCGCTTCGCGCACGTCATCGGTGCGCGGCTTGAACGACAGTCCCCAGACAGCGATCGTCTTCCCCTTCAGATTCTTGAAATGCTTCTTGAGCGCCTGGAACGGGCGCATTTTCTGCTGGTCATTCACTTTGTTGGCCGCGGAAATGATCTGGAACGCATGGTCGTATTCCTTGCCGGTCTCGATAAGCGCCTGCACGTCCTTAGGGAAGCAGGAGCCACCATAGCCGATACCGGCGTAGAGGAAGCGCGAGCCGATGCGGCTGTCATAGCCCATGCCCTTGGAGACTTCTTTCACATTGGCGCCGATTTTCTCGCAGAAATTGGCGATCTCGTTGATGAACGTGATCTTGGTCGCGAGGAAAGCGTTCGAAGCATACTTGATGAGCTCGGCGCTCCGCACGTCGGTCAGCATCACCGGACGGCCGGAACGGGCCAGCGGGCGATAGATCTTCTCCATCATCTCGCGCGCCTTGTCCGACGCCACGCCTACCACCACGCGGTCCGGATTCAGGAAGTCCTTGATGGCTGCGCCCTCGCGCAGAAATTCCGGGTTCGAGACGACGTCGAATTCACATTTGCCTTTGGAAGCATGGAGGATAATCTCCCGGCACTTGTCTGCTGTCCCCACCGGCACGGTGGACTTGTTGACCAGGACCTTGTAGCCGTTCAGATTCTTGCCGAATTCCTCGGCGACAGAGAAGACATAGGAAAGATCGGCCTTGCCGGTCTTTTTGTCCTCCGGTGTGCCCACAGCATTGAAAACGACTTCTGCGTCTCTGATCGCCTTGCCGATAGCGGTGGTAAAAGAAAGCCTCCCCTCCTCCACGTTCTTCGCAACGAGTTCCTCGAGACCGAGCTCGTAGATCGGCATGACGCCGCGCTTCAGACCCGCGATCTTCTTCTTATCGATATCTGCACAGGTAACCGTGTGTCCCAGCTCTGCCATGCATGCCCCAGTCACCAATCCAACATACCCTGTCCCGATAAACGTCAGTTTCATATTCTGCTCTTTGATTGTTACTTTTCCCTACTGATCGCGCACTGCGCGAATCGAGTAGTTCATGCGGTTCCGCACCTGGTAATAGTTGCGGACCAGCATGTCTGCCAGGAGTCCGGCCACGAAGAGCTGGACGCCCATAAGGACGAGAAAAATGCCAATCAGCGGCCACAGGCGCTCGCCAATCGCATGATTGAAGACGAATTTCTCCACGAGCATCCAGAAAAGGATCGCGCTCCCCAAAAATGAGAGCAACACCCCGAAACCGCCGAAAAGATGAATCGGCCGGTAGGAATACTTGCGCCAGAACCAGATAGCGATCATATCCACGAAGCCCTTCACGCCCCGCTTCCAGTTGTACTTGGTCTTTCCGTTTACCCGCGGATGATGCGAAACTTTCACTTCACCTACCCGGAAACCGTCCAACATGAGGAGAGCCGGAATGAACCGGTGCATTTCGCCGAAGAGATCGAGATTCTCGAAGCATTCCTTCTTATACGCTTTCAAGCTGCAGCCGGAATCATGGATGTTGTCACGGATAAGGATTGTCCGGAGCAGATTGGCGATCCGCGATGGAATCTTCTTGCTCCAAGGGTCTTGTCGCTTGTACCGCCAGCCGGACACGACATCATAGCCCTCGCCGAGCTTCTCGAGGAGAAGCGGGATATCTTCCGGATCGTTCTGCAGGTCACCATCCAAGGTGACGACGATCTCGCCTCGGGCCGCCTTGAACCCGGCATCGAAGGCGGCGGTCTGGCCGAAGTTCTTGCGGAATTCGATAAGCTTGAGAGGCGAAAGCGTCCGGGCGATCTCTACTGACTTGTCCCGCGAGCCGTCATCCACGAAGATAATTTCAAAAGGCCGTCCGATCTTCTGGACAGCTTGGAGGATTCTCTGGTGCAGTTCTGCTACGTTCCCTTCTTCGTTATACAAGGGAACGACCACCGACAGGTACGGGAAGTTATTTTCCATATTCTTGCCTCTATGATACCGAAAATCGGCAATTTCGCCAAATTTCTTCGAATTCGTACCTTACTAGTCCGTTTTTTCCTTCCGAACCTCTATGATTCCCCGGATTACCGCCATAGCGAGGAAATAGTAAGTGTAGATAGCGAATTCTTCCGCGCGTTCCTTCCGATCAAGCATGAGAAGTAGCGGGGTAAGAGCAAGAAAGAATATCGCTGGACCGACGAGAAAACGGCTCGGGATCGACCAGAGGATCGACCAGATAAAGACAAGAAAAATGATAATCTCAACGATACTCCAGTCAAAGTATATGCCTAAAGCGACTCCAAGCAACAGACAGATGACATCCGCTTTTCTTTCTAAAACAAGCTTTTTCATGTCTAGCTTTTTTTCGTCATTCATAGCCATATATTTTATACATTATCACCCTTTTTCCGAAGCACCCAAACCATGCCAAAAACGACAACCAATAATGTCAATCCTGATAAGACTAGACCGATACGGAAAAATTTGAACGGCAGATAATAAATTTCTATATCCTCACCAGCCACAACCCGATCCGTCTTCCATGCATTCGCATACTTTACCGAGGTATCTCTTTCTATCCTGATGTGTTCCCCTTGCAGAGAGACATATTCTGCGACCCAGAGAGGATCGTACTTTTCATTCAAAAAGATTTCCGAACCGATTCCAAGGGTATCCGGAATCTCCACTTGTAGCTCTTTCGGATTCTTGCGGTGATATTCCGGGGACGAGATTCGATTCCGAAAATCACTGACTGCTCGAGAAAGCCCTTCAGGGGTCGGATCAAGAACGAGGGCGCTCGGGGATGTATAGACATAAGGAACAACTCGGTTCTCTTCCAGAGTGTAGAGGTAAAAAGATTCGGTATCACGCACCAGCCGCAAAGCGCCGACGTTTTCCAAATATCTACGAGAATCCTCCATTTCCTCAAGAGCCTTCTTCTTAGCATCTTTGTGGTAGAAGATATATTTCGTTCCAAGAAGCCCATACAGGTCGACTATCCATTCCGGATCGTAACGAGTGTTCTCAAAATCTTGAGCGAACATCCAACCAGGTATAGAGTACTCATAAAGTTCGATAAACCTCTTTCCGTAGAGATCCTTCACAATATTGGGCCCATTCACCTTCCAGGCTGGGAAATTCACTCTTCCTACGCTGGATCCTGGCGAGAATGGCAACATGGCAATCTTGCTGTCATCCCGAGCTTCCTGCAGAAGAGGCTTAACGTCATAGTACGCTTCCGGCACCTTCACAAGAGCACTCTGCTTCGCCGTCCGAAAATCTTTCTCTTTCTGGCCAGAAAGGATATAACTCAACTTAGTCTGTATTCCGCCAACATAAAACGGCAAAGCTAAGACCACTATCACAACGAAAAATCCGATCATCGCAGTCCGATAGTATCTCTTTCCCTGCAGAGAAAGAAGAGCTAGAAAGAGAAGTGCGCTTAAGAGAAACGGGGTAAAAGTCGCAAGCTTATCGTACCCCCTTAGTGTATTGAATCCGGGAAGCTGGAAAAGGAAACTGTTCATAGCATCGAATGGAAAACGTATTCGCGCTACCAGCGCGACAAAGACCGTAAAGAGCGCCAAGAATATTGTATAGAGTACCCATTCCCTCTTTTCCTTTCTCAAGATAAACCCGAATAAAACAACGAAAAACGGCACGAAAGCGAGAAGCAAAATACCATCTTCCATCCAAGAGATGTTGGGGTAAGGGAAATTAGAGGGATAATAACGATTTTGCTCACTTGTCGGCATGAGCCGGATAGTATCGAATATGGCATTCGAGGTCTTTTCAAGCCTCTCCTTCAAATCCACAAATTCGGATGCATACACGCCTTCTATACCGCCTCGCAATTGCGGAATAACTGGCAGTATCCAATAGGCATTGAGCAATACTGATCCTAAAATAAGGAGTGTTATCCTGCTGACTGCTCGCCAGTCAAATGATATGAATCCTGTGAAAAAAAGCAGTAGCGTGAGGATGAAGAAAAATATTCCCAGACCCAGTGCAAATGCCGGATTACTGAAGCCTATGGAAGCGAGAAATGCCGCCAAAAAGAAAAGTACTACGAAAAGAGGCTGTTTCGTTTCGAGAACCTTTATATATAAACCGACCAGCGCTGGAATAAAGATATAAAGCGTCTGATAGGAGATGTATCCCCAAGTAGCAGTAAAAATATAGAGCGTATAGATATTTGTGGCATAGAATAACGCCCCTAAAACTCTGGCCACTTTCGGTGATTTTGGAAACAAGAGCGAACAAAAGGCCAAAAAGGAAAGATATGATCCGACTAAAAATATTCCCAAATACCATGACAATTGTCCCGTATCGCTCACACCGAGCATATCCAGAAAATAGAAAATCCCATAAAAGAGAAAAGACTGACGGAACCAGTCTTCGTAATAGAAATACTTGAAATTTTCCGAGAGGTTGAGAGCTTGAAGCACATCCCCGCCAAGGATGATGTAGCCTGACGGAAAAAGGTTTATGCATACGCAGAACAGGAGCAAGAGAAGCCCTCCTATTTCCCATCTACACGCTTGCAAAAAGCCCTTCAATCCCATAGATAGTAAGCTCACTAATTTTTAGGCGCTTTCTGAATAGTCGCCATTACCGAAAATTCAGCTAGACCAAAAGTTTTCTTTTTCTTCTCATCACCGTCATAAGTCGTCCGAATATAGACCGTCTTCTCTTTCTGGTTGCCGTGGATAGTTAAGAAGAATTCTTGATGATCGCCCTTTTCTTGAGCATAGCTTATCTCCCTCCAAAAGGAATTATCGAAAGAATACTCCAGATGAAGTTCTTTTGATGATTTCCCATCTTGAACTGCCTGAAACACAAACTTCTCAAAGGGATAAAACGTATCAAATTTATATGTAAAAAACTCACTCCTCTTACCCTCCCCGACAACGATTCTATCGTCATCATCGAAATGGACCGTCCCGCTTGAGTCAAACAAATTCTGATAATCGATCTCTTTATTCTGGTATGAGTAGGTATAGAGATAAGCTCCTCCGATATCCTCAAGCCTCGCACGCTCTATGCCTGATACATCAGATATGGTCGGAGAAAGGGTCGCGATCCGTGACTTATCAATATCTATCCGAGTTATGAGGAAAGACTCAAGATATACGACTTTGTTGTCCCATTTTCTAGAAATCAACTCTCCTTGCTTCAGGCTTATCGCAAGAGAATCATAGCGATCAGGAGTGACAAAAACCAGCTCTTTATATTCCCACTCGCCAGAATCACTGACTGCGATTTCACCCACCTTCAACTTTTCATTGAGAGCAGACTCCAAGAACACCTCGAGAACCTGATCATGATCGGCTTTTACGAAGAACCCTACCCTAAAAACATCCCCTTGTTTTGACTGCAAGATATTTTTGTACGCCTTTTCTGTATCCTTATTATCCAAAAATGGAATTTCAGAAGGAATCCCCTTCTCACTCTTTACCTCCTCTGTCTCGCTGGGAATAATAAAATAATGGTTAAAAAGTACCAATAGAAAAACAAAAAAAATAAATATGTACTGGTAGTTTTTTTTAAAAAAAGCATTATACATTATGCATCGCTTTCGAAAATCACTTAGAACGAAGTTTCACCTTTCCTATGCCATCTTAACAAAGTTTTCAGGGCTTGTCACAATGCTTCCCCCTTGCCAGTCCGAGCTGCTTTTACCATCCGTACAATACCGAAAAATACCAGAAATACTGCCAATCCCGCAACCGAGAGTCCTAGGCCAAGAGACATAAGCCTCTGGGGCCAAAATTCGGCCACAATCTCAAAATCATATGTGCCATCCTGATTCTTCTTGCAGAAAGCAGCCCTCGCAGAGCATGCTTCTTCCGGATCGATAATCCAAGCATTCGCATATCCGTTCACCACCAGATGCCCAGAGACGCCATTCAAAGATCCTTTCCGAAACCAGTTTTCCCAGAAATCCCCATCGGGTAAATTATTATTTTGGATAGCGCCTCGAAAATCCTTAGAGACGAAACTGATATTATTTGTTTCTCCAAAACCAGTAACCCATCCTCTTCGGATATATCGCTCTAATTCATCTTGACTCGCCTGATTTTCGACATTGCCGTCAATAACATGATAATTTCCGATCCTACCCGCTGCAGAAGCTGAAAACAGCACACTATCAGATTCTCCGGGATACAGCTTCCATCCTTCATGGAAACTCTCATTAAAAACGAGCGGGAACACGCCCTTCGCGCCATGAATCCTCATCCTGTATTTCACGGGACTTATTTTCTTAAATTCCAACGTCGGATCCTTATCTCTGCCAGATATCCGCGCGATACTAGCTGTGTCCAGCACGTCAGTCCTTTCTTTATTCTGACTCTTCAGGAAGAGCGCTGTACCAACCTCGTAGTCGTCCGTAGAAACGATATCGGGAATATTTTCAACCTCACGGTCCGATACAACGACTTTTTTCGGAACGAAGAAACGCTGCAAGAAGTATTCATCCCCTACTAAGTACAATCCCTCTAATCCGTTGACAGGCGCTAAACCAGCTGTATTTTCAATGAGCTTACGAGTATGATCCGCATCCCAAACCTTAAAAATTCCACATTTAGAATGGTGCGGATAGATATCTTCCCGGAGCGAAACATATCGGGTGTTGGTAATCGAAAGGTATTTCAGGAGGTCGAATTCTTCGTTATAGCAGAGCTTATCATCGATAAGGCCTGCGAGAGCATTGAACTCTGCGCTAAAAGTCGGGTTCTTAAGATATGAATATTCCGGCTGGCCGCCTTGGGCTTTTCTTTGATACTCATTCGGCAAGTAATCAGGACTGAAAGCTGTAGGAAGGAAGAGGATACGATGCGCCAAAAAACTGTTCTCATTGTATTCATAAATCTTTCGCAGAGTCGGAGCGATGGTGTAGAGATCTATATGGTCCTTCTTCTTGGCACTTAATATCTCACGGCCCAGGTCACCATTCAGCCACCAGGCGCTTGTCCAAAAGCCGATAATCAGAAGAAAAAGAACTATTACCGTTTTTTTTGAAAATCCGCTCCGGATAAAAGAATGGATTGTCAAGGCCATGAGTATCGGGACAAGAAAGGCTGCCGCAAACATCAGATGCTGCGGACTTCTGTATAGCGACATCAATGGGAAATGCTGGAAGATGAACATTGTGAGGCTTCCGAAGGGAGCATTTCCTCCTTTGATAACGAGAATCAGGAGTATCAGTATGGAAAACCAGAGCAACACGTTCTTTTTTTGTTTCTCCTCCTGTCGCTTGAGAAAAAAAGTCGCAGAAAGCATTACCCAAAACGCTGCCACAGAAATGTTGAAAAGGAGAAGGGCTCCATCAGGGATAGCATGATAATACATATTCCTATCCAAATATCCTGCCAAAGAAAATATCTCGAGCACGCCCTGGGTAATATCACGGATGCCTTCGAAGCCGCCCGTAAAGGAAACGCTTGTAACCATCAGATAGAATGTCTTGAGAGAGTAGATGAAAGGGACTATCCAATAAAGACTAGCGAGAAACAAAATGAGATGCGCCCAAAGATAGCCTGCGACCAAACCCTTGACATTCTCCAAATGATCCCTGTTAAGGATCATATTAAAAAGAAGAAATACCGCCGCAATCGATTCGATGACTACGAAGTTCTGCAGAGATATCAACACGAAAACCGTGGCCAATAAATATCCCGTGAGATGTTTCAATCTTCTAAAATGCACATATCGGATCAGATTCAAGAAAAGAACCGGGGCAAAAGCATATGAAACCCACATATACCAAGACCCACCGATAATCTCATTGAAAAGAAACGGCGAGAAAGCGTAGAGGACGCTCGGTAAATAGTGAAGATCGGACTTCCGTCCGCTTAGGAAATCAAGTAACGGCTTGAATGAAAAAAAGGAGATAGTCAACGTACTGAAAATAAGCAATACTACGGCCCATTTGGTACCTAAGATCGCCCCAGACCAAGAGATGATCTCATTAACCGCAAAATGAGCCTGTAAATTGAGCTCTTTTCCTAAGCCAAAGCCATTCCAAGAGTACTCCGAAAGCTCGTTAATCCTCTCAAACATCGGCTGCATAGCTGGGAATCCCCAATCCCAATTATGTCCAATACCCTCGTAGCTTGAAAAAATCAAAGATCGCAGAACCAGACAGGAAAACAGAAAGAAAAGGAGAGAAATCCTGGTTTTCCTAAATTTAAGTATGAAAGATTTATTGAAATATTTTCGAGAAACGAGCATCCAAAAAAATCTCGGGAAATTCGTAAGCGTCTTCCGATTGAAAATACCTGGTATTTTGAACAAGCGGAGCGCCTGGCTGAAATGGAGCGTTAACAAGAATTTGAGAGCGTAGAGCAGGACGCCACAATAGGTATATTTGACTAGCTCTGGATCTTTCAGATTCTCCTTCTGGATGCTGACAGCATTCAGGAGACGCTTTAGGCTCGTCTCGGCCGATTCAGTCTCTTGCTTGAAATCGTATCCCTGAAATTCGTGGCGCCTGTAATACAAAAGTTCCTGGTCGATGAAATAGGAATTATACCTATTGAGAACCCGTATGTGGAAATCCTGATCCGCCTCCACGCCTTTGTCCGGGTTAAAATATCCAATTTCATCAAAAAGAGACTTCTTATAAACTATGGCCGCGGAACAATTCGGATTCCCATAAAAATTCTCCCAGAGCCTCTTTACTGATTCTTCGGCTGGGAAAAAAGTATCTTTAGAAAAATTTTCAATCCTTGAGACAACTTCTATCTTCCCTTGCTTCCGCTGGAAACAAGCATAAATACCAAAAAAGAGAGCAACATCTTTCCCCTCATTCCTCCGAATGGCTGACTTCACGGTCTCGCACCAGTTCTTGGGAATGATGTCGTCAGAATGCAGCACGCTCACGTAGTCTCCAGTGGCCTTCTGGATCCCTCGGTTCCAGTTGTTGATCATTCCAATGTTCTTCTCATTCCTAAAGGCCTTGATATGATCATATTTCGCCACATACTCCTCTGCAATCCGAAAGGTAGCATCGAGCGAATCATTATCTATGATAATGATTTCGTCTATCTTTTCAGTTTGCTCCAGAGCGCTCTCGATAGCCTCCCGAATGAGCGCTTCCCGATTATACGCCGGAATAACCAAACTTATCCGCATAGCATTCCTCGTTTACCCGTTTTTTAATTCCCAGTCGTACGGAATCTTATCCGAAAATGGATCTAAACGCTCTATCTCATCGGGACGATGGGATAACGTCGTACAATTGGCAACGATAGCCTCTTTACTGCCGATACCTTTGAAGCCGTTCCACACCATGACCGGAACCTTTACTAAGATATAATTCTTTTCTCCCATGAAAATTTCCATAAGATTACCACGAGTCGGAGATCCCTCGCGATCATCGTAGAGCGCGAATTTGATGTCTCCTGATATGACAGCGTAATTCAGCTCCATTTCCTTATGAACATGCCAAGCCTTGATCGCTCCAGGATAGACGCTAGAAAAATAGATCTCTCCAAAGCCATTGAAATGTGCATCCTCTTTCTTCAGCATATGGGAAACGCATCCACGCTCATCTGGAATTTTCGCAAGTCTCTTTATCACTACCCCTTCGATCATCTTACCCGTTACTCCTGGTATTTTTTCTTCCATACTCAAAATATGTTATTGATTCCTATAGATTAGCTGCCGTCGCATAATAACGATATGTTTTCTCCAATCCGCTGTCTACATCAAATTTCTGTTCCCACCCGAGGACTTTTTTCAATCGGGAATTGTCACAATTCACATGGAAAATTTCATTCTCTCTGTACGTCTTGGCTCCCCACTCGATATCAAGCTTTTTCCCGGATATCTTTTCCAACTTTTCTACAATCTCTCGAATAGTCACAGTAGATCCGGAACCGACGTTCAGCACGGTATACTTTTCAGCAAGGCCATCCATTCTCTTAAGCGCGCATGCATAAGCCTCGATAATGTCGTCTACATACGTGAAATTCCAAGCCTGCTCCCCTCCAGAAAATTCAACATGAGACCCGTCAAGCAATGACTTTACCAAGAATACTATGAGCTTCTCATTATCCTTCTCTCCGAACGGCGCAAAAAGCTTGAAATCGATAGCGGTTAAATCTTTCTTCTCTGTAAAAAACCTAAGCAATTCCGAAAAGGCTATTTTCGTGGCAGCGTAGAAGTTATATGCGCTTCTCTCATCATTTTCCTGTATCAGATCAGGACTTCCGAGTTTATATTCGAAAAATGTACCAGTATTGATGAAATATCTGACGTTATAATTGTCCGCAAGCTCGCAGAGCTCCGTAGGAGACTTGATGTTCGCATCAATCATCTGCGTCATCTCGTCAGGAGAAGGGTGGTCTTTTGTGTAGTATGTTGCCAGATGAATGATGCAATCTATCTTATTCTCGGTAAAGATACGTTCAAAATCTCTGGAATCAGCATCATAGAGTTTCAACTTCTCTGCGAAAGGTTCAAGCCTCCAGAGGTCAGAATCCGCAAGTTTCAGTCCTACCACAGCATATCCGTCATGAATCAATCTTTCAGCCAAATGGCTGCCGAGGAAACCAGCAATACCGGTTATGAGGACAGTCTTAATCATAATTTCCCAAAGTAATCTTCGAAAGAGTCTGCTACCCAGTCGATCATCTCTCCCGTAATACCCGGGTGCAGACCTATCCAAAAGGTATCCATCATCACCTTGTCAGAATTCTTCAATTCCCCTATCTGACGATATCGGATACCAGAATTCGTAAAATATGGCTGCCGAGTAATATTACCAGCAAAAAGGAGCCGAGTAGCGATTTTTCGACCATTCAAGTACTCAAGCAATTCCCCACGAGTAAACGGAGCGCCATCCTTCACGGTAATGAGGAATCCGAACCAGCTCGGGTCAGCCTTAGCGATAGGATCTGTAAAGAGAAGAAACTTCTCAAACTTTCCAAGCTTCTCGCGCAGTAAAGTGTAGTTCTTCTTCCGCTTCTCTACAAATCCCTCCAGCTTCTCAAGCTGTGCTAAACCGCAAGCTGCCTGAATTTCAGTCATTTTGAGGTTATATCCCAGGTGCGAATACGTATATTTGTGATCATAGCCTTTGGGCAATTTTCCAAGTTGCCAGTTAAATCTGACGCCGCAGGTGTTATCTTTGCCAGTTGGACACCAGCAATCGCGTCCCCAGTCGCGTACCGATCGGATAATCTTATTCAACACGACATTATCAGTGAATACCGCCCCACCTTCAGCAGTCGTAATATGATGCGCTGGATAAAAGCTGACCGTAGAGATATGCCCGAAAGAGCCAGTGCGCTTACCGTCGTATCTACTCCCCAATCCATCGCAATTATCCTCAACAAACCAAAGCTTATGCTTCTCACAAAAATCTTTGATAGCTCCCAAGTCGAACGGGTTACCGAGCGTGTGCGCTATCATCACCGCCTTTGTTTTCTCGCTCAATGCCTGTTCAAGCTGGCTCACATCTATCGAGAGGGTCTCGAGCTCCACATCCAAAAACACCGGCACACAGCCGTTCTGGATAATAGGGTTGATAGTCGTAGGAAAACCGGCTGCTACCGTAATAACCTCATCTCCTGGCTTGATACGCCTCTCACCCAAGAGATGCGAGGTCAACGCGGTAAAAGCCGTCAGATTCGCTGAAGAGCCGGAATTGACAGTCGAGCAGAATTTCACCCCTATATACTCGGCAAGCTTCTGCTCAAATTCATTCGTCATATGCCCCTCGGTCCACCAGCCTTCCAGTACCGCCTCGGTCATGAGAATCATTTCCTGTTCATCAAAAACTTTTCCAGAAACAGGCACAGCAGACTCTCCTGGAATGAATTCTTTTTTAGGAAATCTCTCTTGGTATTCTTTCCGAATGATATCTTCTAGCTCTTTTTTCATAATCTCTTTTTCAGTTGCTTACTCTGGTCCGACCTGGAAGTTCCGGCTGCTCTAATCTGGATTTTATCAGCAGCTGGCCGAGGCGATTTCGACCGATCTTAGGAACTTGCATCATTGAAGAAGGACTTGATCTGTGCGTCTGTGAACTCGATAGGGTCCGCTGCTTTTTCGTAATAGTTCCTATACCAGCTGAATGTGAAGTCGATATTCTCTTGAAACCTCAATCTTGGCGACCAATCCAAAAAAGATTTTGCCTTGGTGGTATCAAGCATCAGGATTCCGGCCTCATGTTTCGTATTATCTTCCCGGATCTCATATGTGCCTTTCGCTAAAAGCGCCGTGGCCCGCTTGACGAGCTCTTCGACATTCATGAAACTTTCATGGTCCGGCCCGAAATTCCAGGCATCCGAATATTCGATTTTCCCGGCATACAGACCGGAAGCGAGCTCGAGATATCCCGCAAGCGGCTCAAGAACATGCTCCCAGGGACGGATAGCTCGCGGACTCCTGATAATTACTTTCTCATTCTTTTCATATATCGACCTCACAATGTCAGGAACCAGCCTATACTCCCCCCAATCCCCTCCTCCGATCACGTTCCCGGCGCGCGCAATAGCTACGAGCGTCTGATGCTTTTTCCCAAAGTCCTTCGGATTGAAAAAAGATTGTATGTACGATTGCGCAATGATATCGGCAGCCGCCTTGCTGGCGCTGTAAGGATCATACCCCCCTAAGGGGTCGTTTTCACGGTACGGGTATATCCACTCGACATTCTTATAAACCTTGTCCGTAGTGATGATTACCGCTGCCCTCACGGACCCAACCTCATGGATCGCCTGCAAAACATTTGCAGTACCGAGAGCATTGGTTGAATAGGTCGTTAGAGGATCATCATAGCTTATCCGCACGATCGGCTGCGCCGCAAGATGAAAGACTATTTCCGGACGCTCGTCGGCAATCACCTTCTTCAAGGCATCGAAATCCCTTATATCGAGAAAATAGTTTTTTATCCGCTGCTCCAAATTCAGGATAGCGAAAAGGTTTGGTTCTGTTTTTGGCGGAAGCGAAACGCCGACAATGTCAGCACCCCACTGTAATAATATCTCCGTAAGCCAAGAACCCTTGAAACCGGTATTTCCCGTGATAAGAATTTTTTTTCCTTTGAAGAAGCGCTGCATAAAAGACAAGAATGAAGAAAAAATAAATGGATTACCGCTTAGTTTCCCAAAGAGCCCAAGGGCGCTTTCCGCTTTCCCACATCTTATTGAGGTCCATGACATCTTTCATCGTATCCATACTGTGCCAGAAACCGCTATGGCAGTACTGTGAAAGCTTATGCTTCTTCGTCATTTTCTGCAGACCATCCTCCAGCATATCCCCATCCTTGATATACTTGAGCGCCGCTTTTTCCATGACCATGAAACCGCCATTGATATAGTCAGCAAGCACCGGCTTTTCGTCAAATTTCTCTAGCACATTGTTTTTGTCAGCATAGATCTTTCCGTATTTCGAAGATGGATGCACAGCTGAAAGCGTAGTGACTGTCCCGTGCTTCTGCTTCTGCTTCTTGTGGAACTGTATCAGTTTCCGTATATCGATATCACTCACACCGTCCCCATACGTCACCATGAATTCTTCTTCCGGAATATACTTCGATGCCATTTTGACACGTTCTCCGCTCTGCGTATCCTCGCCCGTTTCAACAAAAGTGATCTTGAAATCAAAGTTGTGCCCATTATTGAGATATTCGATACTGTTCGTCTTCAGATCAAGATGGAAATCATTTACGAATTTCGACAGATTAAGGAAATAATCCTTGATGACATCCCCTTTGTACCCAAGACACAAAACGAATTCGTTAAACCCCTGTTCGGCATAAAACCGCATGATATGTACCAGTATAGGAAGGTCGCCGATCTCTACCATCGGTTTCGGTTTAAATTCAGTCTCTTCCCGTAACCGTGTACCCTTTCCTCCACATAGTATTACCGTTTTCATAGCTGTAACCGTTACATTATTCTCACTTACATATTGCCTTTATGTTCCTGATCTGACTTGAAACTCCTTCTTTTTCGGAAGTAAATTTCAGGAAGAGATCTCCTGAAGCGATATCCTTGATGCTGAACGTATCAATTTTAAATACATTATCATTCATTTTCTTGAGAAGTTCCCAAGTCTTTCCATCCTGGCTTGTATACACCTCGAATGGATTATCATGGTTCGCGAAAGATTTTATCTCGAGATCACAATCGCGTTCCTCTTCCCCCGTAGCGAATTTGAATACCAAAGGGTTAGCCTCCTTGGTACCGTAAATCCTTACCAAGAATCCGTCATTCGTTTGGATCCAGCCATCACTCATAATAGTAGCATGGGTCCATTTTGAGCTCTTTTCTATCTCAAGAAAGGCATTATAGAGGTATTCCTGGGAGGAGCCCTTAACGGATTTTTGCGGCGTATAGTCTTCGGGAAATCTGACACCGTCGTACAAGCGGCTGCTCAAGCTAAAAAATTTGAGCCCTGACTTGTTCAATTCTCCTGAAGCGCCGGGAGCCTGGTTAAAACGCATCCGCAGAAACAGATCTTTCGACTTCTTTGTATCATAGTCAATCTTCATCTCGGGGAGGAAGTAAGAGAGTTCTCCGGCTGACTGGTCATAAATAACACGCAGCGCATCCTGGCTTTCGCCAATGAGTATCTGGAATGAAGATCCCTGATCAAGCGAGAATCCTGATTTCAGGTAAAAACTCTTTGTTCCTTCAGGAAGAACGAGCTTGTAATCTATGAAAGATTCTCCGGAGTTGAGCGGCACGAGTTCATTGAAGCCTTCGGTTTCAGGAATACCCGGCACATCCGAATACGTCGTAGCGCTATTTTTCCAGTCATGCGCCTGCCCTATATACCGCGACGTCCGGAAGTCTTCATAATATTCCCATTCGCCAGCTGCGTCCCTTTTTATCTCTACCGGACTCTCTTTTTTGAATCGTATTTTATATATCCCGAAATTCCCTACCATCTTGATCTTTTCATAAGTCGTGATATCGCTCAAAAAGAGATAGTTGTAATCCGGGATAGAAATGAAATAATTCTGCTCTTGGTTTTCGACAAGATGAGAGTACTCCTTCGAAGAAAGCTTCATTATGGATTCTTCGTCCAACAATAAGCTTTCGTTCTTATCGGCAGCATAGTAATAGTCCAAAAAATCGGATCCTCCTTTCACGAGGAATACTCTATCGTTCTCATTCACGTTTTTCTTCAAATAATCATAGACCTTTCTCCAGTTGTATTTCGCATAACCCTCGAATGGGAATCCGAAAGCCGTCCGGCTCTTGATCGGTTCGACCGCTAAGAAAGCGATGCCGACTAAGATCAGCGCCAGAAAGAAAACTGCAAAACCTTTGATTTTCAAAATGCTGATTTTTTCTCTCACCAACCTTCCTGTATATTCGGAAAAGAAGACGATTCCTAAGGCGATAAAGATCAGATAGACCGGAATCATGAAGATGAAATACTTTTCCTCGAACCAGTGCTCAATCCTCACTGAAAAAAGGACAACGAACGGTGCCGCAAGCCAGAGAACAAAGAAGAAAGCAGCGGATCGGGAAACTTTCTTCCAAAACAAAGCAATCAAGCCTATGAAGAAGAAACAAACATAGACAGGAAGCCCGATACCTCCTCCGATTCCGAACCACGAAAACATCGCCTGGAAGAGTTTCATTGGGGAACTGACTATCGTCGACCCCAACTGGCTAGAAAGCGAGTATCCGACCGTAATCGGTCTTTCGAAACCGATGTGGAGCGTCTCGAGAAAACTCGCATATCCCCCGCTCCCTATGGACAGAAGTATCGAGAAGAGCGCGGCAATCAGTATCAATATTAATGCCAGGTACTTCTTGAAGACCAGCATTACTTTCGGGTTCTTCGCGAGCAAATAGCAGAAAAAGAGCAGCTGGACAGGGATGAGAACAAGAGCGAGCATCTGGGTCAGGACATTCACCCAGTTCGCGAAGACGAGAAGCAGAAGATGGCCCCATTTGAACCTGCCTTCTTCAAAATGAAATATGAAGTCGGTAACAAGATAGAGGATAAGCGAAGAAAAGAATGTGAAGTATGAGAAAAAAAGAATTTGCTGGGAGAATTCGATGTGCATCGGAGAAATCGCCAAGAGAAACGCGGCGACCAATCCGACTCTTTCATCCGCAATCCTCTTTGCCGTCAAAAAAACAAGGAGGACGGTCAGAAGACCGAAAATAACCGAGGGTAGCCCAAGCACCGAGGTACTCTTACCGAAAAAGAGGAAAAGATGGACGAAGTAATAGTGTATTGGCGTCGGAACATCAACATTGATTTCCGAAATACTTTTCTCTGATTGCTGTATTGTCAGAAGCTCATCATACCAGATGTCTCTCGAATCGATACCCCAGACCCGCAACGCCAATGCCAAAAGAAGAATTGCGAAGAGAATCCCTCTAGACCCCTGGAAGTATTTCAAAACTTTACTTATTCGAAGCTTTTTTAACATCTTCTTCTTATTTAATATTCTTCACTAGAAATGCAATATAAACCGAATGTCTTCTGTCAATCTTGGCAAAAATATTTCCTAACTTATTAGGTAAAGGATAATACCCTGAAGTGATAGGTTTTTCTATTTTAAAATCATAAAGTTCTAAGAATTTTTTCAACGCATAGTAAGTAAATACTGCTCGATGCACCATGAGTGGATCATGATGACCGTCTAACACCATGCTTAGAGGATTCCCAATACTCCACTGTTTCGTGCATATATTTGTTGTGCTAAATGGTTGATACCCTAAAATCAATGAGAAGCAATTGTGCCATCCTGCAAGATTTTCTGTAGAAATAAGTAAATACCCATCTTTTTTTAAAATTCTTTTTATATTCTTAATGAAGTTATCCACCGAGTAAAGATGTTCAATAACCTGGTTACTATAAATAAAATCAATGGAGTTGTCTTCTATATTCCAATGCGCTTCATTTATATCTTGCTTATAGACCTCTACGCCCCTCCCCTTTGCTATTTTGATTGCATCCTCATTCAATTCAATACCATAAACTTTCTTTGCATCACAGAGTGAGGCTATTTGGATGGTATTTTCTCCAGTATAACAGCCTATATCTAACATACTTTCAACATTCAATCCACGTATCCCATCATAAAGATTGTTCAGATAATTTTCTTCTGCTGTCTCAATAAGATGCTTCAGGTACTTTTTAATCATAAATATTGGTTTCAAGTTTATTTATATTAATCTTTAACACAGTAAACGAAGAGGCCAGCCCCCTTACCCTCAGGTGATTTATCGCTTTCCGCTATCTTGCGGATCAATTCCAAGTACTTCCTAAGAGCCTTTTTCTCATAATGCGGCCAGAGGATCTTTTTGAAGAAAAGCTCTAAGGCTATCCTGTCCCAGAGCATGAGAGCTTCTTGGGTCATGTAATATTCATGTTTCACTATCCTGAACCCATGCTTCGCAAGCTTCTGCTGCCAATCTTCCGCGCTGTAGCAGTGGAACTGGTTTAGCATCTTATTTCTCCGGTATTTGTAAAAACGGGAAAGGAAGCCTAGTCCCCAGGAGGCGAACTTATTCGTCAGATAGAGATAGTTAGGAAAGTTATGGCTTGGTACTGTAAAAACGAACGCGCCGCCCCTCTTCAGGATCCTGCTGGTTTCGCTCAATACTGCTTCATTATCCGGAATATGCTCAATCACGCAATTACTGAAGACAAAGTTGACTGAATCGTCAGGTAGAGACATCTTCTCTGCGCTTTCCAAAAAGATTTTCTCATAACGCCCGCTTTCCACCGCATCACCCACATCTTTTGCTTCACCGTTGTCGACTCCATAAGTGAAGGGTTGATCGAAAATAAGCTCGGCAATCCTTCCATCGCCACAGCCAAGATCCAGGGAAGGGTGCGAGAATTCGATGCCTTCGAGATTTTGATGGATCGTTTTCATCTCGATCGCCCGAAAGAGGATGGCTGAAGGATGAGAGTATATGCTCGTAAATTGATCAAGTGTGGTCTTTTTCGATTTCATATATTCTTTGTTAATTCTTGTACTTACATATCACTTTAGCGAATCCGACAAAAGTGCCCGGAATTGCACCTAATTGACTTCTCTTACCCGTCGTCAGAAACCGGAATAGATAATAGGCATTTTGGAGCAGGATATTCGTCATCAGTCTCAAAAACTGGTCGAGACTCTGCAGCCGGAAAAATCGGAAGTAGAAGATGATAAAATTCTGGATTCGCCAATAAGGAGCCGGCCGAGCAGCCTCCACCTTCCCCACCTCCACGTTATGCCGCAATCTCACCTGGGGGTTAAAAACCAGTTTCTTTCCGGTTTTTTGGATTTTGAGAGCGGCATCAGCCTCATGATAATCGCCCAGTCCCTTGAGATAGATTTCATCGAAACCGCCGATGTGCTTTAAAATTTCAGTCCGGGCACTCCAGTTGCATGCCTCGAGATTATTCACCTCCACGGCCTTTTCCAAAGCCAAGGCACTCGGAAAATTTGATCCTAGAGTGAAGACTCCGCTTTTGAGAAACTGACTCACTTCTCCGATTTTTCCTTCATATAGATAGTCATTATAGAGCGCATACAGCCATCTTAAAAGAAAAACCCGGCTCTTCTTGAACCTCTGCAAGAAAGCAGTGAGGTCGCGAGATTTCAAGCCTTCTTCACTCATAACCGTAGGGCCCGTGACTCCCCCAATCATGGCGTCGCTCTCGAAAGTCTTGATGATATTCTCGTACCACTGTTCGCCTAGGATTGTGTCGTCATCGATACGTATAAATATCTCATTTTCTGCCTTCTCCAGAGCCTCGTTGGCCGCTCCGATCAAGCCCTTCTTTTTTTGCAGGAAATACTCTATTTCCAGATGCGGATACTTCGCGATAAGAGCCCTCACCCCTGCGTCTTCTCGGAGGCCTACGAGAATAATCCGGAAACTCATATCGGTCTGCTTAGCTAAGCTCTCCAAACACTGCCCGAGCGCATCGATTCTATTAGAAGTCGGGACGAAAATATCAGCCTTCATATTCTTAGCTATTTGGACTTAACAAACCCTTCGGCATTCCCCACTTTGTGCACCCCAGTAACTTTCTGAATGTAGTAGAAAAAAGGTTTTTTCCGCATCACGATTTTGAACAAATCATCATCACTGATAACTCTCGTAGACTGGATATGTTTCCTCTTTCGGAGGTTTCTGCCGATATTGAGAATGTTCCAGCCTATTGCCTTATGAATCCACCAAAATGCACGGTAATCCCACTTCGTAAAGAGCGCAAACCAGCCCAGTCCTGCCCAAAGAAAGACATGTACCGGCAAAATAGTGAGTATATTTTTCAGTTCTAAATTCTTGGACAGCGTCAGGATATAATTCTTGCATCCATGGAATTTAGCATTGTAGTTATTCTTGTTCTTGCCAAGAATAATCGTGCTGGTACCAAACTCATGATACACAACCGATTCCGGTATGAAGATCGCTTTGTAGCCAGCCAGCCAGCATCGCCATCCAAGATCCGTCTCTTCGACATAGATGAAATAATCCGGATCAAATCCACTAATTTTCTCAAAAGCATCTTTTCGAATAAACATCCCTGCTGACTTGGCAGCTAAAATTTCTACCTTTTGATCGTATTGACCGTAATCTACCTCGGCTGTTTGGGCTCGCTGTACAAGAAATCCGTTTTGTCCGATGTACTCTCCTACATAATCCAGTTTTTCCCGCTCTTTCGACAAGATAAGCTTGCACTGAATAATACCGACTTTCGCATCCTTTTCAAATTCTGCCACAGCCGCTTCCGCCCAGTTCTTTTCAACTTCTGTATCATTGTCCAAAAAACCGATATATTTGCCTTCTGCTACCCTTACCCCCTCATTACGGGCATACGATGGGCCATAATTCTTATCCAAAGCCACCACTTTCAATCGTTCTGAATAGGCGCGATACTTTTCTTTCAAATACTCAACACTCCCATCGACCGATCCGTTGTCTACCACTATCACTTCCAAATCATCAAAGCCACCCTCAAAAATAGAATTGACGCACTTATCAGCATATTCTTTCCCGTCATAGTTCACGATGACAGCAGATACTTTGTATTTTTCCATAGTATGAGATTAAAACGCAGATTTTTTATACAACGCCATATATTTCCCAGTAGTCGAATATGGATTGCGCGAGCGCGCTTTTGTCTCTACATTCTTTTCGATTGCCGCTATTTTTTCCGGGTGATCGGCCGCATCCCAGAATGCTTCATGCCACTTATCATTATCGGTCAGTATACCAGTATTCCCATCATCTATGTCTTCCAGGAAATGCCCTATCTTAGAACAGATGACCGCCTTCCCATAGCTCACTGAATGGAACAAGGGGCCGCTGGAACCCATCGAGACTTCTGCCGGAATCACTACGGCATAGGCTTTCCGATAGAGATCATCCTGCTCGCTCTCCTCGATAAATCCCTTGATAATGACCTTGTCCTGGAGATTATTCTCCTTGATCATGTCTTTTATCTCTTCGAAAGCCTTTTCCTGCCCCCTGATGACCCCCCCGGCAAGCATCAGCTTGTATTCGCTTCCTGGATTCTTTTCGATGAAGCGCCGGAAGCCATCCAAAGCATAGCCCAATCCCTTCCTTCTCACCATATAACCGAAATAGAAGAAATATTTCTCCTTCCGGGAATTATCAATCTCCTTCTGTGGAATCGCGATGGGGATAACAGATATTTTCTCCGCATCCACTCCGTAATCGCTCGTGAGTATCTGTTTTGTCAGGTGCGTATGCACGATAATCTCATGGGAAAAAAGAGAAAGGGACTTATAAACGTAATGGAAAAAAAGCTTCAGCATGAACGGACGGATAAGAGGAGAGTCCTGATGGAAAAGCTTCATAAAAGCATTGTCGACTTGCTGCTTGTAGACCGCCGCATGGATCGTAGTCACCACTCGATAGCCCGATAGCCGGATACATGCGACAAGAAACGGAAACAGAGCCGCTGTCAGCATGCCGCCATACATATTGAGTTCATGCTGCAGATGGACCACGTCTGGCTTGTCCTTGCGGAGCTCCCTTAATATTTCCGGGATATAGCGAAGCGACTTCGACCAGACCGTTTTGACAGTTCCAGAGCCTTTTATCTCCAGATTCTTCGGATTCTTATCTGCATACACCAAAAGATCAACATTCGCATGCTGGTAAAGACCGTTCGTAATGTATTGGGAATAGTGCCCTGACGGCAGCATCCCGGAAATAAAGACGATTTTCATATGCTTCACTTTCGGCTCTTATAATCGATCATCAATCGGACCATCTCGGCGAATCCTGTCGCGGGCTCCCATCCTGTAACCCTCTTGAGCTTTCCAAAATCCCCTACGAGAGCCTTCCTCTTCCGAGTCAAAATCTGCTTATCTTCTTTCACATATTCCTGCCAATCCAACCCCAAAGAGCTGAATGCTTCCGCAGCAAGATCCTTAACTGAATGCTTCTGCCCGGAAGCGATGACGAAATCATCGGCGTTGTCAGCACTCAAAATCCGATGCATAGCATCTATATAGTCGCGTGCATACCCCCAATCGACTTCTGCCTCCAAATCTCCCACGACGAGTTCGCTTCTCTTCCCTTCCTTGATATCTATAGCTGCCTGGACGATCTTCATCGATATGAATTTTTCGCTCCGGTATTCCGATTCATGGTTATAGAGTATTCCCACAGAAGCGAACACATCGTACTTTTTCCGGTAGTATCGGCAGAGCGTGAGCCCATCCAGCTTGGTGATCCCATAGATGCTGTCGGGGCTGAACGGTATCGTTTCGTCCTGAACTTCCGTGTCCGCATCTCCGAAGATAAGCGACGAGGCAGCGTAGAAGAGTTTGGTTTCTGGCGAAACAGACTTGATCGCTTCCAAGAAAGAAAGAAGCGATAGCACATGCACTTGATAACTGGATTGGAAAAGCTCGATGTCGCTGATCGACTCGTCTTCGGAAGAATGATGGAAAGCGGCTAAATAATACACTTCATCAGGCCGCAACTTTTCCAGAAGTTCTGTTACCGCTTCATGGTCTTTGATATCGACAGGTCTTTCCCATCCCAAACCTTTCGCCTCTACCATCCCCTGGTCAATTCCAAGAATCCGATATCCTTTCCCCAAAAGATACTCGGTTGCAATCCTCCCGTCTTGCCCTCCCGCTCCCACGATGACAGCGGTCTTTGTCATACAACCTCGATTTTCGGCAAAGGGAACAAGAGGTGGCCTCCGGAATTCAGGTATTCCTGCTCCCTTTCCACAATCCCCTTCTTGAAGTGCCACGGGAGCACCATGAAGTAATCAGGATGCATTTCTCGAGCCTCCTTTTCCGAGATAATCGGAATCATCGTGCCTGGAACGAATCTGCCGAATTTATATTCATTCACTTCCGCGATATACGGCATATCTTCCGGAGTAAGCCCGCAATACTGGAGTATCACGTTCCCCTTGGTCGATGCCCCGTATCCGAAGATTTTCTTTCCTTCTCGAGCGGCATTCTTGAAGAATTCAACCAGATCTTCTTTATGCTTCTCGGTATTCTTCCGGAATTCCTCGTATATTGCGAGAGCATCAAATCCGCGCTCGACCTCTTTCCCGAGAATTTCTCTGACTTTCTCTGCAGCCTCTTCATAAGGTGCATCCTTCTTCGCGAAAGTGATAGCGAAGCTCGCACCATTGGTATCATTGAACTCCACATCGATGACCTTCAGGTTGGAGCGTTCAGCCATCCATACGAACTGTTTCAGCGCGTAGTACTCCAGATGCTCGTGGCAAATCGTATCGTAAGAGACATTATCGATCATAGCCGGCATATAGCTCTGTTCTACTACCCAGATCCCGTCGTCAGCCAGGATGCTTTCAATTTCCTGCATGATGCGGAGCGGTTCTGGAAGATCGTAGAACATCGCAATAGAGGTCACGACTTTTGCTTTCTTCTCTCCCGCCTGGCTTCTTACGGCTTCGGCCGAGAAGAATTTCGGGATATGCTTGATGTAATCCGGGTAATATTCCTTGAACTTTTCCGAGGTCGGATCTACGCCTAAGAAATCAAGTTCGTGATTCTTGTACGCAGCGAGGAGCGTTCCGTCGTTGCTCGCGATATCCACTACCAAGTCTCCGGAAGTAAGAGAGACTCTCCTCTCAATTTTCGCAACTATCCCCTGAAGGTGCTCCACCATGGACCTATTGAGTGCTGAACGATAGCCATAGTTGTCTCCATACAGTTTTTCCATCTCATAATCATGCTTGAGCTGTACGAGGCCGCAGACATCCTCTCCGCTTTCGCTGAAGCATTTCACCATCTCAAGCGGACCTTCCTCAACCGTTTCTCCTGCTGCCGGGAAAACGCCGGTCAAAGCCTGGCTTCCCAGATCAACTACCGAAACCAAGTTTTTGTTACCGCATATCCGGCAGTGTTTTATTTCTTCGTACAGCATACTTTTTTAAAAAAATAAGTTAGGGACCTAATAATCAGTCTTCCCCTCCAGGTCGGCACTCGTCATGATCTTTACCAGCTCTTCGAATTTCACTTTCGGCTCCCAGCCAAGCAATTTCTTGGCCTTCGAGTTGTCCCCTATCAAAAGGTCCACTTCCGCTGGGCGGAAGTATTTCGGATCAACTTCAATCAATACTTTGCCGGTAGCCTTATCGATGCCCTTCTCATCAATCCCTTCCCCTTCCCAAATGAGCTCATAGCCCGCTTCTCGGAAAGCGTGCTCACAGAATTCCCGGACCGTGTGCATCTCACCCGTAGAGATTACGAAATCTTCCGGCTTTTCCTGCTGGAGCATGAGCCACATAGCCTCGACATAATCCTTGGCATGTCCCCAGTCACGCTTGGCGTCGAGATTGCCGATAGCGATCTTCTCCTGTTTTCCCTTCTTGATATTGGCAATCCCCCAAGTGATCTTCCTTGTCACAAAAGTCTTTCCGCGCCGCGGTGACTCATGATTGAAAAGAATCCCATTACAAGCGAACAGATTATAGGCCTCTCGATAATTCACGACAATCCAGTATGCATACAGCTTGGCAGCGCCATATGGCGAACGCGGATAGAAAGGAGTTGTCTCTTTTTGCGGCGTCTCCTGGACTTTCCCAAAAAGTTCAGAGGTTGAGGCTTGGTAGAATTTTGTCTTTATACCAGTTTCTTTGATCGCATCAAGCAGACGGAGTGTCCCGATACCGTCGACTTCTGCAGTATATTCCGGCACCTGAAAAGAGAGATGGACATGCGATTGAGCTCCCAGATTGTATATCTCATCCGGCTTGATCTGCTCTAAGAGCCGGTTCAAGTTACTTGAATCAGTCATATCTCCATAATGAAGATGGAAATTGAGGTCCGGATTCTCTATAAGATGCTCGATCCGTTCAGTATTGAATACGGATGTTGCGCGGCGCAATCCATGCACCTCATATCCTTTCTCGAGTAGAAGTTCGGCAAGATAAGAACCGTCCTGTCCCGTAATTCCTGTAATGAGAGCTTTCTTCATAATTTTCTATAATTTATCCGAGAGAGCAGGCTCGTCCAAGAAAGTTGCCCCCTGCTTCCGGAGCTGGTGGTCCTTATAATGTTCTGGGGTCATGATTTCCTGAATCTCGAAACCCTGCGCTGTCCTATAAAAAACAGAATACCCTTTGAGGGTCATCCCATCATTTATATTAACATCTATTAGCAAATGAAAAAACATTCCGAGGGATAATGATAAAATGGCTGATTTAAGCCATAATTTACTCTTCATAGCGAAGGCAAGCACCGCCAGGAGCACCACATATTCCCAGCCATGGAATAAGACATACAGCTTGTCGCTCTTCAGAAACTGGTATCCCTGGAGGAAATAATCCAGCCTGAAATGCAACCCGAAAGCCAAAAAGTAATCGATGAGGTGATCAAGGTCGATCAGTACTCCCCCGAGGAAAGCCGCGGCAAAAGAAACAACCGGGCGGCGCCAGAGGAGCCAGACGAAGAATCCGGCAAGCAAAGCGAGGAAAACATGAAGGGATAAATGAAAAAGCAAACTCATATATTCAGTCGGCTATTTTGCATAAATACTGGGACCTATCAGACAAAGAATCCCAGAAGCGGAAAGCTTGAGGGATTCTCATTTATCCTCCAGAACCCTATAGATTTCGCTAAGCTTAGCGGTTCACAGCACTATCCTGAAGACGTACAGCATCCTTCTCGGCGTCCACCGAAGTCTTCGGGCGGAAGAAGTGTCCGAACATCTTGCTGAAGACTGTCTTCCAGAAAGCCTTCGAGGTAAAACTTACTTTGGTCTGGTTCGGATCAAAGTCCAGTAGGTGTCCGAACAGACGATAGGCGGCAGACGTGAAGAATTTGATATCATCGAAGCTGCGGATGCTCAAGATCTTCCGGAAGATAAACTGGGGTGAGAAGAAGGCGGAATAGAGATCCTGGGTCAGGCTCATAAGCTGTTCCTGGGTGAGAGGAATCTTCATGACTGATCCGCGCATGTCGTAATCATCGTAATCCTCGGTCAGGAGCAATCCCTTCTCCTTGCACTCTTTCCAGAGCGGCGTCCCTGGGTATGGCACGACAATCGTCGCTTGCATCGTAGCAAAGTAGCCCTTCTTGAAGCAGTATTTCGCGACCGCTATCGTGCGCTTGGAATCCTCATAATCTTCCCATGGATACCCGAGCATGATTGTCGCATGCGGTTCGAGCCCGGCTTGCGATGCCATACGGGCGCCATTGATCGTATCCTCTTCCTTGGTCCCCTTGTCCAGCTTATCGAGCGTCTTCTGGTTGCCGGACTCCATGCCGTAGAGGATGAAGCGGAAGCCGGCCTTGCCCATCAGGTTGTAGTATTCCTGGTTCAGGGCATTGAAGCGCATGTTGCAGCCATACTTCACTTTCTTGTTATAGCCGCTCTCGATCAATAATTCGCAGAATTTCTTCAGCTTGGGGCCGATGAAGAGCGTTCCGGCATCGTCAAAGATTTCCTTGATGCCATACTTATCCACCACGTGCTTCACTTCGGCGAAGAGACGTTCCGGAGAGAAACTGCGGTACGTACCGATCGGATTGATCGTGTGGTCCCACACGCAGAAGGTGCAGCGGTTCCACCAGCAGTCGCGGCCGCTGTACATATAGGTGCCCGGGAGATACTTGTAGTTCCCATTCTCATAGGCATAGAGCTCCCAACGGGTCAGGTCACGATCAACGAAAGGCAAAGTATCGAGATTATGGCGCACCCAATCCGGACCGGAAGTAGCTACTTTTTTCCCGTTTCCTAAAGTGATGACTTCTTTGGGAGCAGCTTTGATAGAGACGTCCCCTTCGCGCCAGTACACCCCGCCTTCCAGCTCTTCGCCGCGATGGATATGGTTCAAGAGATTGGCTACCAAGAAGTCATAATCACCGCCCACGAGGACATAGTCTACATTGCTGTTTTCCAAAGTTTCCAGGGGCATGAATGTAAGATGGTCGCCCACCCAGATCAGCTTCAGATTCGGAAGTTTCTCCTTCAGGTCATTGATCTGCTTCCAGTGTGTCTTGATGATCGGAGATTTGGACTCCACCATGAGGTACTGGGCGCCCGTCGCACGCAGTTCATCTACCCACTCGTCGTATTCCTTGTGTTCTGAAATACCGTCCATCCAGTAGACCTGATATCCCTGGTCCTGGAGATTCGATGCGGCATACGCCGGCACCATCGGATAGATGTACGTCGGCGCGTTGAAGTACTGGAACTGGCGGTTCTGGCTCAAAAGCGGCACGCCTTTGTCAGACTTGATCGGAGGATAGCCGACAACGACTGTCACATCGATCTTCTCCCGGGAAGGGCTTTCGTTCCTTTTTTGTATATCAAGGATAGTAGACATAGAGTGAGATTTTAAGAAGTTGGATAGAGTTTTTTTCCAGCTTGGTATACCTCGATTGCCAATACCGGGCATGATTGGGCACCAGCTACGATCTTTTCCAGCTCATCCCATTGGCCTTCTTTCACTACAGCGATATTGCTCTCATCCAAATCGAAAGTGGATGGGCTATACACCACGCAGGTCGCCGCGCCGATGCATTTTTCACGAAGGATGCGGATCTCGATATCATCATGTTTCACGGTGCGTGCATTCTGCGATTCTTCCATATTTTTTGTTCTTTTCGGCCTCCAGAAACTCATCCGAAAGCCGAGTTCGTCAGTTGATTTACTCGGATATCATACCATAAAAGAGCGTACTGGTCTAAGCTATGTCCTTACGGATCGTTCAGCGAAGCTTGCTTTTGAGCTTCCGTACCCACAAAAAACCCTTAAGAAAGCTCCACCCATACGCGAGATGGGTGAAAAAGATATAATAGAGCGCATGAAGCGTCAGAGCCAGGCTCCGCTCGTAGCGGTAGATATCCCAAGCTGCCTTCCCGAGCGCCAAGGCATACAGTGCCCAACCCAAGAGATACCATGGGAGGAATGCCGGCTGGAACATCACCAACAAAGCCCCGACAACTGCAAACAAGAGGAAAGCTGCCGGCAAGAAATACTTGAAGCGGAAAGAGGTCGCCGGGTAGGTTTTCGCGAAAAACCCCCGATGCAATCCATAACCGCTCACCTGCTTCATATGGCGGAGCAGTCCCTCGCGCCGATGATGATAGACGAGAAGCGCTGGATCATAAAGGATCTTCCCTTGCAGCTTCGTAGTGAGATCCAGGCAGAGTTTGGTATCCTCTCCCGGCCAATACGCGCAGTCGAATCCTCCCAAACGGGCAAAAGCCTCTTTCCTGATCGAAAGATTGACGCTCGGCCAATCATCAACGAAGTGCTTCTCCCCTACCGGTACATAGCGCTCCGGAGCGCCGCCCGAAAGCGAACTCAAGAAAACCGCTCCGGATACCTTCTGCCAGAAACTGTCATGCGGCGGCGTAATAGCCGGACCGCCCACCGCCGTTATGGCTGCATCCCGGAAATCTTCTTCCAGCTTGTCCAGAAAATCCGGTGCCGGATAAGCGTCATCGTCGATGAATACCAATATTTCTCCCTGTGCGTCTTGGATAGCTCGGCTCCGCTTCTCTGCCGGTCCGCAATGGCCGGTCGGAATCTGTCTGGTCTTGGGCCAGGTTTCATCCGTCGCTTCATCCGGATAGATGAGGATTTCGTAATCATCCCGCGGAATCTGGAGAATAATAGGAGTCGCCTCGCGGATATAAGCATTGATCTCCTTGACCGGAACAATGAAGCTAAATTTGATCATAAAAATAGTATGGGAACTCCATTGCCCGCAGTATAGCAAATCCTCCCTGCCCGGAAAAGGCGCCGGTAAAAGAAAAAGGCGTCTCCCCTGTAGGGAAACGCCTTGTCAATTCAACTCCGATAAACTGCCTCTACTCGTCACTTTCGGCATGAAAACTCATGCCATGCTTGGCAAATGCCTCGAGAGCAGCATCCCCGCTATAACCGGTGCCGACATACATCCACTTGTGTCGACCATCGTTTTCGTCATAGCTGTACGCAGCCATGAGGTAATGTTCTTCCCCGAAATGGATGTTGATTTTCCCATCATCAAGTTCAAGCTTCGGCAATACCTCGAGTCCACTAAGCACCCATGAGTGCCTGCTGGGCTTGGGAATGACGAACGTACCATCGTCATAGCCAAGTACCAAGAACGAACCATCTTCCAGCCGACACGCGGCGAGAAGTTGAGTGTGGTCAGTGTTTTGCCACCAAACCATATCACCGACTTCGACGACGCGTTTGCCGTCGATTACGGCGTGTTCGAACTCTTGGCGAAGCTTCGGGGTATCTCTGGTCATCCGCTGCTCGAAGGCCTCAACCTGCTTGCGGAGTTCTTCGGGACTTGATTCCCGGAGCAACTTGCCGTCTTTGAATATCATCCGGCTGCCCTCCCCCTGTTCGCTAGACACAGAAATCAAACGGCCGCAGTTCTTGATCATGACCGGCCTGGCCCAGCCACGGAGTACCTTGTTGACGACGTCTTCTTCGGTGATAGTCTCCGGCTGCTGAAAGCGGTAGAGCCGCTCCATGTTCCATTCGATCTCCTCTTCGATCGGCGGATAATAGAGGAGACGATCCATCGAAAAAATCAGGGTTTTCAGCACATTGAAGCACATGATGAATTCCTCTCTTGTAAAGAACATCCGACGAAATATCGGGGTCTGAATCTTATACCCAGACACTACATAAAAACATTTTTTATCAGATTTGTCAAGCTCATTATAGTCTTCTGAAAAGACACTGGTTCTACATCGTAGGTCCATCCTTAAGGTCAGGAGAGATTTTTTTAAGAAAAAAGCGCCGTGAATTTCTTCACAGCGCTCAAGGTCCAGGTTTGTAACAAAACCTGGGAAGTTTCGAATCCGGTTCTGATCACGAAGCAAGTTCGTTAATCGTCGCCTCGTTGAGAGATTTCGACCAGACATCGAAGTCCGGATCTGCCGGGTACCAGTCAGCACCGCTCTTCTCGGGGTTACCGATCGGCGTTCCGTGCTTGACCGTATGGATGCCGGCGCCGGCAAAGAGGTACACGTTGTGCGGAACGTTCAGTTCCGTCGTGACGACATCGCCGGCATGGTAGATCTTCACCATACGCTCTCCCTCGTAGAGGGAAGCGACAGCTATCTTGCCAGTCTGGACGATGTACGTCTCGAGCACACCCTTGTGCAGGTGGGCATTCTGCCAAGCTGGCGGCTGATCTGCCGACGGCTGTGTCCAGACGTACCCATTGCCATTCAACATAAGGCGGAAGCGCTGCTCGCCGTTGTCCATCACTTCGCCATCGACCACGACGCCATATTGCGTCATTTCTTCCACGCTAAGTTTGGGCATGAGACCCTCCGTGCTAAGGTGCTGTACTTTCGGTGCCTCTCATCGCTGAAAGGAACTCTATCGCTATGTATTACACAACGACATAACATTCTAGCACATATTGTATATTATGTCAAGCAAAGTAGTCGGTGATATACTGTATTTAAGGCTTTATTAAGAGAGAAAGTGTATGTCAAAAGCAATAGGATACTCGCTTTGGCTCGTGCCAGATACAGATTCCCAAGCATACCTCGCTCTTTCCGAGCGAATAAAGGATATTGCACTCAAATACCAGACACCGCTATTTGAGCCTCATGTTACCTTGCTTGGCGGAATTCAAGACCTTGAAAAAAATGTCCGAGAGAAGACACAGACACTTTCAAAAACCCTCAAACCTCTAGAAATACAGACGTGCGGCATTGATTCCTACGAAACCTATTTCCAGGCACTCTTTCTGAAAGTAAAAAAGACTCCTGAAATTATGCAAATCTACGAAGAGAGCCGTCAACATTTCGGATTGCCAGAAAAAGAGCACTTCCCCCACTTGAGTATCGCCTACGGAGAGTTCGCATTAAACGATATCCAGTCACTCCAGGCCGCTTTGGAATCAATAGAATCGGTTTTCTTTGCAAAAACAATCGAGCTCTGGCGTACAGAAGGAGAAACGAAGCAATGGACTAAACTAGAGACTTTTTTCCTCGAGCAGTAATATTAGTACGATAAAAAAGAAAGACCGCTAGCGAGTTCGCCAGTGGTCTTTATAGTACTCTGTAATCTTGCCGCCGTCGGCCTAGCTATGTGCTTTGAGCAAGGAAGTCACTGCCGGATAAGCGGCCAAGAACTCATCGCATGTCGGCCGCCATTCGGTAGGAGCGGTCTCGATAGCTCGCAATACTTCATCGAGTTCCATCCACCGAACCTCTTGTACTTCATTGTCCTTGAAATACACAGATGCATCAGAAGGAAACAGGTACACAAAGATGTGGTTGAACTCTTTATCTGAACCCTTGTCGGCTTTCACTATCGGCCCGACAATCAAGTCCTCTGGAGATATAGAAAGCCCGACTTCTTGACTAAGTTCTTCCTCGACGGTCTGAATTGGGGTGTTCCCAGCTTGGATATGGCCGCCTAAGACCGGATCCCACGTATTCGGGTAGAGATCCTTGCTAGCCGACCTCAAGTGGACGAGGATTTCGACCTTCTGACCGATCATCCTGCAAACATATATGTGAACCGTCCCGTGCCAGAGACCGTTCTTGTGCACTTCTGACCTTTGGACGCTGACACCAGTCTGTATTCCTTGCTCGTCCAATACGTCTAGCAGTTCGCTCATAGATTTCTCCTTGATTCGGATGTTTTTAAGAACTAAACACTAGCATTCGCTAGCTTTCTAGCGCTATTACTAGAAAAAAAATTATACTATATAATTTCATTTATGTCAAGAAAGAATATCAGCATCAACACCGGCCAAACAACGCTGATTCTAGCGTCGCTTCAGTAATTCTTCAGCTTTCTCGAGATCCTCCGGATAAGCAAATGTGAGCCAAAAACCCACTTTTTCTACAAAAACTCTGTTCTCTTTTACGAACTGATTGAACATATTCGTCAGGTAATGCTCCTGGGAGAGCTGGGCATCAGGAGCATAATCAAAGATACTCGTATCTACTATGTACACCCCGGGCGCAACAAAGTTTGACTTTGGATGCGCCGGCTTCTCCTCTATTTCTTGAATCGTCTCCCCGTCCTCATTGAACACAACCACACCGTAGCGCCGAGGATCAGCTACCTCGCCGATGAGGAAAGCGTACGAGTGACGCAGGCACCGCGCCACACTTTCTCTATCATAGATATCATCCCCGAAAGTAAGCAGAAAACGCTCGCCATCTTCCAGGTACGGACGAGAGAGACTTAGCGCATCAAAAGTCCCTGCGGGATTCTCTTGCACAAGATAGGTTATCTTTCTTCCTTGAAAAGACTCCTTGAAGTAATCTTGTATCACTTCTTTCTTGTACCCCACTACCATGATAATTTCGTCTATCTCCTGGGGAAGATACTCAAGAATATGTTCGAGCAAAGGCTTGCCGGATAACCGCAGCATCGGCTTAGGAATTTTTTCAGTAAGCGGCATCATTCGATTTCCTATCCCGGCCGCGAGAATAATGGCTTTCATAATAGAACGAGGAACGGTTTAGCTTCGGCCACCCTTCTTACATGAGCGAGAGGCTGTGTTTGAAGTAATCGATTGTCTTCTCAAGCCCCTCATCGAGCCCGACTTTCGGCTCCCATCCCACGAGCTTCTCCTTGGCAAGAGAGATGTCCGGCTGACGCTGCTTGGGGTCATCATGCGGCAGATCCTTGTACACGATCTTGCTCGTGCTGTCAGGAAGCATGTGGAGCACCTTTTCGGCTAATTCTTTGATGGTGAATTCCCCCGGATTTCCCATATTCACCGGCCCGATGAAGCCATCCTTGTTGTTCATCATGAGGATCATGCCATCGATCAGATCGTCCACATACTGGAAGCTTCGCGTCTGCGAGCCATCCCCATAGATGGTGATATCTTTATTCCTAAGCGCTTGGACGATAAAGTTCGATACCACCCGCCCGTCAGCAGGATGCATGTTCGGCCCGTAGGTATTGAAGATACGGATGACGCGGATATCGAGCTTGTGCTGGCGGTAGTAGTCGAAGAAGAGCGTCTCCGCGCAGCGTTTGCCCTCATCGTAGCAGGAACGGAAGCCGATCGGATTAACGTGGCCCCAGTAGTCCTCTCTCTGCGGGTGCATTTCCGGATCGCCGTAGACCTCGCTCGTCGAAGCCTGGAGAATCTTGGCCTTGGTGCGCTTGGCCAGACCCAGCATATTGATGGCGCCGTGCACCGAAGTTTTGGTAGTCTGCACCGGGTCGAACTGATAATGGATCGGCGAGGCCGGGCAAGCCAGGTTGTAGATCTGGTCTACTTCGACATAGAGCGGGAAGGTGACGTCATGCCGGAGAAATTCGAAGCGAGGGTTCGAGAGGAGGTCCAGGATATTGTCCTTGTTCCCGGTGAAGAAGTTGTCCACGCAGAGCACTTCGTGCCCTTCGTCCAAAAGCCTGCGGCAGAGATGCGACCCGATAAAACCAGCGCCGCCAGTTACAAGAATTTTCTTCTTTTCCATCATAAAGTATCTAAAGATTATTATTCCCCTTTCATCCCGTTATCCAGATTGATCTTTTCTCTTACGATATAGAGCGGGCGGTCGATCACTTCGTCGTGGATACGGGCGATATAGAGCGCGATGAAACCGAGAGAGATGAGAACGATGCCTACCAAGAAAATATTTATTGTCGCTAGTACTGAAAGCGGAGTAAAAAGATGAGGATTAAATCCCCAGCGTGCCGCTAACATTATCAAGAGGAGCAATCCGCTGAAAAAGGTAATAAGTAGCCCCAGATAACCGGCCAGCTTCAGGGGCAGAAGGGAAAAGGACGTGAAGCTGTTCATAGCCAGGCGGAAGAGCTTCTGGTACGAGTATCCGGCTTTCCCGTGGAGCCTCTCATTCGCATCGAACTCTACCCGCTGGCGCTTGAATCCCATCCAATCGATCAGGCCGCGGAACATGCGCCCGCGCTCCGGCAGGCGCCGGAACATCTCGATCACTTTCTTGTCCATGAGGCGGAAGTCCGTCGAACGCGGTTCCGTCGCCACCGAGGACATCTTCTTGAACATCCAGTAATACAGGCTGGAAGTAATCTTTTTCATTATGTTGATGCCTTTCGTCTTCTTGCGGACGGTATAGACGACTTCCGCGCCGTCCTCCCAGTGCCTGATGAGCTCCGGGATCAAGGCCGGCGGGTGCTGGAGATCGGCATCCATGGTGATGACCGCATCCCCTGCCGCCGCATGGCAGCCGGCCGATGTGGCCGCTTCCTTGCCGAAATTCCGGGAAAAGTCGATGCCTTTGATCCGCGCGTCATTCTGCGACAAGCGGCAGATTTCCGGCAGACTGTTATCGCGGCTGCCGTCGTTTACGAAAATGATCTCATAGTCGTACGACAAACCGGCCAAGACATCGCGAAGCGCCCCTGCTACCGCAGGGACATTCTTCTCCTCGTTATAGACTGGGATGACGATAGAAATCAGCTTTGGCATGATGGTTTTCCTTCAGCACGAAAAAGAGGCCCAGGAGAGCGGCAAGCATCTGTGTCCCGATTGTTATCCCGATTATAGCATACAAGCCCTCTCCGAAGAAAAACAAAGCGGCTATTTCTAGGCCGGAAAGAGCCAAAAAGAGCGAGGCTATGCGAGTCTTATGGAGCGAGAGGAGATACTGGAGAAACAGGTTGGCAATCGAGTATGTCCCGGCCGCGAGCGCGAACCATCCCAGAAGATGGCTTACAGCCAGATACTTCTCTCCGAAGAATACCCCCATCACCAAGCCCGGAAAAAGCGAGAAAAAGAATACCGAGACGAGAGCCGTAAGACAGGTGAGTCCTGCCGCGATCCGGAAGGTGTACGTCGCTCTTTTTTCGCTCGCGCTCTCTTCCGCCGACATCGCGAAAAGCACCGTGGTCAGCACGCCGGTGACGAAGAAGATCGTTTTCGCTACTATGAAGAGCGCTCCGTACTCTCCGGATGCCTCTGCCCCCAGGTGATGCTTGGCGAAGATCATATCCGCATTTCCGAGAATCGCAACAGCGAGCGTCCCGTAGAAAGCCGGGAGTACGTACCCCTTGAGCGAAGGGAAGTGCGGTTCCACGGACTTATCCTCCGGAGAAGCGTCTTGATAAAAGAAGCGCCGGAGAAAAAAGAGGGAGATGAGATATCCGAAAAGTATCGCCAGAGCATAGCTTCCGATCACTCCGCTCACCCCGAACCCCCAGCGGATGAACAAGAAAGCAGCTCCGAGCTTCAGGATCGTAGAAAGCACTCCGGAGATATTGGTATGGAAAAATTTCTGCCATCCCGTGAGGATCCCGGCCGTCACCGCGCTTAGGAAAGAAAGCGCCATCACTCCCCACAGGTAGAGGATCGGGAGATTGCTCCCGATATTGAGAAAGCGCTTCACCAGAGGAGTCAGGCAGAACGCGAGCACGAGCAGGGGCAATCCGTAAAAGAAAAGCTTGCGGTTGAGGTAACGCGAGAGGATGCGCACCCCGCGCGTATCCTGGCCTGCCTTCATATTGGCCGCGTATTTGGTGGCGATGAGCGTCAGCGTAGCAGCCGGCACGGAAATAATCGCCAGAAGCGAGATAAGCGACTCGATTTCCCCGTACGCCGCCGGCTCTACCATGCGACCCACCACCAGGTGAAACACGTAGTTCAAGACGTTCACGATCATCGTGCCCGCAAAGAGCACGAAGCTGTTCCGAATAAAGGAGTTTTTCGCCAGACGTATGAAAATTTGCCTCATTTTTTTGGTATTCCGCCGCTTCAAGATTTTCTTCGGATAAGCCTATTTATTGTATCACAGACGATTTTTCCAAAGAAAAAGAGGTCCTGTGAATTTCACAGAACCTCTTCGAGGCACAATCCCCTTCCGGGAAGCAATCAGAAGCTTTCACAGCTCCATGAGCTGATAGCTCTTGTCCGGGGCGATAGGTTTGGGTAGTATCCGGAAATCCGGATCCAGCCAAGTCAGGAATGCCCGCAGGCGTTCCTTCTGGCGCTCCCAGAACGGCAGCGACCTGAATACCGGCTGGAAGAAATAATGGATATCCCGCCGTCCTTTCAGCTTGGCCAAAAGAAGCCTCGACACCCGTGACACATGCCAGACATGCGTCACGATCGCCAGTTCCACCGGCTGGTCCGGGTAGAGTTCCTTCACGATCCGCACCATCGCTGCCACATTCTCGCGCGTATCGAGCGAGTCATGGTCGCAGATGATCTTGTCGAGCGATATTTTCGGCGCAAGAAAATTGAACATCACCTGCGCCTCGGAAAGCTGCTGCCCCAGCTCCGTGATGCCGCCGGAGAGAATCACATGGTCGAATGGCAGATATCCCTCATGATATCTATAGACATCCAAAGCCCGAAGCAGGCGCTGGTGCATGATACTGGACATCTCGTCGTGCTTCTCCAACTGGTGTCCGAGCACCGCGAGGATTCTCTTCGGTTCCGGACGATTCAGCTGGAACATCTTGATAGGCTGCATTGCTACTTCCCTTTCCACTTCCGATTGAGAAACGAACTAAAGACCATTATACGCCTTTCAGGTCATTTTGTCAATAACAATGGATGAAAAAACCGCTTATTATAGCGGTTTTCAAAGATTTTTTTCCGGCTGATAGACTTAGAGCGGCCGTCCGGCCTTCTCCAAAGCCCAATTGGCTAGAATGCTCACGGCCGAGAGCACCAGCGCTCCCAGGACCGCGATCCAGAATCCCTGAACCTCGAATCCCTTCACGATGCCTCCCAGAAGCCAGAGCAGGAAGCCGTTTATGATGAAGGTGAAGATGCCGAGCGTCAGGATGTTTATCGGCAGCGTGAGGATGATGAGAATCGGCTTCACGGTGATGCCGATCAGCCCCCAGAGGAGCGCCAGAACGAGCGCCGTCACGAACGAAGCGACCGAGATTCCCGGCACGATATACGGCAGAGCCAGGAACGCTAACGCGCTGATAACCCACTTGAGAAGCAGCATAGGCATAAGTGTTAAGTGCTTTCAGTATACCATAAAAAATCTCCCGCTTCCGGGAGATTCCTTACTTCGCGTTGCGGCGGCGGCGCAGGAGCGCGCCTGCGGTCTTGAGACAGATCTGGATATCCAGCCAGAGCGACCAATTCTCGATATAGAAGACATCCAGGCGGTACTCATCCTCGAAGGCGAGGTCCGAGCGGCCGGATACCTGGGCCATGCCGGTAACTCCCGGCTTGATGGTGAGCAGACGCCGGTGATACTCCGCATAGCGGTCCACTTCGCGTTCCTGGTGCGGACGCGGACCGACCAGACTCATATCGCCGCGCAAGACATTAAAGAATTGCGGCAGCTCATCCAGAGAGGAGCGCTCGATAAAAGCTCCGATACGCATGCGGCGCGGGTCGTCCTTGATCTTGTAGAGGATGCCGCCCTTGCGCACGTTGCGCTCTTCGATCAGCTTCTTCTCGAAGGCGATCGCTTCCTTCAGCTGCGGATTCTCCTTGGTGATGCAGTAGCGCCACTGCATATAGCGGAATTTGTAGACGAAAAACTTCTTGCCGTTCTCGCCGATGCGCTCGTTCTTGTAGATGATCGGGCCGTCCGGGTCCTCGAGCTTGATGAGAAGAGCGATCAGGAGCATCAAGGGCGAGAAGAGGAGCGTCAGCCCGAAGCCGGCGACGATATCGAACGCGCGCTTCAATACCCGTCCCCAGCCATCGAGCGGCGTGTGCTGGTATTCGATGATGGGCTCGCCGCGGAAGATCCGCATCGTGAAGCGGGACGTCTGGAGCGTCGTCGGAATGTATTTGTAAGTGATGTTGTTGATCTGGCAGTAGTCGAGAAGCTTTTCCAGCTCGTCATCGGTCAGGCTGGCATCGCCGATGATGATCTCGTCTATGCCTTTGGCTTCGCGGATCTCCTTGATATGCGTGATGCTCGCGTCATCGATCTGGTCCACCACCTTGTAGCCCAGGCCCCGGTCGCGCTTGAGTTCCTTCTTGATGGTGTACATCTTTTCGCTCGAACCGATGAGGAGCACGCGATGGGTGCCGATGCCTTTGTGCTTCAGGAGCCACTTCTGGATCTGCTGGATCGCCAACCGGGCCAGAGCGATATACAGGACGCTGAAGCCCCAGCCGAAGAGGATCACGAAGCGCGAAGAGAACCACTCGCGGTTCAGGAAGATAGCGATGATGAGGATGACGAGGGAAAGTCCGGTCGCCTTGCCCACGCTGTAGAATTCCGCCCAGAAGCGGCGCGTCACCCGCATGGTGTAGAGGCCTTCGACGGCGAAAACGATGATGAAAAACGGTAAGAGGTATGCGACCGAACGGATGTACTCCTCGAAGCCTAGGTTGAAGACGCGCGAGACATAGCCCTCGAAAATCGGAAGGCCGCGCAGAAAATAAGCCGTCGCAGCGGCCAGAAGAATCATGATGAGATCGATCGGCACCTGGATGGTGCTGAAAAAGACTTCGGATCGTTTCATATTTTGCAGTACTTTTCCAAAACAGATCTATAAGCCGGATTCTGTTCCGCCTTATCGGCGGAGATCGTCATCTCTCTTGCCCGCTTGTTGCCAAGTGCGGGTCTTTGCGGCAACTCCCGTCCCTTCTTGAGCTCCAAGAAGAGACAGGCACGGCCTTGCACTCGGGTAAGGATTTAGCCGTTTCACCTCCTAGATCGCTCTAGGAGCTCACCCGATCGAAACCGGGTGCCCCTCCCTTTCGGGAGAAGGCGTCTCTGTTCGCACCTCGTAAGTCACCTTAGACGGGGATTACCCGCTACCCTGCTGCCTCCGAAAGGAGGCGAGTGTCCGGACTTTCCTCACTCTGGCTTTCGCCAGAGCGCGACAATCCGATCTGTTTTGGAAAAGTACGACAACGGAAAATTTTAGCATAAAAATGGGGAGGTGTCAATGAGACATCGCCCATCCCCGCTATCTCGTCTGTCTGGCCCCGATGGTCGCTTTTTCGCCCTCGGAAAGCCCGGATTTGATCTCTACCAAGCCTTCATCCCCTTCGAGCCCGATCACGACCTCCCGCTTCTCCGTCCCCCCGTCAGCCCCGACTACCTCCGCGAACATCTGGTCGCCTTCCTTGATAAGCGCTCGGTACGGCAGGATGAGCACATTCTCGCGCTTCTCCGTCTCGATATCCAGGTTCGCCGTCATACCGTCCTTGATACGCGGATCGACGCTCTCGAGCTGGAATTTCACCGTGTACGACACGACATTGTCCACCACATTGGAAGACTGGCTGATCTCCGAAACCTTGGCCGCGAATTCCTCGTCCTGGCGCAAGGCATCGAAAGTGACGACCGCTGTCATACCTTCTTTGATTTTCGCGATGTCGGATTCCGGCACCCGGGATTCGATGATGAACTGGTCGCTCTCGGCGACACGCGCAATCACAGTACCGGCCGTCACGGTTTCTCCGACACGGATATCCATCTGGGAGAGGAATCCTGCGAACGGCACATGTATCCGGCTGTTCACCTTCTGGGCGAGAGCAGTCTGCACGTTCTCGCGTGCCTGTTCAGTCGCGAGCTTCTTCGCCTTGCGTTCCTCGGGACTCAAAGCATCCCAGCCCCGGCGCGCCAGCTTCTCGTTCTCTTCGGCAATGGTCAGCTTGATACGCGACTCTTTGAGCTGCGAGTCCAGAACCGCCGTATCGAGCGTCGCCAAGAGCTGGCCCGCTTTCACCTGGGCGCCCTCTTCTGCCAATACGCTTCTCACGCGCCCGACGGTCGCGAAAGACAGGTCCGCATAGCGTAGCGGGACCAATTCGCCCGTCACCGAAACCGTCTCCGCGAGACTTCCTCGGATAACTGTTTCGGTCTCCAGCACTTCCTCTTGGGGACGGAAGAAGTAGTAGAGCGTTCCGGCCGCGATAACGATGATTGCGCTCCAAATAAGAATTTTCTTGGTATTCCGCATACGTGTTTTAGAGAAGAGTGGTTTGTTGCATTCCCCGATCCATAGCTTCGTTCGCCATCCGGTCCGCTACGACATTCTGTTCGCGCCGCACATGGACGAAAGAGACCTGTCCGAAATCGAGCGCCAGATTCCACACCTGGAAGCAGAGCTTCTGGATATGCTCCTTCTCCACTTTGTAGCGGTGGGTCAGCTGCCGGACAGCCAGTTCGCTGTCCATGCGGCACTCTACTGCTGTCATCTTCGCCTGTTCTTTCCCGATCAATGCTTTGATCTTCTTCAATCCGGAGATGATCGCCATGTATTCGGCTTCGTTGTTGGTCTTGGTCCCGAGGTATTCCCCGTACTGCTTGCCGAGGGTCTCGATATATACTCCGAGCGCCGCCGGCCCAGGGTTGCCCCGCGAACCGCCGTCGCTGTACATGACTATTTCTTGCATAGGAATCATAACAGTAAGACCTCTCTACGATAGCATATCCGGGCCCTTTTTCCCATGAGGCCCTACCCCTATTTCTTGCGGATATCGAGCGCTTTCAACTGAAGCGATGTCGAGCCATTCCACTTGTTCTCGCTTATCTGAAACACGATATCTGCCCGGTCGCCAGGCTGCATTTCCCGGCAGGCTTCGCCGAGCGAGAACGCGATGACGTCGAAGATCTTGCTGCTCGCATCGGTCGAGACGCGGAGCTTCACATGCTTCTCGCCATTCCCTACGAAGCGGATGTCTTCGATCCGCACATCGTGGAGTGCGAATGTCGGCTCCGGATTCCCCTCGCCGAAAGGCGCGAAGAGCGAAAGATCGCGGAAGAACTGGGGCGTGATGTGCTCGGGCAAGAGCACCGTATCGATCTCGAGCGTCGGCTCTGTCACCACATCCCGCAAAGCTTCTTCCGCCAAAGCATTGAAGCGCTCATAGAAGGCTTCGGTGTTCTCATTCCGGATAGTCATTCCTGCCGCTTGGGCATGTCCGCCGTACTTCACCAGCATGTCGCTGCACTTCTCCAGCGCCTCGATGACGTTGAATTCCGGTACGCTCCGGAAGGAGCCTCGGCTTTCCTCGCCCTGTTTCGTGAGGATGCAGGTAGGCTTCCGATATTCGTTAGCGATACGGCCGGCGATCAGACCCACGATGCCGTACGGATACTTCTCATCGGCGGCAAAGATGAATTTCTTGTCCATATAGCGCTCTTCTACGAGCTTGCGGACTTCATCAGCAGTAGAGGTGCTTATCTTGCGCCGGGCCTCGTTATGCATCTCCAGGTCCCCTGCCAATTTCCGTGCTCTTTCCAAGTCTTTTTCCATCAAGAGCTCATGGGCGAGCATGGCATGGGCCATACGCGAAGCGGCGTTCAAACGGGGAGCGATCTGGAAGCCGATATCCCGCGCCACCGGCATCTTCTCTTCTCCGATCAGGAGACGGCCCGCCTCGATCATCGCCTGGAAACCGGGGCGTCTGGTTTTGCCCAAGACCATGAGTCCGTACTTCACGAGCGCCCGGTTCTCGCCATGAAGAGGCATCACGTCCGCTACCGTCCCGGTCGCTACCACATCCAGGATCCATTTGAGCTGCTCTTCCTGTTCCGGAAGCAGGCGGCGGTAGAGCGCCTGGGCCACCTTGAAGCTCGTTCCGGCACCGCAGAGGTCGCGGAACGGATAGGTTTCATCGGGAAGTTTCGGATTGATAATGGCGAAGGCTTCCGGAAGCACCTCCGGTACATGATGATGATCGACGACGATCACCTGCATGCCGCGCCCGTTCGCTTCTTCGATTTCCGCGTGGTTCATCATGCCGCAGTCGAGCGTCATCACGAGCGTCGCACCCTCCCGCGCGAAGTGATCCAGAGCCTTCGAGTTCAAGCCATGGCCTTCCGTCACTTTTTCCGGGATATAGACGGCCGTTTCGATACCGCAGGCTATGAGCGCTTCCCGCATAATTACCGACGACGTCACGCCGTCCGCATCGAAGTCGCCGAAGATGCCTACCTTCTCGCCTTGTGTCTTGGCTTCCGCCAAGCGAGCGACCACTTCCTCCATCTGGGAAAAGAGATACGGGTCGTGCACGTCGCGATCGTAGTCCGGCCGGAGGAACCGTTCGCGCGCCTCGTCATCCATGTGGCCGCGCAATTCCAAAAGCACTTCCGTCACAGGGTGGAGCGTTCCTTCCTGTGAAGCGAGCGGCGGATGTTTCTGTTTGTATTTCCAAAGCGCCATGGCGGTGCCCCTCCGGAAGAGGGAATCAAGAATGTCATTCTATTGTACGGAAAAGCCCGGAGCCATGCAAAGCTCCGGTATCGATCAGGATTCTTCCTGCGTCCGCAGATGCTCGAGGGTCTTCTTCATCTCCTTGGAGACTTTCTTCGGTACGCGGACCGTGATCGTGACCAAGTGATCCCCGCGTCCCGAGCGTCCGAGATGCGGCACGCCCTTGCCGCGGATACGGAACACCTCGCCAGGCTGGGTGCCGGCCGGGACTTTCATATTCACCGATCCGTCGACCGTCTCGACGGGGATGCTCGCACCGAGTGCCAGATCCGTATACGGGAGCGCGGCTTCTGTGACCACGTCGTCACCGCGCCGGCGGAAACGGACATCCGGACGCACATGCACCACCACGAAAAGGTCTCCGGCAGGAGCTCCAAATTCACCTGCGGCGCCGCGGCCGGCAAGCGAGAGCGCTTGCCCATCCTGGATGCCGGCAGGGATCGCTACTTCGATCGTTTCTTCCTTCTGCACTCGGCCCGCTCCATGGCAGGCGTGGCAGCTCTTCGCATACACTTTCCCGCGGCCATGGCAGCGCTCGCATTCGGATACCTGCGAGAATGCTCCGAGGATGGTCTGGGCGGTGCGGCGGATCTCTCCGGCCCCCTGGCAGGTCGGACAAGTCTCCTCCTTGCTCCCCGACTCGCCGCCGGTACCATGACAGATCTCACAGCTCGCCTGCTTGCGAAGACGCACCTGCTTTTTCACCCCCGTTACCATTTCGGTGAAATGTATCTCCACGTCTACCTGGATATCCGAACCGCGCGCACGTCCTCCCCGCCTGGTTCTTCCCCCGCCTCCGAAAATATCGGCAAAGATATCTTCGAAGCCGGCCCCTCCGAAATCGAAGCCTTGGCCGGAGAATCCGCTCCCGTCGAAACCGCCCGGACCCTGGCCCTGGCCGTTCCAGCTCTGACCGAACTGGTCATACTGGTGCCGTTTCTCCGGGTTCGAGAGCACCTGGTACGCCTCGTTTATCTCTTTGAATTTTTCCTCGTTGCCGTTCCCTTTGTCCGGGTGGTACTGATGCGCCAATTTGCGGAACGCCTTCTTGATTTCGTCCTGGCTCGCACCCTTGGAAACCCCTAAAACGGCATAATAATCCTTTGCCATAGAAAAAAGAGTCTAATTGACTCCAGTATAACGGAATAGAAAAGGATTAGCAATCTCTCTATTTGAGTGCTAATCAGTGACCTCCAGCTCCTCCACTTCGTCTAAGTGCTCCACGATTTCCAGCTGTTCGGTCTTCAAGAGGAAAAGGAAAACGATGTACCCGAAAGCCCGCCAGAAGTAGCCGAGGAAGGAACCGAGCGGCAGAAGCGTGAGGAAGAGGATGACGGCGAGCGCGAACGGTATGGCCCGCACCGGCAGCCGGTTGATGCGGTCGGTCCCGTTGAAGGTCTCGATGAGCCGGCTCTGGATGACTTCGGAAAAAACGAGCGTGATCGGGTCGCTCCCCCGCACTTCGCGGCCGGCAAGCTCGCTTAGCTGGAGACGGCCGGCCTGGAGATAGTAGTCGCGTATGGCAGGCGATGCCGCTATGTCCTCGAAGCTGATTCCGGCCTGGCGCAAGCGTTCTTCGATTCCCGGCACTAGTGAAAACTCGACCCCGAATGTCTCTGAAGCTCCCCCGGGCTGCTCCCCTGGGAGCGGCTCTGCCGGCAGAGTTTTCTCTTCGCTCAAACGGATGAGATACTCATCGACGCTCGTCTGGCTGGTCTGGAGCTGCCCGAGCTCCGGCTGCCAATAGGAGGCTGTCTTCAGGATGATATTGGCGGTGCTTTCCCCCAAGCGGAAGCGCGGAACCAGTTCCTCCCAAGAGGCGTGCTCGATGCGCGAGAAGTATGCAGTCGCGATCACTAAGGAGAGACTCATGATGAAGAAGAATTGGCCGGCCTCGGTCACCTTGAAGAACTGGAAGCGGATGCGCTCGTGCTTTTCCGCGTGGATGAAGTGGATAGAAACGAGCGTCACCAGAAACGCGATGCATACCGCCAAAGCGACGTACCAGACTTGCGTGAAGAGAAGGAGCGGCACGAAAGGCAAGAGGCCTCCCAGAAGCATCTCCAGGCGGTTCTGCCAGAGGATCGCTCCGATGAAGAAGAAGATCCCCGCAAACGAGAAGCCGAGGAGCATCGAGATCGTCCCGCCCACATACGAAGTGATCGTGTCGTTGAAAAAAGCATACCAGCCGAAAAATGAGAAGACGGCCAGCAAGAAGAGCGAGGCGATGCCGATGCGTTCTGTGAGGATATTCTGCATAGGGAGAAGCAGAGAATCTTAGAGTCCGTGGGCGGCGCGGTTGGCGACGTGTTCTTCGAAGGTCTTCGAAAACACCGTTTCGCGCGTCTCGATATTATTTAAGAAGTAGTAGTAAGGATTATCGATCGGGAAAATCGCAGCGCGGAGAGAAACGAGACCCGGATTGCTGATCGGTCCCGGCGGCAGGCCGGCATGCTTGTAGGTGTTGTAGGGCGAGTCGCTCTCGAGATCCGCAAGCGTCGGCTGGTCCTTATAGGTGCCGAGCACGTAGTTGACCGTAGCATCGCTCTGGAGCGGCTGGCCGATAGCCAGACGTTTCCAGAAGATATCGCTGATCATCCCCCGGTCGCGGTCGCTCCGACCCTCTTCCTCCACGATGCTCGCGAGCGTCACGATCTCGAAGAGCGATTTCCCTTTGGCACGCGCCGCTTCCCGCAGTTCGGTATTCACGCGCTTGCCGAAGTTTCCGAGCATCGCCTGGATGATGGTATCGGCGGTCGCATCGGGAGCGAAACGGTACGTATCGGGGAAGAGATATCCCTCGAGCGTCGCGCCTGCCGGAAGACCGGAAAGGAATGCGTATTCCTGGCGCAGGTTCGGATCCGGCTTCCTCGCCATCGTCCTGAAAGCATCTCCGGGAAGGCCGTTCTTGGTCAGGCGTTCCGCCATCATGTCGATCGTCCAGCCTTCCGGGAACGTCACCTTGATATCGCGCGACACCGTCTCTCCGGACGTCAGTTTGTGGACGATTTCCTGGATCGTTTCCGTTCCGCTCAAGAGGTATTCGCCGGCGATGAGCGAGGCCGTCTTCTTCTCTTTGACGATTTCCCAAGCGAAGGCATAGCGCGAGACGATCAGGCCTTCGGTCTCCAGTCGCTCCCCGAGCGCAAGCACGCGCTCGCCCGGAAGCACCGAGAAAGAGCGCTCCTCGCGGACGGAACCATGGCTATATGCTGCCTGATACGATACCAGGCCGACGATGCCGCAAGCGGCCAAGGTGATGAAAAGACTGATGAAGAGAAAAATGCGCACAAGCTTTGAGTTTAAGATGTTTTTTCTATCAGCGGGACGAAGGAAAATCCGGAGTGTTCTTCCTGGAAGAATTCATTCTCTCCCCTTTTCTCGATAAGCGTCAAGCTATTCCGTATCGGGATGACCATTTTCCCGCCTGTTTTGAGTTCTGCCTTGAGAGCCTCGGGCACTTCCTCGGCTGCTGCCGAGACGAGGATCCGGTCATACGGCGCCGCTTCGGGATAGCCCCGGGCTCCATCTCCTAAGATACAGTCCACGATGCCGGAACTCAAGAGCTGGAATTTCTCGATGTTCTTCCGGCCTGCCTCGAAGAGCTCCGGCAGGCGCTCGATCGCCACGACGCGGCCATGCGGGCCGACCAAGTGCCCCAGAAGCGCACTCGTCCAGCCGGATCCGCTTCCGACGTCCAGGACATGCTGTCCCTCGCGGACATCCAGAAGCTCGAGCATCATCGCCACCGTTGCCGGCTGGCTGATGGTCTGGCCGTGGCCGATGGGAAGCGGCATATCCGCGGCTGCCTGCCGCCCGAACTCCTCCGAAACGAATCGGTCCCGCGCAATGTGACGGAACGCTTCCGCGAGACGCTCGCTTTTCAGGTAGCCGTCACGAGCGAGGGAATCTGCCAAGTTCTTTCCCATAGACCGGAGAACTGTTACAGGCCGATTACCTGGATGACGACGTCGCGCTTCCGGGCGCCGTCGAACTCTACCGCGAAGATATTCTGGCGCTCGGTCAGGACCAGCTTGCCGCGCTCGATCGGGATGGTCTCGCTGTTTCCGAGAAGGATCGCTTTGCAGTGCGAGTGGCCGTTGCTCCGGCCGTCAGAGCCGGACTCGCGGCGCAGTTCGAAAAGATCGTGAGAATACTGGTCGTCCACCGGAACGATCTTGTAGAGGATGCGCATGAAATCCTGGAGCAGCATGGATTCATTGTGGTTGATCGCCACGCCCATAGTGGTATGGGGCACATAGACGAGCACCTGGCCCTCGCGCACGCCGGCGCGGTCGATGATTTCCTGAACCTGCGCGGTGATGTCCAGGAATTCGATCTGGGTCTTCGACTCCAGATCGATGCGCTCTTTATAGATTTTCATATTGCCTCCTCAATATTTAAGTTTCTCCCTTAGAGGGATGCGAGTTCGTTTTTGAGCGTCTCCTTGGACTGCACGCCGACGAATTCCTTCACTACCTGCCCGCCCTTGAAGACTTTCATGGTCGGGATAGACATGATGCCGTACGCAGAAGCCGTCGCCGCGTTCTCATCGACGTTCAGCTTCCCGATCTTCACATTCGTCACTTCCTGCGCCAATTCCTCGACGATCGGACCCAAGATCAGGCACGGACCGCACCACGGCGCCCAGAAATCCACAAAAACAGGCTTATCGCTCTTGAGCACTTCCTGCTCGAAATTTGCGTCGGTAAATTGCATGGCCATAACCTCTGTATCTTTTAGTATTATGGATTCAGTATAGCAAAGAAAAATAAAGAAGAAAAAGCCGAAAACAAAGCGACCTCTCACCTATTGACAAATGCACCTATTAGGTGTATAATGATAGATAGAAATCCAGTTCTTGCCCAGGGAGAAAGAAGATGTCACTCGCTCATAAAAAGGCCTTGCTGCTGGTCATTTCGACAGCCGCCGTTACCGCCCTCGCCGCCGCGCTCCGGCAGGCCGCGAAACAGTCTGACCCGTCCGAGGACTGCTCCGACTACAGCGAACCGCGGTAAGCATAAAGCGCCACACCACATAAAGCCCCCTACACAACCGTGTACGGGGCTTTTTTCTTTCCTGCGTTATATAGGCCAAGCTACTTGCGGAGCACCGCGAGGAATGCCTGGGATGGGATAGACACCTTGCCGATGTCACGCATCTTCTTCTTGCCCTTCTTCTGTTTTTCCAGAAGCTTCTTCTTGCGGGAGAAGTCTCCCCCGTACAGTTTCGACGTCACGTCCTTGCGGAAGGCCGAGATCGTCTCGCGGGCGATTATTTTTCCGCCGATAACCGCCTGGATCGCGATGGCGAAGTTCTGGCGCGGGATGACTTCTTTCAATTTTTCCACGACTCGCTTGCCTTCCGTATGGGCGTTCCCTCTGGGAATCATGCGGGCGAAAGCATCTATCTTGTCTCCCGCTACCATGATGTCGAGCTTCACGACGTCGCTTTCGCGGTAGCCGATCGGCTCGTAGTTCATGGAGGCATAGCCGGAAGAGACGCTTTTCAGGTCGTCGTGGAAATTGACGATCACGTCCATGAGCGGCGCCTCGAAAGAGAGGTAGACGCGGCCCGCATCGATGTACTCGGTATTCTTGTATTCGGCCCGTATTGTCTGCATCAGACTCATGACGTTCCCCAGATATTCGCTCGGGACTACCAGGGAAAGCGCTACGTACGGCTCGTAAATCTTCTCGATTCCGGCCAGGTCGGGCATATCGGAAGGCGAATAGAGCGGGGTGCGTCCGGGAACGCCCCTCATCTGGAGCTCGTAGACCACCGAGGGAGTAGTGATGGTCGGCATGATGCCGAACTCGCGCTCCAAGCGGGCCTGGATGATCTCGAGGTGGAGGAGTCCCAGGAAGCCGCAGCGGAAGCCTCGTCCCAAGGCTTGGTTCGACTCCGGCTCGAACACGAAAGCGGCATCATTGAGCTTCAGCTTATCCAGAGCATCCCGCATCATCGTATACTCGTCTCCGTCCAGCGGGTAGAAGCTCGCGTAGACGGCCGGTTTGATCTCGCGGTAACCGGGAAGAGCGATCGTGCTCATATCCTTCTCGCGGTCGGTCGTCTTCCAGGTGATAGTATCCCCCACCCGGCAGTGCGACACGTCCTTGAGGCCGGTGGCGATGTATCCGATATCCCCCGCCAGAAGCTTGGGCGTCGCAAGCATTTTCGGTTTGAAGCAGCCGACCTCTACGGTCACGCTTTCCTTGTCGGTAGCGAGCATATAGAGGACGTCGTCCCGCTTCACGCTACCGTCCACCACCTTCACATAGGCCACTACGCCTTTGTAGGTATCGTAAACAGAATCGAAAATAAGAGCGCGGAGCGGCGCTGCCTCATCGCCTTCGGGGGCGGGTACGCGTTCGATGACACGCTTTAGCACCGCCTCGACGCCGAGACCGGTCTTGCCGGAAGCCTCGAGGATAGCGTCTTCGGTACAGCCTAAGATATGCATGATCTCCTTCTTGGTCTTCTCTACTTCGGCATTCGGCAGGTCGACTTTGTTCACTACCGGGACGACTTCGAGTCCCTGCTCGATGGCCAGGTAGAGATTGGCGAGCGTCTGGGCCTGCACGCCTTTCGTGGCATCTACCAGGAGGATCGCGCCTTCGACGGCCGCCAAGGAACGCGACACTTCGTAGTGGAAATCCACATGGCCCGGGGTATCGATCAGGTTCAGCAGGTACTCCTCGCCCTGGTACGCATAGTGCATCTGGACCGGCTGGAGCTTGATCGTGATGCCGCGTTCCCGCTCGAGATCCATCTGATCGAGGAGCTGCTCTTTCATCTTGCGCTGCTCGACCGTTTTGGTCAGCTCTAACAGGCGATCAGCCAGCGTGGATTTGCCGTGATCGATATGGGCGATGATGCAGAAGTTGCGTATATGGGATTGGCGCATAGGAAAAAGAGTATTCTCTCTACGGTAATGGATAGAGTCGCGAGTGGCAAGGGTTCCTTACCATTCGCCGCGCTCGGGATGGTCTCCGGCGAGGGTCGCGGTTTCCGGCTGGCGGAAGATCTTGTAAACGACGAAACGCTTCACCAGGCGGAGCTCATCGATCCGGAGCCAGTAAGCGAAGAGCAGGTAGGCGGTGCCGCCGATGGTAACGCCGATGAAGAGCTGGAGGAAGACTTCGATGAAGGTATCGAGCTCGTTCGTGGTGAGGGCGAAGACGGACTTGGACAGCTGCGCCACGGCCCCGGCGAGGAGCGAAGCGAAGATGATCTTCGCGACCGGCAGAAGGAACGCTCGGTCATGCCAGAAGCTCGCATGGCGGCGGAGAAAGACATAGAGCAGCGCTACGTTCACCACGCTCGCGACCGAGAAGGAGAGCGCAAGCGCTTCCACCTGGAAGTACGGGAGGAGGAGAGGAATCAGCATGATATGGAGCGCCTCGCTCGCGAGTGCCACATAGAGCGGCGTGCGGGTATTCTGGAGCGCGAAGAAGGCGCGGGCGAAGAGCGGGATGAGACTCTGGGCGAAAAGCGAGAACGAGAGGAACTTCAGGATTTCGAAGGTGAGGATGGTGTCTTCCCAGTCGAAGTTTCCGGTCCCCAGGATCACGCGGACGAACTGGGCGCGGAAGATGATAAGCGCGAGCGAGAGCGGGACGACGAAGAAAAGGATGCGGCGTGCGGTCTCCGAGAGGACGACGAAGAAATCCTTCCCCTTCTTTTCGGCTGCGAAGAGGCTCAAGGAAGGGAAGACCGCCAGAGAAAAAGCGATGCCGAAAAGGCCGAGCGGCACGCTCTGGATGTTGTTGGCGAAGATGAAAGCCGCAAGGCTTCCGGATGCCAGCGTCGAGGCGAAGGCCGTCATCGCAAGCAGGCTTATCTGGCTCACTCCCATGCTCAACGATCGCGGGATCATGAGGGTGATCACCCGGCGCACCGAAGCATCCTTCCAGATACGGAGACTCGCGAGAGTGGCTCGGAAGCCGGCGCTCTTCAGGGCCGGGTACTGGATGAGCATATGGAGGAATGCTCCCAAGACCACTCCCCACGCCAGCCCGATCGGACCGAAGGAAGGCGCGAGGAACCAGGCGCCGAAGATGATGCCGAGGTTGTAGAAGATAGGCGCGAGCGAATACGCCGCGAAGCGCTTGAAGGAGACGAGGACGCCGCCGAACACGGCGCTCATGCCGAGGAAGAGCGGCGAGAGCAACATGATGCGCGAGAACGTGACCGTAAGCGAAGCCTTCTCCGGACCGAAGCCGGGAGCTAAGAGGTGCATGAGGCTCGGAGCGAAGAGGATTCCCAGGAGCCCCAAGAGGCCGAGCGTCCACATGAGAAGAATGAGCACGCCTGAAGCCAGGCGCCAAGCCTCTTCGTTTTTCTTGCCTGCCAGAAGCTCGGTGAAGACCGGGACGAAAGCGGCGGAAAGCGCGCCAGCCACGAGAAGGCTGTAGAGAAAATCCGGGATACGGAAGGCAGCGTAATACGCATCGAGCACGTCACCCGCGCCGAACTGGCTCGCCAGGATACGGTCACGGAAGAAGCCTAAGATGCGGCTCGCGACTCCCGAAAGCGCGATCAGCAAAGCCGCTCCGCCGATCGTATGGCTCGGAGCGTTATTCCATTGGGAGAGTTTTGTGACGATTTTCGCAACCATGGCTTATTTGACGCGAAAAGCCGCACCTACGAATCGGTCGGCTTTGAGGCTTTCTTCAAGCTTAAGGGTATGCTCATACGGTATCAGATTCCCTCCGGTCTGCCAAACAGCCTGCCACTTTTCCGGATAGACGATCGCGGACTCGAGCCGGCTTCCCTCGGTACCGGCCTGCTTCTGGTAAAGCACCGACTGCGAAACCGTTTCTCTGCCATCTTCCCCGGCAGAGAGCCGATACGGCAAGCGGTAGCGGTATTCCACCGTCACGGATTCCTGGGGGCTGACATAGACCCAGTTCCCGAAAACCGTTTTTCCGGACTCTACGCCGATGCGGGTACCGGAAGGCTCATGGATCTTCTCCGAGGATTCGATATGAGTGACATCCTGATCTCGGCGGAAGCCCAAGGCGTCGTAGTCAAGCGGCGCTTCCGGAAACTCCCATGTCATCCCCTTGGCCGAGAGGAGTTCCGAGCCCTCCGGCACATAGACGCGCAGGTAGTCGGCATTCACGCGATTCCACCATTCATACGGCGTATGGCCGCCGTTATGCACCCGGGTGATCGTCACCGTATCGATCACCGAGCCGTCAGCCGCGATCTCGGAGCGGTGCCGGATCGTCTCGTCGATCACGCCGTCGGTCTTGTACCCGTTGATATTCGAGTGCACGACGCTCAAGTAGTCCTTCTTGGTATCGAGCATCCTTCCCGACCAGCCGGAAGCGTCGATAAGCGCCTGCGCTTCGTGATCGCGGGCATAGAGAAGAACATGTTTTTCGTTCAATCCCTGGATGAGAGCGTCCGCCATGCGATAGAGAGTTTTCTCGTCCTGGAGCGCGAAGACTCTTTCGAAAAGCTTCATCGAAAGATCAGCCAGCACCTGTTTCGGCTTGTTCTCTTCGCGGTCATACCTCTCCTCTACCTGCTCCTGGATGACGGGAATGAAATTCTCGCTGTCCACCGTCAATCCGTACTTCTCGAGAGTGATCGGACCGGTAATCACCAGCAGTTTCTGCATGACCTCCGGCGTAAGCGTGATCACTCCGTCCACCGTCGGTCCCCCGGTTTTCTCATAGAAAAAAATGGCTTTCTCGGCGGAAGTCGGGAAATCCGGGAACCAATTGCTGTCATGCAGGCTCCAGCCGGCGCTCACTTTCTGAAGCGGTTTCGGCGGTACGATGTTTTCCTTGAGCTGTCCGTCCGGATTGAAGATGCCGTCGACGAAGAACTGGCGTACCACGCCATCGTTCATATCGAGGAGCGCGTACGTCCCGATAAAGCCTCCGGTCGCCCGCAGCTCGTGATTGTTCTGGAGCAGGAAGAGATACTTCCGCGGGCCGTTCCCACCCAAGAGCTCTTCGAAAACCGCTTCGTTCTGGTCGAAGCTCGTAAGGAGCCCGAGAATAGCCGGCAGATGTTCGCGCGCAGATAAGAACTGCTCGCGCTTCTCTTCGGGGATATCGTCGAGAGCGACATGCTGGAGCGCCGCGTCTGCTGCTTCCAATTCTTTCCTGGCTTCTCCCAGGGGCGCTTTCATCTGCTTAAGGAACTGAAGGAGCGAAATCTTCTTCCCCTGGCCGTAAGCGTCCTTGGACGAGTGGAAACGCTCGACGATTTCTGCCAGGTACGGCCCGGCTTTCGCGATATGTTCGCCAGCCTCCAGCATATTCTTGCCGCTGGCCGCGCGCGACAGCCCGGGAACGAAGCGGGTAATCTCCAGAAGCTCGCCGCCGAAAAGATCGAGGCGCTTCTGGGCATCCGTAAACGCCCGCTCCGCTTCGCCGAACTGGCGGAGCGAAAGCGCGTATTCTTCGGCAGAAAGACTCTCTACCGCCCCGGACAGCTTGGCATAGCCGGTCTCGCCTTCCTGCTGGATCGCGTTCTTGACGTGTTTCGCCTCGTACCAGAAGAAAGCGCCGAAAGCGAGGAGAAGTATCGAAAGCGAGAGGAAGGCTATACGCTTCCGGCTGCCGCTCACGCGATACTCTCTTGGCGCGCGCTCACGAGGAATATGCAAAGAAGCAGGAACAGCCTCGGAGCGGCGCTCCTCTTGCCAGGAAAAAGAAGCTCCTGGCGGCTGGAGCGGCTCATAGGTGAAAGGTTCGGTTTTTTCTGGCTCGGCCTTTTTCGACGTAATGTCAGCTACGCGTTTCGGCGGCCGATACGAATACGAGTACATGTTTCGTGTGTGTTTTTTCGAGTGTAGAGCCGGAGTGTCTCTTCGGCCATCCGCTTCCAGCTGTATTTGGCGCTCTGGGCATAGCCGCGCGCCCGGAGACGCTCTCGGAGAGATTCATCAGTAAGCATTTTCGTGAAAATCTTTTCCGCCGCTTCCTTGTCTTCCGGATCGAAGTAGTGCGCCGCATCGCCGAGCACTTCAGGCAACGATCCGCGCCGGGCGCTCATCACCGGCACTCCGTAATTCATGGCCTCTAACGGAGGGAGTCCGAAACCTTCGTAGAGCGAAGGAAAGAGATAGAGCCGCGCGTGCCGATAGAGAGTCCCCAGCTCCTCATCAGAAACAGAACCGGCAAACACCACATTCCCTACGCCGCGCGCCAGAGCCTCTTTCTTGAGACGGGCATAGAAATAGTCTTCCTTTCCGACCAGGACGAAGCGCTCGCCAGGGAATTTCTCTGCCATCTCGAGAATCATCCCGAGGTTCTTGTGCGGATAGGCGTTCCCGACATAGAGAACATATGGCTCCAGTATATCACGCTTGCCCCCTTGCAGAGGTGCGGATGATACAGGAAGACCGATCTTCCGGAAGAGCGTGTTTTCCTCTTCTTCCGGGAGTACGAAACAGCGATCTTCCGCCGCTTCGTAGGTGACGCATATCTTCGAAGCAGCAGAAGGATAGTTCTCTTTGATATCGGCTTCGGTAAAATGAGATACGGTGATGACTGCTTTGGCTCGCCGGAGCGCTGCGCTCAAAACCAGCCGGTAGGAGAGAAATTTCATCCGATACAGGAAGGGGCTGCGAGTGGTCGCTTTCTTCGTCGGATAATGGAAAAGGATCAGATCGTGGAGCGTGAAGACAAGCGGCTTCCGATAGAGGAGCGGCACGTTGAAATGCGGGAAGTGCACGAGGTCGAGCCGGAAGCGGTAGAGCAGGAACGGGAAGAAGAACTGTTCGGAAAACCCATACCACTTGGAACGCGAGAGGACTTTCGAGAAGCGCGGATTTTTCGGGACATAAGCCTCGTAATTTTCCGGACAGAGGAAAACGACGTAATCGTTCTCGCAATCGATCCGTTCGAGTTCCTGGATCAGTTTTTCCGTATAGCGCCCGAGACCCTTTCCCACGGTCCCATAGAAGCGGGCATCGATTCCTATGCGCATATGTTCGGTCCCCTGATTATTTCCCTTCCTTTCTTGCTTTCTGATCCAATCCGTAGAGGAGCAGCGCTTCGGAAGCGAGGATCTGGAAAAGCTCGATGTCTTCATCGTGATTCCCCCGCTTCGCAAAGAGAAGGAACGCGAGGACTCCGCCAGCCTCGCGCGGGGAACAGACGCACGTGACCATATCGGTAACCCAGAAATGCTTCTTTTCGCGAAGAAGCGCTTCGGCATCGAACCCCTGAAACATCTTCGCTTCGGTCTCCACTACCTTCAGCATCTTCTTTTCTTTGACATTCACGAAGCGAAGCGACACCTCGTCTGTTTTCGAGAGCATGCTCGCCGCATCGAGGATCGACTGGTACGTGTGTTTCTTCCCTTCTCCGAGCACTTCGAGCACTTCTTTGGGGAGACGGAAAGCCAAGTCCTTCACGATATCGAACTTGCGGTTCATTTCGCCGATATAGGAATACGAATCCGAAAGGTCGCGCGAGATGATGTTGGTCTGTTTCTGGAGAAGGAGTTTCTCTTTGAAAAGCCGGAGAAGCGCTTTCTCCTTGGCGATGTAGATGAAGAAACCGAGCGCGCCCAAGAGAAAGATGAGAAGAGCTTCGAGATCGTCTTCCTGGAAAAGCCAGAAACTCGTCCCGATGAGCTTCGGAGTGAGGATGACTAGGACGAAGAGCGTGAGGTATATCCAGTACATAGTTCTTGGTTATGAGGGAAGGATCACGCTACAAGGGAAGGTTCTTCAGATATTCCTTGAGTTTCGCTCCCACTTCCGGATGCTTGAGACCGTAGTGGATAGTCGCGCGCAGGAAGTTGAACTTGTCCCCGGTATCGAGCCATTCTCCCGTGAGCATGCGCCCGTAGAGCGGCTTCCCTTGCTTGAGCATGATTTCGAAAGCGTCCGCCAAACGGATCTCTCCTGACTTCCCGTGACTCATGGTAGCGAGCGTCTCGAAGACTTCGCGGGTGATGATGTATTTGCCCGGAGCGACGATCGTGCTCGGAGCATCTTCGGGTTTCGGTTTCTCGACAAAGCCGGATATCTTCCAATGGAGATCGTCTGCTTTCTCTCCTGCGATGACGCCGAATTTGGATACTTCCTGCCGCTCTACTTCGGTAAGGCCTATGATCGGGGTTCGGAACTGCTCGTAGGCGTCGATCAGCTGCTTGGCTGCAGGCACTTCGCTATCGTAGATACAGTCGCCGAAGATTACCAGGACGGATTCGTCATCATCCACCAAGTGGGCCGCCTGAAGGAGTGCATGGCCGTCGCCCATCGGAATCGGCTGGCGCACATAGGAAAACTTGGCCAGGCCGGAAATCTTCTGCACCGTTTCCAAGAGGTCATGCCTGTTCTTCTCGACCAGCGTGTCCTCGAGTTCGTAGGAGACATCGAAGTGATCTTCGATCGCCCGCTTGCCGCGTCCGGTCACGAAAATGATTTCCTCGATTCCCGAAGCGACAGCCTCTTCCACGAGGTATTGCACCACCGGCTTATCGACGACCGGCAGCATCTCTTTCGGTTGGGCCTTGGTGGCCGGCAGGAAGCGGGTTCCGAACCCGGCGACCGGAAGGATGGCTTTCTTGATCTTGCGTGCTCCTTGCATATCTTTGGCGATTATCTTTTATTTAAGCGAGACTGATTTCTTGAACTCCTGGTTGAAGATGGCGATGGCTTCATTGATCATCGGATGGAAACGTTCGCCCAATTTCTTCTCTTTTGCATACGCCCCCGCTTCGAAGAGCGCTTCATGCGTTCCGGTATCGAACCACGCTCCCGAAACCATACGTACATCCAAGTTTCCCTGTTTCAGATAATGCCGCTGGAGATCGGTGATTTCCAGTTCGCCTCGTTCCGAAGGTGCGAGCTTCTTCGCCACTGCGACCGCTTCGGCGTCGAAAATGTAGATGCCCGGTATGGCGAAATGGCTTTTCGGTGCAACCGGCTTCTCCTCTATGGAAAGCACCTTCTGGTCCGCATCGAATTCCACTACTCCGAAACGTTCCGGGTCGGGGACTTCTTTGGCGAAGACGCGCCCCCCTCCCTGGAAGCTTTGGATCGCTTCCGTAAAATCGTCTTCGAAAACGTTGTCCCCCAAGACGAGAGTGCTCGGCTGGTCATCGAGAAAATCTTCCGCGAGAAGGTACGCTTCGGCCAGGCCGCGCGGCTCTTTCTGGACGATGAAAGAGATATTCACGCCGAACTTCCGGAACATGGAACCGAGCAGGTTGAGATAATTCCCGGAATGGTTCGGGGCGACGATGATGAGGATATCCTTGATGCCGGCGCTGATGAGCGTATTCAGAGGATAGAAGATCATCGGGCGGTCATAGACGGGCAGAAGCTGTTTCGAGGTGATCGCTGTGAGCGGCAAGAGCCGGGTGCCTGTTCCTCCGGCGAGGATGATGCCTTTCATACGGTAGCGTTAATGATTGATAGGAAATTTTTTACAGAGCCTGGCCACTTCCTTCTGAAGCTTCAGAAGCTCCTGCTTTGATCCGGCTCCTGCAAGCGCCGCTTGCATGATCTCGGCGATTTTCTTCACCTCGGCTTCTTTCATGCCGCGGGTCGTGAGCGCCGGGACACCCACTCGGATTCCCGAAGGATCCATAGGGCCGCGCGGGTCATCCGGGATCATGTTCTTGTTCACGGTGATGCCGACGGCATCGAGACGCGCTTCCGCTTCCTTTCCGGACAGGCCGTAGCTTGCGACCGTATCGAGCATGAGCATATGGTTCTCCGTGCCGCCGAAGAGGACGAGAGCCTTCTTCGCTCGGAAAAATTTCTCCAGAGCCTTGGCATTCTTCAGGACTTGCTTCCCGTAGCGCCTGAATTCCGGCCGGAGCGCTTCGCCGAAAGCCACCGCTTTCGCTGCGATGATGTTCATATGCGGGCCGCCCTGGATACCGGGAAAAACCGCTTTGTCGATCGCAGCCGCGAAGGGCTTGCGACAGAGGATCATGCCGCCGCGCGGGCCGCGGAGCGACTTGTGCGTCGTGAGCGTCACGACGTCGAAATGCGGTACAGGCGAAGGAAGCGCTTTCGCTGCGACGAGGCCGGCGATATGCGCCATGTCCATCATCGTGATCGCGCCGACTTTCTTGCCGATTTTCGCAAACTTCTCGTAATCCAGCTGGCGGGTATAGGAAGAGAACCCGGCCAAAAGGAGCTTCGGTTTTTCCTTCATGGCGAGCGCTTCCAGTTTCCGGTAGTCGATCGTGCCGTCGGCTTCGGTCTTGTAGCGGACGAAGCGGAAGACTTTCGACATGAATGTCACCGGGTGGCCATGAGTCAGATGTCCTCCATGCGAGAGATCCATGCCGAGGATCGTATCTCCGGGCTCGAGCAGCGCGGCATACGCCGCGATATTCGCCATGGCTCCGGAGAGCGGCTGGACATTGGCATGCTCTGCGCCGAAAAGCTTCTTGGCTCGTTCGATCGAGAGCGTTTCGATAACATCCGTATATTCCTGCCCACCGTAATACCGCTTGCCCGGATAGCCTTCGGAATACTTGTTCGTGAAGACCGTGCCGAGAGCTTCAAGCACCGCTTGGGACACGTAATTCTCCGAAGCGATCATTTCCAAGCCGATCCGCTGGCGCTTTTCTTCGCCTTGGAGCGCCGCGTATACCGCCTTATCCTGTTTCTTGAGCCGATTCGATGGCATAGGTTTATTTCTCTTATTCGGAAAGATACTCGGCAAGCGCCGCTTCATAACGCCGGAGCGGCGGACGCTTGGTATTGAGAAGAACCGAAAAGGCCGGGCGTCTGGCAGGACGCGGAAAAGCGTCCGGTGCGACCGGGATCACTTTCGTTCCCAGTCCCGCCTGCCGATAGAGCTCCAGTATCGCTTCGTACCAAGTAACTGCTCCCTCATTCGGGAGATGATAGATTCCATACGGGCTTCCGGATTCGATGACCTCTTTGGTTGCGGCCGCAAGATCCGGCGCATAGGTGAAGCAGCTCTTCTCCCCATCCACCGCTTGGACTTCCGATTTCGTCCGGCCGGCTTCGAGCATGGTATCGAAAAAACTCCGCTTGGCTTCCGGGGAGGCGGCCGGCTTCCCGAAAAGTTTCGAGAGGCGGATCAGATAATATTCCTTCGCATGCTCTTCGACTTCCTGTTCCCCGGCAAGCTTGCTTTCCGCATAGCGCGAGAGCGGATTCGGCATCGAATCCTCGTCGTAGCCCTCCGGAGTCCCATGGCAATTGCCTCCGCAGCAGGCGCCTTGGCATCCGCCGCCCATCTTCTCCGGTTTCTCCAGGGTCCCGTCAAAAACGTAGTCGGTCGAATAATGGACCAGGACGAATCCTTGCTCGCTGCTTTTTTTCGCCAGGAACTGCGGGACATCGCGGTTCAGCCGGAGCGCGGTCTGGAATGCTTCCTCGCTCTCTTCGCATTTATCGACGGCATTGTACGCGGCGGCGTTTATGACGATATCCGGGTGCTCCTCTCCCAATCTCCTGCCGAGCGCCTCGAAATCCGTGATATCGACATCGCCCTTGTCCCAAGCGGAAACGGCATATCCGGCATCAGCTGAAAAAATACGTTGCAATTCCTGTCCAAGCATGCCCAGATTTCCGAGAATGACGACTTTTTTTGCCATACAAAAACTACAGGAAACGATTACTGTTTCCTGTAGTATAGCATATCCGAAAACCCTTCAAAAAAGGGATTTTAGCGCTTCTGATACTGTTTTTCGTAGTACTCCTGGTACGCTCCGCTCTTGACCCGTTTCCACCAGTCTTGGTTTTCCTGGTACCAGCGGACCGTGGCTTCCAGGCCGGATTCCAGTCTGACTTGCGGCTGCCAGCCGAGCTCTTCGGTGATTTTCTTGTGGTCGATCGCGTAGCGGCGGTCATGTCCCGGACGATCCTCCACATACTCTATGACGTCCTCTCCCTCCCCGAGGATCTCGATGATCTTTTTCACGATCCAGATATTCTCGCGTTCGCCGTCGCCGCCGATGCAGTATGTTTCGCCCAGGCGGCCATCATGGAGGATGCGGTCGATCGCCCGGCAATGATCCTCGACATGGAGCCAATCGCGCACCTGTCGGCCATCTCCGTAGACCGGCGCGGTCTTTCCTTCCAGGAGGTTGGTGATGACGAGCGGGATGAGTTTCTCGGGAAAATGGTATGGTCCGTAGTTGTTGGAACAGTTGGAAATCGTTACCGGAAGACCGTACGTATGGAAATACGCTCTTACCAGATGATCTGCTCCGGCCTTCGAAGCGCTATAGGGGCTGCGCGGATCATACGGCGTACTCTCCGAGAAAGCCCGGTCGTCCGGACCGAGCGAGCCGAATACTTCGTCAGTCGAGATATGATGGAAGCGCTTCCCGTGCTTCTTGGCCGCGTCCAGAAGAACCTGGGTGCCCAAGACATTGGTTTCTACGAAAATATTCGGGTTCATGATCGAGCGGTCCACATGCGATTCCGCTGCGAAGTGGACGACCGCATCGCACGAAGCGACCAGTCCGTCTACCAGGTCGCGGTCGGCGATGTCGCCTTTGACGAACCGATACCGGCTGTCGTTTTCCAGAGACGCGAGATTTTCCAGGTTCCCCGCGTAGGTCAGGAGATCCAGATTGGTTACCTGATATTCCGGATAGGTCTTCAGGATATGGAGGATGAAATTCGAACCGATAAAACCTGCGCCTCCGGTGACTAAGAGTTTCATAGCTTATGCGTTATACGTAAATTCTTCCGGGATATCCGAGAAGAGCGGCTGCACCGCATCCTTCTCCGACACTGACGGATTCTCGACTCCCCACTCGATAGCCAGACTCGGGTCGTTCCAGCGTACGCCGCGGTCATGCTCCTTGGAATAGGTATTCGTACACTTGTAAGAGAAAAGCGTATCGTCCTCGAGCGTCAGGAAGCCGTGCGCGAAGCCTTCCGGAATCCAGAGCTGTTTCTTGTTCTCCGCCGAAAGCTCCACGGCTACATGCTTGCCGAAAGTCGGCGCGCCGAAACGGATATCGACCGCCACATCCAGGACGCTTCCCCGGAGCACCTGGATAAGCTTCCCCTGGCTGAAAGGCGGGGCCTGGTAATGCAGTCCTCGCAGCACGCCTTTTTTGGACTGGGAAAGATTATCTTGGACGAAGACCGCTCCGATACCGGCTTCCCGATACCGCGAAGCATTGTAGCTCTCCAAGAAAAAGCCGCGGTCATCCTCGAAGACATCCGGCTCGATGATGAGCAATCCATCTATGTCCGTCTTTTTCACTTGCATATCGCAGATGTTCTTTACTCTCACAGTATATATACATTCTCGCCTGTACGGAAGCAAAAACCGCCTCCGGAGAAGCGGCTTATCGGAAGCGAAGGCTTCAGATCTGAATATCGTTCATGACATCATCGAGACTGCGCTTTTCTGCCGGCTGGGATTCCGTCTGCGTATGCGTTTCACGCGGCTCTCGCGGCGGGCGCTCGCTGCCTTCCGGTTCATTGATTTTCAGGTTGACGCGGGCGTTGTTTCGGGCGCCGATCACGCGGAGAAGCGTGCGGAGCGCCTTGGCGGTCATGCCTTCACGGCCGATGACCATGCCCATGTCTTTCGGATTTACGTCCAGAGTAATAAGTACTCCCATCTCATCGATCTTGCGTTCCACCTTCACATCTTCGGGGTTGTCTACGAGCATCTTCACAACGTACTCGATAAACTCCCTGTCCTTTACGCTGTTTACGCTGTCAGTCATACGACTTGTAGTACGGATTATCTGATTTACGGAAAAGGGCCTCGGGCGCTCTCTTCACGCTTCCATAATACTCTGATTCTAGGAGGCGTGCAAGATATTCTGCTCGCTCAAAAAAACTTTCAAGAGGAATCTTTCCCGGTTAGATCTTCAGTTCCTCCGTCCACTCCTCCGGCGGCGCGAAGCGCTTGTTCTTCCAGGCCGCGGACTGGCGGCAGAGCCGTTCCGGCGCTATGCCGGGCTCGCGGAGAAGCTGCTCCACGATGAATTCCATGCGAAGGCCTTGGGATCCCTTGATGAGGATGAGATCGCCGGGCCGGATGATCTGCTGCATCGCTTCTATCGCGGCATACGGATCAGGGAGCCACAGAAGCTGCTTCCTCGCGAAACCTTCTTCGAGAAGCGCATCATGAAGAGCGCGCATATGCTTCCCGACAAGCACGAGCATATGTACTCCGGCATGCATGATATCCGGAGCGAGAGCAGCATGTTCGTTATCGGAATCCGGCCCCAGTTCAAGCATATCGCCGAGCACCGCCAGCTTGCGCGGGGCGCTCATCTCTTGGAGTACCTGGAGAGCGGCGCGCGTCGAAGCCGGAGAAGCATTATACGTATCGTCGAGCAGGACCGTGTCGTTCCGACCCGGGAAGAGCGAGAGGCGTCCCGGAAGCGGTTCGAAGTTCTCGAGCGCGGAAGCGATCTCGACGAGATTCATCTTGAGCGCGATGCCGACTGCCGCGCCAGCCAGTGCAGCCGGGATATGATGGCGCGCGATGATGGAAGGCAGACGCAGCGGGATCGTCTTCCCCGAATGGTTCAGTTTCAGGCTGTATCCGTCGGCGCGGCGCGCATCTCCGTAAAAGAGAAGGTTATCGGCTCGCAGATCCGCTCCCTCGCTGAACCCGTACGTGATGATTTTCGCGCGCGTGCGCTCCGCCATCTTCAGGATGCGCTTGTCATCGGCATTCAGGATCGCGAACCCGTCTTCGGGAAGCTTGGCGATCAGCCGGCCCTTCTCCCGCGCGATATTCGCGATGGATCCGAAGTACGCCATGTGGCTTCCCGATATATGCGTGGCCACCCCGATGTTCACCGGGACGAAAGAAAGGAGGTAATCCATATCTCCCGGATGGTCGATGCCCATCTCGAGGACCAGGACTTCCGGGTAGCGCCGCGGCAGGACCAATGTCCCGATAAAACGGAAGAGGATGAGCGCCCAGCGGATGAGCGAACGGCCGCCGCTCTTCTCTCCGAGAATCGTGAGCGGGATGCCGATCTCATTATTGTAATTCCCTTCGCTTTTGCGTACGCGGTACGAATGAGCCAGAACAAGCGCGATCGCCTCTTTGGCAGAGCTCTTGCCCACAGAGCCCGTGACGCCGACGATGATCGGATGATATTTCGCAAGCACCGCACGCGCCATCAGGCGGAGCAGGACTTCGAGGAAAGTGCGTTTGGAAAAATGCATAAAAGAGGGTCTTTACGGCGTTGTTGCCTTTTCTTGAGTTTCTGTCGGCTTAATCTTCGCATATTCCAGAAGAAAACGCATAATTTCACCGAAAGCAGGCGCGGCGCTCGATTCCGCCCATTCCACGTTTTTCGGATTGTCGAGTTTCACCAGGACGACGAATTGCGGGTCATTGATAGGCGCATATCCGACGAACGAACCGATCGAAATGCCCTCCTCATAACCCTTCGCGTTTCCTTTCGCCACCTGCGCCGTGCCGGTCTTGCCGCCGACGAGATAGCCCGGGACATCAGCCCGCTTTCCGTGCCCGTTCACGACCACACTCCGGAGCATCTGCCCGATATCCTTGCTCGTCTGTTCGGAAAGCACCTGTCGGATCTTCTCCGGCTTTCGCTCCTCCACTTTGCCATCCGCATATTCGATACGCTCGATGATCTGGGGCCGCATGAGAGACCCGCCATTGGCCATGGCAGCATAGGCGGAAATCATCTGGAGCGGCGTCGTCGTGACACCCTGCCCGAAGGAAGCGGTATAGAATTGGATATCCGAGCGCGTCTTGTCGAGATTCTTCGTGTTTCCCGGAAGCTCGGCTGGCAATTCCAATCCTGTCTTCTCGCCGAACCCGAAACGCTTCATGTAGTCGCGGTAGGTCGCGTTCCCGACGAGCTTCTCCACATGGATGACGCCGGTATTTATCGACTCATCAAGGACTTTCGTCATCGTGCTCCTGCCATAGACTTTCTCATCCGCATTGTGGATATTATACCCGGAGATAGACACGACGCCGGTATCTACGTACTCGCTATTGGGCGATACTTTCCCCTCTTCCAGACCGATCGCCATCGTGATCGGCTTCATGATCGATCCCGGCTCATACGCGAGACTCAAAACCGGATTCAGGAAAACGGAGTAGTCCTCGACTTTGCTGTAATTGTTCGGATCGAACTGCGGCGAGGACGCCATCGCGAGGATCTTTCCGGTTTTCGGGTCCATCACGATCGCGCTCGCCCGATCAGCTGCGTACTTCTCCACTGCATTGTGCATGATCTTCTCTGTCTCGAACTGGATCACGCGATCGAGGGTCAGATGGATATTGGCGCCATGCTTTGCGGTGATGATATCCCGATCCGAAAGCGGGATCCAACGGCCGGCCGCATCGCGCTCCTGGCGGAGCTCCCCCGCCTCTCCCCGCAGGATCTTGTCTTGCGATGCCTCGAGACCATAGCCGCCGGTACCTCCGTTCTCGCCGAGAGAAGCGAATCCGATCACATGCGAAGCGAGCTCTCCTGCCGGATAGTAGCGATACTTTTCTGGCAGAAACTTCACGCCCTTCAGATTGAGTGCCTTGATCTTCGTTACCTCTTCTTCCGAAAGCCGCTTCTTGATGATCTCGAAAGGATCGTCAGGACGATTGAGTTTTTCGCGGATGATCTGGGGATCGACGCCGACGATCGGCGCCAGCTCGAGAGCCGTCCGATCTTTCTCCTCCGTATCTTTCGGCACGACGTAGAGCGTCATGTATTCCCGGTTCACCGCAAGCGGATACTCATGGTCACTGTCCTTCATGAACACTTCGCCGCGCTCGGCAGAAAGCTCCATGAACGCATTGTGCTGGTCTTCGGCAAGCGCGACCCACTTGTCATGCGATGCGACCTGCAGAAAAAAAAGACGCATGAAGATAAGCGTCCCTCCTACGAAGAAGATGAGACCGAGCACAGTCACCCGTGGCAGTCCGTCCCTTCTCTTTCCGGATTTGGTTTTCAGGTTTGCGGCTTCTTTGCCGTTCCGGCACTTTCGCATAAGCAGCTTCGATTACGGGTACTGTCTCTCGCTAGCGGAGCGCCACTGAATCATGCTTCTCGAGATATTTAAGCGATTCCGTCTTTTCCATCTGGAGCTCCTCATGCGATGCTTCGATCCGATAGAGCGAACGCAGATCGGCTTCCGCGATCCGCAGCTCGGCATTCTCTTCCTTCAGCGTATCGATTTCGTTTTCCAGATTGCGCAGGTGATACCCCTGGACAGCGTTCCGGTTGACCGAGAAAAGATAGAGGCCGCCAGAGATGAAAAGCGCCATCAAGACCAGGAGAAACAGCGTCTGCACGGAACCCGAAAGCATCACGCGCTCTTCTTTTTTGGGCGCGCGCCGCACAGGAACAGATTGTCTTGAGAGACGCTTCATATAAATTGTATTTTTGTTTTGATCCTGAAAGAAACTTTTCTAGCACTTTTCCGCGACACGGAGCTTGGCGCTCCTGGCGCGTGGGTTTTCCTTTGTTTCAGCTTCGCTCGGGAGAACCGGCTTCTTCGTGATGATCTTCACCTGCGGTATCTGGCCGCATTGGCATATCGGGAAACCTTTCGGACAGATACAGCCTTGGGCCAGCTTCTGAAAAGCCTGTTTGACCCGCCGGTCCTCGCCGGAGTGAAAGGTGATCACCGCGATCCTGCCGCCCTCCGAGAGAACCTCGGGAAATTCCCGAAGGAACTGTTCCAGATGCTCGAATTCCTGATTCACCGCGATGCGCAGTCCCTGGAACACTCGGGTAGCCGGATGGATCTTCAGTCCCCGTGCCTTACCCTTGGGATACGCTTCGAGGACCACATCCCGGAGCCTGGCCGTCGAAAGGATCGGTTCCTGCTTCCGGGCCTCTATAATCGCTCGGGCGATGCGCTTCGCTTCCGGCTCCTCGCCATATTCCCAGAAGATCTTCGCAAGCGCTTCTTCAGTCATGGTATTGACGAGTACGCTCACTGGTTCTCCTTGGCTTTGGTCGAGACGCATATCGAGCGGCCCATCCTCTTGGAACGAAAGTCCGCGTTTAGGATCTTCTATCTGGAGTGAAGAGAATCCGAGATCCGCAAGGATCGCATCCGCCTTTTCTTTCCCGGCTTGCTGGAGTGCTTCTTTGAGATCGCTGTAATTCGCATGAGTCAGTACGAGCGTTCCTTTTTCAAGAGCTTCCCGCATTTCGCCATCCGCTCCCTCGCGGAAGCGTGCAAGCGCCGACGGATCGCGATCCAACCCGATAAGCATCCCTCCCGGCTGCGTATCGCGCCAGAGCGCCTCTGCATGGCTTCCTCCGCCGAAGGTCCCATCGATCACTGTCATTCCGGGACGGACGGCGAGAGACTCAAGCACTTCTCCGAGCAAGACTGGTACGTGCCTAGGCGTTCGTTTCGTTTCTTTCATTGTCAAAGGTCTAATAAATTCCGAGTTTTCCGAGATCTTCTGCAATCTTTCCGGTATTTTTTTCTGCTTGCGACTTGTAGCGGCCCCAACGAGCGCTGTCCCATATTTCCAAACGGTTGAACAGTCCGACAATCGTCACGTCTTTCTTCAGACCGCCGTCGCTCTTCAGGTATTCGGGAAGAAGGATCCGCCCTTGACTATCCACTTCCACATCCGTCGCTCCCGCGAGCATGATGCGGATGAAGCTCCGCGTCCCCGCTTCACCGACCGGCAAACTCCCGAGCTTGGTCGCCAGCTCTTCCCATACCTTGATCGGATAGACGAAGAGACAGGAATCCAAGCCACGGGTCACCACTACCTTGTTCCCGAGTTCTCCTCGGAACTTCGAAGGAAGCGCGAGGCGCTTTTTCGGATCGATAGTGTGTGCGTATTCGCCGATAAACATGAAGCGCAAAACTTCTTGGGTGTGAATTCCCCACTTCCACCCACTTTGGTTAACCTACTCACCATTCTATGCCACCCCCTATCACCCGTCAACACAAAAGTTATCCACCGAAAAAATGGCTTGGATAAAAGAAAAGCCCCGATCATTTCTGAACGGGACAAGATTGTGGATAGTATTGTCTCTTTCAATGCTTATCTTCACTGTTTCCCCACCAGCCTCTTTTGAAACCCCATCCCAGAGCAACCCTCCAGGTCTCTCTCCGAAAACCCTTCGGCGAGCGACCTTCCTCATCCCTCTCGTTTCTCATTCCATCCCATCTCCAGCAACCCTCCAGGGAGACGTGCACTCGCTCCGGCGTGCTCGCTTACTTCATTCCAGGACGGAAAACTTTTTCTGAAAGAAAATCCAGGACGGAAAACTTTTTCTGAAAGAAAA
>MFRW01000001.1 GCA_001786575.1 Candidatus Moranbacteria bacterium RIFCSPHIGHO2_01_FULL_55_24 | reverse complement strand
CTCTATCGATATGCTCCTGGTGATCGTCACCCCGCAGTCCATGACAGAAGCGGTAGCAACCGCCCAGGCCCTCGTCGATTGCAAGAGGCGGAGCAAGAAACCGCTCGTAGCTGTCTTTGCCGGAGACGCGTCGTTCCGAGAAGCCCTCGGCGTACTGGCACAGGGCGGTGTCGCCACATTCCTTTACGCCGAAGCCGCTGCCGAGGCGCTCGGGAAGCTGGCCCAGGCCGGCATCTGGAGGAAGAAGACAGAGACGACGCCATTTGCTCTCAATGATGTCGATCCTGCCTCGGCAAGAAGCGTTATCGAAAAAGCCAAGAGCGAACGCCGCTTCCGTCTACACGAGAGCGAGGCGAAAGAGATTCTCGAACACTACGGCTTCCTGTTTCCGAAAACTCTCATCGTGAAGAGCCCCGAAGAAGCGCAAGCAGCTGCCCAGGGCTTCAGCCGGCCCTTCGCGATGAAGGTCGTCTCTCCGGACATCATTCATAAATCCGATGTCGGCGGCGTCATCCTCTCGGTCACTCCGGAAGGGACCGAGGCAGCCTACCGAACCATCCTGGAAAATGTCTCTCTCAAGGCGCCGGAAGCCAAAGTTACCGGGGTTCTCCTCTCTGAAATGGCGCCGGAAGGAGGCAAGGAGCTTATCTTAGGCATCAAGGAAGAGCCGGGGCTCGGCAAGCTCATCATGCTCGGTCTGGGCGGGATATTCGTAGAAATCTTCAAAGATGTTTCCTTCCGTTTCGCGCCGCTTACCGAAGAGGACGCCGAGGAGATGATCGCCGAGCTCAAAAGCGAGCCGCTCCTCGCCGGTGCCCGCGGACAGAAGGCGATCGACCGCAAAGCTCTCCTAGAGGCTATCGGGAGGCTTTCCCGGCTTGTGACCGATTTTCCGGAAATCCAAGAACTCGACATCAACCCGCTCCTGGCCTTCGAAGAGGGAGTGCCTCTCCTGGCACTCGATGCGCGCATGACGCTCCGTGAGGAATACAAGTAAACAAAAAAAACGGGCAACAGCAGACTGCTACCCGTATTTAATCCGGCTCGAAGAAAAGAGTGGACATTCTTAATGGCCTTCTTTCCGAAACTTCGGTATCTGATGAGGGAGCCGTCGCACAGGTATCTGGAGCTTCTTTTCAGGAAGCCATGCTTGGAAAAATTTCAGCATATTAAGATCGCCTGATTTCACATCCACCCGCTGGCTGACTATGGTCCCATCCTCATCCTCCAGTTCCGTCATGAGATGCACTATGAGTGCCATCGACTTATACCCGCGGAACTTCTCGGCCATAGGATCCAAAACGACCTTGATACAGAGTGCCGGATGATTACCATCATCATTCGGCGTATTTTCGCAACAGGAATATTCTCTCCATTTCCCTTCTTCGAAGGTGCGTATGATGCTCTTGGGCTCCCATGGATACCTTTCGCTCGCGAACCACATCAGTTGTGCTATAGCGTAGCCGTCATGGCGGACAAATATGATACATTTTCTTTCCATGACAGAACTCCTTTTTCCTCGGAAAGAAGTGACAAAACGGTCAAAAAGCAATATCGCGGAAACGAATCCGGCGACAAAGATAGCTTCGGTCCAAATATCCATCGGACTTCTCCTTTGTGTAAAGAACTGCCTGATTCAGTCTTACTCCTCCTAGGCTCCCTTTGTCAATTTTTGATGGCAGCAGCATAAAAGGCGAGAAGTTTCCGCATGAAGTCTCCCGGCTCCAGGTCGGCGACGCTCTCCCGCGCTTTCTCCCGGATGGCTTCGAGATCATGGCTTCCGAGATCCCTGATAATATCCGCCAATCCGCGGGTATCGCCCATCTCGAAGAGGAAGCCGTTCTCTCCATGCCGGATGCGCTCGGCCATGCCACCGCTTTCGGATGCGATGACGAGGCATCCCGACTGCAGGCTTTCCGTCAGGACGTAGGGGAGATTCTCATACCAGAGCGAGGGGAGGATCACGGCTTGCGACTCTGCTTTCTTGGCTTCCAACTCGGATCCGTACAGAGCGCCGGTAAACTGCACTCTGTCGGCGAGTCCCTTCTCCTGCGAGAGGTGCTCCAAGCGTTGCCGTTCCGGCCCGTCCCCCACGATCACGAGACGCTTTTCGGGGCCGAGAAGCGTGAAAGCTTCGAGAAGCATCCCAACGCCCTTCTCCTGCGAGAGTCGTCCGAAGAAGAGGAATTGGTCCGGATGGCGGGAGACCGGAGCCATGACCGGAGCGGGAGAGAGAAGCGGGTTCGGCAGGTATTCTATCTTTCCGGAAAACCCGAGCGCAAAGCACTTATCGCGCAGGAAGCGGCTCGGAGAGAGAAACAGGTCAATCTGCCGATAGCTTCCGAGAAGCGCGTGGAGCCACTTCTCAAGCGCGCACAGGGTGCTCCGCAGGCGCGAGTCATGCACGCAGGCGTCGGCGATACAGCGCAGCCCGGAAGTATGTTCCCAAATCCGCCCCTTGGAGAAGAGGTTATAATTCGGGGAAACGATCTTGTAGTCGTGGAGCGTCATGACTACCGGAATACCCTCGGCCTCCAAGACCGAAAAGATGCTCGGGGAGATCTGATGATAGATATTGTGGGCATGCGCGATGTCGGGTCGGAATTCAGCGAGCAGGGCTCGGAGTTTCCGCTTCGCCTCGAAGTTGTAGATAAGCTTCCCGGCCAGCGCCGCCTTACGGAAAAACGGGAGCGAATCGTCCCGGTACTCCGCTCGCGAGACGAAAAAACGGCTCCAAGGAGTCGGCTGGTTCTCCGGATGTTCCATCGAGAAAAAGGCTACTTCGTGCCCCGCTTCTTCCAAGAGCCGGGCCATATCGAAATAAGCGCGCTCGGCGCCGCCCTTCAGATAATGGTATTTGTTGATGAGAAGGATTTTCATAGCTTTTCGCAATCCTAAAGAGAATGGTACTATAGTTCTATACATCTTGCCTATGCCGCAGAAGAGCTTAATGGATCGGATCGCCTATTCCCTGTCAGCCAAAAGCCGGGCCAAAAAGTACGCTTTTTTCCTGAAGCATCTCGAGCCGATGAACGGCGACACCATTCTCGATGTCGGCGTGAACACCGTCGAATACTCGGACACCGACAACTACCTCGAGAAGCACTATCCTTTCCCCAAAAGAATCACCGCCGTCGGTTTGGATGATTTTACGGAATTCAAAAAACGCTACCCGGAAGTGACCACACTCGAAGCCGATGGCCGCTCGCTCCCCTTCACCGACAATGAATTTTCCATCGCCTATTCGAACGCCGTCATCGAGCACGTAGGCGGCCATGAAGATCAACTCCGGTTTCTCCGGGAACTCTTCCGCGTCAGCCGGCGCGGCTACCTGACCACCCCGAACCGCCGCTTTCCCATAGAAGTCCATACCCGGATACCTCTGCTCCATCTCCTCCTTCCCAAAAAAGCCTTCGACCGTATCCTCCGGCTTATCGGCAAGGGCTGGGCTGCCGGCGGGTACATGGATCTCCTCTCCGAATACGATCTCCGGAACCTCTTTGACGAAGCGGGGATCAGAGATTACACTCTCTCCAGAAACCGCCTTTTCGGCTTTACTATGACCTTCACTGTCGTATGGCACAAAGCATGAAGCATCTCTCGGCTCCTGCCACTTGGGTTTTCTTCGCGGTCATCTTCGCGGCGCTTTCCGTTTTCTCGCTCATCTTCGGCTTCTCGCCGCTTTTGCCAGTAGTGATCGTTTCCAGCATGATCGCTTTCGTCCTCCTCTTCGAGTCACCCCTTTTCCTCTTGGCCGTCCTCATCGTGCTCCGCATGTCGCTCGACTATTCCTCCCAGTTCTACACGGTCTCACTCTTCGATATCACGCTCTCCCTCTCCCAGCTCTTGGGGGGCGGCATCGCCTTGCTCGGGCTTTTCCTCCTCTTCCTCCACAGGAATTCCCTCCTGCGTTTTCCGCTCATTTTTCCTTTCATACTCATTTTCCTCTGGGGAGGAGCGACGCTTGCCTACTCCATCGCCCCGCTCCGCACCCTCCAGGAACTTCTCCGCTTCTTCGATCTTTTCGTCCTCTCTTTCCTCGCGTTCGTTGCGGTAAAGAAAACCGCCGATCTGCGGACTCTCCTCCTGGCATTCTTCGTCTCCAGCATCCTGCCGCTCATTCTCGCCGTCTATCAGTTCGTCTTCTCTCTCGGCTTCCAAGACGCGGATGTGACGCTCCCGCGCATCTTCGGGACGTTCAGCCACCCGAACGTCTTCAGTCTCTACCTGTTCTCGCTCATCGTCTTCGCTGTCCTCTACTCGGTCGTCTATGCCAAAACGACGCGCGAGAAGTTCTTCGTGTCCCTCTATATGGGAATCCTCATGATCATGCTCCTCCTCACCTTCGCCCGTGTCGCCTGGGTGGCACTTTTCCTCTTCGCCTTCCTCCTCGCCATCTTCCGCTACCGCCTTCTCCTCTTCCCGCTCCTGCTCATTCCCTTCGTGCTCTTCGTCTTTTCTCCGGCCTTCCAGAGCCGTATCGAAAGCACTCTCTCACCGGATCCGGATAGCTCTATCGTCTGGCGCCAGACGCTCTGGCACGATGTCACCACCAAGTCTATCCAGGACGGCCGCTACTACTTGGGCTCCGGCATGGACACCTTCCCAGTCGTTTCGGAATCCCTCCGCGGGGCGCGCTTCGGCTCCAATGACTCCCATAATGATTTCGTGAAATTCTTCGTCGAAGGCGGCGTGGTAGGCGTTTCTCTTTTCGCTCTCTACCTCCTCTCGCTCCTCTATATCATCGGCAAGCGCTACGCACAGAGCAAGCCGGAACGGGCGCTCCGCCTCTCCTACGGCATTCTCCTCCTTTTCTTCCTGACGCTGGAAATCGCCGCCCTTTCTGATAACGTCTTCAAAAATACGCCGGTCCAATGGCTCTTCTTCGGCCTCTTGGGCGCCCTGCTTTCCCTCTCGCAGGAGAAGAAATAATTTTTCTCTCCCTCCGGAAACCCTTCGGCGAGCGACCTTTCCGAGAGGCACTCGCTCTCTTCCAGCGGAGAGCTCATTTAAAAATAAAAAGAAAACTCCCCAGGAATCCATTCTGTGATACAGAATTTCATCCTAGGGAGTTATGGCCCGATGTGGGAGAGGTTTTACCTATCCCGCCGGAAGCTGGTAGTGCTCTTATTACTGAACGGGCAGGCCGAGATCGTCCCGGCTGGCCCAGGCGACGATGCGGCCGCCTTCAGCAATGAAGGGATCGAATCCAGTCGGGAAATTGACCGACAGACTGACCGTCCCATTGGGACTGATCGGAGCGCAGACGGGGACACGGAGGCCCTCGTTGACGATCACGCCATCACGACGCACAGACCAGAAATCCCTCCGTCCGCTGACGCAGATCTGCTTGCCGGCGAACCAACTGGGATTCGCTTCGAAGGCGAGATAGCAGGCTTCGCCCTTGCCGAGCTTGTCGGGCTTGCCGCAGATAGCACCCTGAACGCCCGAGAGCGAGCCGGTCTGGATAGTGTCTTTCGACACCGTCACCGCAGCGATGGTTCCCGAAACCACGGTTTCGGCGAGCGCCGGGGTGGCCGACAGGCATGCAGCAGCGGCAACAAACAGGATTGAAAAGTACTTCATTGACTTCCTCCTTCGATGTTTCCCTGGAAAATGCCTCCAGGGAGGCTTTCCGGGAATGGAACTCCGTCCAAAGCGTCGAGAAATTTCTGACACTATGAACATTCCATTATACACCCTTTCAGGGATTTTGTCAATCCCTCAATCTGCCTTTATTTTACACCCTTCCCCAGAACTTTTCCAAAAAATACCCTGGAAATCCACTTATGATAAAGCTTCATTCCAGGGCAAAACGCTTCATCCTCCGCTTCCTTGGCAATATTGGGAACGGTAGGATGCCATCTGTGCCGGCGTAGCGATACTGATGGTGCCGGCTCCGTCTACAGAGAAGACGGATACCGTATCTTCGCTCTCTCTGCACTTCGCTTGGGTCTGGGTATTTTCCGGATGGGCGATCCAGGCGACTTGTGTGCCGGTTTCCCGATCGATTGCGACCGGAACCATCCCGAACAACTCATTGCGCCGGCTCCCGACATCGATAGTCACGGACACCCGTGATCCATCCTTCACGCCGCACGCAGGAAGAGCGTGCCAATACTTGCGCACGCCTCTCCAGCAGATGAATGCGGAATCGAACGGAGTCCGCTTCAGCTTAGCGACATATGCCGTACCTTTGCCGGACTTATCCGGCTCCGCCAGATGCGCGTTGATGCCTTCCGGAAAAGTATCGAGGAAAACACCGTAGATCGGTCCCATCTCGATAACAGCAATACCCGGAGAAACCGGATAGACTTCGGCTGTCGTGGCTACGTCTCCCTCAACGACGATCGGCTCGGCTTCTTGCCCGAAAGCCGGAACTTCGCTTCCCCCTGCCACAGCCATAACTACAGCAATCGCATGTACAAAGAACTTCATCTTACAACTCCTTCTGAATCTTGTTCCCCGAGTTACCCCCGAGGCTCTTTCGAATCAAAAGAGCAGTAAGCTCACTGTTTCTAAGTGAACGTGTTATTGTAAACCATTTTTCTGCTTTCTGTCAAGGGTGACACTCACCCAGAAGCAAGTAAAAAGGCGGCCTGCATAGATGTGCATTCCGCCTTTTGAGATTTTCTCCACATACGTTCTAGAAGCGTATGAGAGATAAGTGTATACATGCCATCGAGCCATACCGTCAAAGCGGTACCTTTTTATGCTCTCTATCGGCAGAGTTCTGCCTCATGCATGTACTTACGCAATGTACCCTATTCTTGCGACGGGGTACTCACCAGATTTTGTCCGATCGGAACGATGAAGTCGCCGCTTTGGCCATCCGTCACCGAATCGATCTGCTTGGCACGTTTTCCCTGACGGATATAGCGGACACCGCGGACGATGTCGCACCACCAGCCAAGTCCGAAGACTTCGCCGCCGTTGAGAAAATCCACGTCCACACCGATACCGATACCGCAGATACGCTTGGCATCCGCGATACCGATCCGTGCCGATCCTGTCCAGTTCCCTGGAGTTTCCACGAAGGTTCCGAGCTGGACATAGGGCGAGACGACCTTTCCATCATAGATCCACTGGCGGATGCCTGCTTGTGCAAGAATCCCCAGACGGCTAAGGTCACGAGTATCCTCGATAGAGTTGTTCTGCCAAGAATGCTCCACGTCCCGACTGATGGGAGTCCCCATGAATCCGAAACCTTGCGTTTCCGGGAACCAGCGCTTTCCATTCAGGCGGCGCTCATAGTTGTTGTAAGCGACGGACGCCCCCACCATGCCGAACCGGCGGCGGGATTGATAGTCACCTTCCTCGAACTTCTCGAGCAGGACGCCTCCGAGAGCCTTCAGCTCGATATCCCAACCTTCGTCCGAAACATATTCGTACGCCGGTCCGATACCGATGAAATGCCCTTCATAGTCGCCCTTGCCGCGATCCACCTTGCCATCCCACATGGATGCCTGGAAACCAGCACCAACGCCATGCATGCCTCTTTTCCCTCTCCAGCACTTATACAAAGCACCAGAAGCGAAAGTCGAACGCGCACGGTCGCCGCCACTATGCTCGGGCTCGTACTCTTGGCCTATGACCAGTTTCGGATCCCAGCAGGCTGGCTCCTTTTCTGGTTCGGGAGGAGCCGGGGGAGGCGGAGCCTCTTCTACCACCGGAGGTGGCGGAGGCCGGAGCAGCTTGATTTCCGAAGTGACTCCCCAGTTGCCGCAGTTGTCGATGATATCGACCACGCGACCGCTTGAGAGCCGGTAACGCTTCGCGGTGACTCTGGTTTTCGAATCCAGGATCACCTGCGCCTCGAACCGGACATGACCGTTCTTGTAGAACGACATGTATTCGTACTTGGTGCCGTTTTCCACGACCACCGACTCGCCACGACCTTCCTTGATCATCGCGAAGATTTCGGCCTTATCGGAATCGATGAGACCGACGCCTTCTGCCGCCTCTGCCCAGCATTTTTCCATGTCAGGGCATTTGGTGAGCGGGGAACCGCCGACGTTTCGCCAATGGAACCATCCATCGGCATCGCGCCGGGTAGGCGCCTGCCTCGCTCCTTGCGGAGCAGACACGGCACCCAGTCGGATCTTCTGACCGACACGGAGCCGGCTACAGTTCGCAAGGTTATTGGCCTTGCAGACTGCCTGCCAGTTCTTGCCGGCGATTTTCGAGAGAGTGTCGCCCACTTTCACGGTAACGACCTGCTCCTTTGCTGCTGCCGGACTTGCCAGGCCGAAACCGAGCGAAAGAAAGACAGCGGCGAGCGAAAGAAAGAATCTTTTCATGATCTGTCTCCATAGTTGGAGCCAGGGCAGCCGCACACGCAGCTACTCTGGCAGATTGCCTGAATAGCTGTTTGCATCGGTTATTTCCCCCTTCCTGTTTTTTTGCCTGACCCAGAGGCCAAACAATCGCCAGAAGAAAGAACTCGCGGCATGCTCATAACCACGGAAAAGGCGAGTCCCACAGGACCACCACTTCCGATGGATGCATTACCGCAACTCACATATCGGTCACCGAACGAATTGAGGGGCGTCCAACGCTCCAGGAATTGCCCGGTGTTGGGCCGTGCCGAATAGAGGATCTGCTCCTTACCGACCAGGTAGCGCTCCGGAAAGAGCTTTTCCCATTCGGCGAACAGAACCTTGCCATCATCGTCGTCCCGCGTGAGCGATCCGACAGCCGGCATCGGCGAAGGGTAAGTCTCGAAGAACTCTTCGGAAATCTTACCCTTCTTGAGCCTGATCTTTTTCTTGATCTCCTTATCCATGAGATCGACGCTCATCCCCTGACTGGTCAGAAGGTAGCGTGCGTCTGAAGAGATAACAGAAAGCGTTCCCCACATCTCCGCCCCCCGGCCATAAGGCAGGAGGACAAAAAAACCGGCAGAGTCCTCGGTGAGGACAGCATTGAACACTTCCATGGGTCCGTCCTCTGCGGGCACGAAGAGTGCCCGGAAGACGACAGGTTGGAGCGGCAAGACTTGCACCTTGCCGTCCTCTTGGGAGATCGGTACCGATCGCGCCTGGTCAGGTGCGATGGCAGCCGCCCACTCCGGAGGGAGCGGGTTCGGCAGAGCGAAGAGAGCGACATCGATTGCCTGGGTGACAAAGACATCGCCACGAATCGCCATAGTGAGACCTGGCTCGATCCGCTGGATGGAAACTGTTCCATCTTTGCGGAGCGAGACTTCGGGATCAATATGGAAACCCGCTTTCCCGGCATGTGCCGGAAAAGCAAAAAGGAGAAAGGCAGCCGAGGCTGCCAAAGCTGCCTTGAACATCATGAATTCCCTTCTCTTTTCTAGAATTGAATTTGAATTGCGTAAGTTTTGAAAGTACTGCTTCTCTTTTCTTTCCTGGAAAGAAGGGACGTCCACATCCCCTCTTTCCAGAAGGCTTTCCAGAAGAGGAAAACCCCGGGAGAGACTCTTTACTGGAACAGTTGTTCCGCTTCTGCCTGCCGGGCAAACGCTTTGGCCAGGGAGAAAAGGAATACCAGGAGAAAACCGGTAATGAATGAGGCTGCCAGGACCTTTATGATCATCGGCACAGTCGGAGTGCGTTCGGTGATCGGTCCGGAAAGGACGCGGATCTCCACGCTCTTGTCATCGCCGCCGCGGAACAGGTTGTTCCGGTTGATCAGCACATCAGAGATGCCTTCCATCGTGCGGGCAGTATCGCGTTCACGATCACCTTTGATCCTCACGCTGATGACCCCGAGTTCGAGATTCTTCTCGACATGCACCATGGAGCTCCAGGCATGGAGCCGATCCTTCTTGTCGAACGGCAAAAACTCGGCATTCACTTTGCCGGTTTCGAGTACTGCATTGATGAAGCGCTCGCTATAGAGTGCTTCCCCGAGCACCTTGCCCAGGTATTCGGATGATTTGAACTGGGTGTAGAAATCCTGGTTGGCCGTATTGGTCTGCACCACGAGGAAATCCATCGACGTCTGATAACGTTTCTCTACGAGCATCAAGCCGAAGAACCCGAGAGCCGCAAACAGGAGTCCGATAAGCACCATCATCCCGAATTTGGCTTTGAGGACTTCAAAAATCGCCTGGTTGGCCATATAGATAAAAATAGTGATAACGGGATATATTACCAAAAAAGAGAGGTTTTGTCAATCCCCACGAGTGCCCTTTTCCCGGGGAAAAAGAAAAACCCCTCAAAAGAAGGAGTTTTTCCCTATATAAAGCCCTTTTTTCCTTAGAAAAGATTGGTGATTCTCTGGATAATCTGGAACTGGCTGAAATCGCGCACGGTAATGATCAGCATGAGGAGCAGAAGCAGAAGGAACCCTATCTGATGAACCATTCCCTCGACCCGTTGGCTCACCGGCGAGCCCTTGAGCTTCTCGATGAGGATGAAGAGGATGCGGCCGCCATCGAGCGCGGGAATAGGGAGGATGTTGATGATGCCGAGATTGATCGAGAGAAGAGCCGCGAACTGAAGCAGGTACGGGAGTCCCAGATCGCTCATCTGCTTCGTGAGATACACGATACCGACCGGCCCGGTGACATCGAGAGGCACCTTGGTCGCTCCGAAAAGCCCGGCGATCATCTTGCCGAAGGCATCAAGGATCGCGAGGGTGATGGTATAGGTAGCGATGGCTCCCCGATAGACCGCTTCGTACCACGGATAGGTGACCGTCGCAGTGAGCGAATACGCGATGCCGAGCGCGCCTTCCCCTGCCTTGGCCTCGAGCCGCGGAGTACCGGAAAGCTCTACCTGCTTGCCGAAGCGGTCCACCTGCATGACGAATTCCTCGCCCTTATGCGCCGCAATAAAGTCGCCCACCTCGGAGAGCGCTTTGACCGGAGTGTCGTTCAAAGAAAGGATGATATCTCCCGGCTGGAGACCCATGGCTTTGGCAGGAGAGTCCTGCTTGATTTCCACGATCTGGACCCGGGCGTCCGGGTAGCGTCCGCGCTCGCTCTCTTCGATCGGCTGCGGCAACCCAAGCATGAAAACGATCGAGATAAGCGCCCACGCGAGGAGAAAATTCATGATCACGCCGGCCGCGAGCACCTTGATACGCACCCAAGCAGGCTTCCCGGCGAAACTTTCCGGGTCGTTCTCTCCGCTTCCATCCTCGCCTTTGATCTTCACGAAGCCGCCGAGCGGGATCCAGTTGATAGAGTAGACAGTATTCCCGCTTTGGATTTCTCGGTTCCCCCAGAGGAAGTCATACTTCCCGGTCGTGCCGTTCTTCACGAAGCCGGCCATACGTGGCGGAAATCCGAAACCGAACTCATCCACTTTGATGTCATTCCTCCGAGCCGTAATGAAGTGCCCGAGCTCATGCACGAAGACGAGAATGCCGAGGAGAATGATAAATATGAGAATCGTCAGCATAAACAGGTTTACAGCCTTTCCAGACTATACGGTTAAGATTTCATCCTCTTTCTTCTGGCGCACGGCTTCGAGCTTCTGATTGTATTCGTCGACGACTTTCTGCAAGTCATCCTTGCCGCGGTACTTGTCGTCCTCGGCAATCTCCTTGTTGCGCTCCTTTTCCTGAATCTCTTTCCAGATCTCATCGCGGGTGGTGCGGATACTGATGCGCGCATCTTCGGCACGGGCATTGAGCGTCTTCACCAGATCTTTGCGGCGCTCTTCCGTAAGGGCCGGAAGCGTAATGCGGATCGCTATCCCGTCATTCCCCGGGTTCAGTCCCAGGTCGGACTCGCGGATAGCAGCCTCGATGAAGACGAGACTTCCTTTATCCCACGGCTGGATGAGGATCTGCCGGGCTTCCGGGATGCTGATGCTTGCGACCTGCTTGAGCGGGCTTTTCGTGCCGTAATAATCCACTTGGAGATTCTCGACAAGTCCCGGATTGGCGCGGCCCGTGCGGATCTTGGCCGCTTCCTCGCTGAAATGGTCGAGAGCGCTTTCGAAGAGCGGGATGTTTTTTTTGATCAGTTCAGGGATCATAAATGCGGTATTTTATGCGGTTTATCAGTATAGCCTAATACTTGCGGAGCGTGAAGTAGATGGTACTGGGGTTCTCCGGGTCATAGACGAGAGCGCTCACTCCCCGATCCACATTGAGCTGGGTTGTCGCCCATTTGAGCCCTCCGTCAATCGACTTGTAGAAAGCGTTCCCGGAGGTATAGATAATCTCGTTCGAGTTCGCCGGATTCACCGCAATCGCCCGGATCGGAAACTTCTTGGAACTCTCGATGATATCGATCGCCTGCCAGGACTTCCCATGGTCGTTGGTACGGAAAAGGCCGTTTTTCGCGCCGGCATAGTAGACGCCGCTCCGGAGCGGATCGCTTGTGACATAAGTGATGTCTTCCGGATAGACCGGTTTTTCCTTGATATCCGTGTAGGATTTGGGAATGCTCTGGGAAGTGTAGTCCTGGAAGGTCAGTCCGCCGTCGAAAGAAACCATCGTCCCCTTGTTGAACACCACGAGGAAAACCGTCTGGCGCGCCCGCGGGTCGAAGAGGATCTGGGTCACCGGAGCCTTGGCATCGATAACATTCTTCCAAGTCCCGCCGCCATCGGTGCTTTTGATGACTACCCCAGCGCTGGTCCCGGCATAGAGCACCTGGGTATCCACCGGGTGAAGAGCGAGTGAAGTGATGACCGTGTCTTCACCTGGCTCGGTGTAGACTTCTTTCCATTCTTCACCGGCATCGCTGGTCTGGTAGATCTTTCCGATCTTCCCGTAGCTGCCGCTCGCGAACAGATGATCGCCATTCGTGGAGTCTATGGCCAGGCCGTAGATCTTGGCCGGAGGGAATTCTATCTGGTCCCAATCTTCAGCTCCATCTGTCGTCCGGAACAGACCGCTGTCCTTGGTCCCGATGTAGAGGACATTGCTATCGGTCGGGTGATGCACGAAAGAGAGGATGTCTGCCGAAGTGAGCTTGACCTTCTCATCCACTTCCACCTTCGGCTCGAAGGTATCCCCGGCATCGGTCGACTTGAAAACGCTTCCTTGCTGGGTACCCGTCGCCAGCCCAGGAATAGGGAGCTTTATGGTACATCCCGAAAGAAAGAAAAGGGAGAACCCGACTACTCCGAGTTTTTTTAACATAGTTTGCTTTTTCCTTATTATAGCAACAAAAAAAGCCGAGCAAAAGCCCGGATTTACAAGTCACCTCCGAATGAAGGCGGCTTTATTCAGATAATAGGTATATGTGGGTGTAGTAGGATTCGAACCTACGACCGTTGGCTTAAAAGGCCACTGCTCTACCAACTGAGCTATACACCCGTGTTTTCTACTGATTTCCCTTGAGCTACGCACCCGAAAAAGGATAACAGTGCCAATTGTACGCACTTTATCCTTCCCCGTCAACTACTTTTCCGTCCCTTTCGGCGGTTCGATGATGCTCTTCCCCACGAACGGCCGCAGAACTTCCGGGATCACCACGCTCCCGTCCTCCCGCTGGTAGTTCTCCAGGATCGAGATAAGGATACGCGGGCTCGGCAGAGCCGTGTTATTGAGCATATAGACATACTTGCGCTCGCCGGTCGCCTTGTCCTTGTATTTGACGTTCAGGCGCCGCGCCTGCCAGTCGAGGAAATTGCTGGCGGATCCGGTCTCTCCATAGCGGTTGAGTCCCGGCATCCAGGCTTCGATATCGAATGCGCGGTATTTCCCCGGGCTCATATCGCCGCTGCAGATCTGGAGCTTCCGGTACGGCAGGCCCAGTTCCTTGTGCATTTCTTCCGAAATACTGACCATTTCTTCCTGGAGGCGATTCGCCTCTTCGACATCCGCTGCTGCGAGCACCACCTGTTCTACCTTCATGAACTCATGTACTCGGTACATGCCCTTGGTGTCTTTGCCATAGGAACCGATCTCGCTCCGGTAGCACTGGCTGAACCCGGCCAAGCGGAGCGGGAGCGTCTCGGCATCCAGGACTTCTCCGGAATAGTACGCGAGGAGTGATGGTTCGGCCGTACCCACGAGAAACTTCTCCTCTTTGGCCGCGCTGCCATCCGCTTCCTTGTCGTGTGTCGCTACCTGATAGACCTCATCGACAGCCGGATCGTATTCCGCACCCTTGAAGTACCCGGTCCCGAAAAGCGGGAAGCCCTTCACCAGAGTCGGCGGGATCATCGGCGCATAGCCTTTCTCGGTCACTTTCTTCAAGGCATACATCATGATTCCCAGCGCCAGAAGCGCACCATCATTCTTCAGATAGTAGCCGCGATAGCCGGAAACCTTCGCTCCGCGCTCCAAATCGAGAATATCCAGGATCTTGCCGATTTCTATGTGGTTCCGCGGGGTGAATCCGAACTGGGTTCCGGGGCCGGAGTTATAGACTTCCACGTTCTCTTCATCGCTCTTCCCGAGCGGCGTATCCGGGGAAATGATGTTCGGCACCTGGACCATGAGCGCATCGAATTGGCACTTGGCAGCCAGATACAGCGGCTCGCGCTCTTCGAGCTTCGCCTTGATTTCCTTGCCCTTGGCGATTACCTCCTGGCGCTCGTCATCAGTCTTGGACTGGGCGATCAGGTCATTGATATCGTTTTTGAGCGACTTCAGCTCCTCGATCTCCTGGAGCAGCGTCTTGCGCTCATCGTCAGCCTTAAACAGCTTTTCTATGTCGAAATGCAGGCCCTTCGCTTGGGCTGCCTTCCGGATCTCTTCCTGGTTCTGCCTGATGAATTGGATATCCAGCATATTATTCTTTCCCGAGTTGGGTAGCTTGCACTTTCTTCAGTTCTGCATTCCAGCCCATCATGATGGAAAGCAGATGGAGGAGGCTTGCGAAAGATGAAAGCGCCAAGAGCAGGAAAAGGATCCAGAGCATCGGGAAGGCCTGATAGAGAAAGAGTACGACCAGCGCAACCCACACGCCCGTGCACCAAGGGCAGTTGAGAAGTTTCGAGATCGTCCGCTTGAAGGAGTTTTCCGATGGGACGCGCTCGACGAATTCCTCTCCGCCTTCGGCGTATTTCACCCGATTCACATCCATGAATGCCTCCCGGATGAAAAGCGTGATGTTGTCATAGGCCAGAAGCCGAACAAGACGCAGAATCGCCAAGGAAAGGATTATGAAATCCCCGAGGCTGATACCCATAAGGAGCATGCCGGAATCGAGCAGATATGCGAACCCGGCGTAAGCCAGGATCGCGAACAGCACGATGGCTGCCATATTCCAGTTCTTGATATTCTCCTCCATGCGGAACTCTGACTGGGTCATAAGCGTAATGTTACTAATTTTGGTGGTCGCACCTGGACTCGAACCAGGGACCTTTCGAATGTGAATCGAACGTTCTAACCAACTGAACTATGCGACCATATCCCTCCAATCTTTCTACCTCACTTCACTACCGCTTGCAAGCGACTTTCGAGGAACGACTTTTCCAAAACGCTCAAGAACCAGCCTGCTTTCGGACCGCTTTCTTTCCCGAGAAAACTTAGATAGATCGCGCTGAAGAGATCTTTCGGAGGGATCCCGGTCTTTTCTTTGATGGAGTGGAGAGCTGTATGCAGCTCCTGTCCGTCTAGGGATTCCTGTTTCCTGACATACTCGAGCAGAAGATTCAATGCTTCCTTCTGTTCTGGAGTGAAATGCAGCGCTCCTTCAGGAACGCTTTCCTGCTGCAATTCGTAGCGGTAGCTTTCAGGGGCGTATTGCCCGAGCCAAGCCTTAGCATAGGTTGCCCGCTCCTCTGCCTCATGGATATCGGCTTCTGTGAGAGTACTGCCTTTCAGAGCCTCGACTTCTTTCAGGAAGTCCATATGCGGCATCTGCACTAAGAAAGAGACCAGAGAAAATCTCGGCAAGAATCGCTTCTGGATAGCGCCTCTCTTCTCCACCGGATGAGCCAATGCGAACGTCCGCGTATAATCATCATCTTTATCGGCGAAATAGCTCTCCGCATACTTGTCATAGAGATCATACAGAAGCGGGATGGTGTCGCCGTCCGGGATGAAATCGATAACACGCTTCGGGTCTTTGGAAATGAGTAGGAAACGGAAAAGCTGCGGCGGCAGGAAATCCGCCACTTCACGAGAAGAAGACCCGGCTCCCTTGGAAGAAGACATCTTTTTTCCGCCCACCAGAAAGAATTCATAGGGAATGTCGAATGGCGGCTGATAATCGAATACTTCGCGAGAGATATGGTTTGCGATATCGCGCGCGCCACCCTTGGTAGAGTGGTCTTTCCCGGCACCTTCGACATCTACCCCCATAACGCGGAATTTAGCGGCCCACTCGACTTTCCAGGGAAGTTTCGCATTCCCATCGAAAGGAGAGATTTTTCCCTCATGTCCGCAGCCTTCCGCCCACTTCACGAGATTCGGCTGACAAGCATACTCCACCATTTCTCCATCGAAGGCTTTCACTTTGGTGGTTCCGATTTTTCCGCATTTCTCGCAGATCACCTGAAGAGGCATCCAGTCATCGGGCTTCACCGCACCAGATATACGTTTATAGATCTCTCGTATCTTCGACGCATTCTCCAGAGCCAGCCTGATAACCTCGTTGTATCGTCCGGCACGATACACTTCGCTTGAGAGATAGAATTCCGGCACGAACCCGGCATCCGCAATAACCGATTTGAACTCATTACCGAAATACTCCGCGAAATTCTTCGCGCTCGGATCCGGCGATGGAACATTGCAGAGCGGCTTTCCCATATGCTCCCTGAAAACGGATTCATCCAGATATACCGGAAGACCGTCCATTGGATCGAAATCGTTGATCTCGTAGAGATAGCGGCATGACACACCTTCTTCCTGAAGGATCTCTGCTACTATCCCGTGGATCGCTACTCCGCGCATGGAGCCGACATGGACACGTCCGGAAGCCGTTTTTTCGTCGCGAATAACAATCGCCTCTCCGCGGGCGATCTTCTCCTTATACTGCTCTTTTATTTGTTCTACTAACTTATCTCCCCAAAACATATTCAAAATAACGTGAGTATGGCTCTATAATAGCTTTTTTCCCGTATCCGAGCAAGAAAAAACCCCTCCTGCCAGGGTCGGCGGAAGGGGTTTCATCACATTCGGCTTTACTGTACGCTGATAATCTCGTATTTCAGTTTGCCGGCAGGGGCGGCGACTTCGATCTTGTCACCCTTGCTCTTGCCCATGAACTGGCTTCCCAATGGCGATTCATTGGAAATCTTGCCTGCGGCAGGATCGACTTCATTGGAGCCGACGATCTCAAAGGCCATTTCCTTGCCATTGCACTTCACCGTGATCTTGGAGCCGATCTCCACCGTAGAAGATCCTTTGTGCTTGGCAGCTACGACCGAGTCCTTGAGCATCGCTTCAAGCTCTGCGATGCGGGATTCGTTCTCGTTCTGGAGACGCTTGGCCTCGCTGTATTCGGCGTTTTCAGACAGGTCGCCCTGCTCTTTGGCCTCCTTGATGGACTGTGCGATTTCCTGGCGGATCTTGGTCTTGCGTTCTCCGAGTTCCTGGGTGAGTTTCTTCAGTCCCTCTTCGGTAAAAATTTTCGGCATTTCTTTGGAATTTAAAGTCTTTACTCTTTTCAACAAAACTTCTCTCCAAATAGGAGAGAAGGGAAACAAAGTTTTTCCATACTACAAGGAATTACCCCGATTGTCAATGTGGAGAATTTTCCTTTATAAAAGCCTCATTATTGCATTTCTTTGGAGCGGGCGAAGTACCATTCGTACACCTCCTTGGTGACCGGTACGGCATTGTAGCCTTCTTCTCCCTGGCCCTCGACCAGGATGATCATAGCAAGCTCGGGCGACTCATACGGGGCGAAAGAAACGAACCATCCGTGCGTCTTTTCCTCGCTCCCGAACTGGGCGGTACCGGTCTTCCCGGCGACTGCGACCGGCAAGTCCTTCAGTTGTTGAGCAGTACCGTCGGTCACTGTCTCGCGCATGCCTTCGCGCACGATCCGGAGGATATCCGGAGAGACGAAATCCTTACGGATGACCTTCTGCGGCACCGAGGTCACCTTGCCATCCTGCGAACGCACTTGGCTCGCGATGCGCGGCTCATAGAGCGTCCCGCCATTCGCGATCGCCGCGATGGCATTCACGATCTGGAGAGGTGTCACGGTCACATATCCCTGGCCGATAGCGGAGTTATAGTCATCGCCGATATACCAGCGCTCGCCGATCTTCTCTTTCTTCCAGGCGGGATCCGGGATGAACCCGTCGCCCTCTGCCGGGAAATCGATGCCCGTTTTCTGCCCGAAGCCGAAGAGCGTCTCATACTTCTTCATGCGTTCCTGGCCTAAGCCCGAAACGTTCCCGTACCCTCCGCCGACGGTATAGAAGTAGACGTCGCTCGACACCGCGATCGCCCGACGCAGGTCGGTGAATCCGTGCGCCTTCCAGTCGCCGAAGAAGAAGCTCCCGATACTGATCCCGCCGCGGCTCTCGATCTCGGTGTGTTCATCGATGACACCCTCGCTTAGGGCGGCCGTCGCGATGATCGGCTTGATGGTGGAGCCAGGCGGATATTCGCCCACGAGCGCCCGGTTGAAAAGCGGGCGGGCCGAGTCGTTCACGAGCCCTTGGTAGTCGGCAGAAGCGATGCCTTTGGCAAAGAGGTTATTGTCGAAGCTCGGCAGGCTGACGACAGCACGCACCGCCCCGTTCCGCGGGTCGATAGCCACCGCTGCAGCCTTCTTGAGCTGCCGTTCTTCGAGGAGCGTCTGAAGGCTGTCATAGATCTTCTTCTGGAGGCCTGCGTCGATATTCAAGATGAGATCGTTTCCCGAGATCGGATCCACTTGCCCGAGCTCACGCTTCACCTGTCCGAGCGCGTCCACTTCCACCTGCTGGAAGCCGTGCTTCCCCCGGAGCACTCCCTCGTAGCTCTTCTCTATCCCCAGCTTCCCGATCGAATCGGTGAGGAGATAGTCCGGGTGCTCCTCTAGCTCTTCTTTCTTGATCTTGCCCTCATACCCCAGAAGATGCGCGAAAATAAAGCTATCGGCATAATCCCGATGGGTGGTCTTGTACAGACGGACGCCGGGCATCTCGCGGCTCTCTCCCAAGAAGAGGAGCGCTTCCTCCTGGCTGATGCGTTCTTTCAGAAGGACGATTTCGGCTGAATGCCGATCCATTTTGTCGAGTGTCTGGTCGAGAAACGAACGGTCGATGGCGAACTGCGACGCAAGGCGTTCCTTGAGAGCCGTGAGGCTCGACTCATCCTGGGGCAGGTCGGCAGCGGTGGCGATGAGATCGATGCTCGGCACATTGTAGACGAGAGGTTCCCCGAAACGATCGTAAATAATGCCGCGGGGAGCGGGAATAACCAATTGCCGCAGGCTGTTCCGGACCGAAGCTTCCAGATACTTGCCTCCGTCGAGGACGGTAAGCGCAAACACCCTCCACCCCAAGAGGCCGAGCAAAGCAATCGAGAGAAACCAGAAGAAGCGGAGCGTCATCCGATTGAGCGGCCACTCTATCTTCGCCGCATCCGGCTCGGTCGCTGTCAGAACCGCATCGTCGATCTCACGCGCGTGGGTATTCTTTATGAAATAGCCTTTTTTCCAAAACATAGGCTAGCGGAGCTTAAAATTCTGTTCTTGACGCAGGCGATCCAGATACGCCTCGGAACGCCGGACTCCATAATACACTGCGAAGAAAACTATCATGCCGATGACCGGCAACGCCCATGCGCTTTTCGTCATATGGAAAATAGCGAAGCCGGTTCTCCCAGCGACCAGATTCTCGAGGATGATCGTCCCGAAGGCCCCGAAAACCGTGAAGGCTCCATAGAGGAAAAGAGCGAAGCCGCGATGGTCCACCAAGAGCCGGCGCGAGGCGAAGCTCGTGCCGTATGCCACGGCGATCATCCAGAGAGAGAACGGGCGGATCTCACCGGAGAGAAAGAGATCATAGAGGATGGTGAGCGGCAGCGTCATGAAAAGCGCTCTCTGGAAGCCGAGCACCAGCACCCAGGCCACTACGGCGCTGATGATGACAAGGGGCGCCCCCGCAAACGGGAAAAGGACATTCAGAAAAGAGCATTGGAGTATCAGGAGTGCGGAGAGAAAGAGAAGTTTGAGCAGGAAAATTTTCATGATCCGATAACCCGTTTAATGACAAACACGTAGCGCAGATGGTCAAACCGCACCGGCAAGACGATCGCACCCTGCTGGAACAGACGGTCATCGGAGAGGCGCGTGTCCTGGAGCGTCCCGATGAGCAAGCCTTTCGGAATGGTGCCTCCCAGACCGGAAGTCACTACCGTATCGCCATTCTTGAGCGTGTCCGCCTGGATCACCATATCGTAGACAATCCCGAGGCCATGCTCGCCCTTCACGATACCCTGGGCATCGGTGTCCACCGTTACTCCGTTCACCATGCTTTCCGGATGTGACAAGAGCATCACGCGGGCGCTCTTCGGGAACACTTCCTCGATCCTTCCCACCATCACGCCGGCCTCGACGATCACTGCCATGCCCTTCTCGACGCCATCCAAAGACCCCTGATCGATCTGGATCCAATTGCCGAGACCCGAAACATCACGTCCGATCACTCCCGCCCCGATAGTCTCGAAGCGGTCCCGAGGGATCAGGTTGAGCGAACGCCGCAGCTCTTCGTTCTCCTTGCCCAAGTCTTGCAGCCTGGCGTTCTCCGCGAGCAGTCGCAGCTTTTCTTTTTCGAGCGTTTCGTTCGTTTCTTTCAGTTCGCCGATGCTCCCGAAAAAGCTCGAGACATCCCGCGCCTCGAAAGCGACGGGCGCCAAGACATTCTGGACCGGCCACATGACTGTGGCAGCGATATAGCGGAGAGGAGTAGTGAGGAATATCGGCTGGAAAATGAGAAAGATACCGAGAATCGCTCCGGAGAGGAGTGCCCAGAAGAACTTGGTCTGCGTGAATGTCCTTCTCACCGCCATAGGGTCGGTCTTATGTGCCAAACGGCTTATTCGTCTCTTCCTCGATCAAGACGTCCTTCAAATTCTCCATGTCGTCTAGGACGATGCCGGTTCCGCGCACCACCGCGGTAAGCGGATCTTCCATGAGGCGCACCGGTATGCCGGTCTGATTGGCAATCAGCTTGTCGAGTCCGCGGATGAGGCTTCCGCCGCCCGCCAAGATGATGCCTCGATGCATGATATCCGCCAGAAGCTCCGGCGGGGTTTCCTCGATGATGGTCTTGATGTTGTTCACGATGACGCGGATCGAACGCGAGAGCGCTTCACGGATATGCTCATCGGTTGCGATAACTTCCTTCGGAAGGCCGGAAACAAGGTCGCGCCCGCGGAGCGGGAACGTGAGGTGTTCGCGCTGGGGATAGGCGCTCCCGATAGCGATCTTTGCCTCTTCAGCGGTACGGTCACCGATCAGGATGTTGAACTCGTCGCGGCTGTAACGCACGATGTCCTCGTTCATCTCGTCCCCGGCTATGCGGAGACTCCTCGAGAGGACCACGCCGCCGAGCGAAATAATAGCGATCTCGGTCGTACCGCCTCCGATATCCACCACCATATTCCCGGTCGCATCCGTCACTGGGAGACGGGCGCCGATAGCGGCCGCCATCGGCTCATCGATGAGGAATGCTTGGCGGGCGCCGGCGTTGAGAGTCGCTTCAATCACCGCGCGCTTCTCCACTTCCGTCACGCCGGAAGGGATACCGATAAGCACGCGCGGACGCCGCAGGAAGGAAAAGCTGTCCTGCGTCACTTTGTTTATGAAATAACGGAGCATCTGCTGGGTGATCTCGAAATCGCTCACCACACCGTCTACCAAAGGACGGGTCGCCACGATGTGCCCCGGAGTCTTGCCGACCATCTTTTTGGCCTCGCGGCCGATGGCGAGGATCTGTCCGGTCCGCTGGTTTACCGCCACGACCGACGGCTCGTTTATCACGATGCCTTTGTTCTTCACATAGACCAGCGTATTCGCCGTTCCGAGGTCGATACCGATATCATGCGAAAGATGCCCGAAAAACCGCTCGATGAGACCTTTCTGGAAATTATGGAGCCATCGCTCGACGTTTGACATAGCAGAGGAAAAGAAAAATGGAATACCCTATTCTATCCCATTTCAAAGAATATTTCCAGTCCTCTGCCTAAGGGCTATTTCTTCCTTCTTATGGGGCGAGGCGCTTCACGTCGCGCGGGTAGAGGACGGCCTCTTTGATACTGCCGAGGTCCAAGATCCTCTGGATGATGCGCTCGCTGCCGAGGCCCCAGCCGCCATGCGGAGGCGTACCGAAACGGAAGATGTCGACATAGTCCTTGAAGTCATCAGGGTTCAGTCCCTTGTTCCGGATCTGCTCTTCGAGCATCTTCGGATCATGGATGCGCTGGCCGCCGGAAGCGATTTCCACTCCGCGGAACAGGAGGTCATAGGTCTCGGTATAGGCCGGATCTTCCGGGCTCGGCATGCTGTAGAACGGACGGAGATGGGTCGGGTAATGCGTCAGGAACACCAAGTCCGAGCCGTACTTTTTCTTCACGTATTCGCAGATGAGGCGCTCGCCTTCGCTGTCGATGTCCTGGTCCTCCACTTCTTTCCCGTATTCAGCCTTCAGGATTTCCAGCGCTTCGGTCAGACGGATCCGCGGGATAGCCATCCTTTCGGGTACGCTTGCTTCGTGGAGAGCCAGCGCTTCCTGGCACGTCTTCCCGATATGTTCGAACATCGCGAACATCGCTTCTTCGAGAGCCGCCATCACATCCTCCATACTCTCGATGAATCCCATCTCGGCATCGAAGCCGGTGTATTCATTGACGTGGCGGGTGGTAAAGTGCGGCTCGGCCCGGAAGACAGTCCCGATCTCGAACACGCGCTCGAAGGCGCTCATACCGGCCTGCTTGTAGAACTGCGGGCTCTGGGCAAGGAAGGCAACACGCTCGAAGTAATCGATCTTGAAGAAGTTGGCGCCTCCTTCGGTCGCTGCCTCCAGGATCTTCGGCGTCTTGATTTCCAGGAATCCGGCGCTCCGCATCGCGCTCTCGTACGCAGCGAGAAGTTCGGAGTAAATCTGGAATATGGCGCCAATTTTCGCGTTCCGAAGAGCGAGCGTCCGATAATTGAGAAGCGTATCGAGCTGGAGGCCCATTTCCGTCTGCGAAACGTCGATCGGCAGCTCGACAGACGGAGCTGCGAGAACCGAAAGACTCTTCACTTCGATCTCGATGTTTCCCGTAGTCTGTTCCACATTCTGGGCCTTGCCCGGGCGCTCCTTCACCAGCCCTTCTACCATAAGCGAGAACTGCGGCCGTACATCATGAGCAGCTTCGATCGCTTCCGGAGCATCGGGAAGGATGATCGCCTGCACCGTACCGGTCCGGTCCCGCAGCTCGAGGAAAACCAGCTTCCCATGGTCGCGGCGGACATTCACCCAGCCGCAAAGCTTCACTACTTCCCCGATGTGCTTCGGAGCGTCTTTTATCAATACTCTTTCCATAATTTACTTTCCTTCCTTTTCAAAATATTCATTAACGGCGTAGACCAGCTCGCTCGGGGTGATCTGTGTCTTCTGGAAGACGCGGTTCACGATGCCGGCATCCGAGAGTTCCTGCATATGTTCCTCCTCCACCGAAGCGGAGAGAAGGAAAATGGGGATGTGTTTGCCCGCTTCGGTATCGCGGAGCTCTACCACCATCTCATGGCCGGTCTTCCCCGGCATCATGATGTCGGAGATGACCATATCATACCCGCCCTTGCAGGCTTCTTCCAGACCGGCATTGCCGTCGCGCTTGTCTACCACTTCGTAGCCCTCGTCACGCAGACGCTTCCCGAACATCTCTACGAAAACCGCCTCGTCCTCGATGAGGAGGATGCGCTTCTTCTTCGTACCCGGCACTTCAGCTGCCGGCACCGCTTCTGCCGTTCCATTCAAGCGGGCTTCATTCTTGCCCTGCTCCGAAAACTGGCGCAAGAAACGATTCACTTCCGTCACCACTTCGGACGGTGAGAATTCAGTCTTGGAAATGAAGCCGCTCGCGCCGAGCGCCAAGCACTGCTCCCGATCTTCCTGGCTCGAAAGATTGCTGAAAATCACTATCCTCAAGTCTTTCGGATATTCCGGATTCTCTTGGATTTCTTTCAAGACCTCCATCCCGCTCATTTCCGGAATCACCAGGTCCAAAAGGATGAGATCATACTTATTCTCCGCCACTTCCTTGAGTGTCGCCTTACCGGTCGTCACATTCTCCACCTCGAAACCGGAGGCTTCGAACTTCTTGATGTAGATTTCGGCGATGAACGGATCATCTTCGACAAACAGGACCTTTGGCATATACCTTTAAAAAGGTTTAATTACTTACAGAATACCTCTAAAAAGGCCAAAAATCAATAATTTCAGAAGCTTATTAGGTCCTATAAACTCCTCTTCATTCTCGGATGGCGAAGCGCTACTACTTCTGGAAAATTTCCCATAGCCCTCATGAATGTAGCTTTAAGAACTCTCCTATTTTTCATTGGAGGAAGCCCTGGATCATGAAATCTAATAGACTTGTCCGTCATTCCAGTAATAACAACTAGGTGTTTTGCATAAAATTTTCTCCTTTGGAAAACAGCTGGGTTTACAGAAGCAAGCAAGATATATCCCGACTTAAAGAGCTTTTCAATCTCTTCTAGCGAAGTCTTACGGTTCAAAACCTGAATAGACTTACTCGCTAAAAGTTTTTTTGCGAGCCTTATTTCCTGATTAAAGTCAGAATATTGTTTCTGTACCCTAAAAGTTTCGTCATCCCAGATATGCTTCAGGTACCTTACGCCAAATTGGACTAATTGCTTATAGTCAAATTTTTCAATATTTTTCACTTCGAAACCGAGGCTTGCAAGAAAAAGCAACCCTCCTGCATTCCAGGTCCACTTATCTTTCTTGTGATATGTTTTCTTATCCAAAAAAGCATAGCTAAAATCTTTTTCTGGAAAAACATACTTCAAGACCATCTTATAGGATGCTTGAACACAATGAGTATCCGTCTTAAGATTTTTGTAAAAAGGAATATTTAACATAGTCTTTACAAAGAGATAAGCGGCCAGCCAAATTTATGACTGGCCGCTCATTGGATGCAACTACTTGCCAGGAGTGCCCGGCTTGTTGTTGCCGCCTTGGCCGCCACCGCTTCCGGTGCCGTGGGGACTGTTACCACGCATCTGCTACTTCACCTACTTTCCAGAAAGTGGTTTCAGAAGACACTCTGGCATACCAGAATGCAGCCTAAAACTAGTATTTTTTCTGTTTTTTGTCAATAGTTTTATGGCTTTCTACAGGGCAACGGCGGGCTGGTCGGATACTCCGGCCTTCACATTCGGGTTCACGAACGGGAGCTCGATGATGAACGTAGACCCCTTGCCCGGGCCCTCGGATTCGGCCCAGATCTTGCCGCCATGAGCCACGATGAAGTTCTTGCCCACATACAGGCCCAAGCCCGCGCCATTCACTACCATGCGGGTGGTTTCCTTGCTGCGGACGAATTTCTCGAAGAGATGCTCCTTGTCTTCCGGGTTGATGCCGATTCCGGTGTCTTTGATCTCTATTCTCAACTTGCCCTCAAGGCCGATTACCGAAACGATTACGCTCCCTTCCTTCGTATACTTGAGCGCATTATCGATCAGGTTCGACGTCACTTCCTTGATCTTGTTCGGGTCCACCAAGAGTTTCGGCAGACTATGCTTCGGCAGACTGATCTTGAGTTCCAGGTGCTTGGCCTTGGAAGTGACCAGGAAAGTATCTACCAGTTCCGCTACCAGTTCTTCTATCTGGGTCGGCTGGAAGTTGTACTGGATGCGCCCGGCCTCGATGCGGGAGACATTCAGGAGGTCTTCCACCAAATGCGCCAAGCGGTCATTGACGGAGTACACTTTATTGAGCACATCTTGGATCTGCGCCGGTACCTTGCCGTATGAACCCTCGAGGATGAGGGAGACATAGCCCTTGATAGCGGTAAGCGGTGTGCGGAGCTGGTGCGAGGCGATCGAGATGAATTCCGACTTGGCATTATCGAGCTCCTTCAGGCGTTCATTGGCCACAGCCAAGCTGTCCGAGATCTTCTGGAGCTCCTCCTTGCGTTTCACTTCCAAACCGACCGACTTGATGAGGAAATACCCGGCAAAAAGGGTCAGCACGAAGGCGATGGCATTGAGAGCCAGGTTTGTCGGATTTTTGGAATAGAAGAACTGTGCGCCGATGAGGACGGCCAGAGCAAAGATAAGCGCCTGTGCGCCGAAGATTTTCACATCAAAAGCCTTATACTGAACAATGAGATACCCGAGAAATCCCATAAAGACCACCATCCCGAAGAGCCCGTACTGTTCGAGTTCGAAGTTGTCGATGTAAGTCGCGAGAGCACTACTCGAAAAAAAGGACAAAAGAAACAATTCGATGCCGAAGATGAGGAGCGCAATTTGCCGTCGCGCATCACCTAATTTTTCCTTGAAGAAACGATGGATACCGAATACGAGAATCCACAAGAATATAATAGCGCTAACACCGTAGTAAAAAAGAATAAACCCGCTTTGCTCTACTGCTTCACACGACACAACATTGAATCCATTAAGATGGATATTAGTGGCATAGAGAAGAATCACTGGGAGGAGGATCAGAGCAAAAACACTCTTCAGCTTCGGCGATATGTCTTTTTTGTCTACGAAGACGTAGACGAAATAAAGGCAGAGAACATACAAAAGGACGTAGATAACTGGAAAAAAGGACCAAAGGAACATCACCATCCTACTATCAGGATTTGTCCAGGCAATAAGATTGAAAATAACCCAGAGTAAGAAAATTAACGTGATTGAAAGGAGTATTTTTGAAAGTTGATTCCGATTACTTTTAACATAAATAAAGAAGCCGATCAGTAAGGCTGTAAGAGCGGTCGGGATATGTGAATAGTAAAGCAGCGACGGAACATGTTTCGTAAAAATAAAGAACTGTATATCAGGAAAAGCTTCGCAAAACATACTTAATCTTTATTTAGAGAATACTTTAGATTATTGAATCCCCCGCATAAAACGTAGCTTATTTTCACTTGAATCCTATCTCCTTCCTTAACTTCAACATCCTCGACAGGAAGAATAATAGGGTAACTATAGGCAAAAGATCCCCAGAATTTTGTACCGTCAGAAAACTCTGTTTCGCTACTGATTCTTATCCCGTTTATTTTACCATCCTTTATCGCAACAAGATTCAAGGTTTTATCAACAACCCGTTCTTCTTCAGAGGTAATCTTAGAAAAATCAGTCACTGAATACGACTCTTTGCCGGTAAGCGGCCAGGACTCTAATTCTGACTCGCCTGAATACTCATACCTTACAATGGGAAACTGTAGCCCGTAATACTGATCTTTGTTATAAACACAGTCTATATAATTAGTGTACTTCTTTAGAAGTGTCTTACATCCCAGATTTGTATATTTTAGGATGTTATTCATAGCCTGGATCTGCTGTTCCTCAATAAGTCCCGTCGCAATCATTTCTCCAATAATGACGTCCACTTTTTCAGGAATTTCAACAGAACGCACATCTTCATTTAATAAAACAATCTGATCGAAACCATTTACTTTGAATACCTTCTCAAGATTCCTGTAGTTATTCTCATCAAACTCAATAGCGTACACCTTCTTTGCTCCTGCCTGGGCAGCAAGCATAGCCAAGATACCGCTCCCCGTTCCCATATCTACAACGACATCCCCTTCTTTTACAGTATTCTGAATTGCCTTGGCAAATGCTTCCGTTCTTTCTTTATCAAACAAACAATTAAAAACTCCTTCTGTCATTGACCAGTATTCTTTCGTCTCATGCATAAATAAAGTTCAAATAGATAATTCAATTCTACCATTTCCAAGCAAAAATCAAAGCCCTGGGACAAGTCAGGGCTTTCAAATAATCTAACATTCCTATTTTCTCTATTTAAAACTAGCAGGAGTAATCACTATAAGCTCAAATAAGGCTTTCTTAAAAAGGCTCCTCGTAACCTTCCGATGAGGCTCGGGAGGCAAGCCGGGGTCACTAAAAACGACATACTTCTTTGAGATAGACTCGATAACTACCACATGGTTTCCATAGCCCCCTTTGTGATCAAGGACCTTCGGATTCACAGAAGCCATCATTGTAGAACCTTCTTTCCTCGCATATTTATCTATATCCGAAAGGAGAGGCCGCCGAAAAATAAAATTCGCATAATCCAAAAGACCCTTAACTGCCCTCTGAGCATTTTTAAAGTCCGAATACTTTTTTTGGTATTCGTACACTTCTGGCATCCAGAACCATTTTAGGTACTTTTCACCCTCATCCGCGAATCTCTTATAATCAAAATCCGAAATACGGATTATCCGGAAACCTTTCTTGGCAAGCCAGAGAAAGCCCCTGGCATCCCAGGTCCCCTTATCTTTCTTAAAACCGGTAGCCTTATCTATTTGTTTGAATGAGAATTCCTCTGAAGGGAAATAGATTGAAAGCACCATCTTTAAAGAAGCCTGGAAGCAATGTAAATCATCTGAAAGATTTTTGTAGAAGCGCATTTTTTTAAAGTTAATAAAATGGATAGAATTATGGAACAAAGAAAAAGTAAAAAAATGAAAGGGGAATGAATTTTCATCCATTCCCCCTTTGAGAAAGCTTAGCAAAGTGATTATATTATATCTATAAATTAAATTATGTCAAGAGGGCTCGGCAATCTACAACTCCTTTAAATGCTAGGCTTTTCAGATGACTTCGGTATTTCTCATGAGCGTATCCACTGTTTTCCCGTACTGTTCCCAATCCACTTTCAGCTCATCCGCCAGCATCTTCTCTATCTTATTGGAGAATTGGTGTTCCCTGTAGTATGGGGCTTCCGGAGAATCCCCCGGCTCGCTCACGTCTCCTGTAGCTCTTTTCTCGCTAAACTCGAGATCAAAGGCGTCTATCTGTTCATCTGTGACGCCCCGATGCTTGCAGAGCGCGCTCTCCACCAGCTCGTGGACGGCTGTCAGAATCTCGTAGCGCCAGTCTCGCATATCCGAAATCACAAAGATGCGTTCCCCTTTGTCATTCAGGTAGTAGTCGCCTACGGTATTGTAGCGCTGCTGATCATCGGGCACGGTCTGGATTTTCAAATTAAGCATATTTTTCCTGTTATTTCAGTTAGAAACAGCTACCCCGATTTTAGCACCTCCCTCAAAAAAACAAAGCCCTGGATTGCTCTTGGGCTCTTATAGTCTTATTTAAAATTTAAAATGGGTCACATAAATGGTGTTTTCTGATAGATTTCCAATATAATAAAGACTGGGGTATGATTTAGATAAAATTATCAGAAATCTATGCCTGACTGGTCAGCATACTATCGAAAAACTCACCAGACACCTGCTCGACCCCTTTTGGTGGAAAGTTTGAATTTCATATCCGAAAAAGGCTCTGCTCTCGATATAGGAGCTGGAACTCTGAATGATGTCAAGCGGCTCTTGGCGGAAGGATTCCAGGAGGTAGTCGCTATAGATTCCGCCAAGGAATTCCCAGCTTTAGCAGAGCAGATCAAAGATCCTCGTTTCAGCTATAGATTCGGTGGCACCGAAAGCTATGACTTCCCTACGGAACATTTCGATCTAGTCAGTTCACAATTTACGCTCCCTTTCCTAAGAAAGGAGGACTTCCCCAAAGTCTGGAAAGGAATCAGAGAATCTCTCAAGCCTGGCGCTATATTCTGCGGCCAGCTTTTTGGAGACCGGGATGAATGGAATACCCCCGAAACCAAGATGACTTTCTTTACAAAACAAGAGACGGAAGATCTCTTAGGCAGCTATGAAGTGATCAAATTCGAAGAAATTGAAAAAGATGGTTCCACCGCCGTCGGAACCACCAAACACTGGCATTTTTTTAATTTTTTAGTCAAGAAAAAGAAATAGGGAGTCCGCGCTGCGGACTCCCTTAAGTTATTCTGTTTTTCTATTGCTGCTCGACGGCAATATGTTGACAGCTGTGGCATCCGCCAGAACCATCACAGCAGGCGCCGCATTCCGCGCGCACTTCTCCATAATTTTCTCCGAAGAGCCGTTGGTAAAGTTCGGCTGTCGCAGAGAAACCTTTCCTAAGCTGGTTTTTGCTCTCCATGCTCGCATCTTCATCAGGAGCATGGTGAATCATCCGGCCGAAAAGATTGAAACATGTCTCGGCGTACCGTTTGGTATAGAGCAGAAACATGTGCCAGACCCAGTCGATTTCCTTGGTGGGAACGAAGCCGGGACCACCAGGAATTGTCTGGGTTCCTGTCATATAAAAGAACCGCTTGAAACGACGAATGGCTCTTTCGATTTCCTCATCATTCCAACCGGGACCCATTTCAGAATCCTTGAGCTTCGGCCTCAAGAAACCGAGATCAAACGAATCGATGAATCTGGCAACCACAATACCAGAACTTTCTTCCCTCGACTTAAAGTCGGAGGAACATTTTCCCGCGGCACAGCTGCTTGGGCCGCTACAATCACTACAGCGAGGTGCTGCACAGTTGGGGGAGGTACGCAAAAGAACCTGCATCTCAAAATACTCCTCTAAAGCAAATGATATTGCGCTTTTATAATATAATAAAGAATTATTTTGTCAAGACTAAAAACCTCTGGATTCATTCCAGGGCTTCTTGCATTCTATTTGATATATCCCCACTTCTTAAGCTTCTTCTTGTCTTCCTGCTCGAACTTGATGCCGATATCGGTGCGGTAGAACATCTTGGGGATGGTGATTTTCTGGATGATGTCGTAGGCCTGCTTGCGGGCGGCGGCTACCGTCTTGCCGGCACCCGAGACATGGAGCGCGAAACCCGTGCTCCCGGAGACGTAGTGTTGGCCATTCCGGCGCTTCGAAACTTCTTCGAAGTGGATATGCCGGCGCTCCTCCGGGGTGAGTGTTTCATCCAGGAAGAAGTCTAGATTGACCGATTTCTTGGCCTTGAGTGTCCCGGCATACGGGAAGGGAGGCACCGCCAAGAGGACGATTACGCCATATTCCCCTTTTTTGTATTTGAAATCGAACTGTTCCCCGTCGGCTACCGCCTTCAGGAATTCGGCCCAGGAAACTTCGGGCGAGAGGGCCTGCTGGAGCTGGAGCGCTGGAAAACCGAAACGCGCCGTGATCTCGAGCGGGTAGACTCCCTTCTCATTCACGATACAGTTGATGTCTACATCCCCCTTGAAGCCGATGCCTTGGAGGTAACCCTTCATCTTGGCTAGGGTCTCGCGGAAAAGCGGGTTGGATTCATCGGAATCGAACCACATGAGCGTTCCCATCTCATAGGTCTTCGGTCCCAGATCGCCGTCAGACAGGTTCTTGTGCTCTACGTTCATTTCGATCGGCCCTACCCAGTCATGACCGTTGAAGTAGCGGGCCACGCCGATCTCCACCCCGTAGATGCGCTCCTGGAGCTGGACGTTCTTGATTTCTTTCTTGGGAGCGGTCTTGCGGTAGCTCTCCAGGACACTGATCACATCGGACCCGTCCCGACGAGATCCTACATAGTTGAAGATCTTCGAGGCATGGCCGTTCTGCTTGATGACCCATGGCTTCGGGTGTTTCTTCACGAAATCTATCGCGTCATCGAGAGACGAGAAGTCTTGGCTCTGGATCATCTTCATACCGCAGCCCCACAAGACTTCCTGCCCATAGGTGCGGTCGTCTTCGCAGCGGTCGCCGGCTTGGCTGCCGCCCACCACGCTATACCCCTTCTTACGGAGCTCGTCCTGGGTCCGGCCGTGGCCGGTGCCATCGAAGACGATAAGGCCGTCCTTCCCCACCCAGGGGAGGCTTTTTTTCCAGCTCGTCACCTTGCGGAGCATACCGGCGTAGTCCCGGCTGGAAGATTCGTCTTCCACATAGACGCGCACATCGTTCCCTTCCTGCTGGAGTCGGTACGCCAAATCGGCTGCCGAGAAGTCATCTGAAACAAGCAAGATACGCATAGTAGAAATCATTCAAACTCCCCCAGATCTTAGATTGACTGCGTATAATAGCACTTTTGAAGTGTTTTGTCAAGGATAGCTTTAAAGCATGACTGGAGATTCTTCCCCAGAAGAAGCCCCTTCTCCCGGTTCGGACGAGCCTTCGCTCTCTTCCGGAACAGATTCTTCGGATTCATCCGCTGATCCATCCGTTTCCCCCTCTTCTTCCGTCATCTCCGTTTCCTCGGCTCCTTCTTCGGTTTCTTCCTCCTGGAAGTCCGCCGGGTTGCTGCAGGTCACTCCCTCGCCCTGTTCGGCAGCCAGTTCCTCATCGCAAAACGCCACTTCGCAGCCTATCTCGCCAGGAGCGCAGGAAAGCTCTTCGCACTCCTCTGCGGATGGATCGCAGACAGCGATATTCTGGGCATTTTTGGTAATCAGATTGTAATACCACGTATCCTCTTCGGGGTCGCCAGTACACTCTTCGGTCGCAGGGTCGCAGGTATAGATGAAACAGCTTTCAAGAGAGGGGTCGCACTCCGTCTGGGCGTAGATCATATAATCCCGGAACACGAAAAACTTCAGGAACGCGTAAAAAACGGAAACAGCGAAAATGATGATGAGGAGTAAGAAAATGAAGTTTGCTTTCTTTTTCATATTTTCTTCGCAACAGTACTTCTATTATATGATATGCAAACAAAAAAAAGAAGCGCGTAATCGGGAATTTCCCAATCACGCGCTTAGGTCAGCAGGTTCCAGAGGAACCCGACAAGGTCTCCCAGGCCTTCCAGCCCGAGATAGATGATAGCCGTCCAGATATAAGCCTGAATGACTGTCAGGATCACCAGAAGCACCATCATCCGGGAAGTCGTCTTCAGCTCCTTTTCGAAGAAGATGACGATGTGTTCCGGGCCATCCCAATAGATGGCTTTGATGATCACTCCGGCGACCGCAAGCATTCCGGCGATACGGGACCGCCTGAACACTGCGTCCACGCCGCGGCGGAAATTGATGCCGAGCGTGAGGTCGGTGTTGTGGCGCTTGTAGACGTAGAGGAACGCCGTCGCTATAACGACGTCATAGACCCACATCGCTCCGAGCGCGTACACGAACTGCACTCCGAGGAGTTTCAGTCCGCCGACCATAGACCACGAGAGAAGCGCCAGACCCCAGTCTGCGAAGTAGTAGAATATCCTCTTCGCAACCGTGTTGGCAACCCTCTCGGCGCCGTCTTCGATGCTCGTAGCCTCTTCGAGGATGAAGAAGCTTACCGAAACCTCTTTAGACAGCGTTGCGAGCCACTGAAGTCCTTTCCCGATGATCGGGATCGAAACCGCAAAGCTCCAGACCTTGTTGAGTATTGCCGCGATCCGCGCGGCAATTTGCATTACCGCTTGTTTCACGACACATCTCCTGCTTGGTTGTTAAGGCACTATAACCAGCAATTATACACCTTCTTCACGAAAATGTCAATAGAAAACAGGCGTTTGGACGCCTGTTTTGGCTTATTTCAAACCCTATTCCACCTTTGCGGTTTCTTTGCGATAGGCGCAGTAGTCGCAGTCGGGGTGAGCCTGCGGGATTTCGGACTGTTCCAAGCATTCGCGCGCCGCCATAAGGGTATCGGAAACCCAGGCATCGCTTCCGGAGTACGGAATGAGCTTCACGGTGAATTCCAGTTTGCCATCGAAAGCCTTGCGGTCCGTCTGGCCGTTACAATAGACGAAGTAGCCGGTGTCCGATACCTGGAAGCCATTCTGGCGGAAGAGCCACTGATACATCTCCATCTGGCGCTTGTACCCGCCCTGCCACTCGGCATCAAGCGTCACTTCACCGTCTTTGGCGGTCGCCTTGTAGTCGACGATAATCAGTTCACCGTCCGGATCCACCCAGACGTCATCGACGCCTCCGGTGAAGAAGAATCCGCTCTCCTCATGATAGAAGGTTATTCCGCGGCGGAGCGAGTCGCGCCATTCTTCCATCTTCTCATGCTGGAACGGCACCGCATCAACGCCATAGGTATCCATGAGCGGGTGGCTCGTGCCTGCCGCGCGGTGGATATCGAATTCCTTCTTAAGGAGCGTGTCCACGGCCGAGTTTAAGGAAAACGGGTATCCTGGAGGACGGTCTATACCCAGGCGCCGGTCCAGGTAGAAGCAGCGCGGACAGCTCATGAAGAGCTCCAAGCGGCTGCGGCTCAAGCGGAAGGGCTCCGTGCTCGCCGGATCGAAGATATTGCGCGTCCTCCGAGGATTGTAGTACTGGGACATAGTGTTGACCTTATTCTACCACCAAATAAACACAAGCCAGAAAGGCTTATTTAGCGCCTCCTCCAACTATCTTCTTTAAAATGTCTCTCATAACAATGGCATGCGGGGCACCAAAAATTATAAAAAGGCTTAATTTCTTGCTCCATTCTTTGGAGATATTGTCGATAATTTTCAAATCGCGAAATCCCTCGTCATCGTAACGTGAAATTTCATTAATAACCGACTTATCCGAATTTACATCAAGCAAAGATACAAGGAAATTTTGATCGTTCTCATCAAAAGGCGTCTTAAAGAGCTCCTTATGAATACGCTGCATATTTTTTAAAGAAAAATCAAAATCCTTCCAATGAACACTTTTCTCATTCTGCTTAAGGAAACTGCTTGCATATTTTTTAAAAGATATGCTTTTGTCAGTCCTGTTCCACTGATAAGCAACCCGAATAAAATCATAATAAGCTACGAAGTCCCTATTAAATATCTTCGCTAGACCATTGAACCAATCTCTATCAGAAAGATCGGGAGAATCAATTTTTACGCCAGCCTTTTTTCCTAAAAAATACACTAAGCCTAATTCTCCTTCCTTTTTTATTGCTTCAATTTCATCCTTAAATTTATTACTCCTCTTGCCTCCTTCTATAAGAACTTCATATGGGCCAGAAACGTTCTTTTGAAAATCATCCCAAAAGTCCCGAAGTTCAACAAATTGCACATCCTTTGGATTATAAGAATGTCGGGAACCGAAAAAATAGAGTATCTGTTTTCCCTTTTTAAGCTTGTACTTATAGGGTGATTTATACTCCTTGTGATTTAGTCTTTTATAGGCATTTTTTAATTGCCTTGAAATGATAGTTTTATCCATAAATACATTAAAATGAGGGCTGTAGCTATATTATAGCTCCAGCCCTCTAGTTTTACCTATCCGGTCCAGGACCGCCACTCTTGCCCCAGCCCTTATCCCAGCCTTTGCTGAAAGCCTTTACATGGCTAGTATTGGCATCAGCAGAGAATTCTGTGGCCTCGGCATATCCTGTTTTAACCAGGATTTCCGTAGCCATAGAACTTTTATTGACCAACCTGCTCTGCAAATCACTCACTCTAACTCACCTCCTTTCGATTAGAGAACATCAAGCTTCTATTGACTGAAGAACTCCCTCAAGCAGCCTTTGTTCTGAATTGCGGCAGTATACCGTTTCCGTGGCACATGTAGTACCATGTTCAAAATATTTACTCGCTGCCTGGCCTCCCTTACAGAATGCAAAATATTCGCATTCCGATTTGCACTTTCTTAAACCTTCCAAGTAATCTTGAATGTATTGAAGATTTTTTGCCTTGGCGCATATTTGATTTAACGTGCTATCCAAAACATTTCCTGCACAAAAATCAGAATAAAGCTTGCAGGAAACATCGAGAAACTCTGGGGAAAGCAATACTACCTTCCCATCATATGCAACGCTAGGGAAGAAATCTTCTATTACTGGATCTCCTTGTGGACCCTCTTGAGCTGCTATCCAACGCAAAGTCCTGTCCACCTCCCTTATCGGGATATTCGGCCTTTCCTTCCAATATCTAAACAGTTCTGCCCAGAAGTTTGTTATACGTCTGGAATCATCCGGAGCACTTGTTTCATGTATTCCAAGCTTCTCCTCGATATTAAATGCAACCTCGCTACATCCAAGATTGCAGAAGAAGGTATAGATTTCTTCAGCCTTCTCCAAGCTTGATTCATCGATAACACAGATAACACTAAATGGTATATCAAATTCTTTTAAATATGATACCCCAGCCATTATTCTGCTAAACGACGATCTTCCTGACCAGTCGGTTCTATTTCTATTAGCCCAGTCAGGCCCATCTATGCTTACCCCCACATGGACATTATTGTTAATGAAGAATCTGCACCATTCTTCATTGATGAGAGTTGCATTTGTCTGGATATAATGAGAGGCCATATGAGCTTCGCATAGGCCTTGGAAAGGCGTAAGTAGCGATTGGAAGTGCTTCTTGCCACAGCTCAATGGCTCACCGCCATGCCACAATATTCTTACCGGATTACCCGCTTGAAAGACGGACTGCGCCACACTTTGAGCCACAGTGACACTCATCTTATAGCTACTTCTTCTGTACTTCAAATAGCAATAGCTACAATTCAAATTACAGAAGGAAGTTGGTTGCATCACAACCCTCCAGAACAAAGCTTGATGAGACATTTTGACTTCCCTTCTTTATCGGCTAATTTGTTAAAGAAAAGTTGTCAGAATGTTTCTGACAGCTGAATATATCCCGAATTTCTCTATTTGTCAATATTATATCGTAAACATTTCAATGGATCTTTAATCAAGCAAAAAGAGGGATTTCTCCCTCTTTTTCAGCTTTTCTCCTGTCTTTGGCTTAATTCTGGCCGGGGTTCAGGTTGAGGAGCCAGCCGAAGAGACTCAAACGGTTCTTCTGACCGGAAACGAAGGTTTCGAGCTTCGCGGTCTCCTGCTTAAGAACTTCTGCCTGGTCTAGGAGGATCTGCTTCACATCTGGATCCTCGACCTTGGCTGCAGCCTGGATGAGCAGATCGACACGCGCCTTGTTGGCAGCAATTTCTTGTTCCAATTTTTCGATCTCGCTCTTCTTGGTGCCGAAGAGGAACTGAAGCGCAGCATTGCGGTTATCGATACTTTCTACCGTATCACCTACCTTGCTGGCCGAAATCCCCTGGGCACGAGCGATAGTGCGCACCTGCTTGCCGAGGTCCTCGCCCTCAATTTCCGCCACATCTTCGAGTTCTGCCATGAGGTCCTCTGTTTCGTCCTTATAATCGTCGTCGTATTCCTCATCCGTACCGCCGAGAGCGTAGATGGAGTTCTCCACGCTGCTCTTTACGGACTTTATCTTGCGCTCCAAGGTATCCAGAGAATCAATAGCGGAAAGAGATCCGTCTCCGCCCGCGGCGATAGTCGCTTTGGTGACATTGAATTCCGCTTCAAGATTGTTCAGCGAGTTCGCAAATGCCGATCCGTCACCACCAAGCGATTCATACAGCACGATCTTGCCGCGAGCCTGCGAGATGCGCTTGGCGATCTTCGAAAGGTCTTCGGTAAGTTTCTCGGCGTCATGAAAATCCTCGTTGCGCGCGAAATGCGCGAGTTTCTTCACTTCCTTGGCGAGACGCTTCGCTGCTTCGAGGTCGGATGTGCTGAATGCTCGCTCTACTTCGGCAATCTTCGCCTTGGCAAGTCCGAGAGTTGCAAGCGCCTTGCTCACATTGACCCCTTCGGCCTTGGCTTCCATGATCTTCTTCTCGGCCTCGTAGATCTCTTCGTTCAGCTTCTCGAGAGTCTTAGTACGATCCTTGTACATGGCCTTCTCTGTTTCGGCCTGTTGCTCATCATCCAGCTCGTCTTCTTCTACATCATCCAGCTCGTCTTCCGTTTCATTCTCGTCTAGAGAGAGGTTATCGCCGCCTTGGCCGCTATTGGACTTCTTCTTCGCGGCTTCGCGCTCACGCTCGGCCTGCTTCTTGGCTGCTTCTCTTTCCTTCTCTAAAGACTTATCTTCGTCTTTATCTTCATCCTTGTCCTCGTCTTTATCTTCATCTTTGTCTTCATCTTCGCTATCTTTGCTATCTTCGCTGTCACCGCCATCATCCTCGCCGTCTTTCGCCAAAGAAACCGGCGACAAAGCCAGCTGGTTGTGCGTCACGATGGACGCGGCTGCGAGAAATCCTCCGAAAGACACCACGACGATCAAAAGCGCTGGGAGCGTTCCCAAGCCTTTGAGGCCATCTTTAAATTTCGACATATCCTTTTTGTTTTAGCGGATGAGAGTGCTTATTTTTTCATCCTCTTTCATTATATACCTTTTGGGGAAGAAAAAAAGGACTCGTCAAGAGCCTTTTCCTGCTTCTGTGAGTACTCGGAGCGTCTCCTCCGCGGAGCGCTTCCAGGAAAATCGCGCCGCTCTCGCAAGCCCGCGCGCCTTGAGGCGTTCTGACAGCTCGCGATCCGTAAGCACCGCCTGAAGCGCCAAGAGGAGCTCGTTCGGCTGGTAGGGATCGACGAGAAGTGCGGCATCGGAAACGATTTCCGGAATCGAGGAGGCATGCGAAGCGATGACCGGCACGCCGGAAGCCATGGCTTCGAGCGGCGGGAATCCGAAGCCTTCATAGAGCGACGGGTAGACGAAGAGGCTCGCCAGGTTGTAGAGCGCGGCTTTGTCTTCGTCCGGAACGAAGCCCAAGACACGGATATTCTCGCGGAAAGGCGAAGCTTCGATACGCGCATAGAGCCCTTCGCTGCCCCAGCCAGGGCTCCCTGCGAGCACGAGGTCATACTTCGCCGCTTCTCCGCCGCTACGCCGGAGCTCCTCGAAGGCCTCTACGAGCATGAGCGTATTCTTGCGCGGCTCGAAGGTTCCGAAAGAAAGGATGAAGCGATACGGGAGACGATAGCGCTTCTGCACGTCGAGAAGCGTGAGACTGTTCCGATCCATCGGCTGGCACGTCTCATCTTTCCCGCTTAATACCACCGTGATCTTCTCCTCCGGAACGCCGTAGTATTCCTGGAGATCCCCGGCCGTCGACTGCGAAACGGCGATGATCCGGGCAGCCCGCCGGGCCAGCCCGCGGAAATTGACCAAGAAATGCCAGAGCCGCTGCTTCCACGAGAAGGTCTCCGGGAAAAGCTCGAAAGAGAGGTCGTGCGCCGTCACTACGAGCGGCACCCCGGGACTGACCCGGACGAAGTTCTGATTGGGGACAAAGAAGACATCTACCCCGCCGAGGAGACGGTCGAGATATGGCCGGCCCAGGTACCAGAGACAGAGATTGAGGAGCTTGTTCGGGTAGCGGAAGCGGCAGAGCGTGACGCGAGGGAAGGCTTCCAGCCAGGCGAAGTCCCCGGCGGTCTCGTGCCAGGAATTCAGGAAAAGAACGTACTCGTTCTCCTGGTCAAGCGAAAAGAGCTCCCGCAGAAGCTTTTCGGTGTATTCTTCTACTCCGGTCCGCCTCCCCTCCGTAAGGCACCGTACGTCTATGCCGATCCGCATCTTACTCTTTGGCTATCAGATAATGCTTGAGGAGAATGGTCCAGAAAGCCACGAAGAATCCGATGAAGAAACTTATGAGAAGGACGGGCAGGAACGGGACGCGCGCATCGGAGAGGATCGGCTCGCTCCCGATCACGACGAACCAATTGGCTTCGCTGTTCTCGCGGTTCAGGTCTGCGGCGTAGCGGTTAAGCACCTTCACGGCGGCGTGCGACAGCGAGCGGAGCGTTTCCTCATCTCCGGAAACGAACGTCACTTCGATCACTTGGGACGACAGCCTCCTGGCCTGGAAGAAATCAGTAGAGTTCCCAGGAGCGCTTTCTCCGGCGTCCTGGAAGATATCCGTCACCACCCGCGGCGACTGGAGCCAGCGCACCACCGTATCGCCGAAGCGCTCGTCGGCCTGGAGGCGGTAGAAGCTGTCGAAGGTGTAGTCTTGGGTTTCTTGGACGCTTTGGCGGCCGACATTCAAGAGGAGCGCTGCCTGATAGCGGACGGGCTGGAGCCCTTGCCATAAAGCTCCGAAAAATACGAAAAGTATCACCAAAACCGCGAAGAGGAGCCGGTCTTTCCAAAAAATGCGGATGTATTCTCTCAATTCCATAAGCGGGTTCTTTTCTGTAAATGCTCTCGTACGGCCTCCTCCACATAGCCCTTTATTGTAGCCTTAAATAGCTCCTTGTCAAAGATGCCGGCTTTGCTCCGGATATACCCCGGATCGTACTTGGATTCGTCGAAACGCTCTACCGCTTTCATGAGGGCTTCCGGGGTCTGCTCGTCGAAGTATTCGCCCATGACGCCTTCTTCCATGTGCTCGACGATATCCCCGCCCCGATAGGCGATAATCGGCCGGCCCGAAGCCATAGCCTCGATCGCCACGATTCCGAAGTCCTCCTCCTGGGGGAAAACGAAGCCGCGGCACTCGGCATAGTACTTGGGCAACTCCTCCTCCGGTACGCGGCCCAAGAACTCGATGGTCGGACCGGCCAGTTTCTTCAGCCGGTCATACTCCGGCCCGCGCCCGATGATTTTGAGCGGCAGCTTCAGGCGATTGAAGGCCTCGATCGCGATGTCGTGGCGCTTGTAGGCGATGAGCCGCCCTACCATGAGGAAATAGTCGCCCCTGGTCTCGCTTCGGTAGAACTGGCTCACGTTCACCGGCGGATGGATGACGAGAGAATCCTTGCGGTAGTACTTCTGGATGCGCTTCGCCACGAACTGCGAATTGGCGATGATCCGGTCTACCCGGTCGGCGCTCGCCCGGTCCCACAGGCGGATGGGGCTCATGAAAAACGGCACCAATTTCTTGATGAGACCGGGGAAGCCGAAGTCCTCGGTGTACTTCTGGCAGTCGTCCCAGGCATAGCGCATGGGAGTGTGCATATAGCAGATATGGAGCGTCTCGGGCCGCGTGATGATACCCTTGGCGAAACTCGACGAATCCGAGAGCACGACATCGTACTTGCTGAAATCGAACTGCTCGATAGCGAGCGGCATGAGCGGCGGGAACAGGCGATGATGCTTCCGTGAGAAAGGCATCTTCTGGAGGAACGAGGTGTAGATGCGGCTTGCGGCGAACTTGCCATGCATCGCGCTCGGATCATGGACCAGCGTATAGATAGGAGCGTACGGATAGAGTTCCTGGAAGATTTCTAGGACGCGCTCTGCGCCGCCGTACTGCACCAGATAGTCGTGCACGAGAGCGATCTTCATAGGCCGAAACGGAGAGAAACCGGATTATGCGCGGAGGTAGCCCTGGAGCTCGGTATGGATATGCGAAACGATAGCCTGCATGGCTTGATCCGCCTCTTCGGCCGTAAGGGTCCGGTCTTCGGCGCCGAAGGCCAGATGGAAAGCAAGACTCTTCTCGCCCTCCTGCTCGTAGATATCGAAAAGTTCCAGGGAGCGGAGAAGCGGCTCGCCCGCCTTGCGGATCACGGATTCCGCTGCACCCACGATGACCGTCTTGGGGAATGTGAGAGAGACATCGCGAAACACTGACGGGAATTTCTGGAGCGGGGTGAAGAGTGGAGTTTCTTTCTGTAACTCGGAGAGCGCCTCCACCTGGAACCCGGCAAGAGCTACGCGGCCTTCCGGCAGACCGAAGCTCTTGGCAACGCTCGGGTGAAGCTCGCCCATGAGCCCGATCACTTTGTCGCCGCTCTTTATGACCGCGCTTCGCGTCGGATGAAGCATGGCAGCTGTCAGATAGACATGTTCCGGCGTGAGTCGTTCGAAGGAAGCGTCCTGGCAGCCGAGCTTTTCGAGCATCGCCGCGACACTCCCCTTGAGAGCGAAGAAGGCGCTGCCTTTTTCCTCGCTTTTCTCAATCACGGAAGCGAGGAGGACTTCTTTCCGTTCGCTCGGCGTCTCGGATTTCCCCGCTGCTCGGAAGACGCTTCCGTATTCGAAGCAGGAGAATGCTTCCTGATAGCGCAGGTTCTCGCGCACTTTGCGGAGCATCGTCGGAGAAAGCGACAGACGGAGCCAGGAGTGCTCCGGGCTCAAAGGATTCTCCAGGACGAGATGCTTGTCGGCAGGCAGGCGCGCCGCTTCCGCGTCTTTCACGGCATAGAACGAGTAAGTCATGATCTCATCGAAACCGCTATCGGCCAGATAGGTCTTCAAAGCGCGTTCGAAAGTTTTCCCGGGAGCCGGCTCTCTCGGCGTGAGCGGCAGGATCGGGGCAAGCGCCGGGATTTTCTCGTAGCCGCGCATGCGGCCGATCTCCTCGATGAGATCCCATTCGTCCAGGAGATCCGGGCGGCGGGTCGGCACGGTTACCTCGAGGATATTCCGGTCGGCCATCTTCTTGACCTTGAGTCCGAGGAGCGCCAGATACTGCACCGCTTCGAAGAGCGGCACTTTGGTTCCGAGCATTTCCTCGACGCGTTCCAGGGAAAGCCTGATCTTCCATGGCTTGACGGCTTTCGGGTAAACATCGCGCAGTCCCATGAGCTTGCCGCCGGTGAGCGACGTGAGGAGCATCGCTGCTTCACGGAGCGCATCAGTCGGAAGATTCGGATCCAAGCCCCGTTCGAAGCGATAGCTGGCGTCCGTCGGGAGTCCGTGGCGCATCTTCGTGCGCCGCACCGTCGCCGGGTCGAACACCGCGATTTCTAGGAAGATATTCTCGGTTTCCGGAGTGACCGCAGAGAGATTGCCGCCCATGACGCCGGCAAGCGCGAGCGCTTTCTTGGCATCCGCGATGACCAGGTCTTCCGGGTGGAGCTTGATCGTCGCGCCCGAAAGAAGCGTCAGCTTCTCGTTCTTCTTGGCGAAGCGGACCGATACCGGGCCGGAAATCTTATCGGCATCGAAGGCGTGCATCGGCTGGCCGGTAAGGAGCATGAGATAGTTGGTCGCGTCTACGACGTTGTTAATCGGCCGGAGACCGGAGAGAAACAGTTTCAGCTTGAGCCAGAGCGGGGACTCGTTGATCTTCACGCCCTGGAAAGACAGTCCGACGTAGCGCGAGCAGGCCTTCTTGTCGGCAAGCAGCACTTTCGGTGCGCGATTGTAGGCCGGAATCTTGACGATTTTCCGCGGCTTTTCGTCGAAACGCGGAGCGTGACCGTCGAGCGCCGCTATCTCCCGCGCCATGCCTTCGTATGAAAGCGCATCCGAACCGCGATCCGGCAGGATCTTGATATCCAGGATGCTGTCATCGAGTTTGTAATGCTTGGCAAAAAGCGCTCCGGTCGGCGCGTCTTCGGGCAGGACCAGGATGCCCTCATGATTCTCGCCCAGCCCGAGCTCGCGCTCGGAGCAGATCATTCCCTGGGAGAGAACTCCGCGAAGCTTCGCCTCGCCGATCTCCATGCCGCCAGGAAGTACTGTTCCAGGAAGCGCCACTGCCACCTTCTGGCCTGCCTCGATGTTCGGAGCGCCGCAGACGATGGTGTGCTCGGCGTCCTTGCCGGTACATACCGTCGCCACGCGTAGGCGGTCGGCATTCGGGTGCGGTGCCAGAGCTGCGACTTCGCCGATGACGATATCGGAAAGCCCGTGAGGGAATTTCTCCACGCTTTCCACTTCGAACGCGTGCATCATAAGGAGCTTCGCCAGCTGGTCAGGCGACTTCTTGGTTCCGGAAAGCTCTTTGAGCCAATGGTAGCTGTATTTCATAGGGAAAACTAAAACTGCCGGATAAAACGAAGATCGCCGCTCATGAGGAGGCGGATATCGGAAATCTTGTACTTCATCATGGCGAGCCGGGTCAGACCGAACCCCCACGCGAATCCCTGATACTTGCCGCGCGGGTAGCCGGCCGCCTCGAAGACGCGTTGGTTCACCATGCCGGCGCCGCCGATCTCGAGCCACCCTGTCTGCTTGCAGGTCGAGCAGCCTTTGCCATTGCAGAGCACGCAGGTGATATCGAATTCGAACGAAGGCTCGGTGAACGGGAAGAAGCTCGGGCGTAGACGCACCTCGACCCTCTTTCCGAAGAAACGTTCGAAGAAAGTGGTTGCTAAGTATTTGAATGTGGCGACGCTGACTTCGCCGGCCTCCCCTACCATAAGACATTCGAACTGATTGAAAGTATGCTCATGCGATGCGTCGGTGGCTTCGTTACGGAAGACGCGCCCCGGTACCACTACGCGGAAGGGCGGCTTGTGAGTCTCCATATAGCGCACCTGGCCCGGAGAAGTGTGGGTGCGCATGACGAACCGATCCTTTCCCTTCTTGGTCGAGACCCAGAACGTATCCTGCATATCGCGCGCCGGGTGATCCTTGGGGAAGTTGAGCGCATCGAAGTTGTACCATTCCTTCTCGAGCTCCGGACCGTCCGCAATGGCGAATCCGAGTTCGGTGAAAATGTCCTCGACAGCATGCTCGAGGGTGGTGACAGGATGCAAATGACCCAGCGGCTTCTTGGCACCCGGAGCGGTCACGTCGATGCCTTCGCTCTCCCAGTCGCGCGCGGATTCACGAAGCGCTGTCTCTTTTTCCTTATGAAGAAGGGTGAGTTCGGTTTTCAGCGCATTGGCAGCCGGACCCACGACGCGCCGTTCTTCCGCAGAGAGGTCCTTGAGACCCTTCAGGATGGCATTGAGCTCGCTCTTGCGGCCCAGGTATTCTACTTCCCAATCAAGAAGCGCCTCCGTGCTCTGAAGAGCGAGGAGAGCGCTTTTCGCCGCCTGTCCAATCTCGAGAATTCGTTCTTGCATACTGCTATTCTATCTAATTTCTCTCCGTTTGGCGAAGATTTTTCAGCTAACGAAACAATCCTGCTGCAAAATTTACAACACTATCTTCACGAAATCCTTCTTGCCGACTTTCATGACTTTGCCGGAGAAATCGTCACCGATTTCCACTTCCGGATCGGTAAGTTTCTCTCCATCGACACTGACGCCTCCCTGCTCTATTTTCCGCCGGGCATCCGACTTGCTTTCGGCAAGCCCTTCAGCCACCAGAAACTCGACCAAGCTCTTTCCGGCCGGAGCCTGGGAAGGACGCACCTCTTCCGGTACGACACCTTTGGAAAAGGTATCAATAAAATATTTTTCAGCAGCCAGAGCTGCTTCCGGTCCGTAATAGAGTTCGACAAGCGCTTTAGCGAGAAAGACCTTGGCGTCACGCGGGTTCGCACCGCCAGAAAGTTCTTTTTCAATCCGCGATATTTCTTCCATCGGTGCCCGAGTGCAATGAACAAGGTAGCTTACGATGAGTTCGTCCGGGATGCTCATCACTTTTCCGAACATGTCGTTCGGGGTATCGGTCAGGTTGATGGTGTTGCCCCAGCTCGAGCTCATCTTGCGGCCATCGGTCCCGAGGATGAGGTCCGTCATGAGGATATCCTGCGGCTTCTGTCCATAGAGCGGCTGGAGGTGCCGGCCGGCGAGCAGGTTGAAGCGCTGGTCGGTCCCGCCGAGCTCGACGTCCGCCTCTACGGCAACGCTGTCATAGCCCTGCATGAGCGGGTAGAGGAGCTCGCGAAGCGAAACGCGCTTCCCGGCATCCAGGCGCTTCTTGATATTCTCGCGGGCGTTGAATTCGGCAAGCGAAAAAGCGTCTGCCATCTTCCCGATCTCGCTGAAGCTCTGCTTGGCAAGCCATTCGGAATTGTAGCGGACCTCGGTCTTGGAGATGTCGAGGATCTTCCCCGCTTGTTCGGTGTAGCTTTTGAGGTTCTCTTTAATCGTCTCTTCCGAAAGCATGGGACGCTCGCTCTCTTTGTCAGAAGTATCGCCGATCACGCCCGTAAAATCCCCGACGATGAAAACGATCTGATGGCCGAGTTCCTGGAAATCCCGAAGCTTCAGGAGGAGTACGGCGCGGCCGATGTGGATGTTCGGACTGGTCGGATCGATCCCGAGCTTCACGCGGAGCTTCTCACCCGAAAGAAGACGCTCTTTGAGATGCTCCCGGTCGATCGCCTCCGCGACGCCGCGGGACAAGAGCTCCTCGATTTTCTGCTCCTGGCTGTTTGTATTCATAGAGAGGACTTTGCTGTGTATTAGAGGCCGAAACGCTTCTTCGCAAGGCGGTACTGGTCGTCCGAGATCTGGCCTGCCTTACGCATGGCTTCGAGAGACGCGATAATCTCGCCTTTGTGCTTCTCGATATTCTTCGGTGTCATCGCCTTCTTCATGACCTTCTCGCGCTCGGCCGGACTCATCTTGGCCAGACGCTTCATCGCGAAGCGCTGCATCATGCTCATGTCCTTGGTCTCCGGCATCCCGGGCATGCCGGCGAGCTCTTCGAGTTCATCTTGCTTATCCTTGTCGTCTTGGTTTTTGGAAAATGGATTCCACATAGAGAAATGCTTTGGAAAAGAAATAAATGCTGCGAGAGGTTCCGTTATCTTCCGATCCCCTTCTTTATATTATAGCGCGTCACGAGCAGGGCCGATGCGATATAGATGGAAGAGTATGTTCCGAAGCCGACACCTACGAGGAGCGCGACCCCGAACCAGCGGATGCTCTCGCCGCCGAAAAGGACGATAGCGATGAGCGTGATGATGACCGTGAGCGACGTGTTGATGGAGCGCCCCAGCGTCTCGTTGAGCGAGCGGTTGACCAATAGCTCGAATGGCTCTTTGCTCGAGCGACGCTGGAGGTTCTCGCGCACCCGGTCGTATACCACGATAGAGTCATTCACCGAATAGCCGAGAATGGTGAGAATAGCAGCGATGAACGGCACGCCTACTTCCACTCCGTAGAAGTGTCCGAGGATCGAGAAGACGCCCAGGGTAATGATGATGTCATGGGCCAGCGCGATGACCGCGCCGATGCCGTATTCCCAGGAAGTCACCGCTCCGGAAACGCCGCGGAAGGCCCAGGCGATATAGAGTGCGATGCCGAGGATGGAAAGAAGCGTCCCGGTAATCGCGTTCCGGGTGATCTGGTTCGAGACCGATCCGCCGATGAAATCCGTGCGGAGCTGGGTGATGCCCGGATCGAGCGAGTGGAGCGCGCCGAGCACGGCCTGGTTGGCATTGTCATCAGAAGCCAGATAGCGCAAAAGGACGCTCTGGTCCCCGGTCGGCTGGATAGTGAGGCTCTGGAGCCCCAGACCGCCGATCTTCTCCTGGATCATCGGAACACTCGGGGTTTCGGAAAGCGCAAAGCGCACCTCCATGAGCGTTCCGCCCTTGAAGTCGATACCGAGGTTCAATCCCCAGAAGAAAAGCAGGGCGATACTTGCCGCCGTCAGGATGCCGGAAAAAATGTAGGCGTAGATTCTTTTTTGGATGATATTGAGCATACGTTTATTCCAGAGGCTTTTTGGGAGAGACGAGGATCCATGGGTGTTTCTCCATCCATTCGCCGATGAAGAACGTCGTCGTGATGCGCACCAAGACCACGGCAGTGAAGAGCGAGAGGAGCACACCCAAAGCGAGGATGACCGCGAAGCCCTTGACGAAGCCTGTGCCGAAACCGATCAAGATAAGCGTCGTGAGAAGCGTCGAGACGTGGCCGTCGCGGATGCTCGGCCAGGCGCGGCGGAAGCCTTCCTTGATCGACTTGATCGCGCCCTTGCCATAGGAGAGCTCTTCGCGGGTACGCTCGAAGATGAGCACGTTCGCATCCACGGCGATACCGATCGAGAGGACGAACCCGGCGATACCCGAAAGCGTCACAGTGATAGAGAATGGCGTGAAAGCGGAAAGCTTGAAGATGGCGAGAAGCATCGCCGTGTAGAGGAGGAGTGCCAGAACCGCGATCACTCCGAGAAAACGATAGTAGAAAACCATGAAGATCGCCACTGCCGCGAGCCCGACGAGTCCGGCGAACAAGCTCTGCCGGAGAGCGCTTTCTCCTAGGGAAGCGTCGACGCTCTGCTGCGAGACGAGTGTGATCGGCACCGGCAGCGCGCCTTCATTCAGGCGGCGCACCAGCTCGTTGGCTTCCGGCAGCGTGAAGTTTCCGGTGATCACTGCCTGGCCGGCGACGATCTCGTTCTGGACCGTCGGCTGACTGATGATTTCCCCGTCGAGGAAGATCGCTACCGGCTTGCCGATGTTTCGCTTGGTGATTTCGGCGAAAAGCTTCGTCCCCTCGTCATCGAATTGGAGTGCGATCTGCGGCGAGCCGAGACCCTGGGTCTGATAGTCCACATAGGCGTCTTTCAGATGCTTGCCGGAAAGCCCCGTCGGCTGATAGGCCAAGAGCGGACTGTCGTTCAACGAACGCTTCAAGAGAAGGATATGCGCGGCGCGCACTTCGCGGTTATCGCCCTCGCCCCGCTCCTCGAGTTTCTTTATGATATGCCATCCGAAATCGCTCTCGACCAATTCCGGATAGACCGTGCCGGCCTTGAAGTCCGGCTTGAAAATCACCTCGTCGAATTGCGGGACGAACATCCCCTGCTTCACGAAATCCAGGTCTCCGCCGTTGTCTTTGGATCCCGGGTCTTCGCTCGACTGCTTGGCCATGGTCGCGAAGTCTTCACCGGCCTTGGCACGCGCAAGCAGAACCGCCGCCTTTCCCTTGGCTGCCTCGTTCGCTGTATCGATCTCTTTCTGCACTTCCTCGCCGGCCGGCTCGCGGAATTCCAAGAACGGCGTTTCCTTGATCATCTTCTTGGCTTGCTCGATGTCTTTGATGCCTGGAAGCTCGACGATGATGCGGTGCTCGGTGCCGGACCGGGCCAGCTGTACCAGAGGCTCGCCGACGCCGAAGGCATTCACACGGCGCTCGATGACCGCTTCGGCAGCCGCCAGCGCTTCATCCGCTTTGTCGCTCGGAAGCGCGGAGACGTCGGCCGCGTATTCCAAATGGATCCCGCCCTGAAGGTCGAGTCCCTGATTCACCTTGAATTGCGAGAAGAATTCATGGATAGGAGCAGCGAAACGGACGGACTCCGGGTAGGCAATCAGGCCTGAAACAAGGCCAAGAAGGAGTACTCCGGCGAATTGCCAGCGAATTTTGATCTGTTGTCTCATATAGAGAAAAGTATATCCAAAAGAGAGATTTTAGGCAAACCAAGCCATTTTTCAGAAAATACCAGATAATGAAAGAGGGCTTGCTGTCCGTAAACAACAAGCCCTGTTACTCTTCCTCATTCATAATCCGAAATTCCGGACAAAGGAAACGCCGAGAAAGACTCCATCATCGTCATCTCCATAGATATGCCGGAGCGACCTGTCATCCGGCGCCGTCATCTTGCTTATGACGAACCCGAGACTGCCGTCGCGGCTGATCGGATAGCGGAATTCTCCCTGGATCATGTACCGGACAGACCAGCCATCTTCGATGATCTCGTGCCAAGAATGCCACGGAGCTTTTTCATACAATACCCCGGCGGCAACGAGAGGCCTGAAGACAAGCCTTTTCTTTTCTAGGCGGAACAAGCAGAAATCCCGAGCTACTCCGTTATAGACAAATGCTACGCGGGGATCGCTCGGAGTCTTCATGCCGCTTACAGCGAACCATCCAGCCTGATGCCCCTGCTCTTGGCAAGATCCGGCGGCATACGCGACCGGAACGATACCGAAAGCGGCAAGCAACAGGCACAGGACAGCCGACGCTCGGCATAGGAAAGCCTTTACGCGATACGAATCAGGCATCTCTTCCTCCTCTTTATCTGTTTCCCCTTCTTTTCCTGTCTCCTTTCCAAAGAACTTTTTCTCTTCCTTCTCTGAATCTATTGTTATGCGCTCTTTATGAGGTCCTGTCAAAGAGTCTGCTCCAGGATATCTTTCCCGGGAAGGCGCGCCAGCTGCCCCTCTTGGAGCAGATAGTGTTCATCGAGCCGGACGTTTTCAAGAAATCTCCGGTCATGCGTGACCAGGAGGAGCGTTCCCGGGAAAGCATTCGTTGATTCCTCAAGCGCTTCGATCGCTTCCAAGTCGAGATGATTCGTCGGCTCGTCTAAGACGAGAACATTCACCTGCTGGAGCACCAAGAGGAGCACCAGCATGCGCACGCGTTCCCCGGGGCTCACTTGGCTTAGCCGGGTGTCGAGAAGCGTGAGCGGCAACTGGAAATCCTGGAAGCGCTTCGGGAGCTCGTCATGGTCGAAACCTTTGAGCCGGCGCTTGAAGAATTCCCTGACCTTTATCTTCTCGTCCCGGATGAGTTCTTCGTGCTCCTGGACCAGGTAGCCGAACTTGACCAAACCTCCCACGGTAAGCGTGCCCCCGAGCGGCGCGAGCTGTCCGGTAAGCGTCTTCAAAAGCGTCGTCTTCCCGGCACCATTATCCCCCAGGAGCGCGATGCGGCTCCCGAACGGGATAGCGAATGAAACCGGGCCGCCCGAAAAACCGGACGGGTATCCGAAGCGGAGCTCTTCCGCCTGGACCAAGAGATCCTTGGCTTCGCTCTCTTCCGGGATACCGAGATCGATCATGAGCGGCGCCCGCTCCAGAGGCGTCTCGACGGTGCGGAGACGCTTCTCGCGTCCTTCGATCGCCTTGGCGGAGGCATGGAATTTCTTGGACGCGCGTTCTTTCTTGAAGTGGGCTGCCATCTTGTCGAGGTCATACACCTTCCTATCCCAGACGCGATCGGCCCATTCTTTCTTCTGGACCTTGGATTCCGTCAGCCGTTCGCGTTCCTCTTCTTGACGGCGGTACTCTTCCTTGTGCCGGCGGAAGGCATGCGCTTTCATTTCTGAATAAGTGGACCAGTTGCCGGTGTACATCTTGGCTTCGCGCTTGATCCAGTCGATCTCGATCACCTTTTCTACGACATGGTCAAGGAAGCTCCGGTCATGGGAGGCGATAAGGCAGGTCGCGCCGGACTGCACGAGATATTTCTCCAGCCAGAGAAGCGCCGGAAGATCCAGGTTGTTCGTGGGTTCGTCCAAGAGAAGCAGGTCGACTCCGCGCAGAAGCACTCCCGCAAGCGCCGCCTTGCGCCGTTCGCCGCCAGAAAGCTCCGAGACGAGCCGTTCCGGGCCGACGGTATGGAGACGCAATCCTTCGACCACCTTCTGCATGCGCCGCTCGAAGTCGTAACCGCCGAGGCGCCGGTATTCGCCCATGAGCGTTTCATATTGCTCCATGGCTTCCGGATTCTCCAGCTTGCCTTCCAGGACTTTCATCTCCTGTTCGAGCGCTTCAAGCCCGGCCATGCGCCGGAGGTAACTCCCGAGAGTTTCGTCCGCGGTCGCAAGCGCTTCCTGGGGCAGATAGCCCTTGAGGACCCGGTTCGGAAGCAGGATCTCGCCGCGATCCGCATCTTCCAGGCCCGCGATAATACGAAGCAGCGTGGACTTGCCCACGCCGTTTTGTCCCACGAGCGCCACGCGTTGGCCCTCACCGATCGAAAACGAGATCTTGTTGAGCACGCGTTGGCCGCCTAAAGTTTTCCGAATTTCTTTGAGTGTCAGCATAAATAAAGAGAGAGTTTCCTATTATGCAATAGAAAACCGAAAAAATCAAGAGAGGTGCGGATTATTCTCCGAGAGCGATGAGATGGCTTTCGGTTTCACGCAGGACGCGGCGCGCGTTCTCGAAGGTCACTTTCTGAAGCGCTTGTTCGTAGGGAAGCCAGAGCGATCCAACATGCTCGTGGGAAAGTATCACGCGCTGCCCGTTGGTCGTTTGAGCCGGGTAGAAATGGACGTCTTTGAAAATCCAAATAGCTCGTCCTTCGCGGATGCGCCGAGCGCGTTCATTGCCCTTCGCGACATAGAAATAACGGATGCTAGTGCGTTTGGAAAACACTTTGAGATCCGCGATCCCTGTCTCTTCTTCCGTTTCCCGCCGGAGCGTCATCTCTTCGGTTTCGCCAGGCTCGATGTGCCCCTTGGCGAAATCGAAATGTCCGCTCGGATAATGGAGAAGCAGGTATTCGCGCTTTCCTTCCCGATTCACAGAGAAAACCACCGCCCCGACAGAAGTCTCCCAGACAACCGGGAAACGGGCTATTTTCAGAAGATAGTAAAACGGTTTCCAGACAGGAAGTTTCATATACTCCAGCCTACACTAGTCTCCGAGAAAAAGAAAAGCCCCGCTTCCGATTTACGGTCGCGAGGCTTCTGCCATGCTTAGGCAGCTTTTTCAAAAAGGTCACCTTGGATAACGTAGGTGCCCGGGGCGTTCATCTTCTTGAGTTTCTCGATAGAAATGAACTCTCCCCACCAGACGGCTCCTTGGAGGAATCCGATCCAGCGCATCGCCTTCTCGCGCCGCCCCTCGTCGAGAAAGATGTTGATCCGTCCTATCATATACAAGAGGTGCGCGAGCTTGTGTTCCAGTAAGAGTTCTAGCAGCTCCTTATCCATTATTTCTTGAGGTTCCAGAACATCCCCGAAAAGCACCTTGCAGGTAGCATCGAGCTCCTTGCGAAGCTCGACCAGAGCATGCTCTATCCGTTCCCTTTCCATAGATACCCCTTTCTTATGCCAACGCGAAACCGTGCTGCTCAAGGCTGCTCTCGATGAGCGCTATCTGCTCCCGCGAAAAACCGCCCGCCGCAAGGTCGGAGGCATAGCAGTGCCCCAGATCATTGATAGTCGCTATTTCCTGCTTGCGGAGCAGGTGCTCGATATCCCGACCGAGCTCCAAGACCGAAATCCCGTGCGACTTCGTATAGAGGACTGACGTAGCATTCATCTCTCTTTCTCCCTTTCAAAGAACTTGACTCTCCAATCTAGCAAAACCTCTTCCTTCCGTAAAGCTTCCATGTTTTTTCTTCCCTCTGATTAAGGGGTTTCTTACCCTTGACAAAAAGACAAAAAAGGTGTATTATATAAGGTTCTTAGTGCCAATGCTATTTCTAAGGACGAGTACAACAAATGTGCAAAGTGACTAACGGTCAAGCGTATGAAAGTGCTCGTAACCGGAGGAGCCGGGTTCGTCGGCTCGCACCTCGTCGAAGCGCTCGTGGAGCGCGGATACGATGTCTCCGTCATCGATAGCCTCAAACACGGAGGCAAGAGAAAGAACGTGCATAAGGATGCGCGGCTTTTCGTTGCAGACGTGACCGACCACAAGGCGGTGCGACGCATCCTCTCCCAGATCCGCCCGGAAGCTATTTTTCATTTGGCCGGACAGATAAACGTGCGCCGCTCCATCGATAATCCGCTGTACGATCACCAGGTCAATACATGGGCGACGATCAATCTGGCAGAAACTGCTAAAGATTATAGCCTCCGCACCTTCATCTACGCCTCGACCGGCGGCGTCATGTACGGCGATGAGGCTCCTCGTCCCACCGACGAGACCTTTCCGGCGCTTCCGACTATCCCCTACTGCATCTCGAAATTGTCCGCGGAAAACTACCTCCGCTTCTTCTCGGAAACCCACGGCATCCGTTTTGTGGCCCTTCGGCCGTCGAACATCTACGGCCCCGGCCAGAATCCCCACGGGGAAGCCGGAGTGATCGCTATCTTCCTTGAGAAGATGCTCCGCGGCGACAACCCGATCATCTACGGCGACGGCGAGCAGACCCGCGACTTCGTTTACGTCGAAGACGTGGTGTGCGCCTTTATCCTCGTTCTCGAGCGCCAGAGCGCCTACGGGATCTACCATGTCTCCTGCGAATGCGAGATAAGCGTGAACCAAGTCTTCCATGAACTGAACTCACAATTCGAAAACCGTTTCGAGAAGAAGCATATCCCCGCCCCCTGGAAGGAACAACGCGGTTCCTGCCTCTCGCACCAGAAGATCCGAAACGAGCTCGGCTGGGAACCGAAAGTCCCCATCGAGGAAGGTATCGCTCGCGTGGTGAAGAACTCCTTCGAAGAAAAGACCGTACCGAAGAAGGCTCCGCGCCTTGCCAGGCTGCACCACATATTCTCGAGCTTCCTGTAAAAACAAAGCCCCCTTCCGGGGCTTTTTTTATTCCTTCCGCAAAGCTTCCATCGGGGAAAGCTTGGCGGCCCGGTAGGCCGGTGCCAGACCGAAGACGAGTCCCACGAAGAGCGAGAATCCCGAGCCGAGGAGGAGCGAATCAAGGGTGAAGGTCAGTTCGAAGTCGTACCCTAAAGCGCCGATGACCGCGCTCAAGGCGAGCGAAACGAGGATTCCTAAAAGGATGCCGAGCAAGCCCCCGAAGAGCGTGATGATGAGCGCTTCGAGGAGGAACTGCTTCAAGATGCTGCTACTCGTCGCTCCGAGCGCCTTGCGGAGCCCGATTTCGCTCGTCCGTTCCGCGACCGATACATACATGACATTCATGATTCCGACTCCGCCGACGACGAGCGAGATCGAGGTCAGGGCGATCAGGAGGATGGTAAGCGAGCCTAGGATATCGCCGAGCGTTTCCTGCGCTTCGCGGGTAGAGGTGACGGAGAAATCGTCTTTGTCCGGATCATCGATATCGTGGCGCTTGCGCAAGAGCGAGATGATATCGGCGACCGTCTCGCGCTCTTTCGCAGGATCTTCCATCCGGACCGAGATCATCTGGACATAGTCGACGCCTAAGATCTTCTTCTGGAGCGTCTCGACCGGAACGTACGTGAGAGTATCGAGGTTGAAGAATCCGGCCGTACCGCGCGACTCGAGCACTCCCACCACACGGTACTTCTCGCCTTTGAGCGTGATTGTCTCGCCCACGGCATCGCCCCTGCCGAAAAACGTGTCCTTGGTTTCCGATCCGAGAACCACGACTCTCGCCAGACTCCTTCCCTCGTCTTCAGTATAGAAGCGGCCGCTCGCAAGCGTCGCTTTCTGATCTACTTCCGCCACTTCCGCGCTCGCTCCGAAGAGGAGGACGCGCTTCCCGATAGAGCCGACTGTCGCCCGTTCCTGGCCGATAGTCCCTGCATAGGCAGTCGCCACGTTCGGCAGCTTTTTGATCTCATCTTTATCGTCCGTCGTGAGGGTCGTGATCTGCACGCCCTGGGCCCGCGATGTCGCGTTCTCGCTCGACATGGTCCCGGTATTCGGCACCTTCACCTCTATCTGAATGAGATCTGTCCCGAAGGTCTCGACTTGGTCGAGGACGAAATTCTTCACGCCTTGGCCCAAGGACATGACGACTACGACTGCGAAGACGCCGATCACCACCCCGAGGAGCGCTAAAGCCGTCCGCGCCTTGTGCGACCGGATCGTCTTTATGGCAAAAAGGAGTGGAAAGAGAGTTTTTCTATTCATAGCGAAGCGCTTCCATAGTAGTCACCCGCGAGGCTTTGATCGCCGGATAGATGCCGAACACGATCCCGATCACGAGCGATACGCCGAAACCGAGAGCGAGAGATATGAGCGGCACCAGGAATTCCCACTCATAGCCGAGGGCTTTGATGATGATGCTTGCGACAAAGGTAAGCCCGATACCTAAGATGATGCCGAGGATACCTCCCAGACAGGTAATGAAGGCCGACTCGATGAGAAACTGACGAATGATGTGCTTCGGCCGGGCACCCACCGCCTTGCGGAGTCCGATCTCGCGGATACGCTGCGAGACGGAAATGAGCATGGAGTTCATGATGCCGATACCGCCCACCAGAAGCGACAGCGAAGCGATGGCCATAAGGAAATATTTGAGCACATCCGTAATGGAGGTCAAGACGTCGAGCGCCGCAGCCGTACTGCGGACGGAGAAATCGGATTCCTCATCGTCTTCCAGGTCATGGCGCTTGCGCAGAAGCTCTTCCACATCCGCGATCGTCTGATCGATATGCGCCACGTCATCCACCTTGCCGCGAGCGAAGTTGAGATAATCGATTCCGAGAAGAAGCTTCTGGGCGGTCTCGAGCGGCACATAGACGAGCGTGTCCGGATTCGAGAATGCCGTCGAACCGCGCTCCTCCAGAACCCCGACCACTTTGAACGGGATGTCCTTGAACCTGACGGTCTCACCGACGGCGCTCCGATCAGGGAAAAGCTCGGCGGCGCGCGTAGAGCCCAGGACGATCACCCGGGAAAGGTTGGATTCCTCTTCCGGGAAAAAGAAGCGGCCTTCGGCCACCTGGATATTCTCCACCTCGATCATTTCCGGCGAAACGCCTTGGAAACTTACGCTCTCGCTCTCACGGGCGGATTCGATAGTCGCGCTCCCAGTCACATAGCCGGAGATCGCGGTAAAGTGCGGTACCGAACGCCGTTCGCGCAGGGCCTTGAGATCGTCATTCTTGAACGTCGTTGTCACGATCCCCAAGGCAGAAGCAGGAGCCCCTTCCTCTTCCGAGGCTCCCGGCAATATCCCGATCAGGTCCGATCCTACCTTTTTCACCTGCGAAAGTACGAGTCCTTGGGCGCTTGCCCCGATACCCATCACCATAATGACCGCTGCGACTCCGATCACGATTCCGAGCACCGTCAGGAAAAAGCGGAGTTTCGCCGCCACTAAAGAGTTATAGGCGATTCGGATGGGATCTGAATAACGCATACGGAAACTATTTGGTGAGCTCGCCTTTGGAGTTTGCGAATTGGCGGTTTGCTACCAGCTCATCGGAAACGATGCGTCCGTCAAGCATGCGGATGATGCGTTTGGCGTGCTCGGCAGTGTCTGTCTCGTGCGTCACCAGGATGATGGTCGCGCCGCTTTCATTCAAAGCCTGGAGGATGAGCATCACCTGGAGGCCGGATTTGGAATCCAGGTTTCCGGTCGGCTCGTCGGCGAAGATGATCGCCGGATCATTCACAAGCGCCCGCGCGATGGCGGCCCGCTGCTTCTCGCCACCGGAGAGCTGGTTGGAATAATAGAAAGCCCGATGTTCCAGATTGACTGCTCGGAGCGCTTCCATCACCCGTTCTTTGGTGTCCTTGATAGGATGTTCATCGTAGAGAAGCGGCAGTTCGACATTTTCGAACACGGTGGTTCGCGGCAGCAGATTGAACGCCTGGAACACGAAGCCGATCTCGCTATTCCGCATCTGCGCGAGCTCATCATCAGTCATCTTGCTCACGTCTTTGTCTTTCAGGAAGTATGTCCCTCCGGTCGGTCTGTCGAGAAGTCCCAGGATCTGCATGAGCGTAGACTTGCCGCTTCCGCTCGGCCCCATGATCGCGACGAATTCTCCCTTCTCGATAGAGAAGCTGGCATCAGCAAGCGCTTGCGTCTTCACGCCCTCGTTGTCGTATATCTTGGAAAGGTTTTTGGCTGTAATCAACGTCATGCTCTCTTGTATTCAGTATCTTACTTATGGAAATACCCTCGGTACCACTCGACGAAATTCCTGATGCCTTCGTCGATGCGCGTTTTCGGCTCCCAACCGAGCGCGCGCATGCGGCTGATATCCGCGACTGTCCTCGGCACATCCCCCGGCTGCATGGGAAGCAGGATTTTTTCTGCGGTCTTGCCGGTATGTTTCTCCACTGCCGCGATATAGTCGAGAAGCGCTTCATCGCGGTCGCCGCCGATATTCATTATGGCATACGGCAGATCTGTGTCGAGCGCTACCAGGATCCCGGAAACGATATCGTCTATATAGGTGAAGTTACGGCGCATATCGCCGTGATTGTAGACCTCGATCGGCTTGCCGTTTAGGATGTTCTCGATGAAGGCAAATACGCCCATATCCGGCCGGCCCCAAGGACCGTACACGGTAAAGAAGCGCAGCCCCGTCGTCGGGAGCCCGTGGATATGGCTGTACACATGGGCCAAGAGCTCATCCGCTTTTTTGGTTGCGGCATACGGCGAGATCGGCCTATCCACGCTGTCTTCTTCGGAAAATGGCACTTTCTCATTGTTCCCATAGACGGAAGACGATGATGCGTACACGAAATTCTTCACTCCATACTCTACGGCCAGATCGAGAAGACGGACAGTGCCGACAATATTCACATCCACATAGAGAGAGGGGTTCTTTAAGGAATTCCGCACTCCTGCCATCGCGGCCAGATGAATGATCTTTTCCGGTTTTTCCTTCTGGAATATTTCCCGAAGCAGCGTTTCGTCGCGGATGTCGCCTTCGTACAATGAGAATTTCCCCGTGTAATCAGCCAGAAAGACGCTGATGCGATCGCGCTTCAGCTGGGGATCATAATAGTCGTTGAAATTATCGATCATCACTACCTCGTTTCCGCGGTCCATGAGCGCTTTCGCGGTCGCTGACCCGATGAATCCTGCTCCGCCGGTAATGAAGACTTTCTCCGTTTTCTGCTCTCCCATATATTTCTTCCGTCAGGCCTTCCCGATGCGCTCCTTCAGAAATCCGTAATATTCCGGCGAGCTGCCATCCTTGGTCGTATAGTGCCGGAGCGCTGCCGCTCTCGCTGCTTCTCCCATCGCGCGGCGCCTGCCGGAATCCGCTATGAGAGCTTCCAGCTTCTCTACCCATTCATCCTCCGTGGCCGCGACGAAGCCGTCTACGCCGTCGGCGATCGCTTCCCGGAAAGTTCCGGTCGCAGCGGCGACCGTCGGGACGCCGACCAGTCCCGTCTCGAAGAACTTGAGTTCGGACTTGGACTCGCAGAACGGGTTCCCGATCTCGAGCGGCGCCACATTGATGTCCATCTCGGCGATGGTCCCGAAGTATTCTTTCCGCGGCATATACGCTACGCGTTCGATCTGCGCTTCATAACGATTGAGAGCGCTCTCCGTATCCAAAGGGCCGGCCAGGACGAGGCGGATATCCGGATGCTTTTCCAAGAGACGGACGAGAGCCCCGGTAATCGTCGCGAAGTCTTTGTCATGGCTCGGGGTACCCGAGAGATAGCAGATGCGGACGAGCCCGTCGTTTCGCGGCACTCGCTTGCGGAGAACCTCCTCCGCCCACGAGACGTCTTCCTGCGAGAGCTTGTTTCTGACCAGGAAGACCTGTTTGCCCTTCGCTTCGAGTTTCTCCTTGAGGAATCGGGTGGAAGTCGTGCAATGCGTGACGTACGGATCAGCCAGTATCTCGCCGCCTACCCCATGCTCGTAGAGCTTCTTTTCGAGCGCGTTCATCTTGGCGTAGTAGTCCATGTGCCGGAGGAATTCCGGATCGTAGACCAAATCATCCGTCTCGAAAACGATCGTTTTCCCGAGCCCCTTCAATACTTCGACGAAGCGGGCGATCTTGTCCGTGAAAAGCACCCGGTGGAAAACGAAGACGGAAAATTTGTCCGCGTAAGAAATGAGGAACGGGTTGTCCTGCACGGTCACGGATGCGGCGAAGCCATGGAGATTCAATTCTTCGGCGACGTGGCGCGTCCGATAGCGGGCACTGTCGCCTACTCCGTTGGAAATGAAAAGCACCTCGCCCGGATGCACCCGGCGGAACTGGAGGAAGAAAGCCGAGAAGACGCGTTTCAATCCGCGGAAAAAACCGTCTCGCCGCAAGACGTTCCATGCTTTTCCTATTTTTATGAGAAAGAGATCCATAGCGCTTACTTTTCCAAAAGTTCCTTATATATCGCTTCCGCCTGAAGCGCGGTCTGGTCCCAGCTGAATTGTTCGGCGCGTGTGCGGCAGATCCGTCCCCGCGTATCACGGAGTTCCCTGGAAGATACCAGTTCTCCGATCGCGGAAGCCAGTCCCTTCGCGGAAATCTCCGGGGCATATGTGCCGCCATCGGCCAGATATTCGCGGTTATTCTCGGTGTCGAATACCGCGACCGGGAGCCCGGCTCCCATATACTGGAGCGTCTTGCCGCTCGCCTGCCTCGTCACGCTATCCTTGGGATCCACGCCGATATCGCTCATATGCAGGATTTTCGGCAGCTCGAAGTACGAAAGCGGGCTTATGACGGATACGCCGGACTGGAATTCCGGCCGCGCCAGATAATCGCTGATCTGATCTACCGGAAAGCCGGCGATCACCACATGCGCCTCCGGATGTGCGGCAAACACCAGCGGAACAGCGTCGAGAAAATAGCGGATGCCCTTATTCGGGATGAGCGCGCCGGTATAGGTAACGACCACCTTGTCCTCGGGAATACCGTATTCCTTGCGGAGCGACTCTTTAGAAGGCAGATTCTCGAACAGATCCAGGCGCGTTCCATCCAAAAGCGGGAGGGCACGCTTCTTGGTGCGCGCCTGATTGATCTCTTCGGCGTTGTCCCAAGAACTCGCGACCGCGGCATCGCCCAGGTTGTTGATCAGACGTTCCACCCACTGGAAGACCTTCTGGGCGAAAGAGACATGCAGATAGTCATGCGAAACCATCTCGCGGGTCAGGCTGCCGTGGAAATCCGCCACCAGGCCCATTTTCCTCCAGAAGAGGAGTTTCTGGACGATCCAGCCGATGAGCGCTCCTTCATGGAGATGCCCATGGATGATATCCGGGCGCTTGGTCCGGGCCAGGAAAAACGTTTTCTTGATCAGCAAGAGATCGAGAATGATCTTCTGCCAATCCGGTCCGGCTTCGAGCTTCTTATACCAGAAGAGCAAGCGGCGGATACGGCGCACGTCGATCTTCGACCCCAGGAATGGAGGGATCTCCGCCCCGATGTGATACGTCGCAATCGTCACCTCATGGCCGCGCCTCTCCAGAGCGAGCGCTTCTTCCAATATACGGATGTGTGTCCCCCGATCCGAGAAGAACGGTGTGGGAGCGACAACAAGGATCTTCATAGGTATCACAGGTCATTCGGAGTAAGGGTGAGCGTCCCTCCATTTGCCAGTTCGCCGGAAATAATGGCTTTGGCAACACGGTCCTCAATCGTATCATTGATGAAACGATTGAGCGAGCGGGCGCCGAACTCGGGCCTGTATCCCTTCGCGACAATCGCCTCCGGGACGCCTTCGCCGAACTGAAGCGCGATATTCTTCTCTTTCTTGAGACGCGCTTGGAGGTCGCGGAGCTTGAGACCGACGACCTCGAGAAGCTCTTGTTCCTGAAGCGGCGAGAAGAAGACGACTCCGTCGAAACGGTTGAGGAACTCCAGACGGAAAATGCCCCGGTTCACGACCTCATCGATCATGCGCTTCTCGATCTCTTCCTGGGGCGTTCCCGCCTCTATGAGCTGTTTCAGAAGCGGCGCACCGGCGTTGGAAGTGGCGATGATGACGGCGCTCCGGAAACTGACCTTCTTCCCGAATCCGTCGTTCACGTATCCTTCATCGAGAATCTGCAGGAAAAGGTCGAGCGCCTGCGGATAGGCTTTCTCGATTTCGTCGAGGAGGAGGAGCGAGAAGGGGTTCTCCTGGAGAGCGTTCGTCAGTTCGCCCGTCAGTCCCTTTTCCTGCGAGCCGATCAGGCGGTCGATGGACTCTGCCGTCTGAAACTCGCTCATGTCCAGCCGGATCATGCGATCCTCACTTCCGAAGTAACTCTCGGCGAATGCCTTCGCGGTTTCGGTCTTCCCGACACCGGTCGGCCCTAAGAAGAGAAAGCTCCCGAGCGGGCGCTTCTCATTGCCGAATCCGGCGCGCGCCTTACGCATGGCTTCCGCTACCCGGGTGACCGCCGTGTCCTGGCCGACAACCCGTTCATGGAGCAGTTCTTCCAGGCGCAAAAGCTTGTCCTTTTCCTCTTCTCCGACAGCGCCCTGCGGTATCCCGGTCTTGAGCGCGATGAAAGCGTCTACCGTAGCCTCGGTGATGAAGCTCTCGTCAGTCGTCCGCCAATAGGTCAGGACTTCGTGCGCCAAGTCGAGAGCACGCTCGGGAAACGGCGTTTCCCAATTGTAGCGGTCAGCGTTCTCCACAATCTGCTCGAAGCCCTTCATTGTGAATACGATCTGTTTCTTTTCGACCTCTTTGAATTCATCGATAAGGATACCGAGCGTCTCATCAGCATCGGTCTCACGCATATACACGGCTTCGAAATATTTGAGAGAGTGTTCATCATGCTTCATGAGCGCATGGTAGGCGGAAGCAGAAGCGGTCCCGATCACCCGGAATCCGGGATAGATGAGGAACTCACCGAGAAGCGGCGCGAAATTATGGCGACCCGTCTCCTCACCGCCCATGAAAAGGTCGACGTTCTCGATCACGAGGATGATATTCCCGGCCATCACCGCTTCGCTCAAGAGGTATCGCAAGAAATTCTCCGGATCGCTGCCTTGAGTCGTCGCATCGCCCACGGCACGCCCGAAGTCGAAAAGCAGGACGCGTGAATCATCGAAAAATGTCCCTCTGAAAGCGTTCTCGCGGATGAGGCGCGCGAAGTAATGGATGAATGTCTGTTTTCCGATACCGGGATCTCCCACGAGGATAAGACTGTTTTCTGTCGGCCGCTCCAAGATCACTCCGGCGACCTTCAGTTCATCGGTCCGGCCCACCAGCTCGGCATGGGCATATTCGGAAAAATCTCCCTGCGAAAGATCCGTCACATAGCGGTCGAGCTTCGGCGTGTACCCGAACTTCCACGTCCTGCCGAGGCGAGGTGCTTTCTCGAGGCGGTCCCATGACCAGAAGCGCGCCCGAAGCCTCTCTTCTTGTTCCCGATGGCGCTCTATCAGCACCGAACGCTCGAACGTGAGGCGCGAGATACCCAGGGACTGCAGGAATTCCATAAAGCGCTCATCGTTCTCAAGTATTCCTTCGTCGAAAAATCCTTTCTTCAGGCCCAGACGCGCCAAGATTCTCGGGAAAGACCGGGAATGCCGCAGGCTGGCGAGAGAGAAATCCGCCGGCTCCTCGCGCTCCCGTGCCTGATAGCCGAAGAAACCGAAAGCTATGCCGGCGATTCCCAAAAGAAGCAACCCGGCTCCCCAGAGAATATCGGCTCCCAGAGTTATCAATCCTGTCACCAGGAAAAGCGGGGCGAGCGCATATCCGAAAAGAAGGAGCGTACCGCCGAAGAGAACCAGCAAGAATACGGTAATCCCGAAGACAATGACCCCGAGACGCACCAGCATACCTAAAAAGCGCGAGAGGAGATTCTCGACCAAGCGGTTCAAGGATTTCAGCGGATGCCAACCTCTCCAGGTCCGCGGGGTCACATCGCGCTTCCAAGGCGATACCAGCGTCCCGAGCAATCCGAGGATATTGAAGCGGTGGAGCGTGTAGCGCAGATAATTCCAAAGCACAAAAGGCGCGCCAGACAATCCGCGCGTGTAATACCACAGAAAAAAAGAATCATTCATACGATGAAAAGTGGTTGGTCTGCCTTTTTTCCATTTTAAAGCCTCGGGTCCCGCTTGGCAAACCATGTTTCCGCTTTCGTTGCAAGGAGAAACCGTCTGGTTTCACCGTGAACGATGCGGTATACTATGAGCATTATGAATCTCCCCTCTTTCGACATGAAAAGCGATATCCCCTTCGTGCTTTTCGGAATGATTTTCCTCGTTTTCGGGTGGGTCGTTTTCGTTCTCGCTCTTTTCGGTCTTTTCTCGTCCCCGCTCATCGTAAGCATCGCTCTCTTCGCCGCCCTCGCGGCGCTCTTCTTCGGCTGGAAATACCTTTCGCGCACTTCTTCGGACAGGCGGCTCGTCTTCGTTCTCTCTCTCCTCTACGCATTCCTCATCGCCTGGAGCGCCACCACACCCACCCTCTTTTCGGGACGCGACCAGGGGTCGATCAGCGAAGCGGCGATCCGACTTTCCCAGAATGGAGAACTCGCCTGGAACACACCGGCAACAGACGCTTTCTTCCGGATCTACGGGCCGGGAACGGCTTTGAATTTCCCCGGGTTCATCTATACCGAATCCGGATACCTCATAACCCAATTCCCGGTCGCCTATACCGCCTGGCTGGCGAGTTTCATGACCCTCTTCGGCATTCTGGGCCTGCTCGCGGCCAATGCGCTTCTCGTCTTTCTTTCTCTTATCACTCTCTACCAGATCCTGCGCTTATCGCTCTCTTCAGGGTATGCGCTGCTCGGTCTCGGGCTCGGAGCCTTCTCTTTTCTCCTTGCATGGTTCCCGAAGTTCACCCTTACCGAAAACTTCGCGCTCTTTCTCTTCCTTTCTCTCGTTCTCTCCCATATCCTCCTCTTCCGTGAGGGAAAGTTCGTCTCGTATGCAAGCGCCTTGCTTTCCGCCACTCTCTTCGCGTTCACACGGATCGAGGGCTTCGCTTTTCTCGGGGTCACACTCCTTCTCTTCGCCGCGAACCCCAAAACGCGCGCTATCTGGAAGAGCTATCCCGTAAAGAGTCTCCTCCTCCCGGGAGCCATCTTCAGCTTCATCTTCCTGCGGAACTTCTTCATCAATCTCCCCTACTACAAGGTCATCGGAAAGGCTCTCTTCAAATTCCTCCATGGCTTCGGGAATGACATCATAGCGAACGGCACGCCCTTCGCCGGCCTCGTTACCGCCTATCCGCTCGGTTCCGTTTTCATCCTCTACGGACTCTTGGGAATCTTCATAGCCGGGCTCTTCGGCATCCTCGTACTCATCCGCAAGAAGAGCTACGAGCAGCTCATTCCTGTGGCGCTCGCGCTCCCGACATTCCTTTATCTCTTCTCGCCGAATATCACGCTCGATCATCCTTGGATGCTCCGCCGCTATCTCTTCTCGCTCTTTCCGGCGCTCCTCCTGACAGCCGTCTTCGCATTCGCTGCCATCCTGGAAAGCAAGCGGGCCGCTGCCCCAGGCGGACCGGCGCTCAAGAAAGTATTCAATCCGCTTTTCGTGCTCTTCTGCATCATCCTCCTCGCCCTGCAATTCCCGAGCTGGCGCCTCGCCATGACTTCCCGCGAAAACCCGGAGCTCCTACCCCAGGTAGAAGCCTTCGCTTCGCAGTTCACCGAAGAAGATCTGGTTCTGGTCGACCGTTTCGCGACCGGGAACGGCTACGCTATGCTCACCGGCCCGGGCAATGCCCTCTTCAAGAAGAACACCGTCTATTTCTTCAATCCGGAAGACTTGGCGAAGCTCGATACTTCGCGCTTCAGCCGCATCTATCTCCTCACCCCGAACGAGAATCTGCCGCGCTACGCATCTGTGTTCGGCGACAAGATGATCTACCGGGGCGAGTATACCTTCAAGACGAGCGGGCTGGAACCGGAAAATCTTTCGGAAGTCTCCTCGATCTCGCTGCCGGAAGTGACAACCAAGGAAACCAAGAACCTTCTGTTCCAACTCTATTGACCCATTCTCCCTATGCCTTTCCTCTCTGAAACCCTTTCGCCAGTCTGGTCCAAACGCTACAGGAGCCTGCGTGTCCTCCTCTTCATCGCGATGTTCTCGACCGTTTTCTTCCTCGCCCAGAAGGCGCTCTTCCCGACCATTCCTTTCACCTTCGATTTCAAGAATCCTGGCGCCAGCAAGAATTCATTCCTTGATCCTCGGGCTCCCGATGGCAGCTCGCGCGGAAACGGCCGCCTCGAGGCAGAAGGAATACTTATAGGGAATGCCGGAATAAGCGGCAACTTCTCACACGCAAGCATCTCCCTGGTGCCGGAGGACAAATCTTCCGATCCGGAAACGCTCGAGTTCTCTCTCCGCCGCGGCTATCGGGCCGCCTGGCTCCCGGAAGGCGCACCTCTAGACGGATTCCCGAAAGACACGCTCTATCGGATCGGCGACCGCTACTATTCCCTGCGTGACGATACGCTCTACCGTTTCGTTAGCGAAGACGCATTCCTCACGCGCTATCGGAAAGATCAGGCATTGCCGCAAGACGAAACATTTCTTTCCCGCTATCCTTTATCTGAAACTCTGCTCGGCTTCCGCCCGGGTCTTCTCGTCTCCTTCGCGGACGGCGTCTTCATCATCACAAGCGAGACGGAGATGCGGCCGATCGGAAGCGCGGATATCTTCCTCGCACTCGGCTACCGCTTCGAGGATGTGTACCCGGCGAATGCCGAGGAGCTCGGCATCTACGAGCGCGGCAGGATCTTCCTCTTAGGCGCTTTGCATCCGGCTGGGACTCTTTTCCAAGAAACGGATTCCGATACCTTTTTCCTTATCCAGGACGGCATGCGCCATGCCTTGAAGGATCCGGGCTACAGAGACTTCCTCATAGCACAGCAGACGCCCATCCGCTACAGCCAGAGCCGCTTGGATGAATCCGTCTCCTGCAGAGGAGAAAGCGTTTCGCTTCTCACCCGCTCTTTCGGTTGCCGCCTCCCGCTCCTAAGCCTCCAGGACAACGCCGGGAATGACTACGAGCTTCACATCGCGAACGGATCCGCGTCCATCGATATCGCTTCGCTCGAGCTCGACTTCCATACCGACAAAAGTACGGGAAACATGCTCTTCCTCCTCTCACAGATGAAGCAGCGCTTCCTGACCCGCTTCGGAATCTAGAAACACTATGAAGAAAATATCCCCCGCCATCTTCAAAGATCGGAACGCACTCGCGGTCATGCACGCGCTCCTCTTGGAATTCCTCGTCTTCGGATACCTCGGATTCCTCGGGCTGTTTACCCTGGAGACCCTTCTCCCTACCTTCGTCACGGTGCGCTTCAGCCTCGCGGGCCTTCTCCTTTTCCTTCTCATCCTCACCTTCCTGGCGGCCATCCTCGCAGAGAAGCTCGAGAAAAGCTATGTCCCTCTCCAAAAACCCTGGCACCGCCTGCTCTTCGTTCCCGCACTTCTGTGGATACTGGGGATCCTCGCGCTCTCGCTCTACAAATTCCCTCTCTGGGCAATCATTGTCCTCGTCTTGGCATCCCTGGCCCTCCTCTTTCTCTTCTGGCAGCTCTTCTTCGCAAGAGACTAAAAAACGGCCCCGCTTCGTGATTCACGAAACAGGGCCGCTGGCATTCAACTGTAGTAGGGAAGCATGAACAGCACGGCATCTTGCGGCTCAAGCTCGAGCGTATCGACATGCTCGGTCTGAAGGCCATGCAAGGCCTGCGAACCGTCGACCTTCGAGTAAAGTTCCAATACTGCCGGACGGCCTGCGAGAAGCTGCGGCCGCATGTATGCAGTCACGAAATCATCGCTGCCAAACTCGGAGCGTCTTTCAAGCCGATAGAGGAGCACTCCCTCCAGCGGACAGTACTCCAGATGGTTCGCATCCGCATACCCTTCGAGCTCTGTCCAGGGTATTTTCTTGCGGCAACCGAGTTCCATGAGCCGGAACGCTGCGAATTTCCGATTATCTGCCAGATAAAACCATTCGGTATTCGCATACACGAGCGCTTCCGCTTGATCAGAAAGGCCGTATCCGCTGGTGCGGATATTATGCGCGAGACCCTGGCAACCGATTACGCTCCTGCCGAGCAGAAATGATATCGAGCGGAGACGCTCCGCCGATTCCGATTGGAGAGCTTGCATCTGTTTTCCTCCTTCCGCATTCTCAAAGTACTCTGCTTCCTAGTATACACCCTCTATCCCAGGATACAGCGGAGGGTCTCTTCTGCCGTCTTTTCCCAAGAAAACCGTCCGAGCTCCCGGGAAGCTCTCTCCCGAAGCGATGCCCGGAGCGTTTCGTCCCGGAGAAGCAGTCCGAGTTTCTCTTCGATGTCTCGCTCGTCTTCCGCTTCGCAGAAAAGGGCTCCTTCGCCGGCCACTTCGGCTAGGCTCGAGTTCCGCGCCACCAGGGTCGGCGTCCCGGAAGCGAAGGCTTCGAGGATAGGCAGTCCGAAACCTTCATAGAGCGACGGGAACACGAAAGCCCGCGCTCCTTGGTAGAGCGCACGTAATGTTTCGAAAGAGACGCGGCCGGTCAAGAGAATGTCTTCCCGAGAAGGGCTTTTTTCCCTCGCTTCCCTGATACCTCCGGAAAGCCAGGCATCCTCTCCGGCCAACACGCACTTGAGTCCGGGAAACTCGCGCTTCACACCTTCGAACGCCCGGATGAGCCGTATCAGGTTTTTCCTCGGCTGAAGCGCGCCGACATAGAGGATATAGCTTCCTGCTTCTAATCGATGCTCCCAGAGCTCGCGCTTCAGATCTTCCGGGGAAAGCTTCGTTCCGAAAAAGGCTCCGTCGAAGCCGTGATGGATCACATGGATGCGCTCCGGCGGAAGATGAGGGAAGAAATCAAGGAGATCGCGCTTGGTCGCTTCCGATACGGCGATGAGCTTGTCGGCACGGCTTACCACGCGGTTTAAGAGGAAGTTCAGCTTGAACAGGTCTTCCCGGGGAAAGGTTTTCGGATACTTCTTGAATGCCAGATCATGAATAGTCGCGGTGACTTCCAATCCTTGCGGCAAGAAAAGCGGCGCAGCTTGGATCGGCAGGAAAAGCTTGTCCGGACGCTCACGATACATCGCCCATGCGAAGCGCGTCTGCATCCACGCTAGAGGGAAAGAGAGGAGTCGCTCCACGTAATTCGGAAAAGTTGGCGGAGCGAGCGCCGGGTTGAAGCGCGACCTGTGGTAGAGAAGAAAATCCGTCTCGGGAGAAAGACTCCCGAAACGGCGCAAGAGCTCGCGGAGATAGACACGCGTCCCATCGATCCGCTCATGATCGAGATCACTCGCTTGGAGAGCGACGCGCATAAGCAGCTCTTTATGACTGGAAATAAGAGACGAGGCTTTCGAGAGCCACTTCTTGGGCAGCGCTCTCGGTACGCTTCTTCACCTCGGCATGGCCGCTCTCCTGGGAGCGTTTGCCGATGACGACCCGGTACGGGATTCCGAGGAGATCCGCATCGGCAAATTTCTCGCCGGCGCTCGCTTCCCGGTCGTCATAGAGCACTTCGATGCCAGCCTTTTCCAAAGCCTCATAGATTTCCGTCGCTTTCTCGTCCGCACCGAGAGAAAGGAGGTGCACGCGGAACGGCGCGACTGCCTCCGGCCAGACCAGCCCGTTGTCATCCGCATGGGTTTCTACGATAGCTCCCATCACCCGACCGGGACCGATGCCGTAGGAGCCCATGATGACCATCTGGTCCTTCCCTTGCTCATCTTTGTACGTAAGCGAGAGCGGCTCCGAGAAACGCGTGCCGAGCTTGAAGATGTTGCCGACTTCCACGGCTTTCTTCTGGACCAGCTTTTCTTTGTCGAGACCGAGCTCCTGGAGGACTTCGTCAGTGAACACTTCCTCATTGATTGCGATCCGTTTCTCTTCATCGACATAGATGATGTCTTCCCCGGCTTCGCAAAGCGTTTGGAACTCATGGCTGTACTTGCTGAAAATACCGCCGCTTGCGAACGTCTTGTAGGTCTCTTCTCCGAGCCCCACGCGCGCGAAGATGCGCTCATAGGCCAGAGCCGCCTCTTCGTAGAAGGCATCGAGCTCTGCCTCGGTCCTCGCGAATGAATACAGGTCTTTCATGATGAATTCTCTTCCGCGCATGATGCCGGACTTGGCCCGCATCTCATTCCGGAACTTCGTCTGGAACTGGTAGACAGAAAACGGCAGGTCGCGATACGAAGAGACGAAGGAGCGCATGAGATCGGTAAGCGGGTCTTCATGGGTCAGCGCCAGGCCGAGCTCGGAGCCGCTCTGAAGTGTCGTCTTGAACCAGACATCTACTTTCTCACTATCCCAGCGGTCAGTCGCCTTCCAGACATCCGGCCTCTGAAGCGAACTCATGAGGAGCTCCTCGGCGCCGAGACCGTTCATTTCTTCACGGATGATCCCGATGATCTTGTTGAGCGTCCGCAGGCCGAGCGGCAGGTAATCGTACACTCCGGCCATTTCTTTGTGCACGAAACCAGCGCGGATCAGGAGTTCCGCGTTCTTGCTCACTTCGTCTTTGGGGGCAGTTTTCTTGGTCCGAGTAAACAGGCGTGACTGTCGCATAAGGAGGCTTCGTTCTTTTCTCAATGATACCGGAGCGAAAACCCCCTGTCAAAAGAAAAACCGCGCCGGAAAAGGGGCGCGGTACGGACATCCGGACAAAGGATATTAGAACTTCACCGGAAGCTTCAGTTCGGCTCCGTTCCGCAGCAGGGTGAGTTCGATCGTGTCGCCCTGGCTGTAGCGGTTCAGGACTTCCGGGAGCGGCGTGTCGAGATTGATCTCGGTGCCATCCACGGCCGTGATGATATCGCCGGCACGGATACCCGCGCGCATAGCGGAAGAGTTGTCGAGGACGGCGAGACCGGTCTTCCCCGAAGAGGAGTAGACGAGCGCCCCGCGATCGCGGCTTATCCCCTGGCCCAATGCGTAGGCCTTGGTAATGGGCAGGTAATAGACGCCGAGATTGGCGCGCTTCTCCAGGTTGCCGGAGAGGGCGCGTTCGGAAGAGCTCCGGACGACATTCGCCGGAATGAGGAAAGTCTCCTCTTGATTGTCGATCGAAAGCAGGCCGACAAGGCCGACCATCTCGCCGTTAAAGCCGATGACCGGTCCTCCTACGAAGTTCCGAGCATTCGCAAAATCCATTTCAAAGACTCCCTCCCATTTCTCGGAAGAAGAGACTGACTTTCCCGCGAGATTGAAGGTGCGGTTGATGTTTCCTAAAACGCCGAGAGCTATGCGGTTCTGGTATTCAGCGAAACTGTTCCCGATGGCGATAAGACGCTTCCCGGTACGCGCATCATCGGAGTTCGCAAGCGCGATAGCGGGAACAGAGAGATTCTCCTCCAAGTGGAAATATGCCAGGTTCGTCAGCGTATCATAGCCGACAAAGCGGGCGCCGTAGTTCTTGCCATCGAAAAGAAGGACCGAGTAGCGCACGCCTTCCGTCTCCGGTACCCGGTTCGCGTATGTAACGATGAGCCCGTCGTTGGTCAAAAGCACGCCGGTGCGCGTTACTGCCGCTTCCGTACCGGCTACTTCCGTCGCGGTTTCGCCGTTCTTGGCCACGGGCGCATCGAAGACGGAGATGATATTCACCACGGTCGTCGCCGGTTGGGAAATGATCTTCTCTACTGAATCATCTTCGCGGATCACCACCTGTTCCGTCTTATTGATGATAGTGATGCGTTCGGTCGCCTTCTTGAGGAGCGGGTTGCCGCTCAAGCTCGGAAGAGCTGCCAATTTCGGTATGGCGTAGCGGTCCAGGACGATACCGCCCAAGCCTCCCACGAAGAAAACTGCCCCGAGAAAGAGGATGAAAAGGGCGCTTTTTGTAATAAGGGGTGCCTTCATATGCAAGTACTATTTGTAACACATTTCGCGATTCCTGACAAGAGAAAAGCCCTGCAGAAGAATATTCTACAGGGCTTCAGTAGGGATTCATGGGATTTCTCCCTGCCGGACACATAGATAGCCGGTCGCTTTGCTCCACGGTCTCTTTCCAGGGACCCGCATCTCGATAAGCCGCCCATCGGTCCTCCGCGTGAGGACAGGGTACTTATAAGGGCCGTGGCGAGACTTTGACTTGTAATCGAGACTTGCTACCGGGTGGCTGTTCTGCACTTCAGGATGATCGATTGCGAACTGGAGAAGCTCGGGAAGGACTGCGAAGCGATACCCGAGAGACTCGATACGCGGTGCGATGCGATCGAAGAACATGTCATGCGGAAAAAACACGAGCGTCACGTAATCAGGTTGGCCATAGTAAAGCATCTCGCGCACCAACCGCCGCCTGGCCACGAAAGGCACGGGTGTGAGATTCCACTCGAAGTTTGCCTCCCGTATGAGATCGCTGATTCGCGCTTTGGGGTTGATCTTCGAAAGCAGATAATCGACACATGTAGGCTCCGGCTCGCTTATAGCGCCGGGTAGTATGATTTTCTTGTGTTTCAAAGAACCCACTCCTTTCTCTGGTAAAGAACACTCTATCTAAACCCTTTCTAGCGGGTTTGTCAACTGTCTAGACCAGGATTCTCCAGGGCGAGCTCACCAGGAGCAAAATGATCAAAAGCGAGAAGAGGAACATGCGGATGACGGCGCGCCGCAGCGAGAGCGTCTTCCGGAAGGTATCGAAAGCGATATCCCAGGCCATGAAGTAGAAGATGAGGGCGATCGCTCCGGTCGTCAGCGAACCGAACGGCCAGAAGCTCATGATCCAGACAAGCTCCCCCATCATGAGCCCGAGGAGCACGCTGTAGATTTTCACCCGCCGCTTGTTTTCCCGCTCCACGCCGATGAACGTCTCGTAGCTCGTCAGAGCGGTCCCGAGGAAGAAAATGAGCATCATCCCCCAGAGCGGGAAAGAGAAGTTCAGGTAGAACCCATAGATACCGGAAAAGAAAAAGAAAAGCGCCGCCATAGCGGCGGTGCTCAAAATCGCCTGTGCGGTCTTGTCATTCGGAGCATAGCGGAGGCGGTAGATCCCGAGGAGCGCGAAATAGAACATCCCGGAGCATAGGAAGACGAAAATCTGCTGCTCCGTCGGATGATCGACGAACGAGAGGAGAATCGGCGACGAGACTGCCAGGAGGCCGGGAAGATAGGCATCGGCATACTTCCCCGTCAGACGGTTCGCCGCCAGAAAGGCCACCACCAGGAGCGGGATGATTGCGAAGAGGTACCAGCTCCAGGTGAGCGTGATCGGGTTCAGTATTACCCCTTGGAGTCCGAGGAAGAACACTACTGACCAGAAGAAAACGGAGAAATGGAAGACCATAGGAAGCCGGGTTCGGTGAAAGCGGAAATTAGCGGGTCCGGCCTTTCTTTTCGCTCTTGAAAATCAGCTTGCCTTTCGCGAGAGTGACACGGACGCTATCCCCACTTTGAACCTTTTTCTCCAAAATTTCAAGCGCGAGCGGATCGAGCACTTCGTTCTGGATGACCCGCTTGAGCGGCCGGGCGCCATAGAGGGGATCATAGCCCTGCTTGGCCAAGTACCGCTTCGCGCTCGGCTCGAAGGTAATGGAGATTTCCCGCTCTTCGAAACGCTTTTTCAGAATCTCGATCTGAAGATCCACGATCCCGGAAAGCACTTCCGGCGAGAGCGGATGGAAGATGATCGTCTCATCGATACGGTTCAAGAATTCCGGGCGGAACGTCTCGCGGAGAGCCCCTTCGATCCGCTCGCGGATCTCGGTCTCGCGCAAGGCAACATTCTTCCTGCTCTCTTCCTTGAATCCCAGGTCCCGGGAACGTACGAGGATTTCCGATCCGACATTGGAAGTCATGATGATGACGGTATTCTTGAAGTTCACTGTCCGTCCCTTGGCATCCGTCAGGCGGCCGTCGTCCAGAATCTGAAGGAAGATATGGAAGACATCCGGATGAGCCTTCTCGATCTCATCGAAGAGGATCACGCTGTATGGGCGGCGCCGGATCGTCTCGGTCAGCTGCCCACCCTCCTCATAACCCACGTATCCCGGCGGCGAACCGATGAGCTTCGCCGTCGAATGCGATTCCATGTACTCGCTCATATCCACCCGTACCAGCGATTTCTCATCGTCGAAAAGCACCTCGGCCAAAGCCTTGGCGAGTTCGGTCTTCCCGACGCCGGTCGTCCCGAGGAAGATGAAGGATCCGATCGGCCGCGTCTCTTCCGAGAGGCCGGCACGGGAGCGGCGGATAGCATTCGCGATCGCATGAATCGCTTCATCCTGCCCGACCACTCGTTTCTTCAATTCTGCCTCCAAATGGACGAGTTTTTCGGTCTCTTTCTCGAGCATCTTCGCGACTGGGATACCTGTCCAGCGGGAAACCACTTGTGCGATATCCTCTTCAGCGATCTCCTCCTTCAAGAGAAAACTCGTCTTCTGGAGCCGAGCCATTTTTTTCTCCTCTGTACTGATTTCCTTTTCCAGATTCGGGATCTTCCCGTAGCGGATCTCGGCGACCTGATCCAATTCGCCCCGACGCTCGGCCATTTCCGCCTCTGAACGGAACCGGTCTATCTCCTCCTTATGCTTCCGGATCGCCATGATGAGATCGCGCTCGGACTTCCATTGGAGCATCAATTTCTTGGAACGCTCTTTCAATTCGGAAAGCTCGCGCTCCAGAGCGTTGATCTTCGCCTTACTGCCCTTGTCGCTATCTTTCTCGAGCGCCCGTTTCTCGATTTCCATGCGGCGGATATTGCGTTCCAGCTGGTCCAGCTCGGTCGGAAGCGAATCGATCTCCATGCGGCGGAGCGATGCTGCCTCGTCGATGAGGTCGATTGCTTTGTCCGGCAAGAAGCGGTCGGTGATATAGCGCCGCGACATCTTGACGGCTGCGATGAGCGCGTCATCCGTGATCTTGACGCCGTGATGGAGCTCATATTTCTCCTTGATGCCGCGCAGGATGGCGATCGCATCCTCTTCGGACGGCTCGGAGACGTAGACGGGCTGGAAGCGGCGTTCGAGCGCCGCGTCTTTCTCGATATATTTCTGGTATTCCTTGAGCGTGGTCGCGCCGATCGTGCGCAGCTTGCCGCGCGCGAGTGCCGGCTTCAGCATATTCGACGCGTCGAGCGACCCTTCAGTCGCTCCCGCTCCGACGAGCGTGTGGAGCTCGTCGATGAAGAGGATGAAACGGTCTGCGGCGCGTTCCACTTCCTTCAGAATCGCCTTGAGGCGCTCTTCGAACTCGCCGCGGAACTTCGCCCCAGCGAGGAGCGCTCCCAGATCGAGCGCGATGATCTCCTTGTTCTTCAGATTTTCCGGCACATCTCCGGAAACGATGCGCTGGGCCAGACCTTCGGCGATAGCCGTCTTTCCGGTCCCGGCCTCTCCGATCAAGACCGGGTTATTCTTGGTACGGCGCGAAAGCACCTGCATCACCCGGCGGATCTCCTCGTCGCGTCCGATTACCGGGTCGAGCTTCTCTTCGCGCGCTTCCTTGGTCAGGTTGATTGCGTATTTTTCGAGAGCCTGATACGTCGCTTCGGGCGCCTGGCTTTCCACTCTCTGCCCGCCGCGCACTTCGGTCATGATCTGAAGCGTTCGGTCATAGCTGATGCCCGCTTCTTCCAGGATCTTCTGTACCTTGCTCGGCACTGAAAGAAGCGCCAGGAGCAGATGCTCCGTCGATACGAAACTGTCGCCGATCTTCTCCATCTGCTTCTCCGCTTCGCCGAACGCCTGGGCCAGGGCCTGCGAAAGATACAGCTGGCCGACCGCTCCCGACTCTGCCTGCGGAAAGGACTCGATCTCCGTAAGCGTCGCTCCCTTGATGTCCTCGATATCGACATCCAGCTTGCCCACGATTACCGGGACGATGGATTCTTCCTGCAAGAGGAGCGCGTAGAGAAGATGCGCCGTGTCCATCTGCGGATTGCTCCGCGACAAAGCGATCTCCTGTGACATGCGCAGGGCTTCCTGCGACTTGGTAGTGAATTTATTGATATTCATACTCAAAATATTTCGATATTTTTTCCACTTGAAAAATATCATGAAAATAAAAAATTAGCAATCTCTATGTGAGAGTGCTAATCAAAAAAGGCCGAAAAAAGACCCTTATCAAGGGTCTTTTTCTTGGAAAGCTCCTGCTAGAAGAAAAAAAGGGCATCGCCGTTCGTATTCTTGTAGACTTCCTCCTCAAACTCTCGCATCTCCTGGCGCCTGAATTCGGCCCGCGCTTCTTCGGCATTCCAGCGGTATTCCGGAGACAGGACGAAAATCGACACGCCCTTCATCTTCTCTGTCATCCAATCTGCAAAGGTAGCTTTGCGGGCGAATACCTGACTCAAGCGATAGAACATCTCCCCGTCTTCGCTTTTCGTCTCTTCGATTATGACGATATGGTACCCGAGAGCGCTTTCGATAATGCTCCCCGGAGCACCGACTTTCTGGATCGATACCGGCTTCTGGAGTTCGGGAGTCAGATCTGAAATCTGGAACCATCCCAGCTCCCCGCCTTTCTCCTTGGTCTGTCCGTCCGAATATTCGATCGCTACTTCCCGGAAAGGCTTGCCGTCCCGCAGCGCCTGGTCGGCTTTCTGGATCTTTTCCTTCGCGACGTCTGAAGCTTCGTTTTCCTTGGCGAACACTTCTTGGAGTTTCTCTTCATACAGGCTCGGCAATACGATCTTCTCTTCGAAATCACTCAAGCTCCACCCGTAGAGGCGTTCCAAATCCTGTTTCACAGTATCGCTGTTGCCGTATTCGTCGAGCGAGCGGCGCACGCCCTCGCGAGCCATCTCTTGGGTGATAGTGATACCGTACTTCTTGCCGATCTCCACTACCGCGGCGTCTTCGATCATCTTGTTTAGGACTTCTTTCTCGCGGATACGGAAGCGTTTCTGGCCTTCTTCGGTCGAAAAGTCTACCCGTAGCCCGATCTGCGAGAAATCCTGGGCTTCATAGAAACGTCGGATAGAGCGCATATTTCCGGAAAGCTCGCGCTCGCTGATGAAGTTTTTCATGCCGACGATCGAAACCGGGTATGGAGTCGCTTTGGAGAAGCGTTCGATAAGCGGATAGGTGCCGCGCGGTACCGCGTACACAGCGATGAGGCTCGCCGCGAATACGAAGACGACGACCGCAAGAAGCGCGTATGCCGCCGTTTCCCATTTCACTTTGACCTTCTGCAAGACATCCTTCTTTATGTCCATACATTTGACGTTTGAGAAGTTAGTTTTTTGCGAAAAAAAGCTGCCACCATTTCATATAAATTTCCGACGGACTCTTGGATGCCTCCTTCGGAGACTCGGAAACCGCGTCTTGTCCCTGCTCCTCCGGAACCTCTTCTTTGATCGCTACGACTGTCTCTTGCGGCTTCTTCAGACCCAATTTCTTCTTGGCTTCCTGTTCGCGGAATTCCTGCGAAGAGAAGTACCCGATCCTCTCCGAAAGCGTCTCGTTTTCCTTCCTGATCTTTTCCGCCTCTTCCTGGAGCGTGTTCACTTCCTGTGCGATCCGCTTATTCCTCTCCAGCTGTTTGGAAGACACATAGAGCGCCCAGCCGATCAGGACCAGAAGGCCTGCTACGAAGAGGCGCATGTACCAGTCTTTGGGCTTCATAGGCTCCTAGTACATAAAGAACGGCGCGAAAAGGAACGCCACCATGGAAACCACCACGAGAATAGAGATCCCTACCCAGAAGGTGTAGGCTCGTTTGTGCCATTTTCTGAAACTCATATCCTCCATGATACCAAAACCGGCCACTCCGAACAACTACGGGCGTTTCTTTCAGCTTTCTCCATTCTTTTTCTGCGTCGTGTGGATGAGCTCGCGGAGCTCGGAAAGGTTCACTTCCGGGCGCTTTCGCAGACTCTTGAATTTCTTGGGGCCGATATGCTGCACTTGGGCGAGAGAAACCGGCCTCTCATCCGTAGCATACACCCTGCGCTCCAGTCGGCGTTCCGGCTGCTCTTTTATAGAGTTCCGTTGTCCGGTCCTTATCCCCTGGCCTTCGCCCGCTCCGTGCTTCCGTTCTTCTTCGAGACGGGCCTTGGCGGTGGCGCGCTGGTAATCCCGCAGGCAATCCTTGCAGAATGTCGGGCGCTTGCCATCCGGCTTGAATGGTACCTGGATAGGCGTGCCGCACGTGGCACAGACCGTATCGTACAGGGTACGAGGGACGGCAGCTTCTGCTCCAGGTTCCTCTTCAGGCACTTCCTCTATCTCCGCCGGCACTTCTGCCGGCTTTTTCTCCTCTTCCAGAGGAGGCAGCTCCGCTTCTTCTCGCGGTCTTTCTGCGAGGACTTCTGCGGCTTGAGGAGCTCGAGGAGCTTCCGCACGCGGCACCTGTTCCTTCTTCGAGACCGGCGCTGGTTTCGGAGGGGCTTTCCTCGTGATAACTGGCGCTTCTCTCCGAGGCGCATTCACCGGCTTGATAAGCGCTTGGCGCTCTTCGGCTGTCAGCATGCCGCTCCAGCGGCGGATCTTATCTTCGACATCATCCTTCTTCGAGGCATAGCGTTCGCGCGAACCCTGGATGATCTTGTCTTCATTCCCGGCGTCTTCCAGCTTGATCGGCGGAAGCGTCGTCGCGCTGAAGGCGTCTCCTGCGATACCGTCGATCATGAGCTTGAGGTAGATCTGATACTTGGGAAGATTGATGATATCGTTCGCCATAAAGACCGGCTCGAATTCCTTCTCCAAAAACTCCGCATCCATCGCTCCCACGCGGAACGAGATGATCGTACCGGCATTTCCGAAGATCGCATCGCGCACTTTCTCGTCGATCTGGCTCACATACTGGTTCGCAAGAATGAGGTTCAGGTGGTACTTGCGGGCCTCGGACAGGATGTTCGCGAACGATTCGGTAGCGAAGTTCTGGAACTCATCGACGTAGAGGTAGAAATCGTTACGGGTCTCCTCCGGGATATCTACGCGGCTCATGGCGGCCAGCTGGATCTTGGTGATCATCATAGCGCCAAGAAGCGCGCTGTTGTCCTCGCCGATGCGGCCCTTCGAGAGGTTCATGATGAGAATCTTCTTCTCATCCATGACTTTGCGCACATCGAAAGAAGATGCCGTCTGGCCGACGATATTTCTGATAAGCGAGCTCGAGAGGAACTGACCTACTTTGTTCTGAATCGGAGAAATGACTTCCTGGAGCACGCGCTCGTTCCACTTGGTGAATTCATCCACCCAGAAGCTGCGTACCACCGGGTCGGTGATCTTCTCTACCACCCGTTCGCGGTAGGATTTGTCGACGAGGATGCGCGTCACGCCGAGGAGCGTGCTTCCGGGATACTCGAGAAGGGCGATGATGTCATTGCGCAGGATGTATTCGAGACGCGGTCCCCAGGATTCCGCCCAGAGCTTCTTGAAGACTCCGACCAGGCCGGAGGCGACCAGATGACGGTATTCGGGATCCACTTTCTCCATCACATTGAACGCGATCGGAAAGTCCTGATCGGCCGGATTGAAATAGATGACATCGTTGATGCGCGAAGACGGGATAGCCTTGATGAGCTTTTCCGCCGTGTCTCCGTGCGGATCGATGAAGGCGATACCGTGCCCGTTCTGGATATCCTGGATCGCCAGGTTTTCCAAAAGATTGGTCTTGCCCATGCCGGTCTTTCCGATCACGTACATGTGCCGGCGCCGGTCATCCAACTTGATACCGAAAACGCGATCCTGGTTACGGAAGTTCGTCTTGGCGAAAAAAGCGATTTCGTTTTGCGGGGAAGCGTGCATAGGAAAAGAAAATGTGAATGTGTATTCTTGTGATTATTCGCTCTGGATCGGCAGGTTCGACGGGGCACCTCCGCGCTTCGCAGCCACACGCGTGAGCGACGGAGCCACCACGGACATATCCGGGATATGGAAAATCGTTGCGAGCTCTGTCGTGCTCAACTCGAAACGGTTGAACTGCGGATCCGAATCGCGGCTCACGTAGCGGCGGAAAATGCGGCGTTGGCGGTAGCGGAGGCGCGGCTCGACGAAGAGATACTTGGCATCGGTCTTGGTATCATCATTCGGCTTGAAACTATTCAGATTCTGGTCATTGAACTGCTTGATGCCGCCGATGAGAGCGGAAACGCCGGTCGGCTTGTTGAAGGTTTCGCGCCGGCCCACATAGAGGTAGCGCATCTTGGTCTTGAACATGATCCTGCCGAGATTTTCTTCCAGCGCCTTCAGGACTTCGCGCTGCCCGAAAGTGAGCTTCGACTCGATCGGAACGCCGTTTTCATCTGTCTTTTCTTCTTCAAGAACAGTATGCGTCATTTCTTTCCCGAGCATACCGGAAAAAATATTCGTGAAAATATCCTTGAGATCGATCAGAAGACGAATAAAGACTCCGTGCTTTTCGCTCTTCTTCTTTCCCAGGAACTCATCGACCGTCGCCTTGCCAGTCGCGTACCATTTCTCCTTTTCCGGAGCGATGATGAACTGGAGCCACATATGCTGGCCGGGACCCGCTTTGCCCATAGTCTCTATGAGACCGGCCAAGGGATCGATCATCTTGCCGGTCACGGATTCTTCGAAGTATTTGTAAGTCCTGATGGGATAGAGGTCGGGCTTCACCAATTCAAAATCCGTACCCCACAGATCCCAGTCCTTGTTCGGCAGGGTGCGCGGCACGGTGTTCACGTAGTCGTCGGCTTCGACGATTTCGACATTCGGATACTGGGCGTAGAAATGCGCCTCCACGAGGTTGCGGAAGGCGGTCTGGGTGCGGATATAGAAATGCACATTGCCCTCCTGGCTCACGATTTCCAGAGAGAAGGCTGTCGGGAATTCACCCTTGACCCACTCTTCTGCTATCGTCGAACCCTTGCTTACGCCGGCAAGGCCAGCGAAGATCGACTCCATCGGAAGCGGGCTCGCCTCGATATCGCGAGGCGGGATGATCTCCAAGAGCACCCATTTGATCTTGGAACCGTAATGCCCCCACACGTGCGGGAGCCAGAGAATCTTGAAAACGGCGTAGAGGGCCGGAGGAAAGAGGACGAACCACAGATCAGCAGCAACAGAAAACATGTTGCCGAAAAAAGAAAATGCGTTTGCCAGGCTTTCAAATAAAATACTCATGGGTATGCGATTCAGGTTCGTTGACCTTTTGAAGCATCTCTCCGTTTCCTCCTCTTGCGCTCCCTACTTCTTGAGCCAGTAGGCGTCTTTACCGACCCGGCTGAAAAAAGAATTCAGATTGATGATGATGGTTGTTTTTTTTACTTGGCGCACCTTGAGCACCTCGGCGAGAATCTCTTCGCGCGAGAGCGGCTTCTTGGCAGCCTTCAGAATCTCCTCGATGACTTCCTTCACGGTCCCCTTCTTGTACCCCCATTCGGAGAGGGCATAGATACCGCGGCCGACCAGAACGAAACGCTTGTCCTTGATAAGCTCGTTATGTACCGTCTGCGGATGACTCCGTTTCTTTTTGCCGTGCAGGCCGTGCTGATCGATCAGATCGGCGATCTCACGGAAATGGAGCGGCTTCTTAGAGGTCTTCAGGACGAGGTAAGCCTTCTCGCGGGTACCGCGCGGCTTGATATCGCTCCACGTCGTGAGTCCCCATTTCCCGAAAACGTTCTGCTTGACGTCCTTGGCAACAGCCAGGAAATCGAAGAACTGCTCCTGGGAAAGGTCATCTTGGGAGATTTTTTTGAAACGTGCGTAGAGGTCTTTGTCGGAAAGGGTTTCACCGGCTTCTGCCAGGATTTTTTTCGCGGCTTCCTTCACACGCTTCCAAGTCTCCAGTGAAAAGCTTTCCAAGCGGTACAGCTTCTCATGATCCTTGGTCGCCTTCTCGCACTTTACGGAGCGGAGCGATTCAAGGAAGGCATGGAGCGGTCCGGCTTCATTCGTATCACCAGAAGAGAGTTCGCGGATCAGGTCCTCTGCCTGCATGATACCATTTCTCTTTTCCAGTGTCGATTCGATACGCCCTACGGCAGAAGCGAATTCCTTGTCCTTCTCGAGCGCCTGCGCGAGCTGGGCGACAGCGCTGCAGATAACCTGGCGTACGCGCTCCCGGGTGATCCCGTAGAACTTGCCGATCTCCTCAAGCGTCTTTGCAGACTCCGCTCCGATGCCGAAGCGGGCCGCGACGATCGCGCGCGAGCGTTCAGGCAGTCCCATAAGGAACTGTTCCAGAGAGTTCTGAAATGATACTTTCCGTACACCCTGATTGGTTTCGGAAGCGATGTTCTTTCCTGCCATACAAGCTGTCTATTTAGATGAATAATGCTCCCGAAGGAATCAACTTATATTAACGCACGTTCTGTATTTTTGTCAAGAGTCTGGGCCTTCCCCGGAAAAAAGCGGCACTTTCTCCCGGAAATCATCATCAGAAAACTTCTTGCGTTGCTTGTCAAGAAATCCTCCCCCATTTATAATAGACATGAAAAGCAGAACCAGGTTCTGCGCCCCAAAATAAAAGTTATGACAAAAATAAACCCCCACGACGAAGAACCTCCGAACGAAGCGGACCGCGCCATGAAAATCCAGGCCCTCCGCGATATGGTCTTGAACGCCGAAAAGACTATCCAGGGCGCCAAGGCCATGCTCCTCCAGTTGGAAGGCAAGAAAAAGACAGGCCGGCCGCGCAAAACAGAGGTCGGCAGCCCTGAAGACGGCACTGTGGTCGAAGGCACTTTCGACGGCCAGCTGATGACCGGCACCGATGGCAAGCAATACCCTGTTCCGGCCAATTACGCCTCGAAATCCAAGCTGGTCGAGGGCGATATGCTGAAGCTCACCATCACTCCCGATGGCACCTTCCTCTACAAGCAGATCGGCCCCATCGAGCGGCGCCATGCGATCGGGATCGTCACCCAGGACGAGAACGGGAACTATTACGTCCTCGCGAACGGCAAGCCGTACCGCATCCTGCTCGCTTCCATCACCTACTTCAAGGCTATCCCGGGAGACGAGGTAGCCGTTGTCCTTCCGCGCGACCTCGACGCCTCCTGGGCCGCCATAGAGAACATCATCCAGAAGGGCGCTCACAAGGATTGGCAGGGTGAATTCCAAAAAGCCGCGGAATCGAACAGTGTCGTGAACAGCTGGAAGAAAGATCTGGATATTTCCGACAATTCCGAAGAAGGCCAGGGCGGTTCTGCCATGACATTCCACAACGCCTCGGAAGAAGAAAAGACCGGTCGGTCTTCTCTTCTCAATTCTTGGGTGAGAGACATGGAAGACATAGAGAAGGAAATCAATCAGGGGAAGTAAGCTATAAATTTTTATTCCAGAAACATGGATACTATCCAGACCCAGGCGGCCCAGAATCCGCTCGCGAAGCTTGTTAAGCAGTTTTCCAAATTCATCATCGTCGGCGGCGTCAATACGGGAATCGATTTCCTCGTACTGAATATCCTCATCTATCTGACCGGGATTACCGCCGGAATCGAGCTCTTCGTCCTGAACACCATCTCCTTCTCCGTGGCTGTCATCAACAGCTACTTCATGAACAAGCGCTGGACCTTCGAAGACAAGAGTGTTTCGGAGAAAGAGCCGGTGAAATTCTCCCAGTTCTTGGCCGTAAGCGTCGTCGGCATCATCATAAACGGCGGCGTGCTCTCCGGCATCACCTACTTCATCCCGCCGCTCTTCGGCCTCTCGGCAGTTCTCTGGGCCAACGTCGCCAAACTTATGGCAACCGGCCTCTCGCTTGTCTGGAACTTCGTCGGCTACAAGTTCTTCGTCTTCAAGAAATAACGCCTTCCAAGGGATATAAGGGACTGAAAAAGCCTCTTTCTTACGAGGCTTTTTTTCTTCCCTTGATGGCTGTATAATAAGAGAAAACAACTCCTCCTTTTTCCTAAGACCCCGCTCACTATGACTACCCTGTATCGGAAGTATCGCCCGCAGACATTCTCCGACGTTGTCGGACAGAAACACATCGTTACCACGCTCGAGAACGCTTTACGCCTCGGCAAAGTCGGCCAAGCCTACCTCTTCACCGGGCCGCGCGGGACCGGCAAGACGACCCTGGCCCGCATCTTCGCGAAAGCAGTGAACTGTTTGGATCGGAAAGGCGCGGAGCCCTGCGGCAAATGCGAGCACTGCATCCTCATGAGCGAAGGCCGCTCGCTCGATATCATCGAGATCGATGCCGCTTCCCATACCGGCGTCGACAACATCCGCGAGCTGCGCGAGACCATCGCGCTCCCGCCTTCTCTGGGGTCCCACAAGATCTACATCATCGACGAGGTGCATATGCTCTCTGCCGGAGCCTGGAATGCGCTCCTGAAAACCCTCGAAGAGCCTCCTCGCCACGCGCTCTTCATCCTCGCCACGACGGCGCTCCATAAGATACCCGACACCATCCTGTCCCGCTGCCAGCGCTTCGACCTCTCCCGTTTCCCGATTGCCGATATCGTCGCCAAGCTGGAGAAGATCGCGAAAGAAGAAAAGTTCAAGATCGAGAAAGGCGCTCTCGAAATGATCGCTCTCGCTGCAGAAGGCGGCATGCGCGACGCCGAATCCCTCCTCACCCAGATATCCTCCCTCGGCCAAGGGAAGATCACAGAGGCCCAGGTGATCGAGATTCTCGGGACAGCTCGCCGAGATGCCTTCCACAACCTCCTCTCCCGCATCGCCGAGCGCGACCTCCCTTCTGCACTCGCCTTCGTGCGCACCCTCTCCCAGGACGGCCGTGATCTCTCGGTGTTCCTCACAGCGCTCATCCACTATCTGCGCGACTTGCTTCTCGTATCTGCCGAGCCGGAGCGCGGCCTGGAAGCCCTCCCTCACCTAAGCGAAACCGACAAGAGCGACATCCTCCTTCTCGCCCAGGCGTTTTCTCCGAATGAGGTCGTTTCCATGCTGGAAATCCTCCAGATCGCCCAACGCGAAAGCAAGAACACCGTCATCCTCGAGCTTCCGCTGGAAATCGCGGTCGTGAAGATCATCACTCTTCTCGCTCCGAAAACCCCTCCTCTAGCCGGACCAGGACCGCAACCGGGAAATCCCGGAGACGCGCCGGGAGGAGAACAGGAAGGCGCGCCGGAAGCCCCCAGCCAGCCGCAGAAAGAAACGAGAGAAACGCCAAAAAAATCCCAAACAAAAACAGCCACAACGACAAAAAACACCCTTAGCGAAACTGAAACCTCTGCCCCAGAAAAGCTTTCTTTCAGCATCGAGGACATACGGGAGCATTGGCAGCGCTTCCTCGGTACCGCCAAGGACCTGAACGCCTCGCTTTCTCTCGCTCTTTCGACGGCGGAACCGCGCTCGCTGGAAGACAACTTCCTCGTGATCGCCGTCCGTTATCCTTTCCACAAAGAGCGTCTCGATGAAGCCCACAATCAATTGACACTCATGGAGGCGTTTGATAGGATTTTAGGGACAAAAATCCGCCTCCGTGTCATCGTAGCCGAGGGATCGCAGAAGAATTCTCCCAGAGAATCTCTTTCGGACAATCCCCTCATCAGCCAGGCCATGAGCATGCTCGGCGGACGCATCGCTGAAAGCGTCTAAACTAAGACGCTTCTTGGGGAGTAGCCAAGCGGTAAGGCAGGGGCCTTTGAAGCCCCCATGCGAAGGTTCGATCCCTTCCTCCCCAGCTAGATCTAGAAGTATGAATAAAAAGAAGCCAGGTGAGCTTAAAATACTAAGGACTTTTTATCCTGAGTCTGAATATAGCCTCATCAATTCCTCTGAAAATCCAGATTTTATATTAAAGGATAATTCTAGCAACATCCTTTTCGGGGTTGAAGTTACACAGTATTTTGACACCCCCACTAGTGGTAGATTTAAAAATATTCCAAATTATGTTGGCAGACTCCTTAGCAAAAACTTCATTCATAAGGAAGATATAGGGAACTTAAAAGTCATTGATACTATATTTAAGATTGAGGATGACGGAACAGAAACACCGCTATCTGCTGGGGTGCTGAGGTCTTTACCTCAAAGTCCAGAAAGGATAGAAGCTTTAAAGAGATTAGTAGCGAGTAAAAACTCAAAGTATTCTCAATACGATAAAACTTTAGAAAGTATTGATTTACTAATATACGACAGTGGTGATTTAGTTGCTGGAATAGATAAGCAAAAATCTGAAATACTTGCCTATCTTCGCAAACAAGAAGAATCTAATACTCTCAAATCTCCATTCAGAAAAATTATTCTTGTAATAGAAGAATCGAAATATAAATTAATAAAGATTGTTCTAAAATCCTCTAACTAACTAAAATAAATCTAAGCTTTTTAGCTCAGTGGCTACCTCTTTCCAATTCACAGTTCCGAACGCATCCAATAAGCCCAACATACACAAATAAACAAGCCTCCTAGGGGCTTTTTTATTTATGGTATTGTCAGATGGATAGGGATCGAATTCCCCTCCTCCTTTACTTTTTCCCAGTATGTGTTATTCTTAGCACATGCAATTAACGCAGAATGAAACGTCGTCGAATTTCAAAGCAACTATAGCCCACACATAAAACTATGGACGGAACAATCAAGACGCTCACGGAAAAGGGATTCGGATTCATTTCTCGCGAAGGCGAGGAAAAGGACCTGTTTTTCCATTCGAACGAGCTCTCTGGCGTTACTTTCAACGAGCTCCAGGTCGGAGACAAGGTTACTTTCGAAGTGACCCAAGGTGAGAAAGGCCCAGCAGCTACCAACGTATCCCGCGCCTAATCGGCCCCGATACCTAAAACCGCCCTTCATGGGGCGGTTTTTTAGTGTCTGGATCAGACAAAGCCGATTCCTTGGAACCCCTCTGTAGAAACATGTCCGGAGGCCCTATGCAGGATTTTCCGGATATTCTATAATACACTCCAATACCTTTTCGTCTTTTCCAGGAAGAACTCTCTTTCGCTTCGGCGTATGGAAACACTCGAGAAAAAAGCGGCGGAATTGCTTGCCAAAGCCGACATCGAGATCGGCGGTTCACGGCCGTGGGATCTTACGGTCCATGACGAGCGTTTTTTCTCGCGGGTGTTCCGGGAGGGTTCCTTAGGCCTCGGCGAGTCCTATATGGATGGCTGGTGGGATGTGCCGGCTCTCGATGAATTCTTCACTCGGATATTCCAAGCAGGGCTCAACAAGAAGCAAGTCTTCTCCCTGCCGGAACTTTTCTTTTTCTTCTCTTCCCTTCTCCTGAACCGCCAATCGAAGCGGCGCGCTTTCCAAGTCGGCGAACGCCACTACGACATCGGGAACGACCTCTATCAGGCCATGCTGGATAAGCGACTTGTCTATACGTGCGGCTATTGGAAAGACACGGACAGCCTCAATCAGGCCCAGGAAGCCAAGCTCGATCTCGTCTGCCGGAAACTCGGCCTCCGGCCGGGACAGAAAGTGCTGGATATCGGCTGCGGTTGGGGCAGCTTCGCTCGTTTTGCCGCCGAGCGCTACGGAGTAGAGGTAGTCGGCATCACCATTTCCCAGGAACAGGCCGCACTCGCCAGAGAACTTTGCGCCGGACTTCCGGTAGAAATCCGCTTGGAAGACTACCGGGAGACATCCGGAGCATTCGATCATATCGTCTCTCTCGGCATGTTCGAGCACGTCGGGTCCAAGAATTACCGTACCTATATGGAAACAGCTTCCCGGCTGCTCAAGAGAGACGGACGCTTTCTCCTCCATACCATCGGCAGCAACACTTCTGTCCGGAGGACAGACTCCTGGCTCGACCGCTACATCTTCCCGAACGGCATGCTTCCCTCTACAAGCCAGATCGGCAAGTCCATCGAAGGACTGTTCGTCATGGAAGACTGGCATAACTTCGGCGCCGACTACGACAAGACGCTCATGGCATGGCATCGGAATTTCGAAGCCGCCTGGCCGGAACTGCAGAAGAATTACCGTGAGCGCTTCCGGCGCATGTGGAAGTATTACCTCCTTTCCTGCGCCGCCTCATTCAGGGCGCGCAAGAACCAGCTCTGGCAGATCATCCTCTCGAAAGAAGGCATACCAGGAGGCTACACTTCTCTTCGCTGAAAAATATTACACCACATTTCGAGAAAGCTGCTTGACACCCGTTTCCGGTAAGGTAAAATAAAGTGATGCTTCAAGGCATCCGAAATAATCATTTTTTTCAAACGTATGTCGCATACTTTAGTCAACCAGAAAGTGCCGGACGTCGTCTTCAAGACCCGCGTCCGCGATGAATCCGTCGGCGGAGAGAATCCTTACCGCTGGCAGGATCTCACGACCGATGATGTGTTCAAAGGCAAGAAGATCGTACTCTTCGCTCTGCCTGGCGCCTTCACTCCGACCTGCTCTTCGACGCACGTTCCGGGCTATGAGGCCAAATACGATGAATTCAAAGCGCTCGGCGTAGACGAAGTCATCTGCCTCTCCGTCAACGATGCTTACGTCATGAAGCAATGGGCAGACAAGCTGGGTGCCCAGAAGGTCTTCATGCTTCCCGACGGAAACGCCGAATTCACCCGCAAGATGGGAATGCTCGTCCGGAAAGAGAACTTGGGCTTCGGCGACCGTTCCTGGCGCTACTCCATGTACGTCGAGGACGGGACGATCAAGCAGATGTTCGTCGAGAAGGGCTACTCCGACAACTGCCAGGATGATCCGTTCGAAGTAAGCGACGCGGACACTATGCTCAAGTATCTCCAGGAAAACAAGGCCTAACTTTCCTTAGAGAAAAAGAGAAAAAAGACCCTCCCGAAAGAGGGTCTTTTCTTTTTCCCAACTCGCTTATTCCTTGGTTCTCAACCGGATGACTTTGTCGTCCCCCGCTTGCGGCTTGCCGCGGCCGTCCCGGTTACTCGTCAGGAAATACAACGCACCATCCGGTCCCTCGACGATGTCGCGGATCCGCCCATAATCAAGGTTCGGCAATTTCTCATAATCATCGAAATCATCCGGGTCTTCCACATCCACCGTTCCCATGAACACCCCTTCTCCCTTGAGTGCTGTCCAGAAGAACTTCCCCGTAAACTGCGGGATCTTATCGCTCGAGTAGAACGTCGCCCCGGACGGCGCGATCGCCGGCGTAAAGAGAAGCAGCGGCTCTTCGGTACCGTCCAGCTTCTTCTCATGCGAGACGAGCGGCCAACCATAGTTCGCGCCCGGCATGATATGGTTCACTTCATCGCCTCCGGCCGGACCGTCGAAAACGCTTGGCCCATGCTCCGTCGCATACATCTCTCCGGAATACGGATCCCAAGCGATACCCTGCGGATTGCGATGACCGTAGCTATAGACCAGGCTCGCCGGATCCGGATTATCCTCCGGAATCGAGCCGTCCGTGTTGATCCGGAGGATCTTCCCGGCAAGACTCTGCATGTTCTGGGCGAGCGCCTTATCCGTGGCATCCCCCGTCGTGATGTACAGAGCCTTATCAGGACCGAACTTCAGGCGCGAGCCGGCATGATACTGTGCGGCCGGAATCTTATCCAGAATCACCGTAGGCTCGGAAAGCGCTTCGCCCTCGTCCTTGAGACGCACCACCTTCACCCGAAGCGGACTGCCGTAGGCATAAGAAACGTAGAGGTAGCGGTTCTCCGCGTAGTGCGGATCGATTGCAAGTCCCATGAGACCCTCCTCGCCGGTCGAAGAGACGTCCTTGAATGTGTAGAGCGGTTTCTCGAGGAGCTCCCCGTCCACGATGGCCCGGACCCTCCCCGGCCGCTCGGTCACCAGCATACGGTTCTCGGCCGTAAAAGCGAGGCTCCACGGGACGACGAGCCCTTCTGCGACCGTCTCTGTCACCCACTCTTTCTCTGCGACCGCTCCGGTCTGATCCTCGGGAGAGACTTTCTCCCTCTCATCCAAGACGACTTTCTCGCCCGGAGTCGAGGTTTTCCGATCCAATCCCAAATAGTTCCATGCTACTCCCGCAAGAATGAGAAAAAACACCGCGAAAATTCCGAAGATGAGATATTTTCTGTTCATGTTTCCATTATACACCCTCCTCGCAGGGAATGGTCAAAAAAATCCCCGGAATCATGATTCCGGGGATTCTTCCGATGTCCTTTCGAGAATACCTCCTAGAGATCGTTTCCAGTATAGGAGAGATTGAAGCTCTTGTTGATGAGCGGGAAGTCCGGGATGACATCGCGGCTGACGATATACGGGAAGACCGTCCAGTTGATGAACGAGGTGTCGCGGACCTTCACCCGGGTGATCTTGCCTTGCTGGTCGGTCTTCACGAAGTACACGATATCGCCGCGGAAACCCTCGACGATACCGACGGCCTGACTATCGGCGGGCAGGGACGGGAGCTCGAGAGCAAGCGGTCCTTCGGCATGGAGCGCCATCGTCAGCGCCTGATGCAGGATGCGGAATGACTGGTGCGCCTCGCGGACACGGATCCGATAGCGGGCGTACACGTCTCCGGTCTCTTCGGTCGGCACCGAGAACTGGATATTCTGATATTCGGCGTACGGGTAATCCGCGCGGGCATCGAGGCCGAGCCCTACGGCCCGGGCAGCCACGCCGAGCGCGCCGTGGTCTTCTGCGACGTCCCGGTCCAAGATACCGGTAGTCTTCAAACGATTGAGCACGGATACGGTCTCTTCGGCGACTTCGATCACTTCGGAAAAGTCTTTCTCTATGACATCGAGATCATTCTGGAGCTCGTCGATCGTTTCGGTAGAGATGTCTTTCGTCACGCCGCCGGGCATGACCACCCCGCGCAGGAAACGGCTGCCGGAAAGCTTCTCGTTCCACTGGAGGATGCGTTCCCGGATCCTGGTCCCGTGCGAACCGCCGAAACTGAAGCCCGTGTCGAGCATGATGAAGGCCAGGTCATTGAAGTGGTTGGCCAGGCGCTCCAGTTCCGCATACACTACCCGGAGGATGCGCGCCTTTTCAGATACCGTCACCCCGGCAAGCGTCTCAACCGCCTGGCTCCAAGCGAGCGCGTGATGGAAGGAACTGTCGCCGGAAATGCGTTCGGAAAGCTTGAGCTTGTCCTCCATCGGCAGGTGCTCGAAGAGCTTCTCGGTCCCCTTATGGACATAGCCGAGACGCGGCTCGAGGCGGAGCATCTCTTCCCCGAGCATGCTGAAGCGGAAGTGGCCTGGCTCGATGATGCCGGCATGGACCGGCCCTACCGGAATCTCATACACGCCTTCTCCGGCATAGGTCTGGAACTCCGGCCATTCGCGTTCTTCTTCGGAAAGGGTGGTCTTGCTATCCCAGGCGAAGTCCTTGAGAAGCGGGTACAAGTTCTTCGGGAACGTCTCGCTATGGAGAATGACGCGCTTGGCATCCGGATGCCCGGCTGGAAGCAGGCCGAAGAAGGACTTGATCTCTTTCTCGTACGCGGAAAACTCATGATACAAGGGCGTCAGCGACGGGAACACCTGGGTGTACTTGTCGACGTTCAAGTACGGCACCAGGAAAATCCCTTCTTTCGGGATGCCGAAAACATAGTAGATGCGGAACGTCCCATGCGTCTCGCGCTCATCCGTCGCTGCGACCGTCTTGAGCGGCAAGCCGTGGATACCCTTCAGATTCTCTATGACGGAAACCAGGTCCCCTTCAGGAACCGGAAAGGCATAGGTATTCCCGGAAAGCTGTCCCGGGTATCCGGCGATCCCGTAGCGCGAAACGATGTGGGCGATGTCTGTCATATGCGTGGACCTATGAATTGAGGATGAGCTGCTCCGCGGCGAGCCGGATGAGCATTTCGAGCGATGCCGGGAAACGCCAGGAGAGGAAAACGATGAGGAGCGCAAGCGCCACGAGCGGCAGAATGGTCAGCGGGTTGCGGCTCTCGCCGATCTCGATCGTTTCGGCCGGCTTGCCGAAAGCGAGAGCGGTCACATGCTTGAAGAATCCGAAAAACACGAGAGCGATCAGGAAGAGTGCTACTCCCGTCACCCAAGGATGCGCGCCGATGCCGGCAGAGAGAAGCAGGAACTTGCTCGTGAAGATGCCGAACGGCGGCATGCCGGCGATCATGAGGAATCCCCCGAAGAAGAGGACGCCAGTCACCGGAAGCGCCGAGAGGACGCCGGAAATGTTCTTGAGTTTGGTCGAACTGTAGCGGAGAAAGATATTTCCTGCCGAGAGGAAGAGGAGCGACTTCGCCAGCGCGTGGTAGAGCATGTGGAGAAGCGCCGCATAGGCGCCGAGCCCCCCGAAGCCGAAACCGAGCGCCATGATGCCCATGTGCTCGATGCTCGAATAGGCAAGCAGACGCTTGTAGTTCTTCTGGACGAAGATGATGAGCGAAGCGATGGCGAGCGAAAGCATTCCGAAGAAGATAAGGAGCTGTCCCGTAAACACTGCGTCTCCCAAAGCGAGGTCCGCCACTCCCTTGAAGCGGAGCACTGCGAAGAGGGCGACATTCAGAAGCACTCCCGAGAGGAGCGCGGAAATAGGCGAAGGCGCCTTGCTGTGGGCATCCGGGAGCCAGGCGTGGAGCGGTGCGAGGCCGACTTTGGTCCCGTACCCGACGAGCACGAAGACGAAGGCGATCTTTACCGCAAGCGGATGGAACGATGTAGCTGCCGCACGAAGCGTCTCCCAATCAGAGACGCCGCTCTTCGCCTCCGGAAGGGCGAGGAACAGGAGCGTGCCGAGGAGGCCCAGGAGCAGGCCGAGCGAATTCAAGATGATGTACTTCCATGCCGCTTCGGTAGCCGAAGGCTTGTTGTAGTAGCTTATAAGGAACGCGGTCGAAAGCGTCGTCGCCTCGATAGCGATCCACATGACCACCGGGTTCACCGTGCCGACTGCCAGATACATGGCGAAGAGAAAAAGCTCGAAAAGCGCGAAGTACTGGCGCACCCGGCGGGCTCCGATGATGCCCTTCGCCACTTCGGCCCGGAGATAGCCCACGGAGTAGAGGCTCACGAAGAAGCCGACAAGAGCGATTACGAGCATGAGGAACATCCCGAACACGTCGATGGCGAAGATCTGCGAGGCCTCTACCCGGCCTTCTGCGAGCACCTGCGGAAGAAGCGAGAGCGCCAGAAAGAGTTCGGCCAAGGCGACCACCGCAACCGCGGCTTCGATCAGGCGCGTTTTCTTCGCCGGAAGCAGGATAATGAACGCGCCGGCGAGGAATGGGAGAGCGATGAGGAAAGTGAGCATCATACGTTTAGGTCTTATTCTTCAGTCAAGTGTTTCAGTTCGCGGGTGTCGAGCGATTGGAACTGGCGGTAGATCATCCCGATAAAAGCGTTCACGATCACGATCCAGACGACGATATCGAAAATGATCCCCATCTCCAGAGCGAGCGGCTGCTCGATGCCGACGAACGCGGCCAGGAGGACGATGCCGTTTTCCAGCGAAAGGATACCGATAATCTGCGAGAAGGCCGCACGTCCATTGATGATAAGGAAGATCGAGACGAACACGATCGCGATATTGAGAGAAAGCGACCCCAAAGCTTCCGGAGCGAGAGGCGCGAGAGGCAGAAAGACTTTCGAGTATGCGAGGAGTACGAGGCCCAAGAGAACGAGAAGCGTGAACGGGAGCGAGAGATACTGCGTCGAAGAAGCGCTGCTCCCGTACTTCTTGAGAATCCGGAAGAAGAATGCCGGCGCCATGACGCACTTTATAAGGAACGTGAGCGCGCCGACCCAGAGCAGGCCGTGTGCTCCTTCCAAGATGCCTGCGGCCATGAGAACGACGCTCACCGCGAATGACTGGAGAAAATACAGGCGCAGGATATTCCGGTTCCCCTTCACCACGTTCAAGAGAAACGCCGCCAAGAAAGCGATGATGTCGAGGAAAAAGAAGAATTGTGCGTACTCTTGGAACATAGGGTTTCAGAAAGTGATACTGATAGAGAGAGCTATGATCCCCAAGACCAGCGAGGTGAAGAGGAGGTCTGGGACGCGGAAGATACGGAACTTCGCCATAGTGGACTCGATGACGGCGATACCGGCAAGAAGTACGGCTGCTTTCGCCGCGAAAACGACGAGTGCGAGAGCAAGTCCGGGAAGAGCATCAGCTTGGAGCGCCACCCCCCAAGGGAAGAAAATGTTCGCTCCGAGCGCGATGAAGATAAGAAGCTTGTTCGCAGCGGCCCACTCGAGGAGCGCCAAGCGCTTGCCGGAGTGCTCGAGGATCATCGCTTCATGGATCATCGTAAGTTCCAGGTGCGTGGCCGGATTGTCGACCGGGAAGCGGCTGTTTTCTGCCAGGAGCGCGATAGCGAACCCTACGAAGGCGATCAGGAGCGGGAAGAGCGTCTCAAGCGGCATCATCTGGAGATTGACGACTATGCCCATGAGGTTGCCGCTCTGGGCGATTACCGATGCGACCAAGAGAGAGAAGAGGAGCCCGCCTTCCGCAAGCGCCGCTACCATCATCTCGCGGGCGGCACCGAAACCGCCGAAGCCGCTCCCCGTCTCGATACCCAGAAGGGCGAGGAAGAAGGTCATGAGCGCGAAGAGATAGATGACGACCAGAAAATCAGAAAGCGCCAGGAACGAAAGCCGCTCAATCCCCGGAAAAGCTGCCGGAACCGCTGTCACCATCGGCACCGCGATTCCCACGGCCACCGAAACCGCGAAAATGAGGTACGGAGCAAAACGGAAAATCCACGTCGCGTCTTCGGAGATCACTTCGTCCTTATGGAAGAGCTTCCAGAGGTCATAGTACGGCTGGAGCACCGAAGCCCCCACTCTCCCTTGCATATGCGCCTTGATCTTCCGGATAATACCCACTGCGAGCGGCGAAAGCACCGGAATCGCCACGAGCTGGAGGAGGAAGAAAAATATCATAAGTATCGTCATAGGAGCGGAATCAGGAGTAAAGAGTCCATACCAAGAGGAGGATGAGCGTCACGAACATATAGAGCGCGTAGGCGTTTACATTTCCGCTCTGGATGCGCCGAGCCTGGCGAGCGAAGAAAAGGAGTACATTATGAGCCGGGCCATAGATTCCCGAGCGATACGGGTCGCCGAGTCCCATCTTGATCCCTTGGTATTTGATGAAATACCGCATCTTGCCATCCTGGTACTCGATCGAGGTCTGCCTGGTAGGCCGGAGAATCCCCTGGAATATCGTGACCAGCGAACGTGAGAAGCCCGTGCTCGAAATCTGCGTGCGCGGGCTCAAAGGCGTGCCGCAGTCCCAGGTACGCCCATAGACGATCCCACGCTTCCGTGTCGCGAAGTACACAGCACCTCCGGCAACCGCGAAAATCACCAGAAGAAGCATCCCGATCGTTTCCAACGGGAGGACATTCGCGAACTGCTCGCGTGCGGCGATGAATTCGCTGAAAGGAAAGCGCAGGGAAAGCGGATCGGTCAGACCGATGCTCGCGATCATGCCGATAAGGGCGGCGATCATGAAGGTGGCTCCGACGCCTAACACAAGCGTCAGAAGCGCGAGGAAGCCCATCGCAAGAAGCATGAGCTGATCGGCCTCATGCGGCAGTTCCGTGCGCACCGTCCGGGCCCGTCCCAAGAAAGAGGTTCCGAAGGCTTTGACGAAGGTCGCCGCCGCAAGACCGCTGGTCATGACGAGGCTCACGATAGTGATGATAAAGGTGGCTTTCACGAGCAGGCTCGGCGAGGCGATTCCGACGAAAAGCGACTGGAAGGTGAGCCATTCGCTGGCAAAGCCGTTCAGCGGCGGGAAGGCAGAAATAGCGAGAGATCCGATGAGAAAGAAGAATCCCGAGAGCGGCAAGAACTTGAGCAGGCCGCCGTACGCGTTCAGATTGCGAGTACCGGTGGCCTCGACTACCGCGCCCGCACCGAGGAACAGGAGCGACTTGAAGATCGCGTGGTTCAGCATATGGTAGAGCATGGCCGCAAGCGCGAAGAGTGCGAAGCTCTCGGCCCCAAGCCCGAAAAACACCAGCGCCGCTCCGAATCCCATAAGCATGATCCCGACGTTCTCGACGGTGCTGTATGCGAGCAGACGCTTGATATCCCTCTCCGCAAGCGCGTAGAGGATCCCGAGAAGCGCCGAAAGTGAGCCTAAGAGCATGAAGGCGAGCCCCCACTCCATGCGTGCTCCGGGGAAGAAATCGAAAAAGAAGCGTACCAGCATGAAGAGCGCTGTCTTGACCATCACGCCGGACATGAGCGCCGAGACATGCGATGGTGCCGCCGGGTGAGCCTCCGGAAGCCAGATGTGGAGCGGGATGATACCGGCCTTGGTCCCGAAGCCGATAAGCGCGAAGAGGAAAATGAGCGATTGGAGAAGCGGCGTTATGTTGGCACTCGCCACGCGCCAATCATCGAACGCGAACGATCCTGTCGCCCCGTAGGCGAGGAGCAGCGCGAGCATGACGAAAGCCGTCCCCAGATGAGTCATCAGGAAATAGAGGAAGCCTGCTTGCACGGATTCTTCTTTGCGCTCGAAAACCACCAGGAAATACGAGGAAAGCGACATGATTTCCCAAAGGAACAGGAAGAAGAACGCTTGGTTCGCAAGCGGAATGAATACCAGGCTCAAGAGGAAAATATTGTAGAGGAAGCCGAACCAACCGAGAGAATGACCACCGAAGAAATGTTTCTGGTAGCCGATGCCGTAGATCGAAGCTGCCATCCCGACCAGGGAAACCAGGATGACGAAGTAGGCCGCAAGCGCATCGAAACGGAAAGCGAATTCGACGAAGGGCAGCGTGCCAGGAAGAGAGAACGCGATCGCCTGACCCGAAACAAGGACTGCAAAAGCGGTGGTAAGAGCCGCAAGGGAACCGAGGAAGCCCAGCACATGCGCGAACGTCCCGGCGATTTTCCCTCCATCAGGGACGAGACGCGACAGAAGGAGCGCTCCGAAAGCGCCGAAGAGAAAAAGTCCCCCGAAAAGGAAAAGTGAGGCTGGAGTAAGGAAAAATTCCATAGGTTGGCTTACTTTTCTGTCTGGTTATCGATATCCCGGAGGATCTGGAGCAAAGCCGCCATGACGACCTTGGGCGCAGGAGGATCCCCGGGAATAGAGAAATCAACCGGGATCACTTCGGAAACGCTGTCATGGATGGCATAAGAGCCGCGGTACACGCCGCCATCGATAGCGCCGTCACCGACCGCTACGACGAGCTTCGGCGCGGGAGTCGCCTCATACGTGCGTTTGAGACCTTCGGCCATATTGCGGGAAACCGGCCCGGTCACGAACAGCATGTCCGCATGACGCGGAGATGCCACAAAACGGACGCCGAAGCGCTCGATATCGTAATAAGCATTGGTCAGAGCGGTCAGTTCCTGTTCTTCGGCATTGCTGGAGCCGGCAGCCACCTCGCGAATCGCGAGCGAGCCTTTGAAAAGCTTTTTGACGAGCGGGGAAAGCTCCGCGCCCAGTTCCGGAATCTGGAGAGTCATGAGTTCTGATTCCGGGATCACCACTTTCGGCGTGACAGCGATTTTTCGCAGCAGTCGGTACATATGCGAGGCCGTACAACAATTTCAGAAAAAAGCTTCCGTTCCTCCGCACGGAAATAGGGAAATATACCCTGGCATCCTACTCCTCTTCGCGCCTTTTGTCAAAAGCCGAGTGCGAGAAAATTTCTTCGGTGATATCCGGCACTTCGCGGCCCGCGCGTCGCTCTCGTATATACCCGATAATGCCCGGTAGAATGGACAGAAAGACGACAAGAAGGATCATCGGCTCCAGATGGTCGTGGACGAACGGAACCGATCCGAGGAAATAGCCGAGGAGAACAAGGACGACCACCCAAGAAATACCCCCGATCAGGTTATAGAGGAAGAATGCTCGGAAATTCATTTTGGCGACCCCGGCAACGATGGGAGCGAACGTCCTGACAATCGGCATGAATCGAGCGAGCACGATCGTCTTGGCTCCATAGCGCTCATAGAATGCCTGCGCCCTGAAGGCATGGCTTTTCTTGAAAAGAAGCGAGTCCTCGCGGCTGAAGAGACGCGGCCCGACACGCCGTCCGAATTCGTACCCTGCCAGATTGCCCGTTATAGCTGCAATGATAAGGAGCGTAAGGAGGAGCGGCAAAGAGAAAATCTCCTGGCCTGCAAGAAAACCCGCGATAAAGAGCAGACTGTCTCCCGGCAGGAAAAATCCCAAGAAGAGCCCGGTTTCCGCAAAGACTATCGCGAACAATCCCAAATAGCCGACAACTTGGATCAAGGACACGAGATCTATCCCAAAAAAGGTCATAAGGTCGATAGGTAATGATAACTCTTCCAGTATACCGCGTAACCGGAAACGAAAAAACCCCGCCGTTTCCGGCAGGGTTTTCGCAAGATCTCTTCGAAAGAGACTATTTCAGGTTCACGGAAGCGCCCGCCTCTTCGAGCTTCTTCTTCATGGCTTCGGCGTCAGCCTTGGCCACCTTCTCCTTGATCACCTTCGGAGCGGCGTCAACGAGATCCTTCGCTTCCTTGAGGCCCAAACCGGTCACCTCGCGGACCGCCTTGATCACATTGATCTTCTGGCCACCGGCTGCGGTAAGCTCGATATCGAAGTCAGCCTTCTCTTCTACGGCTTCTGCAGCACCGGCAGCAGGCATAGCGCCCATCATGACCGGAGCGGCTGCTGATACGCCGAACTTGTCTTCGAGGACAGAAACGAGCTCGGAAAGATCCAGAACGCTCATCTTCTCGATTTCAGCCACGAGTTTCTCGAACTTCTCTGGCACTACTACATCCTTCTTTTCTTCTGACATAGGTTTATACGTTACTTATGATTATTGATAACTTCGGATTAACTTATAGGATCTATACCGCCTTCTGTTTTTCGATCGCTTTCAGCACCTGCACCAGCCCGGAGAGATTGCCGCCCAATACGCGGACGAATCCGGCAATCGGCGCCTGGAGCGTCCCGACCAATTTGGCCCGGAGCTCATCCTGGCTCGGAAGCTTGGCAAGCGCTTTCACTTCGGCGATCGAGAGAGCGGCTGTTCCGAGCGATCCCCCTTCGATCGAAAGCTCTGTCTCCTTGTTCGCCTTGATGAAATCCGAGAGGACTTTGGCGGCAGCTACCTCGTCTTGCGAAAAGGCGACACCGATCTGTCCCGAAAGGCCTCTGGCCTCTACTGGCACGCCGGCTTCCTTGAGCGCGATGTTCAAGAGCGTCTTCTTGAGCACCTGCCAGCTGGAACCGCTCTTGCGGAGCTCGCGGCGCACGGCGGTCAGATCCTTCACCGACACGCCTTTGTAATTCGCAAAGACGAGCGCCTTGGAGGCTTTGACCTTGTCGGCCACCTCTTGGACGAGTGCTTCTTTCTGTTGTTTTGTCTGCATACTCGTTTTGGATAATAAAAAATCTGCGGGAGAAACCGCAGACTTTGAGTGTTCTTCTGACAAATACTTCTAGCGCTATCTTTTGGAATTCGCTAGAATACCTGTTCCTCGTGGGGACTTACCGTCCGCTTTACAGCGAATGCCCCGGGTCTACGGAAAGCGTATTCAATTGTGCTTCTCATGCTACAGGCAGAATGCCTTTCTGTCAACCAGGAGCTGCTTCCTTCGGAGTCTATGCTTCTTTCTTCTCTTCCTCTACCTCTTTTATTTCAGCTTCCCGCTCTTCCTGTGCGGCTTCCGGTATAGCTTCCGCTTCTCTGTCAACTTCTTCAGGGGTCTGACTGCCGATCTCCGCTTCTTCCTGCGGGGTTCCGACCGCTGCTTCTTCGGAGGCGGGTTCATCGGCTTCGGGATCAGCTGCTTCCGGAGCCGGAGCTTCTTCAGGAGCCGATTCTTCCTTCTTCACCGGGCGAGGCATCTTGTGAGGGATTTTCTTGCCTTCGATGACACCTTCGCGGACGAGCAGGTTGTGGACGACTTCCGAAGCCTGGGCACCCTGGCCCAGCCAATAGAGAATACGGTCCTTCTTCAGAATAGTGGTCTTGATGTGCGGATCGTGGCTGCCGAGAATCTCCACATGGCGCTTGCCAGGAGCTTTGGTCTTTTCCTGGAGTACCAGGCGGTATGAGGCACGGTTCTTCTTACCGGTGCGATTGAAACGGATAGTCAACATAATAATGGGCCGATACCTTAGATATATACAAAAACTATTCTAGCTCGTTTCTGAAACTTTGTCAATTGCGGGCACCGGCATTTACCTTGCCGCCTTCCCCCACCTGATCCAGACGGATCGAAAGGAGCTGCGAAACGCCGTCTGCTCCCATGGTGACCCCATAGAGGAGCGCGGCCTGGGACATCGTCTCGCGGTTATGCGTGATCGCGATGAACTGGGTATGCGCGGAAAGTTCCGCAAGCATCTTCCCGAAGCGCCGGGAATTCGCCTCGTCCAGTGCTGCTTCCACTTCGTCGAGCACGGCGAATGGCGGCGGATTGTAAGAGATGATCGCGAAGAGAAGCGCGAGCGAAGTGAGCGACCGCTCGCCGCCGGAAAGCATGGAGAGATTGGTGATCTTCTTCCCGGGCGGGCAGGCAGATATCTCGATTCCGACCAGGCTGGCAGGACTCGCTTCCGCTTCCGGAAGCGCCTCTTCTCCCGCTTCCTCATCCTCTTCTCCGCGCCGGCGTTTGGCGATATGCACTACCTGGAGCTCGGCTCGGCCGCCGCCGAAAATGATCTTGAAATATTCCTCGAATTTCTTGCGGATTTCCGTGAAGGCCTTCTTGAAGGCCTGGTCGATTTTCTGATCCATCTCCCGGATCACCTCCTGGAGCGACACCATGGCTTCGCGCAGATCCGTGGATTCGCGCGACAGGAATTCGAAGCGCTCCGCAGTTTCTTCGTATTCCGAAACGATGAGCGGGTCGATGCTTCCGACGTGTTCTACCTCCACTTTGAGCCGGGCGATCTCGCGCTCCAAGCGCTCGCGTTCCACCGGCGTCCCATCGTAGGAGAGAGCGCTCACTTCCATATGAAGCTCTTCTTTCACGAGCTTCACCAGATCTTCCTCGCGTACCTCCACGCGGGCCAGGCGCACTTTGGCCTCGTTCAGCTGGTCCTTGAGGCGCGTCAGCTGGAATTCCTTTTCCCGCCAAGTCTTTTCGGCAGCGAAGAATTGCTCCCGGCTGGTGCGATCCGCCTCGCGGGCTTCCTGGATCTCGCTCTCCATTTTGACCCTCTTCCCGTCCGCCTCGGCGAACGCCTCTTGGATCTTCCGAAGCTCCTCACGGTAGCTCTCCAGACGTTCATCGCTTGCCGCCTGCTCTTCTTCGGGAAGCGTGATCACTTTCTTCTCCTGGACGCTCCCCTCTCCCGCCTTTTCATACAGATCATAGAGCTTCTGCTTCACCACCTGGGCATACTCGCGGATATCCTGGAGGTCTTCCAGCTTCTCGGCGCCCTGAATGCGCTCGATGAGGCGGGCTTGCTCCTCGCGGATCTCTTCGAGAGCCTTCCGCACATACTGGAGATCCACCGGGATGACCCGCACGACTTCCTGGGCCTTCTGCTTTTCCAATTCCAGCTCGATCTTCCCTTCCAAGAGGCTCCGGTCACGCGCCAAGGTATTGAGCTCCTGCCGCAGGCTGTCGAGGGTGCGGGTAAGGCTTTCTTCCTTGTCCTGGTTTTCGAGCGCCGCCGAGGTCTCGTTCACCTGCTTCGCAAGCGTGTTCGTCTCCACTTCCAATTCGAAGACTTGGGATTGGACACGGTCGCGCTCGCCGAGCACGCTGCCGCGCTCCGCTTCGAAACTCTTCCAGAGGAATCCGTAGAGGAGGAGCTGCTTCTCGTGAAGTCGGGAAGCGATCTCTTTCCCCTGCGAGGCCTTCTCTGCCTGGCGCTTGAGCGTCTTCAGATGCGGCTCGATCTCTACCAGAAGACTCTCCACCCGCGTCAGGTTCTCTTCCGTGCTCGCGAGCTTGCGGAGCGAACGCTCCTTCTCTATCTGGTACTGCTTCACGCCGGCCGCATCCTCGAAGATCGCACGGCGCTCCACCGGAGTCGCATTGAGCACGGCATCGCTCATACCCTGTGTGATGACGCAGTAGCTATCCTTGCCGATGCCGGCTTTCGCGAGAAGATCCACGATGTCGAGCAAGCGCACGCGTGAACCGTTGATGAGATATTCGCTTTCCCCGCTCCGGTAGATCTTCCGCGTGATGGAGACTTCGCCGAATTCGATCGGGATGCGCTTGTCGGAATTATCGAAATAGAGCGTCACGGAAGCGCTCCCGAGGCGCGTCTTCTTGTCGGTCCCGGCGAAGATGACGTCTTCGCTCTTCTTGCCGCGCAGGTTCTTGAGCGACTGCTCGCCGATGGCCCAACGGATAGCGTCCGCCACATTGGACTTGCCGCTCCCGTTCGGCCCGACAATCGCCGTGATGCCCGAGCGCCCGCCCGAAGAGACATACCCGCCTGCATCGTTATGCGAAGCATTTCGGGCAGGGCGGTCAGGCAAAAAATCCAATGCCGTCTTGTTGGCAAAGGATTTGAAGCCGTTAATTTCCAGTTTCTTGAGATACACCGGCTGCCATTCAAAAGTTATCTCGAGCAAAAACACGAAAGCCCATGAGCTCCGCCTTCCTCTCGTATTCTTTCCCAGTATAAAGGATTCTCGGACAAAAGAAAAAGCCACTACTCTGTAGTAGTGGCTTGGTGCTCATGTTGGAGCAGTGTTTCCCTGTGTATTTTCAATAATAGTGGATGAGCGGCACGAACAGGCCGATGGCCACCGAAAAAAGCGTGCTCATCATTCCGACATACCCGAAGCGTTTCGTTTTGCTCCAGTAATCCCAGTGTCCGGAGACGTAGAGATGCAGAAGCGCAAGAACCATCACCAGAGAGATGAGCATGCAGGAAAACGATAGACCCAACTGGTAACCATAGCTCATGACTAGCCCTTTCTTTCCTTTTCCGATACTCAAAGTACAAAAAAAATTATACTCTGAATTTATGAAAAAGTCAAGGCTACCAGCCCTTGGCTTCGAGACCCTTCTTGGCCGCTTCGCGTTGGGCTTCCTGTTTGCTGGTCCCCTCCCCTTCGGCGACAAGTTCATCTTCTAGAAAAACGCCCGCGACAAAATGCCGGTCGTGGTCCGGCCCCCATTCGCGGAGCACTCCGTAATTAGGCGTGATGCCCGTTTTCTCCTGGGCCATTTCCTGGAAACGGCTCTTGGGGTCGGTATAGAGCCCTTGTTCCATCACCTCTTCAAGATGGGTCAGGATGCGCTGTTCGATAAATACCTTGGCGGCATCGTACCCCTGGTCCAGATACAGCGCCCCGATAACCGCTTCCACGGCGTTGGCGATGAGGTAGCTTCTGGCGCGGCCGGTATCCTTGGACTCTCCGCGGCTCATCAAGAGGAACTGTTCCACCCCGAGCTCCTTGCCGATCTTCGAGAGCATCTCGCCATTCACAAGCGCCGCCCGGAAACTGGTCAGCTCGCCTTCCGGATTAGGAAAACGGTCGAAAAGATGGCGCGTCACTACCAATTCCAAAACGGCATCGCCCAGGAATTCCAAGCGCTCATTGTGCGGGAACGGATAGTCGCGATGCTCGTTCAAGTAGGAGCGGTGCGTCAACGCCTCCTGGTACAGGTCCGTATTCCCGATCGTGATACCGAGGGTGCTCTTCAGTTTTTCGGTATCGATAACAGCGTGAGGCATAGATTCTTGCTTCTATAAAAGCGCTACCGGAGACAGGGAGCGCTTTCGTTTCAGGCTTTCGCTTCTTTCTTCTTAGGCGTCCTTTTTTTCGCTACCTTCTTCGGTTCTTTTTCGGATTCTTCCGGAGAAGATGCTCCGGCTTCAGGCTTCGGTTTCTTCTCTCTGTCTTTCTTCTCTCTGTCTTCCTTACGCTTGTGATTCTCCGAAACGTCGTCCTTCATCGGCTCGCCCATCTCGCGGTAGATCGTTCCCAGGACCCCGTTCACGAAGCGCGGACTGGCATCGCTCCCGAAACTCTTGGCAAGCTCGATCGCCTCATTGATGGCGACCTTCGGCGGGACCTCGTCGTAGTTCCCGAACATGAGCTCGTAGATCCCGAGGCGCAATACGTTCCGGTCGACGATCGTTACCTGCTCGAGCGGCCACTCCGGCGCGCATTTCTCGATAAGCTTGTCGATGGTCTTCCTCTCACGGAGCGTCCCCTCCATCAAGTGCTCGGCGAACACGGTATCCTCCAAGCCCGGGGCGAATTCCTGGATGTTGCGCTTCAAAATCTCGCGCGCACGCTCATCGTGCTTCCCCTGGAAGTCCCACTCAAAGAGTGACTGCATCGCTACTGATCTCTGGAGGTGCCTGTTTGCCATTTTTGTGTTTTTTGTTGAAAGGAACGGGGTCGGACAAAAGAAAGATTTATTTCTTCGCTTTGGCCAGTGCCGGAGCCTTCTTCACGGCTTCGCGGCCTTTGTAGAAACCGCATTCCGGACAGGCGCGGTGGGACAGCTTGCGTGCCTTGCACTTCGGGCACTCGACGGTGTTCACCAGTTCCATATCGTATTGCTTCCGGGCGCGGTCGCGGCGGTGGCGGGTATGTCTTTGCTTGGGCAATGCCATAACGGTAAAAAACAGTAAAATATAACGCCCTCACTCTAACACGAGCTTCCGGGTTTGGCAAGATTCCTCATCTTTTCTTCCGTTGGAGTACGGAAGCGAATTTGCGGTTCACCGTTTCCGGATTGGTCAGCTGGACCGGGCGGAAGGACTGGCGGTGGATCGCACAGGGCCCCAGATGCCGCAGAGCATCCATATGCACCTTCGTCCCGTAGCCCTTGTGCTGCACAAAACCATATCCCGGATAGAGCGCCTCATACTCGTCGAACATCCGGTCCCGCGTCACCTTGGCGACAATCGACGCCGCCGCGATGGAGCGGACCAAGCTATCCCCGCCGATTACCGCCTCCTGCGTCCCGGAAAAGCTCGGGAGGGGCTGGTTGCCGTCGATCAAGAGGTATTCCTTGCCCCGCGCTTCCGGCAGCTGCCGCAACAGGTCGGTAAGAGCGGCTTTCATCGCGAGGAAGGTCGCTTGGAGGATATTCACCCGGTCGATCGTTTCCGGATTGATGATTCCCGTCCCGACATGGAAGTGTTCCTGCACCAGAGAGAACGCCTTCTCACGCTGCTTCGGAGAAAGCTTCTTGGAATCGCGGATGAGCGAGAACTCCTTCGCGAGCGCTTCCGGCACGCTGAAATTCGCCGTCCGATAGCAGACAGCAGCCGCCACTACCGGCCCGGCCAGAGGTCCGCGCCCGGCCTCATCGATACCGATGATAAAAGCCTCTCCCTCGAGCCGGAGCGTCAGTTCTTTTTCAAATGTAGGCGTATGCATGAGCCCATTATAGCGCACTCCTTTCCCCTTGACTTTTACATGATTTTGGAGTATAATGTCAGGTTATGACTTTATAAGCATAACCGCACCTTAACAGAGGAGGATACCCATGTTCGACTATTTCCTGAAACCGGAAATACTCGCAAATCCGCGAGGAAAGGTTCTGGATGCGGACATCATCTGTCCGCAAGCGTTCGGAAGGAATACCTGGGCGGACGAAGAAGTAGCGGAGCAGCTTTCTTTGCTGTTCGGCGGCAGAGAAGGTTCGGATCTTACTGATCTGGAACGTTTCTACCGTCTGGAAAACGCCGGCTTCCGTCCCGGCAGCGTGAATGAGCATCTGGCGCGCCAGTGTCACAAATTCGCGGCCCTCCGGAACAAGCTCGATCGTCCTTTTTTTATCATCGGACAATGGGAAGTGCTCTATGCGCTTTTCAAGGCCGAACCGAAATGGTACGAGACGCACCAGGGCTCCGTCATCGCGATATGGCCGCCGGAAGATGGCAGCTACCTCGCGACCAGAGGGATGCTCCAGGAAGCGAAAAAGGTCGCAAGCGACTTTGTCGGTCCGGAGCCGAAAATCCTGATCGTCAGCCAGGCAATGCACCTCGCCCGCTGTGCCAGACTGGCCGAGAAGATCTTCGGGAAACGAAACGTGATCGTTCCGTGCCCCGGCGCCGATCTCTACGATCCGGAATCCGTCCAACCCTGGACGAGGGATCGCAGAGGCTTTCTTGGCTGGGAGATCAAAGCCCGAATTTTCGAAGAACTCCCTGGCTGGGCTCGGGCGATCGTCCGGAAACTCATCCAGAAATGAGAACTCGGGCATGAGAAATATCAAGAGTCCCTTCATACAGCGTATGGAGGGCTCTTTCTTTTTTTGCTATACTCCAGAGGAACCTGTTTCCCTGCAAAACCCAAAGGCGAGTCCTGGGCTATGAGGGATACCAAACACATATGCCACACATCGTTCTCCAACCGAACACGCCTGTTTCTTATTGAATTCGGCGTTTTTTTATTTCCAGAAAATATGAGTTTCACCCATCTCCACGTCCACTCGCACTACTCGCTCCTCACGGCGCTCCCGACTATCGATGCTCTTCTGAAGCGCGCCCAGGAACTCGGCATGACCGCGCTCGCACTCACCGACACCTCGGCTCTCTACGGCGCGGTCGAATTCTACACGCATGCCAAGGACTACGGGATCAAGCCGATTATCGGGGCGGAGATCTTCGTCGCCAAAAACCTCGCGAGCAAGAACAATACCGCAGAGGACCGGCGCCGGCACCAGCTCGTCCTCCTCGCCAAGAACGAGACCGGGTACAAGAACCTCATGAAGATCATCTCGATCGCCCAGCTCGAGGGCTTCTATTACAAGGCCCGCGCGGACAAGAATCTCCTCCGGGAGCACAGCGAGGGCCTCATCGCGCTTTCCGGATCGCTCCAGGGCGAAGTGCCCTCCGAGATCATCTACGGCAATTACGAGCGTGCCAAGGCTATCGCTCTCGAATACCAGGATATCTTCGGCGCCGGCAACTTCTACCTCGAGCTCGGCCCGCATCTCCAGTACGAGAACCAGATCCTCGCCAACCAGGGCCTGATCCAGATCAGCCGCGAGACCGGCATCCCGGTAGTCGCCGCTGTCGACGTGCACTATGTGCGCAAAGAAGACGCCGAAGTCCAGGATGTCCTCCTCTGCATCCGCGACAACAAGAAAGTCTCGGACCACGAGCGCTTCAGCATGATGAATCTCGACCTCTCGCTCCGGAGCCCGGAAGAGATGTCCGAGATCTTCAAAGACATCCCGGAAGCGATCGAGAATACCGGGGTGATTGTTGATGCGATCGACTTCAAGCTCAAGACCGGCGAGAATCATCTGCCGGAATTCCCCCTGCCGGAGGGCAAGACGGCTGACGGCTACCTGCGCGAGCTCTGCGAGATCGGCCTCACCAAACGCTATCCGGACCAAAGCGAAGTCACCGATGAACACCGGAAGCGCCTCGACTACGAGCTTGGCGTCATCGAGAGTACCGGCTTCGCCTCATACTTCTTGATCGTCCAGGACTTCGTCAACTGGGCCAAGGAGAACGGCGTGGTCGTCGGCCCCGGCCGCGGCTCGGCCGCCGGATCATTCGTCGCCTACCTCACCGGCATCACCGACCTCGACCCCATCAAGTATGACCTTCTCTTCGAGCGCTTCCTCAATCCGGAGCGCATCTCCATGCCCGATGTCGATATGGACTTCGCCGATAACCGCCGCGACGACGTCTTGAACTACGTCCGTTCCAAATACGGGAACGACCACGTAGCGCAGATCATCACCTTCGGAACCATGGCCGCCCGCGCCGCCGTGCGCGACGTGGGGCGCGCGCTCGGCTTCCCCTACGACCTCTGCGACAAGACTTCCAAGATGATCCCCATGTTCACCTCGATCAAAAAGGCTCTCGAGGAAGTACCAGAATTCAAAGCCTGGTATGAAGGGAACGCCGATGCGAAGAAGCTCATCGACACCGCGATGACCGTGGAAGGATTGGCCCGCCATGCTTCCATGCATGCCTGCGGCGTGGTCATCACCAAAGACCCGGTCACCGAATACACGCCGCTCCAGAAAGTCTCGGGCTCGCGCGAAGGCGTAGTGACCCAGTACGCCGCTTCCACCAAAGCGAACGCCGTCGAGAAGATCGGCCTCCTCAAGATGGACTTCCTGGGATTGAAGAACCTCACCATCATCCAGAACACGCTCCGCATCGTGCGGAAGACCAAGGGTGTCGACATCTCGATCGAGCGGATTCCCCTGGATGACGAGCTTACCTATAAGCTCCTGCAGGACGCCCACACGACCGGAGTCTTCCAGCTGGAATCGACTGGCATGAAGCGCTACCTGAAACAGCTCAAGCCGACCGTTTTCGAGGACATCATCGCGATGGTCGCCCTCTACCGCCCGGGACCGATGGAGTACATCCCCGACTTCATCGGCGGAAAGCACGGCACCAAGAAAGTCGAATACCTCCACCCCCTCCTCGAGCCGATTCTTGAGAATACCTACGGCGTCGCCGTCTATCAGGAACAGCTCATGCAGATCGCTCGCGACCTCGCCGGTTTCTCTCTCGGCGAAGCGGACGTCCTGCGCAAAGCGGTCGGCAAGAAGATCAAGGAACTCGTCGCCGAACAGCGCGAGAAATTCATCGAGGGCTGCGAGAAGACCGGTGTCGGCAAGAAGATCGGCGCACAGGTCTTCGCGTTCATCGAACCGTTCGCCGGCTACGGTTTCAACCGTTCCCACGCCGCCTGCTACGCCCTCATCGGCTACCAGACGGCTTACCTGAAGGCTCACTACCCGGCCGAGTTCATGGCCGCGCTCCTCACGAGCGACCAGGACAATATCGACCGCATCGCCATCGAAGTGCGCGAGACCCGCGAAATGGGCATCGAAGTCCTCCCGCCGGATGTCAATGAAAGCTTCGAGGAATTCGCCGTCATCATGGGTGCAGACGGAAAGGAGCGCGTGCGCTTCGGACTGAACGCCATCAAGAATGTCGGTCATCTGGTCGCGCATGAGATCGTGGAAGAGCGGAAACGGAACGGCAAGTACGAGACGCTCGAGGCGCTTGTCGAGCGGGTCCAGACCAAAGACCTCAACAAGAAATCCGTCGAAGCGCTCATCAAGGTCGGCGCGCTTGATAACTTCGGCGAACGGAACCAGCTGCTCCAGAGCCTGGATGCCATCCTCCAGCACGCCAAGAACAGCAAATCCCTCACCGAAAATCACGCCAACAGCCTCTTCGGAGACCTGCCCCTGCCCAAGAGCCGGATCCGGCTCGCCCAGGCCGAGGTCGCAGACAAGAAAAGCAAGCTTGGCTGGGAAAAAGAGCTTCTCGGCCTCTACGTGACTGATCACCCGGTATCCGAGTACCACGAATACCTGACCAAGACCGCGACCCCGATCCGCGATCTCGACAAGCTTTCCGATAATGCGCGAGTCCGCATCGGCGGTGTTATCACCGCTGTCCGCAAAGTGCTCACCAAGAACGGCAGCACCATGTACTTCGTGGGCCTCGAAGACATGACCGGCCGCGTCGAAATCCTCGTCTTCGGCAAGACCGCCGAAGCCACCGGAGACTCCTGGAAAGAGGATGAGATCGCGATCGTTTCCGCGCGCCTCTCGCAGAAAGAAGGCTCGCTCCGCGTCATCGCCGAGAGCGTGGAACGCTTGTCAGAGAAGACCGTAGAACAGTTCGCCCGCGGCGAAGCGACCCGCCAGAGCGTCGCCGAGCGCGCCGCTTCCCAGGCGCCGCTTCCCAAAGGCAAGCTCGTTATCCGCATCGCGGATAGCGCCCCGGCCAATACCATAGAAGACCTCTCCGCGCTCCTAAAGAAAGCGCCTTCGGGGCAGGAAAAGGTAGTCCTGGAAATCCAGGGCACCCTCCTTGAAACCTCTTTCTCCGTCACTCGGGACGAGAGTCTTCTCTCCGCGCTCCAGAGTCTTGCCGGCGTCGTGTCTGTGGCATAAAGCTTGCTTCATCCGGCAGAGTCCTCTAGAGTAGAGTATCTATGGAAAAGAATTCTCCCAAGACCATCGTCATCCTCGGACCGACTGCCTCCGGCAAGTCGGATTTGGCTATTTCTCTGGCCCAGAAATACGACGGTGAGATCATCTCGGCCGACAGCCGCCAAGTCTATCGCGGCATGGATATCGGCAGCGGCAAAGTGACGAAAGCCGAGCAAGCGCTCGCTCCGCACCATCTCTTGGATATCGCGGACCCGAAAGAGGACTACAATGTCACCCACTTCCTGCGCGATGCCAAGAAAGCGCACCAGGAGATCCTGGAAAGAGGAAAGCTTCCGATCATCGCCGGCGGCACCGGCTTCTGGGTCCAGACCTTCATCGAGAACCAATCCTTCCCCGGCGTGAAGCCGAATCCCGAACTCCGCGAACGGCTCGGCAAGAAATCCCTCGAGGAACTCTCTGCCGAACTCTCCGCCAAAGATCCCGTGCGAGCCAAGACGATCGACAAGAAGAATCCCCTTCGCCTCATCCGCGCCCTGGAGATCATCGAGGTTCTCGGCAAGGTGCCCGAAGCAGGCACACCCAAGATCCGAAACGAACGTTACGTCATCCTGGCTCTCGATCCGGAGCGGCGCACGGTGCTGGAGAATATCCGCCTCCGCCTCAAGAAGCGCTTTCGGGAAGGTCTTGTCCAGGAAGTCGAACGCCTCAACAAAGAAGGCGTCAGCTGGAAGCGCCTCGAGAGTTTCGGTCTCGAGTACAAATACATCGCGCTCTTCCTCCAGAAGAAACTGAAGCGCGCCGAGATGGAAACCCTCCTTCTCCAGGAAATCAGCCGCTACGCCAAGCGCCAGATGACCTGGCTCCGCCGCATGGAAGCCGCCGGCTGGGATATCCATTGGATCAAAAATACCGAATCCGCTTTGGAGATTATAGAAAAAGCCTAGTGCTTCTAGGGATTTCTCGGACATCTTTCTCAATACCATTCACCCCACGATCTTTCCGAGAGACATTCGCTCTCTTCCAGCGGAGAGCTCATTCCGAAAAAATCTGGGGTTCAGGATATTTTGAAATCCTTCCCAGAGAACCCTGCCAGGAAGGCTTGGAAGGACGGAAAAGCATGGTCTTTTTCTTTCAGAAAAAGTTTTCCGTCCTGGAATGAAGTAAGCGAGCACGCCGGAGCGAGTGCACGTCTCCCTGGAGGGTTGCTCTGGGATGGGAACGGGGAAATGGAAAATCCCAGTGTCGAAAACGGCACTGGGATTATTTTATATTTTCTTGTCATCAGGAAGCGTCCACGCTTGCACCTTACTTTAACTTCTCTTTCAATATCTCTAGCACTATCTGCGGGTTAGCGCGACCCTTCGTAGCAGCCATCACCTGCCCCATGAGGAATTTGAGAGCATTCTCTTTGCCGGCCCGATAATCCGCGACCGACTTCTCGTTGGCCGAAAGCACAACATCGACTGCCACTTCCAGAGCTCCGGTATCGCTCACCTGTTCCAGGTTCAACCGCTCGATGATATGCGAGGGATCGTTATCCTCGCCTTTGTACATCTCGAGAAGCACCGTCTGCGCTGCGCTTGAGTTGATCTTGCCATCCGCGACGATCGCGATGAATTCCGCATAGTCCTCGGGCGTGATTTTGACATCCGCGATGCTCTGTCCGGCAACTTGCAAGTGCTTGCGAAGCTCGGTCAGAAGGTAATTCACCGCTAATTTCCGCGCACGTTCCATTTCCGTCGCCATCTCTCCGGCCTGCTTCTTGGCATCGAGCTCGCTCGCGACCTCTTCGAAGAATTCCGAGAAGCGGCGGTCTTCGGTCAGAACGATGACGTCCGCTTCGGGAAGCGCGTATTCCGACTGGAAACGCTTCGCTTTCTCATGCGGCAATTCCGGCAGAGACTGCTTCAGTCTCTCGATATCGGCATCGGCAAATTCGAAGGGAGGGATGTCCGGCTCGGGGAAGTAACGGTAGTCATGGGCCGATTCTTTCTTGCGCTGGGAGACCGTAGCGCTCCGATTCTCGTCCCAGCCGCGGGTCTCCTGGATGATTTCCTCTCCTTTATCGAGCGCTTCGCTCTGGCGCTTGATCTCGTATTCGATCGCGCGCTCCACTACTCGGAAAGAGTTCAGGTTCTTGATCTCCACTTTGGTGCCGGAAAGGCGGTCTGCACCTTCTTTGTAGAGAGAGATATTCACTTCGCAGCGCATCTGGCCCCTCTCCATATCGGCATCCGATACTTCGAGATAGCGGAGAACCTGCTGGAGCGCCTGGCAGAAAGCGCGCGCTTCCTGGCCGCTCCCGAAATCCGGCTCGGTCACTAGCTCCATAAGCGGCACTCCGGCCCGGTTGAAATCCACAAGCGTATAGTCGGCGCCCGCCGGATGCGTCAGTTTGCCAGTATCCTCTTCCAAGTGGACGCGCGTGATGCGGAATTTCTTGCCGAGCACCTCCATCTCGCCAGCCTCACAGAAAGGCTCGTCGTACTGGGAGATCTGGTAGCCCTTCGGAAGATCGGGGTAGAAGTAATTCTTGCGGTCGAATTTCGCTTTCTTGCGGAGCGTGCATCCGAGCGCCAGTCCCACCCGCTGCACGCTTTCGATCGCGCGCGCGTTGGGCACCGGAAGCGTCCCCGGCTGGCCGGTGCAGACCGGGCAGATATGCACGTTCGGCTCGGTTTCGAGACCGAGACCGTTCTTGCAGCCGCAGAACATCTTCGAGAGAGTCTTCAATTCTGCGTGCACTTCCATGCCGATGACAGGGGTATACTTCATACTTGATATCATTTGAAAAATTCGCGGAAAATCCGCCGCAGATCCAGAGGGCCTTGATACTGCCGGATCATCAGTTTCTCATTCCCTGCGACCATCACCGAGAGCGCATGATGGTCTTCCTTCTTACGGAAGAGGCAGAGCACGGGTTTTTTCATCTGCTCCATGAGCGCGATTTCGTACCCTACGCCGAGCGACGGCTCACTCACTTCGGCAACTAGCACGTCGGAATCCTTGAGGAGTCCTACTTCATGCTGATAGATATCGGAGTTCCGCGGCTTCATTCCGAGCGCGCTCGTATCGCTTAGCTCGCTCCGTTCTGAAAAAACTTTGCCGTACCGTCGCAGAGCCTGGACGATTTGGAAATTCATCTCCCGGTCTTCATAGGTTTCCCGGGTAGAACTGGCAAAATAGATTTTCATAGACCCTCCCCTTCTAGTGGGTGCCGGTGCTTCCGAATCCGCCCTCTCCTCGTAGGGTATCATCTAATTCGCTCACTTCGCAAATTTCGGGAAGTTCGACTTTCTGTACCAGAAGCTGGGCGATTTTCGCGCCCTTTTCTACGGTATAGGGAAGGGGACCGATGTTTACTACGATGACCTGCACTTCTCCCCGGTAGCCCGCGTCGACCACTCCTCCCATGGTCTTGATGCCCGCTTTGGCTGCCAGACCGGACTTGTCCCAGACCAGGCCCGTGAAGCCCTTGGGAATGGCCAGCGCGATGCCGGTCCGCACCGCCAGGCGCGCTCCCGGCTCCAGAATGCTTTCTTCAAGGGCGTAGAGATCCAGCCCGGCATCATCGGCATGCGCCCGCGTCGGGAGCTTGGCTTCTGGATCGAGTTTTTTTACTTGGAGTTCCATAAATCTTATGACAGGTCAGTCGGAAAAGCTTTTTTCACGACGCTTTGCATATCTTGAGAGACCGCTTCGATGCTCTGATTGGCATTAACCACGGCCCAGCCCGCCCGAAGCCCGAGGAGCAGATGGAAGTTCTTGCAGATGCGTATCTTCTCATCCGCCGTCTCATTGCGATGCTCGGCTTCGACAGCCGTCAGGAAGCGCTCGCCGTGCAGAAGGATGGAAAGGTCTGGCTCCCGGAGGCCCTGATTGATCTTTTCCAGGTATTCGAGGTCGGCTCCCCAGGTAAGTCCCCAAGCGAGTCCCGTACCCGTGTAGTCCTCGGCGACGATCCATTCTCCCGCTTCCAGACGGGCGAGAAGCTCGGCCTCGTAGCGCCGCCGGTTTTCGGCGTACTTCATCTGGAAGTCTTCGGTCGAAAGCTCGTGTGCAGCCCGGAACTCCGGATCCCGCAGGTATTTATAGATGAACGGTCCTTCCGGCTCCAGGTCATACACCGGATACTTGAGCCGGCTCGCCTGCTTCCCCTGGGAAACCAAGTACTCTACCAAACGCTCCGCCTGGGTTGTCTTTCCGATGCCGTTGATGCCGTACACCGCTATCATCTTTCCCCTCATAGAGCTTGTTTCACCGCGAGTTTTTCCAAGTATTCCTCCACCTGGGCGAACAGTTCTTCCAAAGTGCCGGAGTTATCGATAACGGCAGTCGCTTTCTCCCGCAAGAGCGGCACTTGGATTTCGGTCTCGAGCTCGTGATCACCCTTGAACTCCTCCAATGTCTTCTCCGCCTCGTCTTCATTCTGCATGCGCTTCTGGATGCGCTCGAAGCGCGTCTCAAGCGGCGCATCGATATAAATCAACATGATTTCGCCTTGCTCACGGAACGGCAGGAGATCGGACTCGCGGCGGATGCCGTCGATCACGAGAAGCGTATCTGCCGGAAGTACGGAAGCCTTTCTGGCGATGCTTAGGGCAAGCACGTTTTCTCCATAAAGGGCGCGGAGCGCTTGCGAAAGTCCGGTGAGATTCTCACGCGTGATAGGCAGCTCCAGTTCGCGAAGGAGGGTCCGCAGGACATCGGAAAAGCGGAAACTTTGCGCCCCGTATTTTTCCCGCAGGTATTTCGCGACCGTGTCCTTCCCCGATCCCATCTCCCCTGTCAGTGCGATGATTTTCCTTGCCATAGCGTCATGCGTTATTCTTTTTCCAAAACCGTGAAAGCGTATCGATAGCCGTTCTCCTCGCCCGGTTCCTCGCTTACCACCTGGGTGAACAGCGGATACTCCGGAAAAAAGGTGTCTGCCTCATAGTCCCCTTCGACCAGAGTAAGGTACAGCCGGTCTGCCGAGGGCAGCATCTGCGCATAGATGCTTCCGCCGCCGATGACGAAGACTTCTTCCTGATCAGCGCT